>NZ_JBVJNF010000002.1:0-27642 GCF_055583785.1 Streptomyces sp. NPDC104371
ACTAATCCACCCCGAAGGGCTTCATCGTTCGACTTGCATGTGTTAAGCACGCCGCCAGCGTTCGTCCTGAGCCAGGATCAAACTCTCCGTGAATGCTTACCGGTAATCCGGTGACACCACGGGAGCGGAACCAAGAGGAGGAATAGTCCCCTCGGTTCACAGCGTCCTCGCTGTGTTATTTCAAAGGAACCTCGCCCCAACCGAAACCGGTCGGAGACGGGGTATCAACATATCTGGCGTTGACTTTTGGCACACTGTTGAGTTCTCAAGGAACGGATGCTTCCTTCGTACTCACCCGAGAGACTCTCTCAGGCTTTCCTCCGGGCGCTTTCCCTTCGGTGTTTCCGACTCTATCAGATCTTTCCGATCCGATTTCCTCGGTGCTTTCCAGGTTCTCGCTCTCGCGTTTCCCTTTCCGGCGGTTCCGACTTTATCAGAGATTCTGAGTCGGAATTTCCACCCGCTCCGGTCGGTCCCTGGCACACGATGGCGCCCGGGGCTTCCCTTGCTGGCGGAGCCGTAAACGTACTGGAGCGGGGCGCCCCGATGCAAATCGAGGCGCCCCGCTCCGGTCGTGGCAGTGCTCGGTCGTTGACGGAACGTCAGACCTCGACGACCACCGGCAGGATCATCGGCCTGCGCCGGTACGTGTCCGAGACCCACTTGCCCAGAGTCCGGCGCATGAGCTGCTGGAGCTGGTGGGGCTCGACGACCCCGTCCTGCGCCGACTTCTCCAGCACTTCCGTGACCTTCGGGAGCACGGCCGCGAAGGCCGAGTCCTCGATGCCCGAGCCACGGGCCTGGACATGGGGGCCACCGGTGATCTTGCCCGTGGACGAGTCCACCACGACGAAGACCGAGATGATGCCCTCGTCACCGAGGATCTTGCGGTCCTTGAGCGCGGGCTCGCCGACGTCACCGACCGAGAGGCCGTCGACGTACACGTACCCCGCCTGGACCTTGCCGGAGATCCTCGCCTTGCCCTCGACAAGGTCGACGGCGATGCCGTCCTCGGCGATGACGATCCGGTCGTGCGGAACCCCGGTCAGCGCGCCCAGCTCCGCGTTCGCCCGCAGATGGCGCCACTCGCCGTGGACCGGCATCAGGTTCCTGGGCCGGCAGATGTTGTAGAAGTACAGCAGCTCGCCCGCGGACGCGTGGCCCGAGACGTGCACCTTGGCGTTGCCCTTGTGCACGACGTTCGCGCCCCACCGCGTCAGGCCGTTGATCACGCGGTACACCGCGTTCTCGTTGCCCGGGATCAGCGAGGACGCCAGGATCACCGTGTCGCCCTCGACGATGCGGATCTGGTGGTCCCTGTTGGCCATGCGCGACAGGGCCGCCATCGGCTCGCCCTGGGAGCCCGTACAGACCAGGACCACCTCGTGGTCCGGCAGGTCGTCCAGCGTCCGTACGTCCACGACCAGGCCCGGCGGGACCTTCAGATAGCCGAGGTCCCGCGCGATGCCCATGTTGCGGACCATCGAGCGGCCGACGAAGGCCACCCGGCGGCCGTACTCGTGCGCCGCGTCCAGGATCTGCTGGATCCGGTGGACATGGCTGGCGAAGCTCGCCACGATGATCCGCTTGCGGGCGTTCGCGAACACCTGACGCAGGACGTTGGAGATGTCGCGCTCGTGCGGCGTGAACCCGGGGACCTCGGCGTTGGTGGAGTCGGTGAGGAGGAGGTCGATGCCCTCCTCGCTCAGCCGCGCGAACGCGTGCAGGTCCGTCAGGCGGTTGTCCAGCGGCAACTGGTCCATCTTGAAGTCGCCGGTGTGGACCACCATGCCCGCGGGGGTGCGGATGGCGACCGCGAGGGCGTCCGGGATGGAGTGGTTGACCGCGATGAACTCGCAGTCGAAGGGCCCGACGCGCTCGCGCCGCCCCTCGGCCACCTCCAGGGTGTACGGACGGATGCGGTGCTCCTGGAGCTTCGCCTCGATCAGCGCGAGGGTCAGCTTGGAACCGATCAGCGGGATGTCGGGCTTCTCCCGCAGCAGGAACGGAACCGCGCCGATGTGGTCCTCGTGCCCGTGCGTGAGGACGATGCCCTCGATGTCGTCGATACGGTCCCGGATGGACGAGAAGTCCGGCAGGATCAGGTCGACTCCGGGCTGCTCCTCCTCGGGGAAGAGCACTCCGCAGTCAACGATCAGCAGACGGCCGCCGTACTCGAAGACCGTCATGTTCCGGCCGATCTCCCCCAGGCCGCCGAGCGGGGTGACCCTCAGGCCGCCTTCGGGGAGCTTCGGCGGCGGGCCGAGTTCAGGATGCGGATGACTCAAAAGACTCTCCTCACGATGCGCGCCACGTACCTGTAGGGCACGCGGCGCGCATGACGTTCGTGCAAATGCAGTTGTCGTGTGGCGTGCAGGCACCTGTTGTCCTGCCTATTCAGTTGTGAAGTCTGTGTCAGAGCTGTACCCCGCCGGCCGCAAGATCGATCTTGAGCTGGGCGGTCTCCTCGGGGGAGAGCTCGACCATGGGTGAGCGCAGCGGACCGGCGGGCAGGCCCTGGAGGGCGAGGGCGGCCTTGGTGGTCATGACGCCCTGGGTGCGGAACATGCCGGTGAACACCGGGAGCAGCCGCTGGTGGATCTCCAGCGCCTTGTGGACGTCGCCGTCCGCGTAGGCCTCGGCCATGGCGCGCAGCTCGGGCGTGACGACATGGCCGACGACCGAGACGAAGCCGACCGCGCCCACGGAGAGCAGTGGCAGGTTGAGCATGTCGTCGCCGGAGTACCAGGCGAGGCCGGACTCGGCGATGGCCCAGCTCGCGCGGCCGAGGTCGCCCTTGGCGTCCTTGTTGGCCACGATCCGGGGGTGCTCCGCGAGGCGGACGATGGTCTCGGTGTTGATCGGGACACCGCTGCGGCCCGGGATGTCGTAGAGCATGACCGGCAGCTCGGTGGCGTCGGCGATGGCCGTGAAGTGCCGGTGGAGGCCCTCCTGGGAGGGCTTGTTGTAGTACGGCGTGACGGTCAGCAGACCGTGGGCGCCGGCCCGCTCGGCCGCGCGCGCCAGTTCGACGCTGTGGCGGGTGTCGTTCGTGCCGACCCCGGCGACGATGTGGGCGCGGTCGCCGACCGCTTCCAGTACGGCTCGTACGAGATCCGATTTCTCCGCGTCGCTGGTGGTCGGGGACTCGCCGGTGGTGCCGTTGAGGATCAGGCCGTCATTGCCTGCGTCCACCAGGTGGGTGGCGAGCCGCTGGGCGCCGTCGAGGTCGAGTGCGCCGTCCGCCGTGAAGGGCGTGACCATGGCGGTGAGGATCCGCCCGAAGGGGATCTGCGGAGTGGAGGTCGGAGCCATGGGTAACACGCTACTCGTTGCCCGGGGTGCGGTCTTCCCTCGGGGGGGCGGGATAAGTCCTGACAAAGGTGGAGCCCGGCACTGCCTGCTCGGGGGTTCAAGCAGTGCCGGGTCCGTTTGATCAGGCTAGATGAACTTCGGGAAATGCCGCAATACGGACACTTCGCTCGGCTCATCGCGCATGCGTACCGGCGGGGTGCGGGTGGGCGCTACGGCGCCACTCGGCCGTTGGCGTTGAAGGCGGCGTACGTGAGCGGCATGAGCTTGGCCCACTCGGCCTCCATCTTCTCGCCGACCATCTCGATCTCCCGCTGCGGGAAGGACGGGACCTTCGCCAGCTCGTGCTGCGTGCGCAGGCCGAGGAAGTGCATCAGCGAGCGGGCGTTGCAGGTCGCGTACATCGAGGAGAACAGGCCGACCGGCAGGACCGAACGGGCGACCTCGCGCGCGACACCGGCGGCGAGCATCTCCTGGTACGCCTCGTAGGCGTGGACGTACGCGTCCTCCATGACGCGGCCCGTCAGCTCCTGCTGCGCCTGGCTGCCCTCGACGAAGCGGTACTTGCCCGGACGCCCCTCCTGGACGAGCTTGCGGGACGCGTCGGGGACGTAGAAGACCGGCTCCAGCTCGCGGTACCGGCCCGACTCCTCGTTGTACGACCAGCCCACGCGGTGCCGCATGAACTCGCGGAAGACGAAGATCGGGGCGCTGATGAAGAAGGTCATCGAGTTGTGCTCGAAGGGGCTGCCGTGCCGGTCGCGCATCAGGTAGTTGATCAGGCCCTTGGAGCGCTCCGGGTCCTTCTGCAGCTCCTCCAGGGACTGCTCGCCGGCCGTGGAGACGCGGGCGGCCCACAGCACGTCGGAGTCGGCCGCGCTGTGCTTGACCAGTTCGACGGTGACATCGCTGCGGAAGCGGGGTTTCAGGTCGTCGGCGGGGGTGTCGGTCACGGCGTAGGGGGTCCTTCCCATCACATGCTCGGGCGGCGCCCACTCTACGGCCCGGCACCGACAACGGGGCGTTCGGTACCGGGCCGCTACATTCGTCCCCGAAGTTCGGCGAATTCGGTGAAACAGGGCACCTTCCGCCCCGATCGTTCGTCTGTCCCGGTGACAGCGGATTGTTCGGGTCACCCGGTTGTCACCGGCCTGCCCGGTCCCTCCGGGTCTCCCCGTCGCCGCCCGTCGTCCACCGTCCGTCCCGGGTCCATCGGTCCCTCCGAGTCCACAGGAGAAGCACTTCCCATGTCCCGTCGGCGCGAGCCCGTACCGTTCGCCTTCCTCGCCGAGGCCGACTCCTTCCGCAGCAATGTCACTCCGCCGCCTCGCGAGCGTGTGTCCGCAGGTCAGCGCGTTGCGCGCTGGCTGCTCGGGCTGACCGTCGTCGGGGGGCTCGTGGGCGCCCTGATCATCGGCATGCCCGCCATGTCGCAGCATTCGCCCGCCGAGATCCAGCATTCCGAGGCCTCCGACGGGCGCTGAGCCCGCCGGGGACCCCCGAGGGTGGTGAGCGGGGTCATGGCTCGATAGCCTCACCGGGCACCCCCCGTGGACCGAGTGAGGATCAGTCGTGCCCCTGCCCTTCCTGACGGCCGACCGTGCTTTCGAGCAGGGAGCGGACGATCACCCGCTGCCCGCCGACGACCACGAGCGCTGGCGGCGCCCCTACCGCCCCGGCCCCTGGCGCGTGAGCGCGGCGGCGGTCCTGCTCATGCTCTCGTCGTACGTGCTCTTCGCGGCCCTCATCATCGCGATGACCGGCACGCCCTCCGGCGCCTTCACGGTGCTCGGCATAGCCCTGGTCGTCCTCGCCGGTGCGCTGCGGATGCTGCGCATGGGCGTCTGGGTGAGCGCGCACGGGCTGCGCCGGGTGGGCTTCTTCCTCACGCGGACCACGTCCTGGCAGAAGGCCGCCGCGGTCCGGACGGTGCAGCAGCCGGTGCGCTGGCTCGGGCTGCCGCGCACGGTGCAGGGACAGGCGCTCGTCCTCGTCCACAAGGGCCGTACGCCCGGGGCCACGGGACCGCTGCTCACCACGCACGACGCCGACTTCCTGGCCCGTCCGCAGGCCTTCGACCGGGCGGCCGACGGACTCGAGGCCTGGGCCGCGGAGTACAGCCGGGCCTGAGACCGTACGACCGTATGACGAAGGGGCCGCCCCGCACTTGCGAGTGGGGCGGCCCCTTCGTCGTACCGTCGTTCAGGACACGGTCGTCCGGGCGTCGTGCAGGGCGATCGCCCGCTGCATCGCCTTGCGGGCGCGCGGCGTGTCCCGCGCGTCGTGGTAGGCGACCGCCAGCCGGAACCAACTGCGCCAGTCGTCCGGGGCGTCCTCGGTCTCCGCCTTGCGCCGGGCGAAGACCTCGTCGGCCGAGTCGCGGTCGATACGGCCGCTCGGGGAACGCCTCAACTCGTCCACGGGCAGCCCGCCCTCGGCGTCCAGCTCGGCGGCCAGCCGGTTGGCCCTGCGGACGAACTGCGTGTTCTTCCACAGGAACCACACACCGATGACCGGCAGGATCAGCACCGCGACACCGAAGGTGACCGTGACCACGGTGCCGTGCTGGATCAGGAGCACACCACGGCTGCCGACCAGGACGAAGTAGACGACCAGGACGGCGGCCGTGACGGCATAGGTGATCTTCGCGCCCATCGTGACTACTTCAGATCCAGGAAGTGCTCGAGACCGAAGGTCAGGCCCGGGGTGGACACGACGCGACGGGCGCCGAGCAGGATGCCCGGCATGAAGCTGCTGTGGTGCAGGGAGTCATGGCGGATGGTGAGGGTCTCGCCCTCGCCGCCGAGCAGCACCTCCTGGTGGGCGAGCAGCCCGCGCAGCCGGACCGCGTGCACCGGGACGCCGTCGACGTCCGCCCCGCGGGCCCCGTCCAGCGCGGTCACCGTGGCGTCGGGCTGCGCCGCGCTGCCCGCCTCGCGGCGCGCGTCCGCGATGAGCTGGGCCGTGCGCGTGGCCGTACCGCTGGGGGCGTCCACCTTGTTCGGGTGATGCAGCTCGATCACCTCGACGGACTCGAAGTACGGGGCCGCCACCTCGGCGAACTTCATGGTCAGCACGGCGCCGATGGAGAAGTTCGGCGCGATGAGGATGCCGGTCTCCGGGGACTGCGCGAGCCACCCGGTGAGCTGCGCCAGGCGCTCCTCGGTCCAGCCGGTCGTGCCGACCACGGCGTGGATGCCGTGCCGTACACAGAAGTCGAGGTTGCCCATCACCGAGGCCGGGGTGGTCAGCTCGACCGCCACCTCGGCACCGGACTCGACCAGCGTCTCCAGCTTGTCGCCCCGGCCGAGGGCGGCGACCAGCTCCATGTCCTCGGCGGCCTCGACGGCCCGTACCGCCTCCGAACCGATCCGGCCCCGGGCTCCGAGGACCGCCACGCGCAGCTTGCTCATGTTCCTTGATTCCTTGATCGACGTACGGACTGTCGAGGACGTACGGACTGTCGACGGCTCAGGCGACCGCTTCGTGCAGCCGGGAGGCCTGCTTGTCCTTGAGCGGGCCGATGACCGAGAGGGACGGCCGCTGACCCAGGATCTCGCGGGCCACGGACCGGACGTCGTCCGGGGTGACCTCGGCTATCCGCGCCAGCATGTCATCGACCGACATCTGATCGCCCCAGCACAGCTCACTCTTGCCGATGCGGTTCATCAGCGCACCCGTGTCCTCGAGACCGAGGACCGTGGAGCCCTTGAGCTGGCCGATGGCGCGCGCGATCTCGTCGTCCGACAGACCGTGCTCCGCGACCTGGTCCAGCTCGTCGCGGCAGATCCTGAGGACGTCGTGCACCTGGCTGGGACGGCAGCCCGCGTACACACCGAAGAGACCGCAGTCGGCGAAGCCCGAGGTGTACGAGTACACGCTGTACGCCAGGCCGCGCTTCTCCCGGACCTCCTGGAAGAGGCGGGAGGACATGCCGCCGCCGAGGGCGGTGTTGAGGACGCCCAGCGCCCAGCGGCGCTCGTCGGTACGGGCCAGGCTCGGCATCCCGAGGACGACATGCGCCTGCTCGGTCTTGCGGCCCAGCAGTTCCACGCGCCCGGCGGTACGGATGGCACGACGGCCCACCCGCGGCTCGATCGGCGTGGCGTCGAGCCGCTTGAAGGCACCGGCCTTCTCGAAGGCGGCCCGCACCTGGCGTACGACCTTGTGGTGGTCGACGTTGCCCGCGCAGGCGACCACCAGATGCGTGGGGTCGTAGTGCTTGCGGTAGAAGCGGCGGATGCGGTCGGCGCTCAGGGCGTTGACCGTGTCGACCGTGCCGAGGACCGGGCGGCCCAGCGGGGTGTCACCGAGCATCGTGTGCGCGAACAGGTCGTGCACACAGTCGCCCGGGTCGTCCTCCGTCATCGCGATCTCTTCGAGGATCGCGCCACGCTCGACGTCGACGTCCTCCTCGCGGATGAGCGAGCCCGTGAGCATGTCGCAGACCACGTCGATGGCGAGCGGCAGATCGGTGTCGAGCACGCGCGCGTAGTAGCACGTGTACTCCTTGGCCGTGAACGCGTTCATCTCGCCGCCGACCGCGTCGATCGCGGCGGAGATGTCCAGCGCGCTGCGCCGTGACGTGCCCTTGAAGAGCAGGTGCTCCAGGTAGTGCGTGGCGCCGTTCAGCGACGGCGTCTCGTCGCGGGAGCCGACATGCGCCCAGATACCGAACGTGGCGGAGCGTACGGACGGCAGGGTCTCGGTGACGATACGCAGACCACCCGGAAGAGTGGTCTTACGGACCGTGCCGATGCCGTTCTCGCCCTTGATGAGGGTTTGGGTACGGGCGACGGCCCGCGCCTCCGAGGAGGTGCGGGCCGTCGCCTTGAAGCCACGGGACGTCACTTGTCGGTGTCGTCCTTCGCCTCGTCGTCCTCGCCCTCGATCACGGGGATGAGGGAGAGCTTGCCGCGGGAGTCGATCTCGGCGATCTCGACCTGGACCTTCTGGCCCACGCCGACCACGTCCTCGACGTTCTCCACGCGCTTGCCACCGGCGAGCTTGCGGATCTGCGAGATGTGCAGCAGGCCGTCCTTGCCCGGCAGCAGGGAGACGAACGCACCGAAGGTGGTCGTCTTCACGACCGTGCCCAGGTAGCGCTCGCCGACCTCCGGCATGGTCGGGTTGGCGATGCTGTTGATCGTGGTGCGGGCGGCCTCGGCGGAGGGGCCGTCGGCGGCACCGATGTAGATCGTGCCGTCGTCCTCGATCGTGATCTCGGCGCCGGTGTCCTCCTGGATCTGGTTGATCATCTTGCCCTTCGGGCCGATGACCTCACCGATCTTGTCGACCGGGATCTTGACGGTGATGATCCGCGGAGCGTTCGGGGACATCGCGTCGGGCCGGTCGATGGCCTCCGTCATCACATCGAGGATGTGCAGACGGGCGTCGCGGGCCTGCTTGAGGGCCGCGGCCAGGACGGAGGCCGGGATGCCGTCCAGCTTCGTGTCGAGCTGGAGGGCGGTGACGAACTCCTTCGTACCGGCGACCTTGAAGTCCATGTCGCCGAAGGCGTCCTCGGCACCGAGGATGTCGGTCAGCGTCACGTAGTGCGTCTCGCCCTCGATCTCCTGGGAGATCAGGCCCATGGCGATACCGGCGACCGGGGCCTTGAGCGGCACACCGGCGTTCAGCAGCGACATGGTGGAGGCGCAGACGGAACCCATCGACGTGGAGCCGTTGGAACCGAGGGCCTCGGAGACCTGACGGATCGCGTACGGGAACTCCTCGCGCGCGGGCAGCACCGGCACCAGGGCGCGCTCGGCCAGCGCGCCGTGGCCGATCTCGCGGCGCTTCGGGGAACCGACGCGGCCCGTCTCACCCGTGGAGTACGGCGGGAAGTTGTAGTTGTGCATGTAGCGCTTGCGGGTCACCGGGGAGAGGGTGTCCAACTGCTGCTCCATGCGCAGCATGTTCAGCGTGGTGACGCCCAGGATCTGGGTCTCGCCGCGCTCGAACAGGGCCGAGCCGTGCACCCGCGGGATGGCCTCGACCTCGGCGGCCAGCGTGCGGATGTCGGTGACACCGCGGCCGTCGATGCGCTTCTTCTCCTTGATGACGCGCTCACGGACCAGGGTCTTGGTCAGCGAGCGGTACGCGGCGGAGATCTCCTTCTCGCGGCCCTCGAACTCCGGCAGGAGCTTCTCGGCGGCGAGCTGCTTGACGCGGTCCAGCTCGGCCTCGCGCTCCTGCTTGCCGGCGATGGTCAGCGCCTGGGCCAGCTCGGGGCGGACGGCGCCGGTCAGCGCCTCCAGGACGTCGTCCTGGTAGTCGAGGAAGATCGGGAACTCGCCGGTCGGCTTGGCGGCCTTCGCGGCGAGGTCCGCCTGCGCCTTGCACAGGACCTTGATGAAGGGCTTCGCGGCGTCGAGACCGGAGGCCACGACCTCCTCGGTCGGCGCCTCGACGCCACCCTCGACGAGCTTGATGGTGTGCTCGGTGGCCTCGGCCTCGACCATCATGATCGCGACGTCGCCGTCCTCCAGGACGCGACCGGCGACCACCATGTCGAAGACCGCGGCCTCCAGCTCGGTGTGCGTCGGGAAGGCGACCCACTGGCCGTTGATCAGCGCGACGCGGACGCCGCCGATCGGGCCGGAGAAGGGCAGGCCCGCGAGCTGCGTGGACGCGGAGGCGGCGTTGATCGCCACGACGTCGTACAGGTGGTCGGGGTTGAGCGCCATGACCGTGGCGACGACCTGGATCTCGTTGCGCAGGCCCTTCTTGAAGGACGGGCGCAGCGGGCGGTCGATGAGACGGCAGGTCAGGATGGCGTCCTCGGAGGGACGGCCCTCACGGCGGAAGAAGGAACCGGGGATCTTCCCGGCCGCGTACATCCGCTCCTCGACGTCGACCGTCAGCGGGAAGAAGTCGAGCTGGTCCTTGGGGTTCTTGGACGCGGTGGTGGCCGACAGGACCATCGTGTCGTCGTCCAGGTACGCGACGGCGGAACCGGCGGCCTGCTTGGCCAGGCGGCCCGTCTCGAAGCGGATCGTACGGGTGCCGAAGGAGCCGTTGTCGATGACGGCCTCGGCGTAGTGGGTCTCGTTCTCCACTAGCTATTTCTCCTCGTCTTCGTCCCGGCTGCCCGTGTGGCAGTAGGACGGTGGCGGAGAGGCGCTCCGTTGGTGCGGGCCGGTCTTCGATCGAAGCACCCGGGGATCTTCCCCCGGGGGCCACTACCGAGGACCGGCGGCGGCGCGGCGCGCTTCTCCTCGTTCGGTGTGCGACGGCGCCTGGCGTGTCCCAGGCGTTGTCACACTGCGTCGTACGTATGGCGTTGTGCTACCACACTACAAAGGTGGGGTGACAGTCCGCACGTACAGCAAAAGGGAGCGGCCCCCTCGCGTGGGAACCGCTCCCCTTCACGGCGTCTTACTTGGCGCCGCCGGCCGCACCGCGGCGGATGCCGAGGCGGTCGACCAGCACGCGGAAGCGCTGGATGTCCTTCTTGGCCAGGTACTGCAGCAGGCGGCGACGCTGGCCGACCAGGATCAGCAGACCACGGCGGGAGTGGTGGTCGTGCTTGTGCGTCTTGAGGTGCTCGGTCAGGTCCGAGATGCGGCGCGACAGCAGCGCGACCTGGACCTCGGGGGAGCCGGTGTCACCCTCCTTGGCACCGAACTCGGCGATGATCTGCTTCTTCGTAGCGGCGTCGAGCGACACGCGTACTCCTTGTGATTCTTTGGAGGCCACCGAGTGCCCCTGGTCTGCATCGCAGGGGAGCTTCCATGACTCGGAAGGCGGGGATCCGCTGAGCGCGACCTCCAGATTCCCGGTGCGGCCCGGTCGGGGCTTCGGTGGGGTCCGGGGGTGCGTACACGAACGGCCGTCACACAGGGTACCAGCCCGGGTGGCGGGGCCTGTCCGGGCCGGTCGCCCGCCGGTCCCGGAGCTGCTCGACGGTGCTGCTCTCGGCGGTGCTACTCGACGCTGCCCACGCCGATGGCCACCGTCACGGCGACATCGGGGTGGTCCTCGTCCGGTGAGAGCTGTCGCTTCGCGAAGAAGACGCGGCCACCCTCGACGATGATGTCCGAATCGTCCGGGTCGCTCAGCTCGTACCGGCTGTCATCCGGAAGGCTGAACAGGAGGAAGGGCCTCTCCTTGCCGGTGCGCGGGTCCCAGAGCAGGACCGCGGCGGGACCGATCCCGTCGCCGGTGGGCGAGTACACCAGGAGCTGGTCGCCGCTCATCCGCAGCGGCTGGATGGGCTGCATCGAACCCCGCCCGTCGAGCTTGCGCCGGGTCTTGCCCGTCTTCCGGTCGAACCCCATGATCCAGTTCTCCTTCGTGCTGACGACGAACACCTCGGTGCGTCCCACGACCACGCCGTCGCAGCTCTCGATGGTGCCGAAGTACCCGATGGCGCCGTAGTGCCGACCGCACATCGCGTCGTACAGGTCACCCTCCAGGGAGATCGTGGCGAGGTGCCTGCCCCGGTCGTCGAGCGTGATCAGGTCGGTCACCTGGCTGTCGCCCGCGGCGACGGCGAGGACGGGCGGGTCGGAGGAGGGCAGATAGACCTGCGCGATCCCCTGCGCGACCTTGTACGTCCACACGGGCCGGCCACTGTGCGGGTCGACCTTCTGCACCTTGTACTCGGGGGTTTCATCCGTTCCGCAGCGGATCAGGGCGAGCAGGGCACGGCCGCCGGCGAAGCCCACGTCCTGGCACGCGTCGACGCCCGTGCTCTTCCAGAGCTGCTTGCCGGCCTTCATGTCGTACCCGACCGAGCCCGCTCTCCAGGCCACGGCCACCGTGTTCCGCGTCATCGTCAGATTGGTGTTCGTGACGTACGCCTGGTCGGCACCCGGCATCTGCCTGCGCCAGAGCACCTTGCCGTGGTCGAGGTCGAGGAACACGATCTCGTCGCAGATGCCCTCGCCCTCGGCTCCCTTGTGCTGGGCGGGCTGGACGACCACCGCGGTACGGCCGTCCACGGTGACGTCCGGCGAGGTGGCACAGATATGGCCGCTCAGCTTGAGCGTCCAGGCCTTCTCCTGGAGGCCGCCGACACCGATCTTGATGCCCTTGATCGTGCTGCCGATGCCCTTGGCGAAGATCTTGTCGGTCACCCAGGTACCCGGTGCGTAGACACCGCTCTTGTTCTTGGCGCTGACACGCTCGTAGGAGTCGATGACCGCGGTTCCCTCGGGGGTTCGCGGGACCTTCTCGACCGTTTCCCGGATCTCGTCCGGCCCCTGCCGGGCCACCCTCGGCGTCGTGTTCGGGGCGTGGTCCGACCGGTACCACAGCAGCCCGCCACCGACACCCAGGACGACGACGAGCACAGCGGCCACGACGGCGACCGTCGGGCGGTACGGCTCGGACCCGACGGGACTGTAGTCACCCGGCCCGGTGTGCTCCCTCGCGGGGCGGGACGGGGGAGTCCGGATCCGGGTGCTGTTCCCCCACGGTGAGCGGTTCGTCCAAGTACTGTGACCGGGTTGCTCGTTCGTACATCGTGAAGGGACCCGTCCACCATGGCCGATGCGCTGGACAAGGAAGTCAGGGAACGCAAGGAGCGCGAGAAGAACGAGCTCTACGCCCTCGATATCTCGGGGGTCGAGTGGCACTCCGCTCCGGGCACCGAGGAGCACGAGGAGCGGGTCGAGATCGCCTATCTGCCGGGCGGCGCCGTCGCCATGAGGTCCTCGCTCGACCCGGAGACCGTGCTGCGGTACACGGAGGCGGAGTGGCGGGCCTTCGTACTCGGCGCGCGGGACGGGGAGTTCGACCTGGAGCCGGCGCCGCACAACGGCGGGCTCGCGGCGGAGTGAAGTGAAGCGCAGGGGCGGCGTCATACGTCTGTGCCGCCCCTCGCGGCGGGATCCCGCTGACGCCGCGTCAAGTCGATGCCGCTGCGGCGACGTTCTTTCGTGAGGGTGTCGGGTACGTCACGGAAGCAGACCGCGCGGTCGGCCCGTGTTCGCCTGGATCGACCCTCGTCGCCATCCCCCTTGTGAGCGGCCCGCGTTCGTACATCGACCGGTACGGATGCCGTGTGACACGCTCCCCGCGCGCGCTGCGGCCGACGGGCTAGCCGTAGGCACGTACTTGGTGATTAGGCTGGGACTGGGCGCCTGTCAGGATCGGTTACGGGCCATCGGCGCCCCGCGGGGGACTGCCGGGCGGAATCGGACGGCTTCGGACGGCTTCGCACATCGAGAGCGGTCGCCCCGGCACAGCAAGAGGGTGCTCGACCACACCAGGAGGAACTGTGAACAGCGATCGGAACGGGATCAGCGGGGGCTGGGCTTCACCCGACGATGACCAGTCCGGCGCCGCGTCCTCCATCGACGTGTCGGGCGAGTTCACCATCGACTACGCGCCGCCCGCCTGGTACACGCAGAACGCGTCCGGCGCCTCGGCGAAGCCGTCGTCGCCGGGTACGGAGGAGGCGGGTACGGAGGAAGCGGGTACGGAGGAAGCGGGTACGGGGAAGGCGAGTACGGCGCAGGCGAGTACGGCGAAGCCCGGCACGGAGGAACCGGCTGCGGAGGAGCCCAGCGCGGAGGTCGAGACTCCGGCCGACTCTTCGGCGAACGGGGACACCGGGGACGGCGACGCCACCGGGGACCTGGAGAGCGGCGCCACGATGCGGTTCTCGCGGAGCGCGCTCAAGCGGGAGTTCGAGAAGCTGGCCGCCGCGGAGAAGGAGGCCAAGGCCTCTCAGGAGACGGAAGGCTCCACGGACGACGGCGACTTCGAGTTGAGCGCGCCCTCGAGTGAGGACGCGGCGCAGCCTGAGGGGCCTGAGGGGGCTGAACCCTCCGACGCTGCGGGCGAGTTCGCGTCCGGCGAGGCTACGGAGTCCGAGGACGCGACCGAGGAAGAGTCGAACTCGGAGGCGGCGGAAGGCACTTCGGCTCCGGAGGACACGGACGCCTCGGCTGCCGAGGAAGCGGCCGACGAGAGCACGGCGCCCGAGGACACGAAGCCCGCCGACGCCGAGCCTTCTGACGCCGTACCGGCCGACGCGGCGCCCGCCACGCCGGACGCCCCGGTCTCCTCCGGGTACGTACCGCCGTGGACTCCGCCGCCGGTGCCGCAGGGCGGGGTTCCGCCGTTGCCGCCCGCCTTCCAGCCCGCCGCTCCCGGTCCGGCACCGCAGTGGCCGACCGATGCCGCCCCCGCGGCGCCTGTGCACGGCGAGGCGGCTCCTCAGCCGCCCGTGCCGCCGCAGCAGCAGGCGGGCTACGGCTTCCCGCAGCCCCCGGCCACCACTCCCCCGTCGCCCAACGCGCCGTCCCCGCAGGCTGGTTACGGCTTCCCGCAGCCGTCCGTCCCGACCCCGGAACCCCAGGCACCGCAGGCCGGATACGGCTTCCCGCAGCCGCCTGCCCCGGCCCCGCAGGCCCCGGCTCCCGCACAGCCCGCCCCCACCCCGGAGACGCAGGCTTCGCAGCAGGCCGCGCCCCCAGCGCCCCAGCCCGCCCCGCAGGCCGGTTACGGCTTCCCGCAGCCCCCGGCCACCACTCCCCCGACGCCGAACGTCCCCGCCCCGCAGGCCGGTTATGGCTTCCCGCAGCCGCCTGCCCCGGCTCCCGCTCAGCCCACCCCAGCCCCGGAACCCCAGGCATCGCAGCAGCCCGCTCCCGCGCCTCAGCCCGCCCCGCAGGCCGGATACGGCTTCCCGCAGCCGCCTGCCCCGGCTCCCGCTCAGCCCACCCCCGCCCCCACCCCGGAGCCGCAGGCCTCGCAGCCCGCTCCCCCCGCTCCTGCCCCCGTACCCACGCCCCAGCCCCCGGCCCCCCAGGCCGGTTACGGATTCCCCCAGCAGGGTGGGTCCAACTCTCCTGCTCAGCAAGGTGGTTACGGGTTCCCGCAGTCGGGCGCTCAGCCTCAGGCGCAGCCTCCGGTCGACCCCCGGGCGGGGGCCGCGTGGCCGCAGCCCATGCAGCATGACCAGCGGCAGCCGATCAACCCCCATGCCGCGCCACTCGGTTACACCGCCGCAGTGGAGCTGTCCGCCGACCGGCTGCTCAACAACAAGAAGCAGAAGGCCAAGAGCAGCCGTCCGGTCGGCGGTGGCCGGTTCAAGTTCGGCGGCAAGAAGGAAGAGGCCGAGCGGCAGCGGAAGTTGGAGCTGATCCGCACCCCGGTGCTCACCGGCTACCGGATCGCCGTCATCAGCCTCAAGGGCGGCGTCGGCAAGACGACCACGACCACCGCGCTGGGCGCCACGCTCGCCACCGAGCGGCAGGACAAGATCCTCGCGATCGACGCCAACCCCGACGCCGGTACGCTCGGCCGCCGCGTGCGCCGCGAGACCGGGGCCACCATCCGTGACCTCGTCCAGGCGATCCCGTACCTCAACTCCTACATGGACATCCGGCGGTTCACCTCGCAGGCGCCGTCCGGTCTGGAGATCATCGCCAACGACGTCGACCCGGCCGTCTCCACGACGTTCAACGACGAGGACTACCGGCGCGCGATCGACGTACTCGGCAAGCAGTACCCGATCATCCTGACCGACTCGGGCACCGGCCTGCTGTACAGCGCGATGCGCGGGGTGCTCGACCTCGCCGACCAGCTCATCATCATCTCGACGCCCTCGGTCGACGGTGCGAGCAGTGCGAGTACGACGCTGGACTGGCTGTCGGCGCACGGGTACGCGGACCTCGTCTCGCGGTCCATCACCGTCATCTCCGGGGTCCGTGAGACCGGGAAGATGATCAAGGTGGAGGACATCGTCTCCCACTTCGAGACCCGCTGCCGCGGTGTCGTGGTCGTACCGTTCGACGAGCATCTGTCGGCCGGTGCGGAGGTCGACCTCGACATGATGCGGCCGAAGGTGCGGGAGGCGTACTTCACGCTGGCCGCGATGGTCGCCGAGGACATCGCGCGGCATCAGCAGTCGCACGGCCTGTGGACCTCGGACGGCAACCCGCCGCCGGTCGCCGCCCCACCGATGCCGGGCCAGTCCTACCCGGGCCAGGTCCCTGGGCAGATCCCGGGGCAGATCCCGGGGCAGCCCGTACCCGGCCAAGCTCCGGGCCAGCAGATCCCCGGCCAGGCCTCGGCCCAGCCCATGCCCGGTCAACCCATGCCCGGCCAGATCCCCGGTCAGCAGATCCCCGGCCAGCAGACCCCGGGCCAGCCCGGTCAGCAGATCCCCGGTCAGCCCGCCCCGCAGCCGCCGCAGCCCGGACAGGCGTACCCCCCGCCTTACCCGCAGCCCGACCTGTACGGCGCCCCGCAGCAGCCGGGGCAGCCTCAGCCGCACCCCGGACAGCCGTACCCGCAGGCCCAGCAGCCCTACCCGCCGCAGCCTCAGCCGGGGCAGACCCCGCCCCCGCCGCCCCAGCAGTGACATGAGAGAGGGGCGGCCCGCGCCATCACGCGCGGGCCGCCCCTCTCGTGTCTCATACGAGCCGAACGGCTACAGGCTCGCCTCGTGCGCCGCCACCAGCTCCCGGCAGCGCTTCACGTCCTGCGCCATCTGCTCCAGCAGCGCGTCCAGTGAGTCGAACTTCGCCTGGCCCCGGACGAAGGCGAGGAAGTCGACGGCGGCATGCAGTCCGTACAGGTCCAGGCCCACCCGGTCGATGGCGTACGCCTCCACCGTCCGCTCGGTGCCGTCGAACTGCGGGTTCGTACCGACGGAGATCGCGGCGGGCATCGCCTCGCCCTGGACATGCAGCCAGCCCGCGTAGACACCGTCGGCCGGGATCGCGGTGTGCGGAAGCGTCTCGACGTTGGCCGTCGGGAAGCCCATCTCGCGACCCCGCTGGGCGCCGCGCACCACCACGCCCTCGACCCGGTGGGGACGGCCGAGGACCTCGCGCGCGCCCTCGACGTCGCCCTCGGCGATCAGCCGCCGGGTCAGCGTGGAGGAGAACGGCTGACCGCCGCCCGCCGCACCGGACTCGTAGAGATCCACCACGTCGACCTCGAAGTCGTACGTCCGCCCCTGCTCGGCGAGGAAGTCCACGTTCCCGGCGGCCTTGTGCCCGAAGCGGAAGTTGGGGCCCTCGACCACGCCCTTGGCATGCAGCTTGTCGACCAGGACCTTGACCACGAACTCGGCGGGCGAGAGCCGCGAGAACTCCGTGGTGAAGGGAAGGATCAGCACCGCGTCCACACCCAGCTCGGCCATCAGCTCGGCGCGGCGGTGGTGCGGGGCGAGCAGCGGGGGGTGGCTGCCGGGGCGCACGACCTCGCTGGGGTGCGGGTCGAAGGTGACGACGACCGAGGAGACGCCCAGTTCACGGGCGCGCTCCACGGCGTGCCCGATGATCAACTGGTGTCCGCGGTGGACTCCGTCGTAGGAACCGATGGTGACGACGCTGCGCCCCCAGTCCTGGGGGATGTCCTCCAAGCCACGCCAGCGCTGCACTGTGACCGCTCCTCGTCGAACCCGTGTCTGCCTCATTACGCAGGTCTAAGGGTGCCATGCCGGGTGGCCCTGGTCGGCATCGGGTTTGCAGGCTGTGACAGGCGGCACGCGGGCCCGCGGCCCTCCGGGGCCCTCGGGCGGCCGGGACAGGGGCTCTACGGGGCGTGCAGAGCGGGTTCTGGGCGGTGCGGGGCGAACGCGCCCCCTTCCGCTCCCTGACTGCACTCGGAGCGCCTGCCCGATGGGGTGAATTGCGCGCCGGACAGCGCTACACCTGTGTGAGGGGGAACCCCGGGGGACCATGGAGCGGCGACCACCGTCGAGTGATCGCCGCTCCATGGGGAGAATTCCGGAGAATCGGAGGGACCGCAGGGCGCCCCGTCAGCCGAAGACCACCAGGCTCTTGGTCTTGCCCTTGTGCTCCTCCACCAGCGCGAGGAAGTGCCCGTCGGGGGCGAAGACGGCCACGGCTCCGGCGCCCGCGTACTCGTCGGGCATCTCCAGGCGTACGCCGTTGCCGAGCAGCTTGGCGCGCCTGTCGTCGACGTCCCAGCGCGGGAACGCGGCGGCGGCCGCCTCGGCGATCGGCATCACGGTCAGCTCCTGCTGGAGCTGGTCGAGCGTGTGCGCGGAGTCGAGCTTGTAGGGGCCGACGCGGGTGCGGCGCAGCGCGGTGAGGTGTCCTCCGACGCCGAGGTCCGCGCCCAGGTCGCGGGCGAGCGCCCGGATGTAGGTGCCGGACGAGCAGACGACGGAGACGACCAGGTCGAGGACGGGGGTGCCGTCCTCGGCGACGGCGTCGCGGACGTCGTACACGGTGAAGGAGGAGACCGTGACCGGCCGGGCCGGGATCTCGAAGTCCTCGCCGTCCCGGGCCCGCTTGTAGGACCGCACGCCGTTGATCTTGATGGCGCTGACCTTGGACGGCACCTGGAGGATGTCCCCGGTCAGCTTGGCGATGGCGGTGTCTATGGCGGCGCGGGTGATCTTGGAGGCGTCGGTGGAGGAGGTGAGCTCCCCTTCGGCGTCGTCCGTGACGGTGTTCTGGCCGAGCCGGACGGTGCCGAGGTACTCCTTCTCCGTGAGGGCGAGGTGCCCGAGGAGCTTGGTGGCCTTCTCGACGCCGAGGACCAGGACGCCGGTCGCCATGGGGTCCAGCGTTCCGGCGTGTCCGACGCGTCGGGTCTTCGCGATGCCGCGCATCTTGGCGACGACGTCGTGCGAAGTGAAGCCCGACGGCTTGTCGACGATGACGAGGCCGTCGGGCGTGGTGGTCTTCGGGGTCATTCGGTGCTGTCGTCCGTCTCGTCGCCGGAACCGGGCTTCTTGTACGGGTCCGCTTCACCGGCGTACGAGGCGCCCGTGGCACTCTCGCGCACCTGTGCGTCGGAGGCACGTGCCTTGTCGAGGAGGTCCTCGATGGTCTTGGCGGTGTCGGGGAGGGCGTCCGCGACGAAGGTGAGGGTGGGGGTGAACTTCACGCCCGCGGCGCGTCCGACCTCCGAGCGCAGGATGCCCTTGGCGCTCTCCAGGCCGGCGGCTGCCGCCTTCCGCAGTTCCTCGTCCCCGTACACCGTGTAGAAGACGGTCGCCTCCCGCAGGTCGCCCGTCACCCGGGTGTCCGTGATGGTGACGTGTGTGCCGAGCCGGGGGTCCTTGATCCCGCGTTGCAGCTTCTGGGCCACCACCTCTCGGATGAGGTCCGCCAGCCTCTTCGCCCGCGCGTTGTCGGCCACTGGTCCGTCTCCCGTTCTTTCCTGTTGCGTATCTCTGGTCAGTCGTCGTCGCCGTGGAGTCGCCGTCGTACGGACAGCAGCTCCACCTCGGGGCGGCCGGCGACCAGCCGCTCACATCGGTCGAGTACATCGGTCAGGTGCCCCATGTCGCCGGAGACCATCGCGAGGCCGATACAGGCCCTGCGATGGAGGTCCACATGGTCCACCTCGGCCGCGCTCACCGCGTACTTGCGCTGGAGTTCGGCGACGATCGGACGGACGACCGAGCGCTTCTCCTTCAGCGAGTGAATGTCGCCGAGGAGGAGATCGAAGGACAGAGTCCCCACGTACATGTGTGTCCGGATGACCCGCCGGTACGGGATCGATGGCCCCGCCGCCGGTGGGGGCGGGGACACCAAAACCGTACAACGAACACCCGAACGGCTCGACGGGGTTTTCCTCGCCCCGTCCCCGTACTGGTCCGCACCGGCCCGGCCGGTGCGCCCGGCCCCGTACACGCCAAGAACCCACGCCAGGGGCGCGGGTACCGGCGGGATGACCCGGGGGCCGAGGACGGCCCCCGAGGGGGCTGTCCCGGCCGTGGCGGCAAGGGTCGGCCGACGGGGATGCGCTCCCCGTCGGCCGACCGACAGCCGCTAGACGCGCGGCTTCTCGCGCATCTCGTACGTCGCGATGACGTCGTCGACCTTGATGTCGTTGAAGTTGCCGAGGTTGATACCGCCCTCGAACCCTTCGCGGATCTCGGTGACGTCGTCCTTGAAGCGACGCAGGCCCTCGATGTTGAGGTTCTCCGCGACCACCTTGCCGTCGCGGATGAGGCGGGCCTTGGTGTTCCGCTTGACCTCTCCGGAGCGGATGAGGACACCGGCGATGTTGCCCAGCTTGGACGACTTGAAGACCTCGCGGATCTCCGCCGTACCGAGCTCGACCTCCTCGAACTCCGGCTTCAGCATGCCCTTCAGGGCCGCCTCGATCTCCTCGATCGCCTGGTAGATGACCGAGTAGTAGCGGACGTCCACGCCTTCGCGCTCGGCCATCTGCGCCGCGCGGCCTGCCGCACGGACGTTGAAGCCGATCACGATGGCGTCCGAGCCCATCGCCAGGTCGATGTCCGACTCCGTGACCGCACCGACGCCGCGGTGCAGCACCCGGATGTCGACCTCTTCGCCGACGTCGAGCTGGAGCAGGGAGGACTCGAGAGCCTCGACCGAACCAGAAGCGTCACCCTTGATGATCAGGTTGAGCTGCTGGACCTCGCCGGCCTTGAGCACCTTGTCCAGGTCCTCCAGGGAGACCCGGCGCGTGCGCTTGGCGAACGCCGCGTTCCGCTCGCGGGCGGCGCGCTTCTCGGCGATCTGGCGGGCCGTACGGTCCTCGTCGACCACGATGAAGTTGTCGCCGGCGCCCGGGACGTTGGTCAGGCCGAGGACCTGGACCGGCGTCGACGGACCCGCCTCGGGGACGTTGTTGCCGCTGTCGTCGAGCATCGCCCGGACGCGGCCGTACGCGTCGCCGACCACCATCGTGTCGCCGACCCGCAGCGTGCCTCGCTGGACGAGGACCGTTGCCACGGCACCACGGCCGCGGTCGAGACGGGACTCGATCGAGATGCCCTGCGCGTCCTGGTTCGGGTTGGCCCGAAGGTCCAGGGTGGCGTCGGCCGTGAGGACGACCGCCTCGAGGAGGCTGTCGATGTTCAGGCCCTGCTTGGCGGAGATGTCGACGAACATCGTGTCGCCGCCGTACTCCTCGGCCACCAGACCGAACTCGGTGAGCTGGCCGCGCACCTTGGTCGGGTCCGCGCCCTCGACATCGATCTTGTTGACCGCGACCACGATCGGCACGTCGGCCGCCTTGGCGTGGTTCAGCGCCTCGACCGTCTGCGGCATCACACCGTCGTTGGCCGCGACCACGAGGATCGCGATGTCCGTCGACTTCGCACCGCGGGCACGCATGGCGGTGAACGCCTCGTGACCCGGGGTGTCGATGAAGGTGATCTTCCGGTCGTTGCCGTTGACCTCGGTCGTGACCTGGTAGGCACCGATGTGCTGGGTGATGCCACCGGCCTCGCCCGCGATGACGTTCGTCTTGCGGATGGCGTCGAGCAGGCGGGTCTTACCGTGGTCGACGTGACCCATGACGGTCACGACCGGCGGACGGACGACCAGGTCCTCCTCGGTGCCCTCGTCCTCGCCGAACTCCAGGTCGAAGGACTCGAGCAGCTCGCGGTCCTCCTCCTCCGGGCTGACGATCTGAACCGTGTAGTTCATCTCGCCCGCGAGGAGCTGGAGCGTCTCGTCGGAGACGGACTGCGTGGCCGTGACCATCTCGCCGAGGTTCATCATGACCGCGACGAGCGACGCCGGGTTGGCGTTGATCTTCTCCGCGAAGTCGGTGAGCGACGCACCGCGCGACAGGCGAATGGACTCGCCGTTGCCGCGAGGCAGCATCACGCCGCCGACCGACGGGGCCTGCATGGCCTCGTACTCCTGACGGCGCTGCCGCTTCGACTTGCGGCCACGACGCGCCGGACCGCCGGGACGGCCGAACGCACCCTGCGTGCCACCACGGCCGCCCGGACCACCGGGACGTCCGCCGAAGCCGGGACGGCCACCGCCGCCACCGAAGCCGCCGCCACCACCGGGACGACCGGCGAAACCGCCACCGCCACCGGGACGACCGGCACCGCCGCCGCCACCGGGACGACCGGCGAAGCCGCCGCCGCCACCCGGACGACCGCCGCCACCGGGACGACCGGCACCGGCCGGGCCACGGCCGCCGGGGCCGCCACCGGGACGCGGACCCGCAGCGGGACGCTGCGGCATCATGCCGGGGTTCGGACGCGGGCCACCGGGACGCGGGGCGCCGCCCTGCGGACGGGGCATCGAGCCCGGAGTCGGGCGGTTACCGCCCGGAGCCTGCGGACGCGGGCCGCCACCGGCCGCACCCTGCGGACGGGGACCACCCTGACCGGCGCCCTGCGGACGCGGGCCACCGGGCGCACCGGGACCGCCGGGACGCGGGGCACCGCCCGGCCGGGGCGCCTGCGGGCGCGCCATGCCGGTGGAGCCACCGGAGGTGAAGGGGTTGTTGCCCGGACGGGGACCCGCGGGACGGGCACCCGGACGCGGACCCTGACCGGAGGGACGACCACCGGGACGCTGACCCTGACCACCCTGACCCTGGCCACCCTGACCGGCGGGACGACCGCCGGGCTTCGGGGCACCGGGACGGGCGCCCGGACGCGGGCCGGGGGCGGCGGGAGTCGACGGCGGGGCCGTGAACTCGGGCGCGGCCGGGGCCGGACGCGGCGCGGGCTTCGGGCCCGGACGCGGACCCGGGCTCGGCGCTGCCGCGGGCTTCTCGGCAACCGCGGGCTTCTCGGCGGCCGGAGGCTTGGGCGCCGCCGGGCGCGGGGCAGCCGGACGAGCGGTCTGCGCCGGGGAGGGCGCGGCCGGCTTCGCCGGGGCCTTGCGGGGGGCGGCGGGCTTGGCGCCACCGCCGTTGCCCTGCTGCAAGGCGTCGGTCAGCTTACGTACTACGGGCGCCTCGATCGTCGAGGACGCCGATCGGACGAATTCACCGAGTTCCTGGAGCTTGGCCATGACGACCTTGCTCTCGACACCGAACTCCTTGGCGAGTTCGTAGACCCGGACCTTAGCCACTTCGCTCCTTTGAGGTCCGGGTTGCGGCCGGACCGTCGCTAGTTCATGGGCGTACTCATCGCGTACTCATCGAGTGCTCATCGCAATCTCGACCTGCTTTCGACTCGCGAGGTACCAGACCGCACAGGTTCCGTGCGGCGCTTCTTACGGTGTTGCCTGCTCAGCGAGGTGCTGTTCAGCAACCTTCTGTCTGCTCGACGTACTGGCGCAACGCGTTTGTGTCGAGCGGTCCCGGGACGCGGAGCGCCCTCGGAAACGCCCGGCGGCGTACCGCCAGGTCGAGACAGGCCGACGCGGGGTGTACATAGGCACCCCGGCCGGGCAGCGTACCGCGAGGATCGGGGACGCAAACTTCCTCGATCATCACGATGCGCAGCAGTTCGCTCTTGGCCGCTCGCTCCCGGCACCCCACACAGGTGCGCTCAGGGCATGCGCCGACTCGCGTCCGGCCAGACACGATAAGTCTACCTCCCCGTACCGACCTCACCCCTTCGGGGCAAGAATCGAACAGTTGCCGCGCACGAAACTGTCGTGATCTCAGCGATACCCGGCCGGGATCTGTTCCCGGCCGGGGTTCGAACACGTCAGTCGGTTCCGCGTCTTGTCAGTCCCGTTCTCGCCAGAACCCGCTTCGGTCCCGCTTGCTCGGTCCTGCTTCAGTCCTGCTTCTCGGCGGGCTGCTCGGTGTCGGGACGGATGTCGATCCGCCAGCCCGTGAGCCGGGCCGCGAGGCGGGCGTTCTGCCCTTCCTTGCCGATGGCCAGCGAGAGCTGGTAGTCGGGGACCGTCACGCGCGCGGAGCGGGCCGCGAGGTCCACGACCTCCACCTTGTTGACCCGGGCCGGGGAGAGGGCGTTGGCCACCATCTCGGCCGGGTCGTCCGACCAGTCGACGATGTCGATCTTCTCGCCGTTCAGCTCGCCCATGACGTTGCGCACCCGGCCGCCCATGGGGCCGATGCACGCGCCCTTGGCGTTCAGCCCCGAACGGGTGGAGCGCACCGCGATCTTCGTACGGTGACCGGCCTCGCGTGCGATGGCGGCGATCTCGACGGACCCGTCGGCGATCTCCGGCACCTCCAGCGCGAAGAGCTTCTTCACCAGATTGGGGTGGGTGCGGGAGAGGGTGACGGACGGACCGCGCACGCCCTTGGCGACGCGGACGACGTAGGAGCGGATGCGCGTGCCGTGCTCGTACGTCTCGCCGGGGACCTGCTCCTGCACCGGCAGGATGGCCTCCAGCTTGCCGATGTCCACGAGGACGTTCTTCGGGTCGCGGCCCTGCTGGACGACACCGGTGACGATGTCGCCCTCGCGGCCCGCGTACTCACCGAGCGTCGCGTCGTCCTCGGCGTCGCGCAGGCGCTGCAGGATGACCTGCTTGGCGGTGGTGGCGGCGATGCGGCCGAAGCCCGACGGGGTGTCGTCGAACTCGCGCGCCTCCTGCCCCTCCTCCAGGTCCTCGGGGTCCTCCTTCGCCCACACAGTCACATGGCCGGTCTCCCGGTTGAGCTCCACGCGCGCGTGACGGCGGCTTCCCTCGGTGCGGTGGTAGGCGATGAGGAGGGCCGCCTCGATCGCCTCGACCAGCAGGTCGAAGGAGATCTCCTTCTCCCGAACCAAGCCCCGCAGGGCACTCATGTCGATGTCCACGGCTACGCCTCCTCCTCTTCCTTCATGTCCTTCGTGTCCTTGCGATTGAACTCGACCTGGACCCGCGCCCGGGAGATGTCCGGGAAGGCGAGTCGGCGAGCGGTGGCCTTGCGGCCCTTGACACCGGGCACCTCCAGGTCGAGGCCCTCGTCGTCCACGCCCAGGATCCTGGCGACCAGTTCGCCGCCCTCGGCGAGCTGGAACTTCACCAGCCGGCCCATGGCGCGTACGTAGTGGCGGTGTTCGCTGAGAGGGCGCTCCGCGCCCGGGGTGCCGACCTCGAGGGTGTATTCGCCCTGGCCCATCGCGTCGGTCTCGTCGAGCTTCGCCGAGAGCGCGCGGCTCACATCGGCGATCCGGTCCAGATCGGCACCGGTGTCGGAGTCGACGACGACGCTCAGCACACGCTTGCGCCCGACGGAGTCCACCGCGATCTCTTCGAGATCGAGCCCCTGGGCTTGAACGAGCGGTTCCAGCAGCTCTCGCAGCCTCTCGCTCTGGGTGGTGCTCATCCGGGTGACTCCTCGGCCGCGTGTGCTGTTGTGGGAAGGTCGCGTGTCAGGTCAAAGGGTATCCGGTCCCGGAGGGTGATGCCGTCCATCGACGACGCCACCCGGGCGGCGGAGCGCGGGGCCGAGCCGATGGCGCGTGCGGGGTGGTGCGCGGGTACCTTGATCACCGGGCTGGGCCTTCCGACACACAGGCCCTGACCGCCCATCCGTTCGTACGAGGTCGTCGAGGACGTTTGCCGTGCCGTTCCCCCCGTACCCCCGCATGTCGTTGCGCAACGCGTCGCTGCGCAGAAGGAGCTTGCTCGCCTCCGTGGCGGGCGCCGCGTTGCTCGCGGGCTGCTCCGGTTCCCCCGACTCGGCCACCACGGCCGCCGCTTCGCTGTCGCGCGCCACTCGCGCGCGTGCGGCGCGCGACAGCTCGGCGCTGGCCGAGCGGTACGCGGCCGTGATCGCCGCGCATCCGTCGCTGGCGGATCGGCTGCGCCCGCTGCGGGACGAAGTCCTGCGCCACGCGCGGGCGTTCGGCGAGGGTCTCGACGCCTCGCCGAGCCCTTCGGTGTCCGCGACCGCGTCAGCGACACCATCGCCCGTGCCCACGAGCCCCGAGGCCGCCGTCGCCGTGCTGGCCGCGGCCGAGCGGGCCCTGGCCGACCGGCGGACCGCGGCGCTGCTGGAGGTGCCGGGGGAACTCGCGCGGCTGATGGCGTCGGTCGCGGCGGCCGGGGCCGCGCACGCATACCTGCTGACGAAGGGCGCACAGTGAACTCGACCACCGGCACGGCGAAGCCCGCGAGCGGCGAGCTGACGGCGCTCCAGGCCGCCCTGGGCGCGGAGCACGCGGCGATCTACGGTTACGGCGTCGTGGGCGGGCGCATCCGGCAGGAGCGGCGGAAGGACGCCCGCGAGGCCTACGACTCCCACCGCTCCCGGCGGGACCAACTGGCTCGTGCGGTACGGGACTTGGGTGGTACGCCGGATGTGGCCGCGGCGGCGTACGCGCTGCCGTTCCCCGTGCCGGACTCCGCCGCCGCGGTGCGGCTGGCCGCCGATCTGGAGGAGCGGGTGGCCGGGGTGTACTCGGATCTGGTCCGCGCCTCGACGGGCGAGCGGCGGCGGCTGGCCGCCGACGCACTGCGGGAAGCGGCGGTGCGGTCGGTGCGCTGGAGCGGCGAGAGCGTAGCCTTCCCTGGTCTCGCCGAGCGGGCGGCGGCCACTCCCGCCGCGTCGGCGACAGCACGGACGTCACCGGCACGGACGTGAGGCCGACCTGGAAGGGGACAACTCGCGTATGGCTTTCGAACCGCCGCAGCGGCTCGTACGGGCGCTCGGCGAGCGGCAGCGAGGCGGTGGCGCCGACTGGCTGGACAGACTCACCGAGCTGGTACGGCAGGCCGTTGATCTACGCGCGTTGACCGTGGAGCGGGTGCAGGCGCCCGGTGGGCGCAGCAGCCTGGTGCTGCTGGTACGGCAGGCGGACGGCACGCCCGCCGTGCTGAAGATCGCACCGCCGTGGGCCCGGCCCGAGGGTGAGCGGGCGGCGCTCGAACGCTGGGACGGGTTCGGTGCGGTACGGCTGCTGGACGCGGACCCCGAGCGGGGCGTCCTGCTGCTGGAGCGGCTGCATCCGGAGGTGTCGGTGCGCTCGCTGCCGGAGGCGAAGGCGCTGCTGGAGGCGGCGGGCACGCTGCGTCGGCTGTGGGTGGAGGCGCCCGCGGGGCACTGCTTCGAGACGGTGGCCGCGCGGACGGGTCGGCAGGCGGAGGCCATGCGCGCGGGCGCGGACGCCGAGGCCGCGCCCTTGGTGGAGGCGGCCCTCGCCGCCCGCGAGGACCTGCTCGCCGCACCGCCCGAGGAACGGCTGCTGCACGGCACGCTCCGCCAGAGCAAGATCCTCGCCGGGGAGCGACTGCCGTGGCTGGCGGTGGGTCCCGACCCGGTGGTCGGCGAGTGCGCCTTCGATCTGGCACGGCTGGTACGCGACCGCGTGGAGGACCTGATCGCGGCACCGTCGGGGGCGGCGATCACCCGCCGCCGGGTGAAGCGCCTCGCGGAACTGATGGACCTCGACCAGGAGCGACTGCGCGGCTGGACGCTGTTCAGGGCGGTCGAGTCCGGGATGCGGGCGCTCAGGGTGGGCCGCCCTCGGGACGCGGAACTGCTGCTGGAGTTCGCGACCTGGCTGTGATCTGACGGCGAGGAGCGCGGACCGGCGGCCGGGCGGGAACGCCGACGGTGGCAGCCCAGGAGACGCGACGGCGGCCAAGCCGGGAACCCCTGACGGCGGGCGAGGTGTCGTCACCAAGCCCGCCGTCAGGGGGGTCTAGCGTGTCCGGCGGTGAGACGCGCGATCGCCACGTCCACCCTCAGCTGCAACCGAACGCCGGTCCGGCGGTCCTAGAGCTACAGGACGCCCGC
>NZ_JBVJNF010000002.1:27652-1060030 GCF_055583785.1 Streptomyces sp. NPDC104371
CCGCGCCGCGGGGGGGCCGGGCGGGGGGCGCGCTACCGCCGTCTCGGCCCCCCCTGTAGCCGCGCGGGCGCGGCCCCCCCCCCCCGGGCGGGGGGGGGGGGGCCCCCCCCCCCCCCCCCCCGTCAGGGGGTTCTCGCGTGTCAGGCGGTGAGACGCGCGATCGCCTCGTCCACCGTCAGCTCCTCGCGCTCGCCGGTCCGGCGGTCCTTCAGCTCCAGGACGCCCTCGGCCGAGCGGCGGCCCGCCACCAGGATCTTCGGGACGCCGATCAGTTCGGCGTCCGTGAACTTCACGCCCGGCGAGACGCCCGCGCGGTCGTCCACCAGGACGCGGACGCCGGCCGCGGACAGCTTCTGGGAGACGTCGAGGGCCAGCTCGGTCTGGAGCGCCTTGCCCGCCGCCACGACGTGGACGTCCGCCGGGGCGACCTCCTTCGGCCAGCACAGGCCCTGCTCGTCGGCGTGCTGCTCGGCGAGCGCGGCCACGGCGCGCGAGACGCCGATGCCGTAGGAGCCCATGGTCACGCGGACCGGCTTGCCGTTCTGGCCGAGGACGTCCAGCTTGAGCGCGTCGGCGTACTTGCGGCCGAGCTGGAAGATGTGCCCGATCTCGATCGCGCGGTCCAGCTTCAGCCCGGCACCGCAGTTCGGGCACGGGTCGCCCTCCTGCACCACCACGACGTCCACGTACGCGTCCACCTCGAAGTCGCGCCCGGCGACCACGTTCTTCGCGTGCGTGTTCAGCTTGTTGGCGCCCGTGATCCACGCGGTGCCCGGAGCCACCCGCGGGTCCGCGAGGTACTGGACCTTCTCCAGCCCCTGCGGGCCGACATAGCCGCGGACCAGGTCCGGGCGCTCCGTGAAGTCCTCGGCGGTGACCAACTCGACGGCGGCCGGGGCGAAGTGGGCCTCGACCTTGTCCATGTCGACCTCGCGGTCACCGGGGACACCGATGGCGACGATCTCGCCGTCGACCTTGACGAGGAGGTTCTTCAGCGTGGCGGAGGCCGCGACGCCGAGCGAGGCCGCGAGGGTCTCGATGGTCGGGGTGTCGGGGGTCGGGATCTCCTCCAGCGCGGGCACGTCGGCCGCGTCGACCGGCTTCAGCTCGTACGAGATCGCCTCCGTGTTGGCCGCGAAGTCGCAGCTCGGGCAGTCCGCGAAGGTGTCCTCACCGGCACCGGCCGGAGCGAGGAACTCCTCGGACTTGGAGCCGCCCATCGCACCCGCGGTCGCCGCGCAGATCCGGTAGTCGAGGCCGAGGCGCTCGAAGATCCGCTGGTAGGCCTGGCGGTGCAGACCGTACGCCTCGCCCAGACCCTCGTCGGAGGTGTCGAAGGAGTACGAGTCCTTCATCAGGAACTCACGGCCGCGCAGGATGCCCGCGCGCGGACGGGCCTCGTCACGGAACTTGGTCTGGATCTGGTAGAGGATCACCGGCAGGTCCTTGTAGGACGACGCCTGGTCCTTCACGATCAGCGTGAAGATCTCCTCATGGGTCGGGCCGAGCAGGTAGTCGCCGCCCTTGCGGTCCTTCAGGCGGAACAGCTCCGGGCCGTACTCGTCCCAGCGGCCGGTCGCCTCGTAGGGCTCGCGCGGCAGCAGCGCGGGCAGCAGCACCTCCTGGCCGCCGATCGCGTCCATCTCCTCGCGGACGACCCGCTCCACGTTGGCGAGGACCTTCTTGCCGAGCGGCAGCCAGGTCCAGATCCCGGCGGCGGTACGACGCACATAGCCCGCGCGGACCAGGAGCTTGTGGCTGAGGACCTCGGCGTCCGCCGGGTCGTCACGCAGAGTCTTCGCCATCAACTGGGACATGCGCTGGACCGGTGCGTTGGCCATGGTTCTTGTACTCCTGCCGGGTAAGGGTGATGGCTAGTGCCGCGGCAGGCAACGTTTGCCCGTTAGGAGCGGCGTTCGGTGCGTGCTCTCGGCGTGCCGGACGGAAGCCCTCGTACTGGACGTACGTGGGCTTTCGTCCGGTGCGGCGAGAGTGCGTGCCGGGCGTTGCGACGGGGCGAACGTTGTCTGCCGCGGCACTAGGAGGTTAGCCCTGCGGCCAGTGCGGACGGTAATCGGTGTCAGCGCCTGCGCAGGGGCAGGGGCGCGCCCATCACGGCGTACGGCCTCGGGGCGCTCGGGAAGAACACCTGCCGCGCCAGGTCGATGTACCCCAGCGAGTGGTACAGGCCGCGGGCCGGGCTGTCGGTGTCGATCGCCGAGAGGATCGAGCGCGGCTCGGCGGCGCTGTCGGTGATCGTCGTGATCAGGGCGCGGCCGATGCCCCGGTTCTGGTGGCGCGGGTGGACGTGCAGTTCGGTGATCACGAAGGAGTCGTCGAGCCAGTCGTTGTTGCCCTGGGCGCGCAGATACGGTTCGACGACCGTCGACCACCAGTGGGACCGGTCGTTCGGCATGCCGTACACGAAGCCGACCAGCCGTCCGTCCGGGGTGGTGGCGCCGACGGCGCGGGCTCCGGGGTAGACCATGTGCCGCAGCACGATCTGGCGGCGTACGGCGATCTCCTCGGCGTCGAGCCCGAACGCGAGCGCCTGTACGGCGAGCGCCTCGTCCACCCGGGCGCACAGGTCGAGGGGGCCGATCACGACGTCGCCGGGGTCGCGGTGGCCACGACCGGGAAACCGAAGCATGGTGGCGAGCCTACCGGGGTGCGGGCGCGGGCCCCGCCGGGGCGGTCGTTCTCAGAACAGCACGCTCATGAACGCGCCGACCTCCTGGAAGCCGACCCTGCGGTACGTGCGCCGGGCGGCGGTGTTGAAGTCGTTCACGTAGAGGCTGACGACGGGGGCGAAGTCCGCGAGGGCGTAGCGCAGGACCGCCGCCATCCCGGGCGCCGCGAGGCCCTGGCCGCGGTACTCGGGGGCCACCCAGACGCCCTGGATCTGGCAGGCCTGCGGGGTCGCGGCGCCGATCTCCGCCTTGAAGACAACCTTGCCGTTCTGGTCCAGGCGGGCGAACGAGCGCCCCGCGCCCACGAGTTCGGCGACGCGGGCCTGGTAGATCAGTCCGCCGTCACCGGCGAGCGGGGAGATGCCGACCTCCTCGGTGAACATCGCCACGCACGCGGGCATGATCGTGTCCATCTCGTCCTTGCGGATGCGGCGGACGTACGGATCCGGGGCGATGTCGACGGGCATGCGGTCGGTGATCATGAGGGGCTGGTGGGACCGGACTTCACGCGCGGGGCCCCAGCTCGGCTCCAGCAGGCGCCACAGCAGGGCGGTGGCCTCGGCGGGGCCGACGATGGAGGAACAGCGGCGGCCCGTACGCCGGGCGCGGTCGGCGAAGGCGCGCACGGCGCGGGGGTTGGCGCACAGGGGGACGAGGTTGGCGCCCGCGTAGCACAGCGAGGTGAGCATGCCGTCCTCGTACCAGCCCCACATCTCGCCGCCGAGGCGCCACGGGTCGAGGCCGGCGACCTGGACCCGGGACGTCACGAAGGCGTTCGCGACCGGCTCGCGGTCGAGGACGGCGAGCGCGGCGTCCAGGTCACTCGGTTCGAGGACCCGGGTGGTGGTCTGCGTCAACAAGTGCGGGGGCCTCACCCTGGGGGTCGCTGGTCCCCGCACTGTACCTGTCGCACCTGAACCGCGCCGCCCGGTCGCGATGCGTGACCTGCGGTCACTGTACGGCGAACCCGAGGAACGCCTGCCAGGCGGTGGGAGGGAGGGCGAGGGTGGGCCCGTCGCCGGGGGTGTGCTTGGAGTCACGGATGTGGATGGCGGTGGGGCAAGGGGCGACCTCCACGCACTCGCCACCCTCGCCGTCGCTGTAGCTGGACTTGCGCCAGGCAAGGGCGACTTCGAGGCACTCGCCGCCGTCGCCCTGGCTGTAGCTGCTCTTGAACCAGTTCATGTCTCTCCTAGCAACTTCTCTACGAGGGCCAGTGATTCGCGTGGAGTCAGGGCTTGAGCACGCAGGAGGCCATAGCGCTCCTCCATCTCCCTGACTGTCTGGGTATCGGAGTAGAGGCGGCTACCCCTGTGCGCATCCACGTAGCCGATACTGCGCCCGTTTACCGTGTCGATCAAGCTGAATGTGCCGGAGAGCCCGGCATGCTCCTCACGGTCATTCGGCATGACCTGGATCTCTACGTTACGCCGCTGCCCGATGAGCAAGATCTGCTCCAACTGCCCCTGCATAACGGTCTGTCCACCCAATGGCCTGCGTAGGACTGTCTCCTCCATCACGAAGCTGATAGTGGGCATCGGCTTCCGCGTGAAGATCTTCTGCCGGGCCAGTCGCGCCGCCACACGCTGTTCGATCGTCTCCTCATCCAGAGTAGGCCGCCACATGTTGAACACCGCCCGCGCGTAGTCCTCCGTCTGCAACAGGCCGTTGATCACCAGCGCGTCGTACACACGCCGCCCAACTGCCTCCTTCTCGAACTTCGCCGCATCCCTGAAGAACGGCGGATACTGCGCCCTCTCCACCTCCTCCACCAGCTCCAGCAACACCCCGTGCGCGCCCAATACTTCGTCCGCCCGCGCGATGAACTCCCCCGGTGGAATCCGCCTCCCCTGCTCGAACGCCGCGATCGTCGACTCTGCGTACCCCGTACGGGCGCCGAGTTGGGCTCTAGTCATCCCCGCCGCCGTACGCAGCCTCTTCAACTGCCGCCCGAAGATGCCCAGTACCTCGCTTGCCTGCTCCTCGCTGCTCATACACCACTCACCGCTCTCACCCAGCCCTCAGTTACGGCTCCGCCCGTGTACAGATTGATCCCCAGCGCATACCACCCCAGCGGTCACGGCGAAGCTCCTGGTCAACGCTACGCACGGTGCGCGAGCGTAAGCGACATGAAGTCGACAACTCACCCGGACTGGCATATTCAGAAGTGCACTTCGCCCGCACACGAGTTCGCTATGCGCTTCACGTCCACACCCCGTGGCGCACGCCTCGCACGGCGACTCGTCTCGCATCGGCTCGACGAGTGGGGGCACCCCTACGACAGCCCCCTCAACGAGACCGTCACCCTCGTCGCCGCCGAACTGGTCGCCAACGCCGTACGGCATGGCCGCGTGCAGGGGCGGGACTTCCATCTCCGACTCGTCGGCGCGGCGGACGGCGTACGAGTCGAGGTCACCGACACCCGTACCGAGCGCCTGCCCGAGCCCCGGCCCCCGCAGGACCCGGCCGCCGACGAGTCCGGGCGCGGGCTGCTGCTCGTAGAAGCGCTGGCCGCCGACTGGGGCGTCGAGCCGCGCAACCCCGGCAAGTGCGTGTGGGCCGAGGTGCGACGGGACTCCGCCGCCTCAACTCCCGGCTGAGGCACGGCGGTTGATCCGGTAGACATCCGGCACGCAGAGGTTGAGCACGGTCGTGACCACGATCAGCCCGGCACACGCCATGAGCACGGTCCGGTTGTCCCAGGCGTCGGCCGCACACGCCGTGATGAGGTAGCCGAGAGGGATGGCGAGGCGTTCGCCGACACTGTTGAACGCGCTCATGCGTCCCATCTCGGCCTGGTCCACGTGCTGTTGGAACGCCGTGGTCCACGCGACGATCTCGATGTCGAGCCCGATCCCCGCGAGCACGGCGGCCAGCAGTACCCAGGGCAGCGGCAGACCGCATCCCAGGGCCGCCAGGGGCAGGGCGAGTCCCGAGCCGGTCGCGACCGCCACGGTCAGCAGACGGCGCGGCTTCCAGCGCAGGCACACCAACGTCCCGCCCAACAGCCCCGCCGCGAAGGCCGCTTGAGTCAGCCCCCAGTCGCGCGCGCCCCCGTACCGCTGGGCGGCGACGACCGGGCCGAGGAGCTGGAAGCCCGCCAGCCACGCGGCGACGAGGACGGTTCCGGCCGCCGTGTAGGTCCACAGCCAGGTGCGCGACCAGAACCCGGTCCACCCGGCCCGCAGGTCACTCAGGGCGCTGGTGACGGTGAGAGGTGCGTCGAGCCGGAGCCCGAGCAGCAGGAGCGCCGCGGCGGCGAAGGTGAGCGCGTCCCAGGCCAGGGCCCAGGCGGGGCCGCTGACCGCGACGACGAGTCCGCCGATCGCGGGGCCCAGCACCTTGACCGCGTTGCTCGGCAGCCGCAACAGCGCGTTGGCCCGTTGCAAGTGCTCGGCGGGGACGATCTGGCTCACGGCTCCCTGCGCGGCGGGCCCGGTGAGCGCCACCGCGGTTCCCGAAGCGAAGCCGCAGACGGCGATGGTGGTCGTCGTCGCGGCCCCGGTGGCGACGGTCACGGCCAGCGCACCCTGCGCGGCGGCGGCCAGCAGATTGCCGAGGAAGAGGATCCGGCTGCGCGAGAGGCGGTCCGCGAGCACCCCTCCCATGAGGAGGAAGGCGATGGTCGGGACGGTGTTCGTGGCGAGCACCAGGCCGAGGGATCCGACACCGCCGCCCTGGCCGATGACCGAGTAGGCCAGGGCGAGCGGGGCCATCGCCGACCCGGTGGCGGAGATCAGGTTGGCGAGCACGAACCGCCGGAAGGCCGCGCTGCGCAGCGGTGCCGTACGGATCGTCGGTGGGGCGGCGGTCTTCATGTTCTCCCTCGTGCAGGTGCGGCGAGCACCGTAGGGCCGCGCGCGCCCGAGGGGCATCACGTCCCGGCCGGAACGGCCGGTATCCGTCTGCCTTTGGCGGGTACCGGCCGTGGCGCCGGGTCTCTGACCAGGAAGAATGCGCCTGAAAGAGAGGAATCGCCTGTCCGTGCGTCACTTCGGACACGCCCGGACAGGCGATTCTCGTGTTCTGGAGGGCGTACCGCCCGAGGGTCAGCCCGCGACCGCGACCGACGGCTCGCCGGAGGCCACGCCGTCCTTCTCCATCTGCTCGGCGATCTTCATCGCCTCCTCGATGAGGGTCTCCACGATCTTGGACTCGGGGACGGTCTTGATGACCTCGCCCTTGACGAAGATCTGGCCCTTGCCGTTGCCGGAGGCGACGCCGAGGTCGGCCTCGCGGGCCTCGCCGGGGCCGTTGACGACGCAGCCCATGACCGCGACGCGCAGGGGCACCTCCATGCCCTCCAGGCCCGCCGTGACCTCCTCGGCCAGCTTGTAGACATCGACCTGGGCGCGCCCGCAGGACGGGCAGGAGACGATCTCCAGGCCGCGCTCGCGCAGACCGAGGGACTCCAGGATCTGGGAGCCGACCTTGACCTCCTCGACGGGAGGCGCGGACAGGGAGACGCGGATGGTGTCGCCGATGCCCTGGGAGAGCAGCGCGCCGAAGGCGACGGCCGACTTGATGGTGCCCTGGAAGGCGGGACCGGCCTCCGTGACGCCGAGGTGCAGCGGGTAGTCGCACTGCTCGGCGAGCTGGCGGTAGGCCTCGATCATCACGACCGGGTCGTTGTGCTTGACGGAGATCTTGATGTCCCGGAAGTCGTGCTCCTCGAAGAGGGACGCCTCCCAGAGGGCCGACTCGGCGAGCGCCTCGGGGGTCGCCTTGCCGTACTTCTGGAGCAGCCGCCGGTCCAGCGAGCCCGCGTTGACGCCGATCCGGATCGGGGTGCCGTGGTCCTTGGCGGCCTTGGCGATCTCCTTGACCTGGTCGTCGAACTTCTTGATGTTGCCCGGGTTGACGCGGACTGCGGCGCAGCCCGCCTCGATCGCCGCGAAGACGTACTTGGGCTGGAAGTGGATGTCCGCGATCACCGGGATCTGCGACTTCTTGGCGATGCTCGCGAGTGCGTCCGCGTCGTCCTGCGTCGGGCACGCGACCCGGACGATCTGGCAGCCGGAGGCCGTCAGCTCCGCGATCTGCTGGAGCGTCGCACCGACGTCAGACGTACGCGTCGTCGTCATCGACTGCACCGACACCGGGGCGTCCCCGCCCACCGGCACGGATCCGACCTGGATCTGCCGGCTCTTGCGGCGCTCGGCGAGCTTGATCGGAACGGACGGCATGCCGAGTGAAATCGCGGTCATCTGCAGTGCAACCCCAAGTCATGGATCGAGATTCCGGTCCGGGAAGCGGCGGCTCCCAGCGTCCGAGATTACGCCACACACGCCCACCCCAGCGCATCACCGTCCGTAAACCCACCCAATAGGCGGTGGCCGGGGAGAAGGTTCTCTCCCCGGCCACCGGCCGTTCCGTCTCCGGCGCTTCCGCGCGGGGCTACGAGATCTTGACCGGGTTCACCACGTCCGCGATCAGGACCAGCAACGTGAAGCAGATGAACACGCTGGCCACGACGTACGCGACCGGCATCAGCTTCGCCACGTCGAAGGGGCCCGGGTCGGGGCGGCGCAGCACCTTGGCGACGGCGCGGCGCAGCGACTCCCACAGGGCGCCCGCGATGTGCCCGCCGTCGAGCGGGAGCAGCGGGAGCATGTTGAACAGGAACAGGGAGAGGTTGAAGCCCGCGACGAGCAGCAGCATCATCGCGATCTGCTGGGAGGGCGGGATGTCGAGGGTGAAGACCTCGCCGCCGACGCGGGCCGCGCCGACCACGCCCATCGGGGAGTCCGCCTCGCGCGGGGCGTCGCCGAACGTCGCGTTCCACAGGGCGGGGATCTTGCCGGGCAGAGCGACGAGCGACTCGACGCCGTTGGCCATCATGTCGCCCATGCGCTGCACGGACTGGTCGAAGGACTGCTGGACGATGCCGGTGGCGGGCGTGAAGCCGAGGAAGCCCGCGTAGACGTACTTGCCCTCGACATAGCCGCCGTTGCCGTCCGTCTTGCTCACCTGGTTCTTGATCAGGTGGGCGTGCAGATCGACGGGCTTGCCGTCCCGCTCGACGGTGATCGTGACGTCCTTGCCGGGGTTGGCGCGGATCTCGTCCTGGAGGCCCGACCAGTCCTTCACGCGGGCGCCGTCGAACGCGACGATCTTGTCGCCCGGCTTGAGCCCGGCGGCCTGGGCGGGCGCGGCCGGGTCGCCCTTCGCGCACTTCGTGCGGTTCTCGCTGGCCTGGGTGACGCAGTCGGAGACCTTGGAGACGGTGGTCGTCTGGGTCTGGACGCCGAACGTCATCATCACGCCGAGGAAGATCGCGACGGCGAGGACGAGGTTCATGAAGGGGCCCGCGAACATGACGATGACCCTCTTCCACGGCTTGCGTGTGTAGAAGAGACGCTCGTCGTCACCGGGTTGCAGTTCCTCGAAGGACTGCGCTCTGGCGTCCTCGATCATGCCGCGCCACGGGGAGGTGGAGCGGGCCTCGATGCGGCCGTCGGGGCCGGGCGGGAACATGCCGATCATGCGGATGTAGCCGCCGAGGGGGACCGCCTTGATGCCGTACTCGGTGTCGCCCTTCTTGCGCGACCAGATGGTCGGGCCGAAGCCGACCATGTACTGCGGCACCCGGATGCCGAAGAGTTTGGCCGTCGACAGATGGCCCAGTTCGTGCCAGGCGATCGAGACCAGCAGGCCCACTACGAAGACGACTATGCCGAGGATCATCATCAGGGTCGTCATGCATGGGCCTCCGCGGTTGCCGTCTGCGTCAGTTCTCGGGCCCGAGCGCGTGCCCAGGTCTCCGCTTCGAGGACGTCCGCGACGGTCAGAGAAGTTCCCGCACGGGGTGTTCCGTGCTCCTCGACCACCCGGATGACGGTATCCATGATGCCGTTGAACGGCAGGGCGCCGTTCAGGAACGCGTCGACACACTCCTCATTGGCGGCATTGAACACCGCCGGGGCCGTGCCCGCGAGCTGCCCTACGTGCCGGGCGAGTCCGACGGACGGGAAGGCGTCGTTGTCGAGCGGGAAGAACTCCCAGGTCGAGGCCTTGGTCCAGTCGATGGCGGGGGCGGCGTCGGGGACGCGCTCGGGCCAGCCGAGGCCGATGGCGATCGGCCCCCGCATGTCGGGGGGCGTGGCCTGCGCGAGGGTCGAGCCGTCGGTGTACTCCACCATCGAGTGGACGTAGGACTGGGGGTGGACGACGACCTCGATGCGGTCGAAGGGGATGTCGTAGAGCAGATGCGCCTCGATCACCTCCAGGCCCTTGTTGACCAGGGTCGCGGAGTTGATCGTGATGACGGGGCCCATGGCCCAGGTGGGGTGGGCGAGGGCGTCCTTGGGGGTGACGCCCGCCAGCTCGGCCCGCGTCCGGCCGCGGAAGGGGCCGCCGGAGGCGGTGACGACGAGCTTGCGTACGTCGGCGCGGGTGCCGCAGGCGAGGGCCTGGAAGAGGGCGGCGTGCTCGGAGTCGACGGGGATGATCTGGCCGGGCTTGGCCAGCGCCTTCACCAGCGGGCCGCCGACGATGAGCGACTCCTTGTTGGCGAGCGCGAGCGTGCGGCCCGCCTCCAGGGCGGCGAGGGTGGGGGCGAGGCCGATGGAACCCGTGATGCCGTTGAGGACGGTGTGGCAGGCGGAGGCGGCGAGCTGGGTGGCCGCGTCGGGGCCGGTGAGGATCTCGGGGAGGGGCTCCCCCGGGCCGTACTGCGCCGCGAGGGCCTCGCGCAGCGCCGGTACGACGTCCTCACGGGCGACCGCGACGGTGTCCACGCGCAGCCGGTGGGCCTGCTCGGCGAGCAGTGCGACCCGGCCGCCGTTCGCGGAGAGTGCGGTGACGTTGAACCGGTCGGGGTTGCGCAGTACGAGATCGATGGCCTGCGTACCGATCGACCCGGTGGAGCCGAGGATCACGACGTCCCGCATCCCGTCGACATGGTCGAAGCGAAGATGGGGATCGGCAAGAGGGGCTGGACTGTCGCTCATCCCCCCATTGTGGCCGCTGCCGGGGGGCGGGCGGACAGGGTGTCCGTGGACGGGTGAGACGCCCCTCCGGTGAGAGTGGCCGAGGAGGGGCTACGCGGCCGACCCGGCGGGCGCGGGCGGAGTGTTTGCCGCCGCGACCGCCGAGCTGCCGGGCCTCACCGAGCGTGGCTGTCGCCACCGCGTCCGTCAGCGGATCGGGCGGTGGACGTTCTCTCGGGTGCTTGGGCCCGGGGTTGCGTCTGCGATCCAGGGGCCTTCGCCCGAGGGGTCCACCACTCCCTGTTCCAGCCACTCGTACGTGCCGGACAGGACGCCCTTGACCACCTTGCGGTCCAGGTCGTCCGTGTTGGTCCACAGGCGGCCGAAGAGTTCCTCCACGCGGATGCGGGACTGGCGGCAGAAGGCGTCCGCGAGTTGGTACGCCTCGCGGCCGTACTCGCCGCTCGCGCGCAGGTGTTCGGCGCGTACGCAGGCCGCGCTCATCGCGAAGAGTTCGGCGCCGATGTCCACGATCCGGCCCAGGAAGCCCTGTTTGGTCTCCATGCGGCCCTGCCAGCGGGACATCCCGTAGAACGTGGAGCGGGCCAGCTTGCGGGAGTTGCGTTCGACGTACCGCAGGTGTCCGGAGAGGTCGACCTCGCGGCGGAACTCCCCGTACGCGCGCGGGATCTGCCCCTGCCCGGCGACCAGCTTCGGCAGCCAACGGGCGTAGAACGCACCGGCGTTCGCGCCCGCCTTCGCCTTGTCCGTCAGGGACTTGTCGGGGTCGATGAGGTCACCGGCCACCGACAGGTGGGCGTCCACCGCCTCACGCGCGATCAGCAGATGCATGATCTCCGTGGAGCCCTCGAAGATGCGGTTGATGCGCAGATCGCGCAGCAGTTGCTCGGCCGGTACCGCGCGCTCCCCGCGCGCCTTGAGCGACTCCGCCGTCTCGAAGCCGCGGCCGCCGCGGATCTGGACCAGCTCGTCGGCCATCAGCCAGCCCATCTCCGAGCCGTACAGCTTGGCGAGGGCGGCCTCGATGCGGATGTCGTTGCGGTCCTCGTCGGCCATCTGCGACGACAGGTCGACCATCGCCTCCAGCGCGAACGTCGTCGCCGCGATGAAGGAGATCTTCGAGCCGACCGCCTCGTGCAGCGCGACCGGCTTGCCCCACTGCTCGCGGGCCCCCGACCACTCCCGGGCGATCTTCAGACACCACTTGCCGGACCCCACGCACATCGCGGGCAGCGACAGCCGCCCGGTGTTCAGCGTGGTGAGCGCGATCTTCAGGCCCGCACCCTCCGGGCCGATGCGGTTGGCGGCCGGGACCCGGACGCGGTGGAAGCGGGTCACGCCGTTCTCGATGCCGCGCAGGCCCATGAAGGCGTTGCGGTTCTCGACGGTGACACCCTCCGACGCCGCCTCCACGACGAACGCCGTGATGCCGCCCTTGTGGCCCTCGGACTTGGGCACGCGTGCCATGACGACCAGCAGATCGGCCACCACACCGTTGGTGGTCCACAGCTTGACGCCGTCGAGGACGTACTCGTCCCCGTCCGGTACGGCGGTCGTGGCCAGCCGCGCCGGGTCGGAGCCCACGTCCGGCTCGGTGAGCAGGAACGCGGAGATATCGGTGCGGGCGCAGCGCGGCAGGAACGTGTCCTTCTGCTCCTGCGTGCCGAACAGCTTCAGCGGCTGCGGTACGCCGATCGACTGGTGCGCGGACAGCAGCGCGCCGATCGCCGGGTTCGCCGAACCGGCCAGGGCGAGCGCCTTGTTGTAGTACACCTGGGTGAGACCGAGGCCGCCGTACTTGGTGTCGATCTTCATACCGAGGGCGCCGAGGTCCTTGAGACCGTTGATCGTCTCGTCGGGGATCCGGGCCTCGCGCTCGATACGGGCGCCGTCGACCTGGGTCTCGCAGAAGTCACGCAGCTTGGTGAGGAACTCCTCGCCGCGCTGCACGTCCTCGTCGGCGGGCAGCGGGTGCGGATGGATCAGGTCGAGCCGGAAGCGGCCGAGGAACAGCTCCTTGGCGAAGCTGGGCTTGCGCCAGTCCTGCTGGCGCGCGGCCTCGGCGACCTGGCGGGCCTCACGTTCGGTGACGGTGGGCTGGGGAGTGGGGGATGTTGGTGCGGGCATGAGGCTCACCTCGCCGCGAATCGGGATCCTGTGGGGCGTTCTCCGATCAAGCTGACGTACGCCCGCCAAGACCACCGTACGGCGATCTCGCGGACGTTCGTTACCGACCGGTGCTACCCGATCGTTCGTACCCCAATCGGGGCGAGGTCACCAGTCCTCGCGCAGCCCTCCGGCCGCGAAATGCCGTCCGCCGCGTGCGTCTTGGCCGTACGGGGCCGTACGGGACGGGCGGGGGCGGCGGTGTCGCGCCGGAGGGCCACCTGGGGGAACCGTCCGGTGTCACACGGGGCGGCGCATGACCAGCCGCGGCCAGCGGTCCAGGCCGTGCTCCGCCTCGCGCGCGCGGATGTCCTTGAGGCCGGGGCTGAGCGCGGCGTCGTCCACCGGCTGGAAGCCGCAGCGCGCGTAGTAGGGCGCGTTCCACGGGACGTCGACGAACGTGGTGAGGGTCAGGGCGGGGAGGCCCTCGGTGGCCGCGACGGCGGCGGCGTGGTCCAGGAGCGAGCGCCCGACACCGCGGCGCGCGCTGTCCGGGTGCACCGAGACCTGCTCGATGTGCAGGCCCCCGTCGACGTGCTCGGCGATGAGGTAGGCCACCGGGACGTCGGCGTCGTCGACCGCGACCCAGGCGAGCCCCTCCTGCCGGTAGCGGGCGAGTTCGTCGAGCGGGAGCGGCTCGTCGTCGGCTATTTCGGGCATGCCGACGTCGTGGAAACAGCGCCCGGCGGCTCGCTCGATGTCCTGGAGCAGGGGCAGCTCCTCGGTCCGGACGGCTCGGATACGCAGGGCCTCATGAGTACGCATGGGTCCATGGTGCCGTGCGGCCGGGAGAGAGAGTGATCGCCCCATGGGTTCCGGGGGTCCCCGGCGATCACTCCCCCCGCGTCAAGCGCCCGCTCGGGGCAGCGCACGCATGACAACGGCCGGAGCCCCCGCACAGTGGGCTCCGGCCGTTGGTCGTGGTCGGCTCAGAGAGCCAGGTCCGTCAGGACCAGGACGCGCTCGTAGGTGTAGTCGTCCATCGCGGAGCGCACGCCCTCGCGGCCGACGCCGGAGCGCTTGGTGCCGCCGTACGGCATCTGGTCCGCGCGGAAGGAGGGCGCGTCACCGATGACCACGCCGCCGACCTCGAGGGCGCGGTGCGCACGGAAGGCGACCTGGATGTCGTGCGTGAACACGCCCGCCTGGAGGCCGTACTTGGAGCTGTTGACCGTGGCGAACGCCTCGGCCTCGCCGTCCACCTTCTGCACGGTGAGGACCGGGCCGAAGACCTCCTCGGTGGCGAGGGTGACATCGCCCGGGACCTCGGTGAGCACGGTCGGCGCGTAGGTGGCGCCGTCGCGCTTGCCGCCGGTCAGGAGCGTGGCGCCCGCGGCCACGGCCTCGTCGACCCAGGACTCCACGCGCTTGGCGGCGTCCTCGCTGACGAGCGGGCCGACGTCCGTGGCGTCGTCGGAGGGGTCACCGGTGACCATGGCCTCGACGGCGGCCACGATGCGCGGCAGCAGCCGGTCGTACACGGCGGCGTCGGCGATCACCCGCTGCACGGAGATGCAGGACTGGCCGCCCTGGTAGTTGGAGAACAGGGCGATGCGCTTCGCGGCCCAGTCCAGGTCCTCGTCGCTCGCGTAGTCGGCGAGGACGACGGCCGCGCCGTTGCCGCCCAGTTCCAGCGTGCAGTGCTTGTGCGGCACCGACTCCATGATCGAGTAGCCGACCTTCTCGGAACCGGTGAAGGAGATGACCGGCAGACGCTCGTCCTGGACCAGGGCGGGCATCTTGTCGTTGGCGACCGGCAGCACCGACCAGGAACCGGCGGGCAGGTCGGTCTCGGCGAGCAGCTCGCCGATGATCAGGCCGGACAGCGGGGTGGCCGGGGCCGGCTTGAGGATGATCGGCACGCCCGCGGCGATGGCCGGGGCGATCTTGTGGGCGCACAGGTTCAGCGGGAAGTTGAACGGCGCGATACCGAGGACGACGCCCTTCGGGAAGCGGCGGACGAGCGCCAGACGGCCCGTGCCGCCGCCGTCAGTGTCCAGGCGCTGGGCCTCGCCGCCGTTGAAGCGGCGGGCCTCCTCGGCCGCGAAGCGGAACACGGAGACGGCACGGCCGACCTCGCCGCGGGCCCACTTCATGGGCTTGCCGTTCTCGGCGGAGATGAGCCGCGCGATCTCCTCGGTGCGCTCGACGAGCCGCTTCCCGACGTGGTCGAGGGCGGCGGCGCGCGCGTGGGCCGGGAGGGCGGCGAACTCGTCCCGTACGGCGTACGCGGCGGCGACGGCCTCGTCGACCTGGGCCTCGGTCGGGACGCTCACCTTGCCGACGAGCCGGCCGTCCCACGAGTTGGTGACGTCGAAGGTGGTCTCACCGGTGGCCTGGCGGCCGGCCAGCCAGAAGGCGTGGGTGGAGGTCATGATCGGGTCCCGACCCTTCCGAGGTTGGATGTTCCTTGGGGTTGCGTCGTCCACGGTAGGGCCGGGGTAGCGAACGGTCGTTTGTCCGGTGAGTAGCACTGTGGTGGGGGCGTAGTACGCGATGTACAGCCCCTACGCGCAGGTGGGGTGCCGTCAGTCCCCGGTCGCGCTCGTCGTCTTGAGCGCGAGCCACAGCTCCATCCGTACGTCCGGGTCGTCGAGCGAGCGGCCGAGGATCTCCTCGACGCGGCGCATGCGGTAGCGCAGGGTGTGGCGGTGGACGCCGAGGTCGGCCGCCGCCGCGTCCCACTGGCCGTGGCGGGAGAGCCAGGCCCGCAGGGAGGCCACCAGATCGCCCCGGCCCGTCGCGTCGTGCTCACGCAGGGCGCGCAGCAGGCCGTCCGCGAAGGCGCGTACCGCGTCGTCCGCGAGCAGCGGCAGCACGGACCCGGCCGCCAGCTCCTCGTGCTCGACGAGGGCGCGGCCCCGCCGCCGGGCCACCGACAGGGCCTGTTCCGCCTGCTTGTACGCGGCGGCCGTGGCGATCGGCCCGGCGGGCGCCGACATGCCGACGACCAGTTCGTTCTCGTCGGAGGCGGCGGTGTGCTGCTCGCGGGCCGCGGTCCGGGCGGCCTGCACCGCCAGCGCGTACTCCTGGCACGCGGTGACGGCGGCGCCGCCGTCCACGGCGAGGACGGCGAGCCGCTCGCCGTCGGGCACGACGAGCACGGCCTCGCCGGAGCGCGCGGCGGCGGACTCCACCGTCTCGGCGAGCCCGTCGAGCGGGTCGCCGTCCGTGTCGGCCCCCGTGAGTGCCGCGGCGGGCTGGGGCGCGGGCGCCACGCGCGCGTGCCCGTCGGCGTGCGCCCGCGCGGCCGACGCGGACGCCGCTTCGGCGAGGATCAGCCGGAACGGCGCGTCCAGCAGGGCGCCGTAGAGGTCCCCGGCCACCGCCCGCGCGTGGTCCGGCTGCCCGGCGAGCAGCAGCCGCAGTACGGCCGCCCCGATCCGCTGCTCGGCGGCGTGCAGGGACCGGGACCGTTCGGTGACGAGGGTCAGCAGCGCGATGGCGGAGTGCACCGCGTAGCGCTCGGCGGTGCCCAGCGGGGCCGCGGTGCCCACGGCGAGCGCGGCGCGCGGGCGGCGGCCGGTGCCCAGGGAGTGCAGTTCGACCCGGTCCTCGCCGCTCGGTCCGCCGACCACGGAGGACGCCGGGGCGGGCCGCTCCCGCAGCCGCTCCACGTCGGCGGTGAGCCGCGCGGCGCGGCGGCCCGCCCACTCGGGCGCGGCGGCCACGACGGCACCGGAGGCGTCGTACAGCGCGGCCCAGCCCGCGACCTGCGCGGCGAGCGCGGCGAGCAGCCCCTCGGGGCCCTCGCTCAGCGCCTGGCGGGTCAGCTCGCGCTGCGCGGCGAACCCGGCGGTCACGGCCCGGTACTGGTCGGCGGCGTTGGCCGCGGAGACGGCCTTGCTGATGGCGAGGAAGGGGGTGCGCCGGGGCACTTCGAGCAGCGGGAGCCCCTCCTCGCGCGCGGCGTCCACCAGGGCCTCGGGGATGGCGTCGTAGTTGACGCCGACGGCGAAGCCGAGCCCGACGACCCCCGCGCCCGCCAGCCGCCGCACATAGCGCCGCATGGCCTCCGGGTCCTCGGCGTCCAGCTTGAGCGCGGTGATCAGCAGCAGCTCGCCGCCCTCCATGTAGGGCACGGGGTCGGCGAGTTCACTGACGTGCGCCCAGCGGACCGGGACGTCCAGATGGTCCCCGCCCGCGCGCACGGTGAGCTTGAGCGCGGAGTGGTGGACGAGCGCGGCGAGGGTGAGGGGCATGAGGCCTTCAGGTCGGCACGGACGGGGACGGAACGGGGCTGGGACGGGGGCCGGGACGTGATCGTGGTGATCGATGATCGGCGAGATCGGTGATCTCTGTGATCAATTGGCCGTCGCGTATGAACGACCTCTGTCGATTCTGCCTCACCGTACGATCGACGCCGACCCCTGTGCCAGCCTCTGAGACCAGGCCCTAGCCGCGTAGGTCCACCAGCAGCGGCGGCGCGTGCTCGCCCTTCCGGTCCGTCAGGGACAGCACCGCGTGCCCCGGCGGCACCGCGTGCGCCAGCTCGGACGCGGACCACCGCTCGCGCTCGACCTGGCGGACGGTCACCGCGTCCGTGGTCACGGCCTTCCCGGTCACCAGCTTGCGCAGGGCGTGGATGGCCCGCGTCATGGGCTGCTGCGCGAAGACGGTGTGCTGGGCGACCTCCCGGGTCTCCACCCACTGCGTGCCCCAGGCCTGCGCGAACCGGCCGCCGTCCCAGGTGGTGACGCCGGAGAAGGCCATCCGGCAGCCGACCGCCCCGAACAGCGGCCCGTGCAGGGCCTCGGGGACGTCGCCGATCGTGCGCAGGGAGAGGAGAACGCCCGCGTTGCGCGAGCGCAGCCGCTGGATGCGGCGCACCGACTCGGCGGTCACCGTGCCGGTCGCGTCGTCGAGGACCAGGCAGGCGAAGTGGGGGCGCCCGCCGACCCCGGCGACGGCGTCGAACTGGGCGAGGATCAACCGGGTGAGCAGCCGCGACGCCTCCTCGTGTCCGCGCTCGGGCAGGTCGATACGGACGCGGAGGGGATGGTGGGCCACCGCGCGCAGCGAGAACGGCCGGACCGCGCCGCCCCCGAAGAACTCGGCGAAGGCGGGGCGGTCCAGCAGGGCGAGCCGGTCGGCGAGCGCCGGGCCCACGTCGGTGGTGGTGCCGGACTGCCGCAGCCGGGCGTCGAGTTCCCGGCGCATCGCGGCGTGCCGCTCCTCCGAGAGGGCCTCGCGCAGGGGTGACAGCGCCGAGGGCCCGCCCTCCAGGAGTTCCCGCAGCACGGGCAGCGACGGGAAGGCACCGTGCACCGCCCGGTAGGGGCCGAGGAGTTGGGCGAGCGCGGTCACGGCCCGCTGAGCGTCGACGGTGTCGAGGTCGCCGACCAGTCCCTCCGCGAGGAAGCCCGCCGCTTCGTCGGGGTCGTCGCAGTCCGCGTACGGGTCCAGGTCGTGGACGGACGCCGGGTCCCCGATCCGTACCACGACGTCGAACGCCGCGTCCGGGGCGAGCGGCGTACCGGCGGCGCACACCGCGACGACGGCGCACCCGCCGGTCAGGGCCTCCAGCGCGAGGTTCTCGACCACGGGGGCGACCAGGCGGCGGGTCTTGCCGGAGCCGGGCGGGCCGACGGCAAGGAGCGAGGTGGCGAGCGCGTCGGGGCCGAGGGCCGCACCCGCGCCCGCGTAGGCGAGGGGGGTGTGCTCCCCGGCGACCCACTGCCCGATGCGGACCTGGTCCACAAGCAGGTCGTGCAGCGCGGTGCGGCCTGGCAGGTCACGGGCCCCGGAGGGGTGGGTCCAGGCGGCGCCGCCCTGGCGCAGCACGGTCCCGGTGAAGGCGGCGAGGTGTCCTTCGCGCCGGGCCGCATTCCACGCGCGCCCGATACGGGCGCAGTCCACGTCGTTCACGCGGCCCGCGAGCACCTCGGCGCCGAGCGCGTCCGCCGCCTCACGCGCCCCGGCCTCGCGCAGCTCGGGCCAGCGGGACCGGGGCGTGTCGGGCCGTACCGCGTCGTCCTCGGCCGGGCGGCGCCGCGCGGCGAGCCAGGTGCGGGCCAGGGGCAACCAGTCGCCGACCCGGGCGAAGGGCCAGAGGATGAGCAGCGTGACGGCGGTGTAGACGCTGTAGACGAACGGCGCCGATGCGAGGATCTCGTAGCCGTCCGAGACCGCGACCGCGAAGTTGAAGATGGTGCTGAGGACCGGGTCGGGGTCCCAGAAGGCGCCGGGGACGGCGCTGGGGAACACCCACCCCCAAACGACGAGAGCGCCCACGGCGGCGACGGCGGCCCGCTTCGGCTGCGGCCAGCGTTCGAAGAAGAAGCGGCATCCTCTGCCCCAGCTCCCGAGTCGGCCCATGGCACAGGCGATCACGGCGAAGGCGACTCCGTTGTAGGCAGCGCGGGCCTGGGCTCCCCATCCGTTGCCCGCTTGGTAAACGTGCCCAGCGTTCCTGGGGGTCATGGAAGGCTCCCACCACCAGTCGCTCGGGGTGACCAGCCGCAGCGGAGCGAACTGATAGGGAACGGCACCCACACCCCAGAGGGCCCAGATGATCAGCCCGACCACCAGCGGGATCACCATGCCCGCGATGGTGGCCGGAGAGAGCCGCCGCTTGTGCGACGTCTTCGGCGGCTGGTAGTGCTGTCGCCAGATCCCCGGTTCCGCCTTCACCCGAGGCGCGTCCAGCCACTCGGCGACCGACGACCGGGGCGGTCGTGGCGGGGCCTCGGTGTGCGGCGCGCGGGTCGGCCGTGGCGGAGCCCCCGGCGGCATGGCCGGACGCGGCACGGAGTCCGCCCGTGTGCCGCGCGCGTCCTGCGTCCCGTCGCTGTCCATCGCCCTTGCCCCCTGACCAGCCGCTCCCTGCACCATCAGCGAGCCAATCTAACGCCCCGCAAGGGGAGTTCACCGCTTACACGGCGGCATCCGCGTCCGCGCCCCCGACCGCCCCCTGCCCGTACCGCGCCCACCGCTCCGTCCGCCGCTATGTCCACGACGGACAAGCGGATACCCCCAAAGTGCCCACATGGAGCATGCCCCGCCCCCGCTCGCGGTTCTAGCCTGCGAGAAAAGAAAGGCATGCGTCCGAACATCCCCCGCCCGGAGCCGGGACCACCGGAACCAGGTGCACCGGAATCTCCGCTTCGGTTCGCACGATCACAGGGAGCCCCCATGACTGCAGTTCCGCAGGAGCGCCGCGTCGTCACCGCCATTCCCGGCCCGAAGTCGCAGGAGCTCCAGGCCCGCCGTACCGCCGTGGTGGCGCAGGGCGTGGGCTCCACGCTGCCGGTCTTCACGCGGCGCGCGGGCGGCGGCATCATCGAGGACGTCGACGGCAACCGTCTGATCGACTTCGGCTCGGGCATCGCGGTGACCTCCGTGGGCGCCTCCGCCGAGGCCGTCGTGCGCCGTGCGTCGGCGCAGCTCCAGGACTTCACCCACACCTGCTTCATGGTCACGCCGTACGAGAGCTACGTGGCCGTCGCCGAGGCGCTCGCCGAGCTGACGCCGGGTGACCACGCGAAGAAGTCCGCGCTGTTCAACTCGGGCGCCGAGGCCGTCGAGAACGCCGTCAAGATCGCCCGTGCGTACACCAAGCGCCAGGCCGTCATCGTCTTCGACCACGGCTACCACGGCCGGACGAACCTCACCATGGCCCTGACGGCGAAGAACATGCCGTACAAGGACGGCTTCGGCCCGTTCGCGCCCGAGGTCTACCGAGTGCCGGTGGCGTACGGCTACCGCTGGCCGACCGGTGCGGAGAACGCCGGTGCCGAGGCCGCCGCGCAGGCCATCGAGCAGATCACCAAGCAGGTCGGCGCGCACAACGTCGCCGCGATGATCATCGAGCCGGTGCTCGGCGAGGGTGGCTTCATCGAGCCCGCGAAGGGCTTCCTGCCCGCGATCCGCCAGTTCGCCGCGGACAACGGCATCGTCTTCGTCGCCGACGAGATCCAGTCCGGCTTCTGCCGCACCGGCCAGTGGTTCGCGTGTGAGGACGAGGGCATCGTCCCGGACCTGATCACCACCGCCAAGGGCATCGCGGGCGGTCTGCCGCTGTCCGCCGTCACCGGCCGCGCCGAGATCATGGACGCCGCGCAGTCGGGTGGCCTGGGTGGCACCTACGGTGGCAACCCGGTCGCCTGCGCCGCCGCGCTCGGCGCCATCGAGACGATGAAGGAGCTCGACCTCAACGCTCGCGCGAAGGAGATCGAGGCGACGATGAAGGCTCGCCTGACGGCGATGGCCGAGAAGTTCGACATCATCGGCGACATCCGTGGCCGCGGTGCCATGATCGCGATCGAGCTGGTCAAGGACCGCACCACCAAGGAGCCGAACTCCGAGGCGGCCGGCGCGCTCGCCAAGGCCTGCCACCAGCAGGGCCTGCTGGTCCTGACCTGCGGCACCTACGGCAACGTGCTGCGCTTCCTGCCCCCGCTGGTCATCGGCCAGGACCTTCTGGGCGAGGGCCTCGACATCATCGAGCAGGGCTTCGCCGCTCTCTGAACTCCCGGTCAGAGGCTGTGAAGAAGCTGTGCGGGGTGGATGGCGGGTAGCGCCAGTGGCTGTCGGAGCCTGATCCGCTGCCGTAGGTTCTACCCAGATGAGAGATGGACCCGCCCGCAGGTGACTGTGGGCGGTATCGGGCCGGGGCCTCCCCAGCTTCGACCCGGTCGTGCCCTCGCGCACACAACCGGAGCCTTCCGGCTTCGGATCTCCTCACCGATCGGACGGCCGCACGCCCCAAACCCCCCGGGGCGGGCGGCACACCGATCGGACGGCCGCCTCGAGCGGTTCGCCGAAGGGCCAGCGCACTCCCCCCCTTGCGCTGGCCCTCCGGCGTTCTCCGGGCTCTGGCAAGCTGTGCGCCGTGTCCCCTCCCGCGAGTCCGTCGGCCCGGCGCCGCCCGATCACCCTTGCTCTCGTCGCTCTCCCCCTGATCGCCTTCCCGCTGATCACCTGGCAGGTCGCCGTCCGTGGTCCGCTCGCGCGGGCGGACGAGCGGGTGAGCGGGGCCGTGGTCGACCCGGACCGGATCTCCGGGCTCCTGGCGGACCTCGGGAACATCGCGGTCGCCGTACCCGTCCTCGCCGTCGTCCTGCTCCTCGCCGCCCGGCACGCCCGGCGCGCCCGCCGGGACCGGTGGTGGCTGCCCCCGGTCGCCGCGGCGGCCCTCATGGCGGCCGTACCGGCGGTGATCGTCCCGCTCAAGACGCTGATCGCGCGGCCGGGGCCGCCGGTCATGGGCCAGGAGACGGGCTTCTTCCCCTCGGGGCACACCGCCACCGCGGTCATCGCCTACGGCGCGGCGGCCCTGCTCCTGTGGCCCCTGTCGCGTACGCCGTTCGTCCGCCGCGCGGTCGTCGCGCTCTGTCTGCTGCTGAATCTCGCGGTCGCCTACGGGCTGGTCCGGCACGGCTACCACTGGCCGCTGGACGTGCTGGCCAGTTGGTGCCTGGGGGTGCCGGCGCTCGGCGCGCTGGGGCTCCTGCTCGGCCGCGGCGGCCGTCTCACGCACTGACGCCGCGGCCGGGACACACCCGTCAGGGCATGTCCCGGCAGCGGCGTCGGCTCCTCAGCTGTCGAAGCCCAGGCCCAGCTTGTCCATCGTCCGCAGCCACAGGTTGCGCCGCCCGCCGTGCGCGTCGGCGTGCGCCAGCGACCACTTGGTGAGCGCGATCCCCGTCCAGGCGAAGGGCTCGGGCGGGAACGGCAGCGGCTTCCTGCGGACCATCTCCAGCTCGGTGCGCTCGGTCCGCTCCCCCGCGAGCAGGTCGAGCATCACCTCCGCGCCGAAGCGGGTCGCGCCGACGCCGAGGCCCGTATAGCCCGCCGCGTACCCGACCTTGCCCTGGTGGGCGGTGCCGAAGAACGCCGAGAAGCGTGTGCAGGTGTCGATCGCGCCGCCCCACGCGTGGGTGAACCGCACCCCCTCCAACTGCGGGAAGCAGGTGAAGAAGTGCCCGGCGAGCTTGGCGTAGGTCTCCGGGCGGTCGTTGTACTCGGCGCGCACCCGGCCGCCGTACGGGTAGATCGCGTCGTAGCCGCCCCACAGGATCCGGTTGTCGGCCGAGAGCCGGAAGTAGTGGAACTGGTTGGCCGAGTCCCCGAGGCCCTGGCGGTTGCGCCAGCCGATCGAGGCCAGTTGGTCCGCGGTGAGCGGCTCGGTCATCAGCGCGTAGTCGTAGACCGGGACGGTGTAGGAGCGGACGCGCTTGACCAGGTTCGGGAAGATGTTGGTGCCGAGTGCCACCCGGCGGGCGCGGATACGGCCGTAGGGGGTGCGTACGGCCATCCCGGCGCCGTACGGCTTCAGGCCGAGCGCGGGCGTGTGTTCGTAGACGCGGACGCCCAGTTGGAGGCAGGCCCGCTTGAGGCCCCAGGCGAGCTTGGCCGGGTGGAGCATGGCCACGCCCCGGCGGTCGTACAGACCGGCCCGGAACGTCGGCGAGTCGACCTGTCCGCGCAGCGCGTCGGCGTCGAGGAAGTCGAGGCCCTCGGCGAGCCCCTCGTCCTGCAACTCCGTGTACCAGTCGCGCAGTTCGCAGGCCTGGTACGCCTCGGTCGCGACGTCGATCTCGCCGGTGCGCTCGAACTCGCAGTCAAGGGCGTAGCGTTGGACGGCCTTCTCGATCTCGTCGAGGTTGCGGGCGCCCAACTCCTCCAGCTTGTGGATCTCCTTGGGCCAGCGGGCGAGGCCGTTGGCCAGCCCATGGGTGAGGGAGGCGGCGCAGAAGCCGCCGTTGCGGCCCGAGGCGGCCCAGCCCACCTCGCGGCCCTCCACCAGCACCACGTCCCGGCCGGGGTCACGCTCCTTGGCGACGAGCGCGGTCCACAGTCCGCTGTAACCACCGCCGACGACCAGCAGATCGCAGGTCTCGGCGCCGGTGAGCGCGGGCTCGGGGTGGGGCTTACCAGGGTCGTCCAGCCAGTACGGCACCGGCTGGGCTTCGGAAAGAGATGTGGTCCAACGGGTCATGGCGCTTGGGGCCATGATTTCAACTCCCTACGGATGATGGCGCCGTACGGCGCGGAGCCTGTCGGACAGGCCCTATGCCTTCCGGCGGTTTCGGCGGGTGCCGATGGCCATGGAGACCAGGACCAGCAGCACGGCGAGGCAGAACATGGCCGTACCGATGACATTGATCTGCACGGGGGTGCCGCGCTGTGCCGAGCCCCAGACGAACATGGGGAACGTCACGGTCGAACCCGCGTTGAAATTGGTGATGATGAAATCGTCGAAGGAGAGCGCGAAGGCGAGCAGCGCGCCCGCGGCGATTCCGGGGGCCGCGAGGGGCAGGGTGACCCGTACGAACGTCTGCACCGGTCCGGCGTAGAGGTCCTGGGCCGCCTGCTCCAGACGCGGGTCCATCGACATCACTCGCGCCTTGACCGCGGTGACGACGAAGCTGAGGCAGAACATGATGTGCGCGATCAGGATCGTCCAGAACCCGAGCGGCGCACCCATGTTGAGGAAGAGGGTGAGCAGCGAGGCCGCCATGACGACCTCGGGCATCGCCATCGGCAGGAAGATGAGCGAGCTGACGGCGCCGCGGGCGCGGAAGCGGTAGCGGACCAGCGCGAAGGCGATCATCGTGCCGAGCAGGGTCGCGCCGAGCGTCGCCCACACGGCGATCTGGAGGCTGAGCGAGAGCGAGCCGCACATGTCGGCGACCCCGCACGGGTCCTTCCAGGCGTCCACGGAGAACCGCTGCCACTGGTAGTTGAAGCGCCCCTTCGGCTTGTTGAAGGAGAACACCGTGACGACGACGTTGGGCAGCAGGAGGTAGCCGAGCGTCAACAGCCCGGCGATGACGACGAGATGGCGCCGAAACCAGCGTACGAAGGCCATTTAGACCAGATCCTCCGTCCCGGATCTGCGGATGTAGAACGTGACCATGAAGAGGATCGCGGCCATGAGGATGAAGGAGAGGGCCGCGGCCGTCGGGTAGTCGAGCACCCGCAGGAACTGTGTCTGGATGACGTTGCCGACCATGCGGGTGTCGGTGGAGCCGAGCAGGTCGGCGTTGACGTAGTCGCCCGCGGCCGGGATGAAGGTCAGCAGCGTGCCGGAGACGACGCCCGGCGTCGACAGCGGGAAGGTGACCTTGCGGAAGGTGGTGAAGGGCCTGGCGTACAGGTCGCCCGCGGCCTCGTGGAGGCGTCCGTCGATGCGCTCCAGCGAGGTGTACAGCGGAAGGATCATGAACGGCAGGAAGTTGTACGTCAGTCCGCACACCACCGCGAGCGGGGTGGCGAGGACGCGGTCGCCGGAGGTCCAGCCGAGCCAGCTCGTGACGTCCAGGACGTGCAGCGCGTTCAGGGTGCCGACGACCGGGCCGCCGTCCGCGAGGATCGTCTTCCAGGCGAGCGTACGGATCAGGAAGCTGGTGAAGAACGGCGCGATCACCAGGATCATGATGAGGTTGCGCCAGCGGCCGGCGCGGAACGCGATGAGATACGCGAGCGGATAGCCGAGCAGCAGACACAGGACGGTCGCCGCGGCGGCGTAGAGCACCGAGCGCAGGAACTGCGGCCAGTACTCGGACAGCGCGTCCCAGTAGGTCGCGAAGTGCCAGGTGACCTTGTAGCCGTCCTCCAGGGAACCCGTCTGCACGGAGGTGGAGGCCTGGTAGATCATCGGCAGCGCGAAGAAGACGACCAGCCACAGGATGCCGGGCAGCAGCAGCCAGTACGGCGTCCAGCGGCCCCGTCTGCGCGGGGGCTTGTCGGGGCTGGTGGATGCGAGGGGCGGGGGCGCCTTTGTGACAACGGCCATCAGGCGGCCTCCTCCTCGACGGTCTCGATGCCCGCGTCGATGTCCTGCGCCGCGTCCAGGCCGAAGGTGTGGGCCGGGCTCCAGTGCAGCACCACGTCGGCGCCGGGCACCAGGCGCGGGTCGCGGTCGACGTTCTGGACGTAGACGGCGAGCGCGGGGCAGACGGCGCTGTCGACGACGTACTGCGTGGAGACACCGATGAAGCTGGCCTCGGCGATCGTGCCGCTGACGCGGTTGCGGCCCGCGGGTATCTCGCCCGCGTCGTCCGCGTGGGTGAGGGATATCTTCTCGGGGCGGATGCCGACGAGCACCGTGCCACCGGCCGTCGTCGGCGCGGAACATCGCGCCTTGGGCAGCGCGAGCTTGCCGTCACCGGCCTTCAGGACGATCTCGTCACCGCTTCCGGAGTCGACCTCAGCCTTGATCAGGTTGGAGGTGCCGAGGAAGTTGGCGACGAACGTGGTCTTCGGGTTCTCGTACAGGTCGGTGGGCGCGCCGAGTTGTTCGACGCGTCCGCCGTTCATCACGGCGACCGTGTCGGCCATGGTCATGGCCTCCTCCTGGTCGTGCGTGACATGGACGAAGGTGATGCCGACCTCGGTCTGGATGCGCTTGAGCTCCAACTGCATCTGGCGGCGCAGCTTCAGGTCGAGGGCGCCGAGCGGCTCGTCGAGCAGGAGCACCTTGGGGTGGTTGATCAGGGCGCGGGCCACGGCGACGCGCTGCTGCTGGCCGCCGGAGAGCTGATGCGGCTTCTTCCGTGCCTGCTCGCCGAGTTGCACCAGGTCGAGCATGTCCTCGACCTGCTTCTTCACCGACTTGACGCCGCGCCTGCGCAGACCGAAGGCGACGTTCTCGAAGATGTCGAGGTGCGGGAAGAGGGCGTAGGACTGGAAGACCGTGTTCACCGGCCGCTTGTACGGCGGCAGATGGGTCACGTCCTGCTCGCCGAGGTGGACGGTGCCGGTCGAGGGGTCCTCCAGACCCGCGATCATGCGCAGGGTGGTGGTCTTGCCACAGCCCGAGGCGCCGAGCAGGGCGAAGAAGGAGCCCTGCGGCACGGTCAGGTCGAGCGGGTGCACGGCGGTGAAGGAGCCGTAGGTCTTGCTGATTCCGGCGAGGCGGACGTCGCCGCTGTTGTCTGTCGTCATCTTCGTCACGCCCCTGTGAGCTTTGCGAACTTGCCTTCGTAGGCCGCCTCTTCCTTGTCGCTCAGCGACCGGAAGGAGTGGGACTTCGCGGCAACGGCCTTGGTGGGAACGATCAGCGGGTTGTCCGCCGCCGCCCGGTCGATCTTTGCCAGCTCCTCGCGTCCACCGTCGACGGGACAGACGAAGTTGATGTAGGCGGAGAGCTGGGCGGCCGGCTTCGGCTCGAAGTAGAAGTCGATGAGCCGCTCGGCGTTGGTCTTGTGGCGCGCCTTGTTGGGGATCAGCAGGTTGTCGGTGCTCGTGATGAGTCCGGCGTCCGGGATGATGTAGTCCACGTCCGGGTTGTCGGCCTTGAGCTGGACGACGTCGCCGCCCCAGGCGATACAGGCGGCCAGGTCGCCCTTGGTGAGGTCGGACGTGTAGTCGTTGCCGGTGAAGCGGCGGATCTGACCCTTGTCGACGGCCTTCTGGATACGGGCGAGCGCCGCGTCGTAGTCGTCGCCGGTGAACCTGGCGGGGTCCTTGCCCATGTCGAGCAGCGTCATGCCCATGCTGTCGCGCATCTCCTGGAGGAAGCCGACGCGCCCCTTGAGCCTGGGGTTGTCGAGCAGGTCGGAGACCGACTTCACCTCGATGCCGTCGAGCGCCTTCTTGTTGAAGGCGATGACGGTCGAAATGCCCTGCCAGGGGTAGGAGTAGGCGCGCCCGGGGTCCCAGTCCGGGTCGCGGAACTGGGCGGACAGATGGGCGAAGGCGTGCGGGAGGTTGGCCGGGTCCAGCTTCTGGACCCAGCCGAGGCGGATCAGCCGGGCCGCGAGCCAGTCGGTGACGTTGATGAGGTCGCGACCGGTGTCCTGGCCCGCGGCGAGCTGCGGCTTGACCTTGCCGAAGAACTCGTTGTTGTCGTTGATGTCCTCGGTGTACTTGACGTCGATACCGGTCCGTGCGGCGAACGCGTCGAGGGTGGGGTGCCTCTTCCCGCTCTTGTCGATGTCGATGTACTCCGGCCAGTTGGAGAAGTTGACGACCTTTTCATCGGCCGAGTGGTCCGAGGCGGAGACGCCTCCCTGTGACTTGCCCGCCGCGGGGATCCCGCAGGCGCTCAGCGCCCCGAGTCCCCCCAGCGCGAATGCGCCGCCCGTGGCGGCTCGCAGCAGCGAGCGGCGGCCGAGGGAGGCCCTGCCGCCGGACTGGCTGCGTTTCAGGGCCGGGAACAGGCGGTCGGCCTCGTACTGCTCCATGCGCGTGGTGCCCTTTCGGGAGGTCGGCCGCGGACGGCGGCCGACGTGGCTATCGGTCCCCGAAGATCGTGCGGTGCCAGTCCTTCCTGACCACCGCGGTGTTGTCGAACATTACGTGCTTGATCTGGGTGTATTCCTCGAACGAGTACGCGGACATGTCCTTGCCGAAGCCGGACGCCCGGTAGCCGCCGTGCGGCATCTCGCTGATGATCGGGATGTGGTCGTTGACCCATACACAGCCCGCCTGGATCTCGCGGGTGGCGCGGCCGGTGCGGTACACGTCCCGGCTCCAGGCGGAGGCGGCCAGGCCGTACGGGGTGTCGTTGGCGAGGCGGATGCCGTCGTCGTCGGAGTCGAAGGGGAGCACCACCAGGACCGGTCCGAACAGCTCGGACTGGACGATCTCGCTGTCCTGGGCGGCGTCGGCGACGAGGGTGGGCCGGTAGTAGGCGCCCTCGGCGAGGTCGCCTCCGGGTGCCTCGCCGCCGGTGACCACACGCGCGTAGGCGCGGGCCCGGTCGATGAATCCGGCGACGCGGTCGCGCTGGACGTGGGAGATCAGCGGGCCGAGGTCGGTGCCTTCGGCGAAGGGGTCGCCGAGCCGGACGGTCTCCATGAGGGCGGCGGTCCGGGCCACGAACTCGTCGTAGAGGGGGCGCTGTACGTACGCGCGGGTGGCGGCCGTGCAGTCCTGGCCGGTGTTGATGAGCGAGCCCGCGACGGCGCCGTTGACGGCGGCCTCCAGGTCGGCGTCGTCGAAGACGACGAAGGGGGCCTTGCCGCCGAGTTCCAGGTGGATCCGCTTGACGGTGGTCGTCGCGATCTCGGCGACGCGCTTGCCGACGGCGGTGGAGCCGGTGAAGGAGGTCATGGCCACGTCCGGGTGGCCCACGAGGTGCTCGCCCGCCTCCTTGCCGGTGCCGGTGACGATGTTGATCACGCCGTCCGGGATGCCCGCCTCGGTGGCGGCCTGGGCGAACAGGAGCGAGGTCAGCGGGGTGAGTTCGGCGGGCTTCAGCACGACCGTGTTGCCCGCGGCGATCGCCGGGAGGACCTTCCAGGCGGCCATCTGGAGGGGGTAGTTCCAGGGCGCGATGGAGCCGACCACACCGATGGGCTCGCGGCGCACGTACGAGGTGTGGTCGCCGGAGTACTCACCGGCGGACTGCCCCTGGAGATGACGGGCGGCACCGGCGAAGTACGCGGTGTTGTCGATGGTGCCCGGGACGTCGAACTCCCGGGTCAGCTTGAGCGGCTTGCCACACTGGAGGGACTCGATCCGGGCGAACTCCTCGGCGCGGTCGGCGAGGACGGCGGCGAAGCGGTGCAGCGCGTCCGAGCGCTCGCCCGGGGTGGCGGCGGACCAGGCCGGGAAGGCGGCGCGGGCGGCGGCCACGGCACGGTCGACGTCGTCGGTGCCGGCCAGCTCGTAGCGGTAGACCTCGGCTCCGGTCGAGGGGTCGATCACCGCGTGCGTACGGCCCGATGTGCCCTTGGTCAGCCTGCCCGCGATGTACTGGGCGCCGTCCGCGAAACGTTCCTGTACGTCGTGCTGCGTCTGGAAGCGGGTGTCGGCCTCGCCGTCATGTCCCGGGTTGTGCATGTCGCTCTCCTCCGCCGCCGGCCGCGGTCCACCGCGGGGCTGGCGTAGCTCCAGCTCGAATTGAGTGCCGATCCTGACAGAGCTGCAACAGCTCAACAAGTGATTCCGTTGTTGCCTTTTGATTACGCGACGGAATCTGTCGGACCAGGTGTCGAGTCCCGATCGGAAAGGGAGGACGGAGTGTCCGTGGTGCGTGCCAGACTGCCATGCATGATCGATTCCAGGGAATCCCTGGTCAGGGAGATACAGTCCGGTGCCGCCCTGAAGTACCTGCACTTCTGGGGCCATCGTCCGCACGCGGACGGCCGGATCGGGAAGAGCTGTCTGAGCCAGTGGTGGCCGTCGCCGTTCACCGTGGACGGCGTGGAGTACGCGACGGCGGAGCACTGGATGATGGCGTCGAAGGCGCGGCTCTTCGCCGACGCGGAGGCGGAGCGCGCGGCCGTCCGGGCGCCGAATCCGGCGCTCGCGAAAAGGCGGGGCGGCTCGTACGGGGCTTCGACGACGCCGTGTGGGAGCGCGAGCGGTTCGCGATCGTGGTCGAGGGCAGCGTCCACAAGTTCGCCGCGCATCCGGCGCTGCGGGAGTTCCTGCTGACCACCGGGGACCGGGTGCTCGTGGAGGCGAGCCCCGTGGACCGGGTGTGGGGCATCGGGCTCGCGGCGGACGACGAGCGGACGGCGGATCCGGAGCGCTGGCGGGGGCTGAATCTGCTCGGGTTCGCGCTGATGGCGGCGCGGGAGCGGCTGCGGTCGGGGGCCGAGTAGCAGCGCAGGGGCCGGCCTGCGGGCCGGCCCCTGTGACGGTGGCGCCGGCCCTCCTCGGCGGCGGGGCAGCCGCTCAGAACATGCTCAGGCCGCCGAGCAGGCTCGCGAAGAACAGGAATCCCAGCACCGGCAGGATCACGGTGGCGGTGATCCCGCAGACGAGACCGGCGGTCGCCGCACCCTTGTTGGTGGCTTCGCCGCGGTTGGCCTTGCCCCGGCCGATCGCGCCGAAGATGATCGCGAGGATGCCCAGGATGATCCCGATGATCACCAGGAATCCGGTCAGGGTGCACACCAGGCCGATGATGCCAAGCACCAGTCCCGTGGTACCCAGGCCGTTGCTCGGCTGCATGGCCATGACGTAGGCGGGCGCCTGCGGGTAGCCGATGGGTGCCTGCGGGTACCCGACCGGGGCCTGCTGGTAACCGGCGGGAGCCTGCGGGTAACCGGCGGGCGGCGCGGCCGGGTAGGGCGTCTGCGGGGCCGCCTGCTGCGGGTAGCCGTACATGGGTTCCGACTGCGGCGCGTATCCCGGGGGCGGCGGCTGGGACGGCGGCCCGAACCCACCGGGCCCGGGATTGGTGTCGGACATGAAACGATCTCCCCTCGTTGACAGTCAAGGCATCGTAATGGCCCAACTGCGCTGAGTGCACCGCTCTTTGGGATCGCCGGGAGCGACGAGGCCTCGACCGGGAGCGGCGAGGCCTTACGGACGTCAGCGGCGGAGCAGCATCGTGACCGAGGCACGGAGCGCGTCATCGACGTAGGGCGAGTCGGGGTCCGTGGGGAAGTAGGTGAACGCGAAGAGGAACCCGATGATCATCAGCGTGATCACGGCGACACCGAGGGCGAGCCCGATGATGCCGAGGACGAACCCCGCCTGGGCCTGCCCGTAGTTGTCGGCCTCCCCCTGGTCGGCACGCTTGCGCCCCTTGACCCCGAAGACCACCGCGAGGATCCCGAGAACCACCGAGACCACCCCGTACGCGCAGAACAGGCAGACCGAGAGGATGCCCAGCACGAGGGCCGCGATGCCGAACCCGTTGCGCGGCTGCATCGGCATGCCGGGCCAGCCGTAGCCCGCGTAGTAACCGGAGGCGTCGTACGGAACCGCTCCGGGCCCGGTGGGCGCGATCGGCGGCGGGGGGACGGGGAAGCCGCCGGGCGGCGGCACCGATTGACCGTGGTACGGCGGCGGCCCGGCCTGCGGCTTGTCCAAAGGCACCTTGTGCTCAGGCGGCGCCCACGGATCGTGCGCGCCCTCTCCCGAATGTGCTTCCTCACTCACGCCCAGCCCCCTTGATCTCCGACCCGCCATGCTACGACCGCCCACAACCACCACCTCGCCCACCCCGGCCGCGGGGCCGGGCGGGGTGGTCCGGTGGCCGGGCGTCACCGCACACCGCGCCGCAGCTCCCCACCCCATACGCCTAGGATCGTCCCCGCACCACCGATCAGCCGATCACCCGCGTCCCGTCGCCCTCGCGCGGCGTCTGGGCGCCGTTTCCGGGGAGGACCCCTTGACCGACCACCGTGACACCCCTGCCGTGCGTGAGCCGCACACCTTCATCGCGGGGCTGCCCAAGGCCGAGCTGCATGTGCATCACGTCGGATCCGCCTCCCCCCGTATCGTCTCGGAGCTGGCCGCCCGCCATCGCGACTCCCGGGTGCCCAGCGACCCCGAGGCGCTCGCCGAGTACTTCACGTTCACGGACTTCGCCCACTTCATCGACGTGTACCTGTCCGTGGTCGACCTCGTCCGCACCCCCGAGGACGTACGGCTGCTGACGTACGAGATCGCGCGCGACATGTCCCGGCAGCGGGTCCGCTACGCCGAGCTGACCCTCACCCCGTTCTCCTCCACCCGTCGCGGCATGGACGAGCGGGCGTTCATGGACGCGATCGAGGACGCGCGCAAGGCGGCGGAGGCCGACTTCGGGACCGTGCTGCGCTGGTGCTTCGACATCCCCGGCGAGGCGGGACTCGAATCCGCCGAGGAGACGGTACGGCTCGCCACCGACGACCGGCTGCGCCCCGAGGGGCTGGTCTCGTTCGGGCTCGGCGGCCCCGAGATCGGCGTCCCCCGGCCGCAGTTCAAGCCCCACTTCGACCGCGCCATAGCCGCCGGGCTGCGCTCCGTGCCCCACGCGGGCGAGACGACCGGGCCCGAGACGGTCTGGGCCGCCCTGACCGACCTGCGCGCCGAGCGCATCGGGCACGGGACCAGCGCCGCCCAGGACGCGAAGCTGCTCGCCCATCTCGCCGAGCACCGCATCCCGTTGGAGGTCTGCCCCACCTCCAACATCGCGACCCGCGCGGTCCGCACCCTGGACGAGCACCCCCTCAAGACGTTCGTCCAGGCGGGCGTCATGGTCACCATCAACTCCGACGACCCGCCGATGTTCGGCACCGACCTCAACAACGAATACGCGGTCGCCGCACGGCTGTTGGACCTCGACGAGCGAGGGCTGGCCGATCTCGCCAAGAACGCGGTCGAGGGCTCCTTCCTCGACCCGGCGGGCAAGGCACGGCTCACGGCCGAGATCGACTCCTACACCACGGCGTGGCTCGCGCCCTGAGTCCTCCGGGCCGTCCCGTCGCACCCCGGCGGCACAATGGGCGCATGCGTACCGTGACTGCCGTGGCCCATCGCGGCGACCCCTACCTCCACCGCGAGAACACCCTCGACTCCCTGCGTTCCGCGCTCGTACGCGGCGCGGACGCGGTGGAGATCGACGTACGGCTCACCCGGGACGGCGTTCCCGTACTGCTGCACGACGAGACGCTGAAGCGGCTGTGGGGCCACGACCGGCCGCTCACCTCGCTCAGCTCCGACGAGGTGCGGGGGCTGACGCGGGGCGGCGTGCCGACGCTGGCGGACGCGCTGGCAGCGACCGACGGCAGCCGGGTCATGATCGACCTGCCCGGCGGTCCGTCGGCCCGCGCCGTGCGCCGGATCGTGGACACCGTCCGGCAGTGCGGGGCCGCGGAGCGGGTGTACTACTGCGCGGACGCGCGGGCCATGGTGGCGGTCCGGGCCGCCGACGCCGCCGCGGAGATCGCGCTGACCTGGACGTCGCTCGCGCGCCCGCGCCCGGCCGTGCTGGAGGCCGTGCGCCCGCGCTGGCTCAACTACCGATTCGGCCTGGTCGACCGGGAGTTGGCGGAGCGGGTGCACCGGGACGGCTGTCTGCTGTCCGTCTGGACACCCGACACCCGCCGCTCCATGCGGCGCCTCCTCGACCTGGGCGTGGACTCGATCACGACGAACCGCATCGAGACGCTGCACGCGGCGCGCGAGAGCTGAGCCCCTAGGGGCGACCCCCGGACCGGTCCCTGGGGCTGTGCCCTCCTTGGCGACGATCCCCCGCTCCAGAGCCGCCGCACAGGATGAACACCACGCATCCCACCGGAATCTGGAGCAGCCGATGCAGCTACGTCCGTCCGCCGTGGCACTCGCCACCGCCCTCGCCGTAGGCCTGACCACCCTCCCCCTGGCGGGCGTCGCCGCCGCCCACTCCGCACCGCCGAAGTCCTGCTCCGCGCAGACGAGTTCACCGTCCAGTTCCTACGGCCCCGACGCCGAGGCCCTGTGCGCGGCGCTCGCCGGACTGCCCGACCAGGACGCCACGGCGGCGGTCATCCGCGTGGGCGGCAAGGGGAGTTGGCGCGGGGTGGCGGGGGTACGGGACATCAGGACGGGAGCACCGGCGCTGGAGAACGCCCGCTTCCGCGTGGGTTCCGTGACGAAGGTCGTCACCGCGTCCCTCGTCCTGCAACTCGCCGCGGAGGGGCGCGTCCGCCTCGACGGCACCGTGCAGCACTACCTTCCGGGGCTGCTGACCAAGGACTTCAAGCCCATCACCGTACGGCAGTTGCTGAACTACACCAGCGGCCTGGACTCCGGCGCCTCCCTCGGTGACTCGGTCGAGGACGGATACCCGCACCGCTTCGAGACCCTGACGCCCCGTCAGGTCGTCGCGGCCTCGGTCGCCAAGGGCCCGCGGTGGGACCCCGGCACCCAGCAGGAGTACGACAACATCCACTACACCGTCCTGGGCATGCTGATCGAGAAGGTCACCGGCGACTCGTACGCGCACCAGGCGTCCGTACGGATCTTCCAGCCCCTCGGCATGCGCGACACCTCGTTCCCGCAGGGCCCCGACCCGCTCGTCCACGGCCCGCACAACCGCGGATACGACCGGTTCGACGGCGAGTTGACCGATGTCACCGACTGGAACATGTCCGACCGCTGGGCGGCCGGCGACATGATCTCGACGACCGCCGACCTCGAACGGCTGCTGGTGGCGCTGTTCCGCGGCAAGGTCGTCCCCGAGCCGCAACTGAAGGAGATGTTCACCCTCCCGCACGTGCCCGACGCGCGGTACGCCGCGGGCCTGGAGAAGCTCGAACTGAACGGCAAGGTGATCTGGGGCAAGACGGGCTCACGCCCCGGTTACGCCACGGCGATCGCCGCCACCCCCGACCTGTCCCGCACCCTGGTCTACTCGGTGAACGCGACGGACGCGAAGGGCGACGGCCTCCCCATCGCCGAACGGTTCGGCTTCCCGGCGTTCAACCGCTGACGCCCACGAGCGGAGGAGCCGGTCCCCATCGGCTCCTCCAGCGACCCCATCACCGGCCAGCGGCACGGCAGTTGCGGCCTACAACCCGACGATGCCGTTCCAGCGCTTGGTGAACTCCGTCCGCTCCTTGGCTGTGATGTCCCGTGCGACCGCGAGACGCTTGCGCATCGTCGCGTCCGGGAAGATCAGCGGGTTCTCGGCCAGGGCCGCGCTCTCCTTGTCCTTGGACGCGGCGAGGACGTCCTGCGCCGCCGGGACCGGGCAGACGTAGTTCACCCAGGCCGCGAGTTCCGCGGCGACCTCGGGCCGGTAGTAGAAGTCGATCAACTGCTCCGCGTTGGCCTTGTGGCGCGCCCGGTCGGGGATCATCAGGGTGTCCGCCCACAGCTCCGCGCCCTCCTCGGGGACGACGAAGCGGATGTCGGGGTTGTCGGCCTGCAACTGGATGACATCGCCCGAGTACGCCTGGCACGCCACCACATCACCGCTGACCAGGTCCTTGGTGTAGTCGTTGCCGGTGAAGCGGCGGATCTGGCCGCTGCGGACATGCCGCTCGACCTGGTCGCAGATCCTGTCGAAGTCGGCCGCCTTCCACCGGGTGATGTCCACGCCGTTGCCCTGCATCAGCAGCGCGAACGCCTCGTCCAGACCGGACAGCAGGGTGACCCGGCCCTTGAGGTCGCGCGCCCACAGGTCCGAGACCGTACGGATCTCCCGGCCGGCCTTGCGGCGGTTGTAGGCGATGCCGGTGATGCCGGACTGCCACGGCACGCTGTACTTGCGTCCCGGGTCGAAGGCGGGCGAGCGCAGCAGCGGGTCGAGATAGCGCGCCACGTTCGGCTGGGCGGCCCGGTCCATCTCCTGCACCCAGCCGAGGCGTACATAGCGGGCGCACATCCAGTCGCTGTGGACGATGAGGTCCCGGCCCGGCTGCTGATGGTTCATCAGCGACGGGCTGATCTTGCCGAAGAACTCGTCGTTGTCGTTGATCTCCTCCACGTAGTCGACCGTGATGCCGGAGCGCTTCTCGAACGCCTCCAGGGTCGGCCGCCGGTTCGGGTTCTTGTCGTCCGTGTCGATGTACAGCGGCCAGTTGGCGAACATCAGCCGCTTGTCCCGGGCGGACAGGTCGGCGGCGGCCCGGTCACCGGGGGCCACATACGCCGCGGGCACACCGCAGCCGGCGAGCGCGCCGAGCGCCGCGCCGCCGCCGAGGGCGCGCAACAGGGAACGGCGGGAGGGGGCTGACGTCTTGGGGGTCGACGTCTTCGGAGTCAGGGACATCCCGGCAGCATGGCCGTCCCCCCGCGAGCGTTCAATGGACGCTGCGTCGAGCGGCCCCACCTGGACCCGACACCTTGTCGACCCGGTACGGGAACGCGAGCGGCCCCGGACGGGAACTCCCGTCCGGGGCCGCTCGGCCGGTCTACCGGTCGACTACCGGCCGCCTACCGTGCTCAGGCGTCCAGCGACGTCATCACGTGCTTGATGCGCGTGTAGTCCTCGAAGCCGTACGACGACAGGTCCTTGCCGTAGCCGGACTTCTTGAAGCCGCCGTGCGGCATCTCCGCGACCAGCGGGATGTGCGTGTTGATCCAGACGCAGCCGAAGTCGAGGATCTTGGACATGCGCATCGCGCGCGCGTGGTCCTTGGTCCACACCGAGGAGGCGAGGGCGTAGTCGACGCCGTTCGCGTACTCGACGGCCTGCTCCTCGTCCGTGAAGGACTGGACGGTGATGACCGGGCCGAAGACCTCGTTCTGGATGATCTCGTCGTCCTGCTTGAGGCCCGAGACGACGGTCGGCGCGTAGAAGTAACCCTTGTCGCCGACGCGCTGGCCACCGGCCTCGACCTTGGCGTGCGCGGGCAGCCGCTCGATGAAGCCCGAGACCTGCTTGAGCTGGTTCGGGTTGTTCAGCGGGCCGTAGAGCACGTCCTCGTCGTCCGGCTGACCGGTCTTCGTCTCGGCGGCGGCCTTCGCGAGCGCGGCCACGAACTCGTCGTGGATGGACTCCTGGACGAGGACGCGGGTGGCGGCCGTGCAGTCCTGACCGGCGTTGAAGAAGCCCGCCACCGAGATGTCCTCGACGGCCTTGGCGATGTCGGTGTCCTCGAAGACGACGACCGGGGCCTTGCCGCCCAGCTCCAGGTGGACCCGCTTGAGGTCCTTGGAGGCGGACTCGGCGACGGACATGCCCGCGCGCACGGAGCCGGTGATGGAGGCCATCGCCGGGGTCGGGTGCTCGACCATCAGGCGGCCGGTGTCGCGGTCGCCGCAGACGACGTTGAAGACGCCCTTGGGCAGGATCGAGCCGATGATGTCGGCCATCAGGGCCGTGGACGCCGGGGTGGTGTCCGACGGCTTGAGAACGACCGTGTTGCCCGCGGCGATCGCCGGGGCGAACTTCCACACGGCCATCATCATCGGGTAGTTCCACGGCGCGACCTGCGCGCAGACGCCGACCGGCTCACGGCGGATGATGGAGGTCATCCCCTCCATGTACTCGCCGGCCGAACGGCCGTCGAGCATGCGCGCGGCGCCCGCGAAGAAGCGGATCTGGTCGACCATCGGCGGGATCTCTTCCGACCGGGTCAGCCCGATCGGCTTGCCGGTGTTCTCGACCTCGGCCGCGATCAGGTCCTCGGCGCGCTCCTCGAACGCGTCCGCGATCTTCAGCAGAGCCTTCTGACGCTCCGCGGGCGTGGTGTCGCGCCAGCCGGGGAAGGCCGCGGCGGCGGCGGCCATCGCGGCGTCGACGTCCGCCTGCCCGGACAGCGGGGCGGTCGCATACGCCTCGCCCGTCGCGGGGTTGACCACCTCGGTGGTCCGCCCGTCGGCGGCGTCGCGGAATTCGCCGTCGATGTAGTTGCGCAGACGACGCAGCTCGGTGCTCACTGCCGGCCCCTCCAAGTTCGGGTGTCCATTCGCTGAGATTCCCACCCTAGTGGTGGCGCCACGTTTCCAACAGTCCCGATCACGCCATGGCTGCGAAATCCGCAGACTGAAAACACGTAAACAACGGATTTCATCGCTCGAACCTTGCAAAACTGTCGAGACGTCGTGCAGAGTGAGCTTGTGGCCAGTCGAAGCGCGCAACCGAGGGACTCCCGCGAGTCCAGGAACGGCACCCCCCAACTGGATGCCGTCTCCCTCGCGATCATCGAACAGCTCCAGGAGGACGGCCGCCGACCGTACGCCGCGATCGGCAAGGCCGTCGGCCTCTCCGAAGCGGCCGTGCGCCAGCGCGTCCAGAAGCTGCTCGACCAAGGCGTGATGCAGATCGTCGCCGTCACGGACCCGCTCACCGTGGGCTTCCGCCGACAGGCGATGGTCGGGATCAACGTCGAGGGCGATGTGGAGTCGGTCGCCGACGCACTGGCCGCCATGTCCGAATGCGAGTACGTGGTGATGACCGCCGGCTCGTTCGACCTGATGGTGGAGATCGTCTGCGAGGACGACGACCACCTGCTGAACGTCATCAGCAAACGCATCCGGGCCATCCCCGGAGTGCGCTCCACCGAGAGCTTCGTCTACCTCAAGCTCAAGAAGCAGACCTACATGTGGGGAACCCGATAGCCGTGAGTACCAAGGACCTCAGCAAGACCGCGTACGACCACCTGTGGATGCACTTCACCCGCATGTCCTCGTACGAGAACGCGCCCGTTCCCACGATCGTCCGGGGTGAGGGCACCTACATCTACGACGACAAGGGCAAGCGCTACCTCGACGGTCTCGCCGGCCTGTTCGTGGTCCAGGCGGGCCACGGCCGTACGGAGCTGGCCGAGACCGCGTTCAAGCAGGCCCAGGAGCTGGCCTTCTTCCCGGTGTGGTCGTACGCCCACCCGAAGGCCGTCGAGCTGGCCGAGCGCCTCGCGCACCACGCCCCGGGCGACCTGAACAAGGTCTTCTTCACCACGGGCGGCGGCGAGGCCGTCGAGACCGCCTGGAAGCTCGCCAAGCAGTACTTCAAGCTGGTCGGCAAGCCCACCAAGTACAAGGTCATCTCGCGTGCGGTCGCCTACCACGGCACCCCGCAGGGCGCCCTGTCCATCACCGGTCTGCCGGGTCTGAAGGCCCCCTTCGAGCCGCTGGTCCCCGGCGCGCACAAGGTGCCGAACACCAACATCTACCGCGCCCCGATCTTCGGTGACGACCCGGAGGCCTTCGGCCGCTGGGCCGCCGACCAGATCGAGCAGCAGATCCTCTTCGAGGGCCCGGACACCGTCGCCGCCGTCTTCCTGGAGCCGGTGCAGAACGCCGGTGGCTGCTTCCCGCCGCCGCCCGGGTACTTCCAGCGCGTGCGCGAGATCTGCGACCAGTACGACGTGCTGCTCGTGTCGGACGAGGTCATCTGCGCCTTCGGCCGCCTCGGCACGATGTTCGCCTGCGACAAGTTCGGCTTCGTCCCGGACATGATCACCTGCGCCAAGGGCATGACCTCGGGCTACTCCCCGATCGGCGCGTGCATCGTCTCCGACCGCCTGGCCGAGCCGTTCTACAAGGGCGACAACACCTTCCTGCACGGCTACACCTTCGGTGGCCACCCGGTCTCCGCCGCGGTCGGCCTCGCCAACCTCGACCTGTTCGAGCGCGAGGGCCTCAACCAGCACGTGCTCGACAACGAGGGCGCGTTCCTCTCGACGCTCCAGAAGCTGCACGACCTGCCGATCGTCGGTGACGTCCGCGGCAACGGCTTCTTCTACGGCATCGAGCTGGTCAAGGACAAGGCGACCAAGGAGTCCTTCAACGAGGAGGAGACCGAGCGCGTCCTGTACGGCTTCCTCTCCAAGGCGCTGTTCGACAACGGCCTGTACTGCCGCGCCGACGACCGTGGCGACCCGGTCATCCAGCTCGCCCCGCCGCTGATCTCCAACCAGGAGACCTTCGACGAGATCGAGCAGATCCTGCGCGCGACCCTGACGGAGGCCTGGACCAAGCTCTGATCCTTCCGAGCCACCGGTCTCCCTCCTGACGGTGACCCCGTCAACGGCCCCGCACCGCCCGTTCCAGTGAAAAACGGCGGTGCGGGGCCGTCTGCTGTGCCGCCTCCCGCCGCCCGCTGCCTAGCGTGCTCCGTGCACTGTGACCGATCGGCCCTGCCGCCATTCCCCCGAACGGGTCCCCCCGGAGGGGGGACCGACAGGGGACAACGGATCTGAACCGAGGTGTACGCGATGGTGGCCCCGCCGGACAACGACGTACTCTGGGCGCGCGCCCTGCACTTCCAGCACAACGGCTCGCCCGCGCTCAACGGTGTCTCGCTCGGTGTGCGCGAGGGCGAGATCCTGGCCGTCACCGGCCGACGCGGCAGTGGCAAAACGACTCTGCTCCAGTGCCTGGCCGGGCTGCTCCCGGCGCAGCGGGGCGAGGTCTGGTTCAACAGCACCCCGGTGCACACCATGGGGCCGCTCACCCGCGAACGGCTGCGCCGCGACCGCTTCGGCTGGATCGACCCGGCGCCCCTGCTCGTCCCGGAACTGAACGCCTGGGAGAACGCCGCCCTGTCGTTGCTGCTGCGCGGCACGAGCCGCCGTCGGGCCAAGGCCGCGGCCCTGGAGTGGCTGGAGCGCCTCGACATCGGCGGCTGCGCCCGCAAGCGCCCGTACGAACTGGTCCAGTCCGAGCGCCAACGGGTCGCCATCGCACGGGCGATCGCGGCGGCGCCGACCGTCCTGTTCGCCGACGAGCCCACCGCCCCGCTCTTCCGCGCCGACCGGGTCCAGGTGCTGCGCACCCTCGCCTCGGCGGCCCGCTCGCACGGCATCACGGTCGTCCTGGCCACCCAGGACCCGGACACCGCGGCCCTCGCCGACCGCACCGTCTCGCTGCTGGACGGCCGCCGCGTGCACACCCTCCAACTGCCCCCGCTCACCGAGACGGAGGGCCGCACGGCGTGCTCGCTCTCCGCCTAGCCCGCGCGGCCCACCCGCTGGTCCACCTCCGCCGACTGCTGGTCGCCGCGGCCTCGGCGGGCACGGGCTTCCTGCTGCTGTGCACGCTCGGGTACGCGATGGCGCACCCGCAGGCGTCGACCGGCTCGGCGCTGCGGCTGGCCTGGTGTCTCGCGCCGATGGCCGCCACCGTGTACTTCGCCGTCGCCGTCGCGCGGACCGACCCCGGCACCCGCCCCCGGTCCGGCCTGGCGGCGATCGGCCTCGGTCCGGGCCGCCTGATGGCGCTCTCGGCCCTGACCACCGCGCTGTCGACCGTGTTCGGCTCCCTCCTCGCGCTGCTGGCCTTCCTGCATGTACGGGGCGATCTGCCGGGCGGCGCGCTCGGCGGGCGGGCCGCGGACTTCCTCGCCACGGACCAGCCGCTGCCCCTGCCCGCGGCGCTCACCCTGCTCGCGGTGGTCCCGGTGACCGCGTCCCTGGCGAGCGCGCTGGTGCTGCGCCCACACGAGGAACGGCGGCGGCGCGCCGGACGGCGGAAGGCCGACGCCGAGGCCGACGCCGACACCGAGGTCTCCGCCGAAGTCCCCGGCACGGTCGTGGACCCGGACCGGCCCGCCGCTCCCCGGCCCGCGCCGGGCGGGCTCCCCTGGGGCGTGGCCGCGCTCGCCGCGGGCCTGGCCGTGGAGACGTACGCGGGCCGTACGAGCCCGGCTGCCGGACCCTGGCTGCCCGGCGATCCGGCGCGCGGGCCCCTGGCGGTACCGGTGGGCTGGGCGCTGACCGCGCTCGGCCTGCTGCTGGCCGGGCCCGCGCTCACATACCTGTGCGGCCGGTTGCTCCAGGCCGTGCGCCCCGGTGCCGTACGGCTGCTCGCCGGGCGCGGTCTCCAGGAGGAGGCGGGGCGGATCGGGCGACCGCTCGGGGTGGTGAGCGCGGTGGCGTCCGGGGCGTACGCGACGGCCGCGCTGTCCGCCGACGCCACGCGCTCGTTCGGGCCGCTCACCGCGCTGGGCGCGCTGCTGGTGACGGGCTGCACGCTCGCGACGCTGGCGGTGGCCGCGATCGAGGCGCGGCAGGCACGGGCCGCCACGGTCGCCGGACTGGTACGGCTGGGCGCGCCCGCCACGCTGCTGCGCAACGCGGTGCTGCTGCGCGCGGCCGTGCTGATCGTCGTGTTCGTACCGCTGACCTGGGCCGTCGCGGAACTGGCGGCGCTGCCGCTGCGGGGCTGAGGCGGGGGTCACCGACTGCGGGAAGGTTCTTCGCGGGCCGCCGATGAGTTTCGCGGCGGCCCCCGGTCTGTCCCTGCGTACACATCATCGAAGACCGGGAGATTGTGCTTCATGTACCAGCAGATGATCTTCGTGAACCTGCCCGTCGCCGACGTCGAGGCGTCGAAGAAGTTCTTCACGGAGCTGGGCTACTCGCTCAACCCGCAGTTCTCGACGGACGACTGCGCCTGTGTCGCCATCAGCGACACGATCGTCGCGATGCTACTGGGCAAGCAGCGCTACGCCGAGTTCACCACGAAGGAGATCGTCGACGCCACGAAGACCAGCGAGGTGCTGCTCTGCCTGAGCGCCGAGAGCCGGGCGAAGGTCGACGAGTTGGTGGACCGGGCGCTGGCCGCGGGGGCCACGGCCGCGCGGGAGCCCATGGACCACGGCCACATGTACGGCCGCGCGTTCGACGACCTGGACGGGCACACCTGGGAGGTCATGTGGATGGACCCGGCGGCGATCCAGGGCTGAGCCCCGGCCCGCACCACCACCCGGCCCGCCCCGTTTCGGGGGCGGGCCGCGTCCGTGTACGGACAGGGCCCGTACGGGTGTTACGCGGGGGAAGCACCGCCGAGCACCACGACGTCGGCGGCGTCGAAGACGACCCCGACCGTGTCCCCGGGCTCCGGCGCCTCGCGCAGTGCGCACGCCGCCTCCAGGGCGGGAGCCCCCTCGGGGTGCAGACGCACCGCGACATGGGTGCCGCGGAAGGTGCGTGCGGCCACGGTGCAGCGCAGGCCCTCGGCGGCGTCCACCAGTCGTACGCCCGCGGGCCGTACGAGCAGCGTGCCCGGCCCCTGCGGGGAGTCCTCCGGTACCGGGAGCTTGCCCCAGGGGGTGTCGGCGGACTGACCGGTGACGGTGGTCTCCACCACGTTGTCGAAGCCGAGGAAGCGCGCCACGAACTCGTTCGCGGGGCGCTGCCACACCTCAAGTGGCGTACCGGACTGGGCGATCCGCCCCTCGCGCATCACGACGACCCGGTCCGCGAGCGCGAAGGCCTCGCCCTGGTCATGGGTGACGGCGAGCACGGTCGTCCCCAACGTCCGGAAGACCTCGCGCAGTTCGACGACCAGGCGTTCGCGCAGCGAGCGGTCGAGCTGGCCGAGCGGCTCGTCCAGCATCAGCAGCCGCGGCCGGGGCGCCAGGGCACGGGCGAGCGCGACCCGCTGCTGCTCCCCGCCGGAGAGCGAGGCGACCGCCCTGCGCTCGGCGCCGGGCAGGCCGACGAGGTCGAGCAACTCCCGTACGCGGCGCTCCTGTTCCTGACGCGACGCGCCGTGCATCCGGAGCCCGAAGGCGACATTGCCGCCCACGTCCCGCTGCGGGAAGAGCTGATGGTCCTGGAACATCAGCCCGACGCCCCGACGGTGCGCGGGCACGCCGTTCAGGTCCCGGCCGTCGAGGAACACCCGGCCGGAGTCGAGCGGTTGCAGCCCGGCCACGGTGCGCAGCAGCGTCGACTTGCCACCGCCGCTGGGCCCGAGCACACAGACGATCTCGCGCTCGGCGACGTCCAGTTCGACGCCGTCGAGCGCCGCGTGTCCGGCGAAGCGCACGCTCGCCCCGTCCAGCCTGAGCATCGTCACACCTCCCCCGTCCGCTCCGTACGCAGTCGTTCGAGCACCAGCAGCGCCACCGCGCACACCACCATCAGGATCGTCGAAAGGGCCATCGCCTGGCCGTAGTTGAGATCGCCGGGCCGTCCGAGGAGCCGTGCCACCGCGACCGGCAGCGTCGGGTTGTCGGGCCGTGCGATGAACACCGTCGCGCCGAACTCGCCCAGCGACACGGCGAACGCGAACCCGGCCGCGATCAGCAGCGCCCGCCGGACGAGCGGCAGATCGACCTCACGCCACACCCGCCAGGGCGACGCCCCGAGCACGGCCGCGGCCTCGCGCAGCCGTTCGTCCACGGCCCGCAGCACGGGCAGCATGGTGCGCACCACGAACGGGGCGCCCACCAGGGCCTGCGCGAGCGGCACCAGGATCCAGGAAGCCCGCAGATCCAGCGGTGGCTTGTCGAGCGTGATCAGGAAGCCGAAGCCGACGGTCACCGCGGACACCCCGAGCGGCAGCATCAGCAGCGCGTCGAAGCCGCGTACGAGACGGCCCGCGCCCTTGCGGGCGAGGGCCGCGGCGGCGAGGGAGCCGATCAGTACGGCGATGAGCGTGGCGGCGACGGCGTAGCGCAGCGAGTTGCCGACCGCCTCGATCGGCGCCACGAGGAAGGTGCCGCCGTCGGTGCGCGTCAGCGCCGTGTAGTACCCGAACCCGGGCGCGTCGAACGAGCGCTGGACGAGGACGGCGAGCGGCAGGACGATCAGCACCGCGACCGTGGCGAGGACCGCGCCCAGCAGCGCCCGCTGCCCCGCCCCGCGCGGTCCGCGCGCCGTGCGCGCCGCGTCGACCAGGCGCAGCGTGCTCTCGCCGCGGCGGACGGTCCAGGCGTGCACCCCGAGGATCGCGCCCACCGCGGCGAACTGGACGAGCGTCAGCACGGCCGCGGTGGACAGGTCGAAGATCTGCGAGGTCTGCCGGTAGATCTCGACCTCGATCGTGGAGAACCCCGCGCCGCCCAGGATCTGCACCACACCGAAGGAGGTGAAGGTGAACAGGAACACCATCAGCGCGGCGGCGGCCACGGCCGGGCCGAGGGCGGGCAGCGTCACCGTGCGCCAGGCCCTCAGGCGGGAGGCGCCGAGCATCCGGGCCGCTTCCTCCTGGCGCGGGTCGAGCTGGGCCCACAGACCGCCGACCGTGCGGACGACGACGGCGTAGTTGAAGAAGACATGGGCGAGCAGCACGGCCCACACGGTCCCGTCGAGCCGCACACCCCACAGGTCGTCGAGGAGCCCGCCGCGGCCGACGAGCGCCAGGAAGGCCGTACCGACGACGACCGTCGGCAGCACGAACGGCACGGTGACCACCGCCCGCAGCACCCGCTTGCCGGGGAAGTCCAGGCGCGCGAACACATAGGCGCCCGGCAGCGCGACGAGCAGCGTGAGCGCGGTCGAGGCGAGCGCCTGCCAGGTCGTGAACCACAGCACCTGCCCGATGCCGGGCTCCGCGAGCACCTCCGTGATCCGCCCGAGGTGCCAGGCACCGTCGATGCGGAGACCGCGCGCGACGATCGCGGCGACCGGGTAGGCGAAGAAGACCCCGAAGAACGCGACGGGCAGGGCCATGAGCCCGAGCCGCGCCGCGTTCCCTCTCGGCCGCGGGGCTACTTCAGTACGAGCGATGTCCACGACTTGACCCACTGGTCACGGTTGGCGGCGATCTTGGCGGGGGCCATGGTCTCGGGGTTCTTCGCCTGCGGGCCCCACTTGACGAACTCCGTCGGCAACTGGGCGGTCTCACGCACCGGGTAGACGAACATGTTCAGCGGCATGTCCTGCTGGAACTTCTCACTGATCAAGAAGTCGAGCAGCGCCTTGCCGCCCTTGCTGTTCTTGGCGTTGCTGAGCAGCCCGGCGTACTCGACCTGCTGGAAGCAGGTGCCCTGGGCCACCCCGGTCGGCGCGGTCTTCGGCCGCGGCTCGGCGTAGACGACCTCGACGGGCGGCGAGGAGGCGTACGACACGACGAGCGGTCGGTCGCCCCCGGCCTTCTTGCCTCCGGCGGAACCCGAGAACTCCTCGTTGTACGCCTGCTCCCAGCCCTCGGCCACCTTCACACCGTTGGCCTTCAGCTTCTTCCAGTACCCCTGCCAGCCGTCGTCCCCGTACTTCGCGGCGGTCCCGAGCAGGAAGCCGAGGCCCGGCGAGGACGTGGACGCGTCCTCGGTGACCAGGAGGTTCTTGTACGCGGGCTTGACGAGGTCGTCGAGCGTGGCGGGCGGGGCCAGCTTGTGGTCGGCGAAGTACTTCTTGTCGTAGTTGACGCAGATGTCGCCGGAGTCGATCGGGGTGACCCGGTGCTTGGCCTCGTCGGCGCGATACCGCTGCACGACCTTGTCGTAGCCCTTCGGCTCGTACGACTGGAACAGGCCGTTGTCGAGCGCCCGCGAGAGCAGGGTGTTGTCGACGCCGAAGAAGACATCGCCCTGCGGGTTGTCCTTGGTCAGGATCGCCTTGTTGACGGCCTGGCCCGCGTCACCGTCCTTGAGGACCTTGACCTTGTACCCGGACTCCTTCTCGAACGCCGCTATGACGCTCTTCGAGGCGGCCCAGGAGTCATGGCTCACGAGGGTCACGGTCTTGGAGTCGCCGCCGCTTCCGTCCGTGGAGGTGGACGACCCGCACGCGGACAGCGTGACCATGCCGAGCCCGACGGCCATGGCCGCGAGCGTCCTGCCGGTGATGTGCACTGAATTCCTCCTGGAGTGACCAGGAAGAGACGCGGCCCTGCCCCGGTGACCCGCACGGGTCCGGGCAGGGCGCAGCAGCTTGAGTGAAGACCGAACTTCCTACCCAGAATGACCTGGGCGAGGTTCAGAGGGTCTGCGGTCGATACCGCACTCTCAGCGCTGTGGCGCTCCCCTGTCGGAATATGAAGATGTACGTACGGAGTTCAGACTACCGCTCGCTCGCCGCCAGTTGTCCACAGGCTCCGTCGATCTCCTGGCCGCGGGTGTCCCGGACGGTCACCGGCACCCCATGGGCCGCGATCGCCTCGACGAACGCCTTCTCGTCCTCGGGCCGGGACGCGGTCCATTTGGAGCCGGGCGTGGGGTTCAGCGGGATCAGATTGACGTGCACGGGCTTGCCCTTGAGGAGCCGGCCGAGCCGATCGCCGCGCCACGCCTGGTCGTTGATGTCCCGGATCAGCGCGTACTCGATGGACAGCCGCCGTCCGGACTTGGCGGCGTACTCGAAACCGGCGTCCAGTACCTCGCCGACCTTCCACCGGGTGTTGACGGGGACGAGGGTGTCGCGCAGTTCGTCGTCCGGTGCGTGCAGGGAGATGGCGAGGCGGCACTTGAAGCCCTCGTCCGCGAAGCGGTGGATGGCGGGCACCAGTCCGACGGTCGAGACGGTGATGCCGCGCTGCGAGAGGCCGAGGCCGTCCGGCGTGGGATCGGTGAGCGCCCGGATGGCGCCGATCACGCGCTTGTAGTTGGCGAGGGGCTCGCCCATGCCCATGAAGACGATGTTGGACAGGCGCGCGGGACCACCGGGGATCTCACCGTCGCGCAGCGCCCTCATGCCGTCCACGATCTGGTGCACGATCTCGCCGGTGGAGAGGTTGCGGTCGAGTCCGGCCTGCCCGGTCGCGCAGAACGGGCAGTTCATGCCGCAGCCCGCCTGGGAGCTGATGCACATGGTGACCCGGTCCGGGTAGCGCATGAGTACGGACTCGACGAGCGTGCCGTCGAACAGCCGCCACAGCGTCTTGCGTGTCGTGTCCTGATCGGTCGACAGATGCCGAACGACCGTCATCAGCTCCGGCAGCAGCGCCTCCTGGAGCCCGGCGCGGGAACCGGCCGGGATGTCGGTCCACTGCTCGGGGTCCTGCGTGTACCGCGCGAAGTAGTGCTGCGAGAGCTGCTTGGCGCGGAACGGCTTCTCGCCGATGGCCGCGACCGCCTCCTTGCGCTCGGCGGGCGTGAGATCGGCAAGATGCCGCGGCGGCTGCTTGGCTCCGCGCGGCGCGACGAAAGTGAGTTCTCCGGGCTTGGGCATGGTCCTACCAGTGTCGCAGACCCTCGTACGGGTTCTTCCCGGTGCGGGACTGTCGCCCTTGCCACTCTTCGCGCCGCGACAGGAAGAGGCCCGTCACACCATGGCGTGACGGGCCTCTCGGGCGGAGCGTGCTCAGCCCGCGCCGACGAAGACGACCAGCAGCAGCCAGACGATCGGGGCCGTCGGCAGCAGCGAGTCCAGGCGGTCCATGATGCCGCCGTGGCCCGGCAGCAGGGTGCCCATGTCCTTGATGCCGAGGTCCCGCTTGATCATCGACTCGCCGAGGTCGCCGAGCGTGGCGCTGACCGCTGCCGCGAGACCCAGCAGGAGCCCCTGCCACCACGCGCCGCCGTCGACCAGGAAGTGCATGCACAGCGCGCCCGCCGCCATCGCGAAGGCGACCGCGCCCACCAGGCCCTCACGGGTCTTGCCGGGGCTGATGCGCGGCGCGAGCTTGTTCTTGCCGAAGCGCCAGCCGACCGCGTACGCGCCCGTGTCGCTGACGACCGTCAGCAGCAGGAACGTCAGCACGCGCTGCGGACCGTCCGACGCGGTCAGCATCATCGAGACGAACGTGGCGAGGAACGGCACGTAGAAGGCCGCGAAGAGGCCCGCCGTGACGTCCCTCAGATAGCCGTCCGGCGGCTCGGTCATCCGCCAGACCAGGACCGCGAGCGCGGTGAGCGCCATCGCCACCCAGGCGCCCTCGGCCCCGCGTACGTACCCGGCGACGACCATCGCCGCGCCGCCGACGGCCAGCGGGACGAGGGGCGCCTTGATGCCCTTGCGCTCCTCCAGCCGGTTCGTCAGCTCCCACAGGCCCACCACGACGGCGACCGCTATCACGCCGACGAACACGGCCTTGACGACGAACAACGACGCGATGATCACGACGCCCAGCCCGACGCCGACTCCTATGGCCGCGCCCAGGTCGCGGCCCGCGCTCTTCTTCTGCCGTGCGGGCGCCGGCTGCGGGGCGTCGGGCATGGGCTCCGGATTCTGCGGCGCCGCCCCATAGGGCGTGGCCGACGGCGTGTCGTCGCGGAACAAGGGACCACCCGGCCGGGCGGCCCCGTGGTCGTCACCCTGGTCTCCGCCGAAGGCGGGTACGTCGGGCACGACGGGCATGGGGCGCGTCCGCTGCCGGGCGTCCCGCGCATCGTACGCGGGCCCCGCCGGGCCGGGGGCCTGGCCGGGCCCGCGCTCGGCGGGCCCCCGGTACCCCGCGGCCTGTGGCGGCGCTCCCCAGGGAGAGTCGTTCATCAGACCTCGAGCAGCTCGGCTTCCTTGTGCTTGAGCAGCTCGTCCACCTGCGCGACGTACTTCGCCGTGGTGTCGTCGAGCTCCTTCTCCGCACGACGGCCCTCGTCCTCGCCGACCTCGCCGTCCTTGACCAGCTTGTCGATCGCGTCCTTGGCCTTGCGGCGCACGGAACGGATCGAGACCTTGGCGTCCTCGGCCTTGCCCTTGGCGACCTTGATGTAGTCGCGGCGGCGCTCCTCGGTCAGCTCGGGGAACACCACGCGGATGATGTTGCCGTCGTTGCTCGGGTTGACGCCCAGGTCGGAGTCGCGGATCGCCTGCTCGATGTTGCGCAGCGCGCTCTTGTCGAACGGGGTCACCACGGCCATGCGCGGCTCCGGCACCGAGAACGAGGCCAACTGGTTGATCGGCGTCGCTGCGCCGTAGTAGTCGGCGACGATCTTGTTGAACATCGCCGGGTGCGCACGGCCGGTGCGGATCGCGGCGAAGTCCTCCTTGGCGACTACGACGGCCTTCTCCATCTTCTCCTCGGCCTCGAGGAGGGTCTCTTCGATCACCACTTGCTCCTGCGTGTCTTGAGTAGGCCCGGCGGCTGGCACTCGTCGGTCTGCGGCCGGCTGCGTCGCGTCTTCTTGCTGCACGGTTCCCGACCGGTGGGACATTGTCCATCCCTCCGCTCGGAACCCGTCACCCGAACGGGGTTCGCGCCCCGACGAGTGGGTCTCCGGTCAGTCCCGGCTACCCTGGTCACCCACGAGTGTGCCGATCTTCTCACCCTTGACCGCCCGTGCGATATTGCCCTCGGCCAGGAGCTCGAAGACCAGGATGGGCAGGCTGTTGTCCCGGCACAGCGTGATGGCGGTCATGTCGGCGACCTTGAGGTCGCGGGTGATGACCTCGCCGTAGCCGAGCGAGTCGAACTTGACTGCCTCGGGGTTGGTCTTCGGGTCGGAGTCGTAGACCCCGTCCACGCCGTTCTTGCCCATGAGCAGGGCCTCGGCGTCGATCTCCAGGGCACGCTGGGCGGCGGTCGTGTCGGTGGAGAAGTACGGCATGCCCATACCGGCGCCGAAGATGACCACGCGGCCCTTCTCCAGGTGGCGCACGGCGCGCAGCGGGATGTACGGCTCGGCGACCTGGCCCATGGTGATGGCCGTCTGGACGCGCGAGTCGATGCCCTCCTTCTCCAGGAAGTCCTGGAGGGCCAGGCAGTTCATGACCGTGCCGAGCATGCCCATGTAGTCGGAGCGGGCCCGGTCCATGCCGCGCTGCTGGAGTTCGGCGCCGCGGAAGAAGTTGCCGCCGCCGATGACGACCGCGATCTCGGAGCCGTCGCGAACCACGGCCGCGATCTCACGGGCGATGGCGTGCACCACGTCCGGGTCGACACCGAGTCCGGTTCCGCCGGAGAACGCCTCTCCGGACAGCTTCAGCAGAAACCGGCCGCGTACTTTGCCGTCGTCGCTCTTCTCGGCCTTGGTGGTCATGGAGTTCTCCTCGTGGTGCACATACGAAGAAGGCCATTGCCGGTGGGTGATTGACATCCCATGCGCGGCAATGGCCTCCTCGTCAAATCTGCTGTCGTCCGCCTCGCACGGATGCGGGACGGCGTACCTGGACGACTGCTGACGACCCTACCGGGGTCGCACGTCGAGCGCGGTACGGACTCAGATGCCGACCTTGATACGCGTGAAGCGCTTCAGGGTGACACCCGCCTCGTCCAGAACCTTCTGGACGGACTTCTTGTTGTCGAGCGCGTACGGCTGACCGAGCAGCGTCGCGTCCTTGAAGAAGCCGTTGAGACGACCCTCGACGATCTTCGGGAGGGCGGCCTCGGGCTTGCCCTCGGCGCGGGTGGTCTCCTCGGCGATGCGGCGCTCGGACTCGACGACCTCGGCCGGGACGTCCTCCTTGGAGAGGTACTTCGGCGCGAAGGCGGCGATGTGCTGGGCGACACCACGGGCGACGTCGTTGTTCGGCTTGTCGAACTCGACCAGGACACCGATCTGCGGCGGCAGGTCGGGCATGGTGCGGTGCATGTAGGCCGTCACGAAACCGTCGGCGTACTGCGCGAAGCGGTCCAGGACGATCTTCTCGCCCAGGTTGGCGTTGGCCTCGTCGACGAACGCCTGGACGGTCTTGCCGGGCTCGATCTCGGAGGCGAGCAGCGCCTCGATGTCGGCCGGGGCGGACTTGACGACGTGCTCGGCGATGGCCTTGGCCACGGCCTGGAACTTCTCGCCCTTGGCGACGAAGTCCGTCTCGCACTTCAGCTCGACGAGGACACCGGAGGAGTTGTCGTCGGCGAGGATGGAGACCACGGCGCCGTTCTCGGCGGAGCGGCCCTCGCGCTTGGCGACGCCCTTCTGGCCCTTGATCCGGAGCGCCTCGACGGCCTTCTCGACGTTGCCCTCGGCCTCGTCCAGCGCCTTCTTGCAGTCCATCATGCCGGCGCCCGTGAGCTCACGGAGCTTCTTGACGTCGGCGGCGGTGTAGTTCGCCATGATCTGTGAATCTCTTCTCGGAGTTCGAAGTCTCGAAGTCGGCGACCGCCGCCGCGTTGCGCGGACGGCCGCCAGAGATCTACGGGCTACGAAGATCTCAGGGCTGCGGGTGAACGGCGGGCGGCGCGGTCGGCGCCACCCGCCCTCACATCAGCCGAACGGCCCTGAAGATCAGGCCTGCTCGCCCTCGGCGGCCGGAGCCTCGGTGGCGGGGGCCTCGGCGGCGGCCTCGGCGGCAGGGGCCTCGGCAGCAGGGGCCTCGGCGGCCGGAGCCTCGGCGGGCTTCTCGGCGTCAGCCTTCTTCTCGCCCTCGAGCAGGTCGCGCTCCCACTCGGCGAGCGGCTCGCCCGCGGCCTTCTCGCCCTTGCCCTCGGTGGCGACACCGGAACGGGCGATGAGGCCCTCGGCGACGGCGTCGGCGATCACACGGGTGAGCAGGGTGACGGAGCGGATGGCGTCGTCGTTACCCGGGATCTTGTAGTCGACCTCGTCGGGGTCGCAGTTGGTGTCGAGGATGGCGACGACCGGGATGTTGAGCTTGCGGGCCTCGCCGACCGCGATGTGCTCCTTCTTGGTGTCCACGATCCAGACGGCGCTCGGCACCTTCTGCATCTCGCGGATACCACCGAGGGTCTTCTCCAGCTTGGCCTTCTCGCGGGAGAGGACCAGCAGCTCCTTCTTGGTCAGACCCGAGGCCGCGACGTCCTCGAAGTCGATCTGCTCGAGCTCCTTGAGGCGCTGCAGACGCTTGTAGACGGTCGAGAAGTTGGTGAGCATGCCGCCCAGCCAGCGCTGGTTGACGAAGGGCATGCCGACGCGGGTGGCCTGCTCGGCGATGGCCTCCTGCGCCTGCTTCTTCGTACCGACGAACATCACGGTGCCGCCGTGGGCGACGGTCTCCTTGACGAACTCGTAGGCGCGGTCGATGTACGACAGCGACTGGAGCAGGTCGATGATGTAGATGCCGTTGCGCTCGGTGAAGATGAAGCGCTTCATCTTCGGGTTCCAGCGACGGGTCTGGTGACCGAAGTGGACGCCGCTCTCCAGCAGCTCCCGCATCGTGACGACGGCCATGGCCGTTCTCCTTGAGTTCTCGGTTGTGCCGCGGGTGCCGGATGGCACTCGCGCCTGACGCCCGCGTTGCGCCGTGCCACGAAGGACCGAGGGGCGCTGACACCAACCTGGTGACGGCCTGGTGTCGGGGCGTGCGAAGTCGACCCGGTGACCCGGATCGCACAAGAAGTGTACGGGACCGACGGGGCGGCGGGTGACGCCACTGTCCACAAGCCGCTGGTTGTCCACAGCCCGGGGCCGTGATCGGCCGGTGTGCGGCACGGTTCTCGCATGCGAGCGAAACGAATTGCCGTGGTGCTGCTTTTGGTGGTCAGCGCGCTGTCCACGGTGGCCTGGGCGGGCACGCGGGCCGCCCCGGAGCCGGACGTGCGGTCCGCGCCGGGGCCCGATGTGCCGACGCTGGCCCGGAACTGGCCGGTGGGCACCCGCCCCGCGGTCTTACGGGGCTGGGAGCCTCCGTCGCGCGCGTACGGGCCGGGCCACCGCGGCGTGGACCTGGCGGCGGCCCCGGGCGATCCGGTCCGCACGGTCGCCGCCGGTCGGGTGGCCTTCGCGGGCAGGGTGGCGGGCCGGGGCGTGATCACCGTGGACCTGGCGGGCACGGGCGACCCACCCCTGCGCACGACCTACGAGCCCGTCCACACGACCCTGCCCCAGGGCACCGAGGTAACCGCGGGCGACCCCCTGGGCACCCTGGAACCCCCGACCCCCCACTGCACGTCCTCATGCCTCCACTGGGGCCTACGCAGAGCAGAGACCTACCTGAACCCGCTGTCCCTGCTACCACCGTGGCTACGACACGGGACACGGTCGCGCTTGCTCCCGGTGGAGGGGGTACCTACGCCGACACCGGGGATATGACGCACTGCGGGCGCGCCCCCGGCTTGGTCGGCCCGGTACTCAGTGCTGGGGCACGACTCGAAGGCTCACTCGCGCCCCAGCCCCACACGCGCTGACCGGGTCTCCGCAGCACCCCGCGCCGGAGCGGATTCCGAAGCCGGTGAGGCATACGCGGCCGTACACCCGCCCCGTACGGGCTCGGCGTGGGGTCAGCTCGGACTTCGTTCGGGGCTCAGCCCCACACTCCCCGTAGGGCCATCGCGACCGCCGCGTCCGTGATGGTCGTCGGGTCCTCCGCGGCGCCCAGTTCGATGCGTCGTACCGCCGCGTCGACCACGCCCTGGAGCAGCATCGCCGCCAGGCGGGGCTCCTGGTGCCCCATCGCGTCGAGGGCCTCGACGATCATCGCGACGAGCCCGCCGTGCGCCGCGCGGATCTTCTCGCGGGCCCCGGCGTCCAGCTCGCTCGCGGAGATGGCGACCACGGCCCGGTGCCGCCGGTCCCCCACGAGCGCGAGCTGGCGGCGCACATACGCCTCGACCTTCGCCTCGGGACCCTCCGCCGCGGCCATCGCCGCCTCGACCTCGGCCGCCCAGACAGGGAAGTCGACCGCGCACAGCTCCTCGACAACGGCCGCGCGGGAGCGGAAGTACTCGTAGACGGAGGAGCGCGCGAGACCCGTCCGCTCGGCGAGGGCGGGGAACGTCAGCGCCTCCGTACCACCCTCGGACAGGAGGGACCGGGCCGCGTCCAGCAGGGCGGCTCGCTGCATCGACCGGTGCTCGGCCACAGAGGCCGCTCGAATCCTAGGCACCCCACCACTTTACGGACCGACCCGCGCGGACGGGAGTCACCCGCGCCCGCCCCGCGCTCCGGGGCGCCGCCCCGCGCCCCGGGTCAGCGCCCGAACCCGGCCAGCTTCGCCCGCAGTTGCAGGACGGACTTGGTGTGGATCTGACTGACCCGGCTCTCGGTCACGCCGAGCACATTGCCGATCTCGGCGAGGGTGAGGCCCTCGTAGTAGTACAGCGTGACGACGGTCTTCTCCCGCTCGGGCAGGGTGTTGATCGCCCGCGCCAGGAAGCGCCGCAGCTCCCGGTCCTCGGCGACCTCGACCGGATCGTCCGCGGCGGTGTCCTCCAGGGTGTCCATGAGGCTCAGCCGGTTGCCGCCCTCGCCCCCCACGTGCAGCAGTTCCTCCAGCGCGACGACGTTCGCGAGCGAGAGCTGGCTGAAGACGGCATGGAGGTCCTCCACACCGATCCCCATCTCCGTCGCCACCTCGCCCTCCGACGGTGTCCGCCGCAGCCGCGCCTCCAGCGTCGCGTACGCCCGCTCCACGCTGCGCGCCTTCTGCCGCACCGACCGCGGGATCCAGTCCAGCGCCCGCAGTTCGTCGATCATCGCGCCGCGGATCCGGGTGATCGCGTACGTCTCGAACTTGATCTCCCGGTCGATGTCGAACTTCTCGATCGCGTCGATCAGCCCGAACACCCCCGAGGACACGAAGTCCGCCTGCTCCACATTGGCCGGCAGCCCCACGCTCACCCGCCCCGCCACGTACTTCACCAGTGGCGAGTAGTGCAGGATCAGTTGCTCCCGCAACCGCTCGTCCCCCGTCGCCTTGTACGACCGCCACAGCTCGTCGAGCGACGAGGGAGCGGGCGGGCGCACGCTGCCGCCGTCACGGGCGGCTGGGGGAAGCGCCGCCCGGTCTGACCCGGAGGTGTGCTGGGGCATTCGTCGCCTTGTGCCGTTCTGCTGTGAACTGGGATACCTGGTGAGCTGTCGGTCCGACGGGGATGTGCCTGCCTGAACAGGAACCTCGTGAGCGTAGCGTGACTGCGGTGTCGCAGTGTGCGAAGGACAAGGGATCACCCGTGCGCGAAGGGGCGCGCCGGGGCTTCCGCCGGGCTCGCGGACATCGCCGTGCGTGATGGTCCGGGCGGTCAACTACGGGAACTGCCAAGGCTGTCGGGGGTCGCCCGGACGGCCGATCACGCTCGGTCAGCACGAGCCGCGATCCCGCCGGACCGAGATCATCGCCTGGCGTGTCAACTTCCAGCCGTCGCCGTGTCGTTCGACGAATCCAAGTGATCGGAGTTCGTACAGTCTCCCGACCGCGTCGTCGGCCGTCGTGCCCGCCCCTCGGGCGATCGCGTCCGCCGCGGCCGTGCCACCGGCCGGAAGCGCCGCGAGCACCTGCGCGGCGACGGGGTCGAGGAGGTCGCGCGGCAGGACGGGCCCACGCCGGTCCGGGGCCAGCTCGCCTATCTCTCCGACCAGTTCGACCACGTCCGCGGCGTCGGAGACCAGCACGGCGTCGCCGCGCAGCAGTTCGTGCACCCCGGCCGAGAGCGCGCTGGTGACCGGTCCGGGCACGCCCATCGTGTGCCGGCCGAGCCGCTGCGCCGCGCGTGCCGTGACCAGCGCGCCGCTGCGGTAGGCCGCCTCCACGACCACGGTGCCGCGGGTGAGCGCCGCGATCACGCGGTTCCTGAGGATGAACCGGCTCGGCGTCGGGTGATCGCCGGGCGGTAACTCCCCGACGACCAGCCCCTGATGCGCGATCCTGCCGATCAACTGGGTGTGTCCGCGCGGATAGGGCCGGTCGACCCCGCAGGCCAGTACGGCGACGGTGGCGCCCCCGGCCGCGAGGGTGCCCCGGTGGGCGGCACCGTCCACGCCGTAGGCGCCGCCGGAGATCACCACCCAGCCGCGCTCCGCGAGCCCCGCGCCGAGGTCGGCCGCCACATGCGCCCCGTACTGGCTGCACGCCCGCGCGCCCACGACCGCGACGGACCGCAGCGCCCACATCCGCAGGCTGGGCCGCCCGCGCACCCAGAGCCCGACGGGCCGGGCATCCCCGAGGTCGTCGAGCTGTGTCGGCCACTCGGGCATACCGGGGCACACGAAGCGCACCCCCGCCTCCTCGGCCACGGCCCGGTCCCGTTCCGGCTCGGCCTGCCCGGCGCGCGCCCGCAGCCCGGCCCACCGCTTGTCCGTCACCCCGGGCAGCCGCCTCCCGCCGTCCCGCAGCCGCCGGGCCACGTCCTCGGCGCCGTGTTCGCGCAGCCAGCGGCCCGCCACCTCGTCCCCCGGCTCGACGACCCGTGTGAGGAACATCCGGGCCCGGCAGTCGCCGTCCGGGACGGCCCGCACGCTCATGTCGCCGCCCCGACGACCATCGGCAGGCCCCTCGGCACCCCCGTACGCAGTTGCAGCGCCAGCGCGACGTCCGAGGCCTGCGGCCGGTCATGGCCCGCGAGGTCCGCCACGGTCCAGGCCACGCGCAGGACCCGGTCCAGTCCCCGGGCCGTCAGCACACCCCGCTCCAGACTGCGCTCGGCCTCGTCCATGGCGCCGCTCACGGCGAACCAGTGGCTGCGCAGTTCCCGTCCCGGCACCTCGCTGTTGGTCCGCCACGGGGTGCCCACCAGCCGGGCCGCCGTCCGCTGTCTGGCCTCGCGCACGCGGTCGGCGACCGTCGCGGTGGACTCGCCCCGAGCGCCGCGCCCGGTGAGGGCGGCACGGTCGACGCGGTCGACCTCGACGCGCAGATCCACCCGGTCCAGGAGCGGGCCGGAGAGCCGGGCCTGATAGCGGCGGATGACCGAGGGCGGACACTCACACATGCTGTCGCCCTGCGAGAAGCGGCCACAGGGGCAGGGGTTGGCCGCGAGCACCATCAGGAACCGCGCGGGGAACCGCACGACCCCGGCGCTGCGCGCGATCACGACATGCCCCGACTCCAGGGGCTGGCGCAGCGCGTCGAGCGCCTGGCTGCGGAACTCGGCGGCTTCGTCGAGGAAGAGAATTCCGCGGTGAGAGAGCGAGACGGCGCCGGGCCGGGCGATACCGGGGCCGCCGCCGACGAGCGCCTGCATCGTGGCCGAGTGGTGCGGCGCCCAGTACGGGGCCACGTCGATCAGGGGCTTGCCCGGGGGCAGCAGGCCCGCCACCGAGTGCACCGCGGTGACCTCCAGCGACTCCTCCCGGCTGAGCCGCGGCAGGAGGGCGGGCAGCCGCTCCGCGAGCATCGTCTTCCCGGCTCCTGGCGGTCCTTCGAGGAAGAGGTGGTGTCCGCCCGCCGCGGCCACCTCCACCGCCGTACGCGCCGAGGTCTGGCCCACGACGTCGGCCAGGTCATGCCCCTGGTCGTGGTGGGACAGGCCCACACTGTCCGCGCCGGGCACGCGCAGCCCGGCGAGGAGCGGATTGGGGCGGCCCTGGTCGTCGGGCTCCTCGTCGGGCACGGGCTCGTCCGCGAGGACGGCGATCAACTGGCGCAGACTGCGCACGCCGAGCACGGACACGCCGGGCACCAGCGATGCCTCGGCGGCGGCGCACTCCGGCACGACCACCTGCTCATAGCCCGCGCCCGCCGCGGCCAGTACCGCCGGCAGGATGCCGCGGACGGGGCGCACCCGTCCGTCCAGGCCCAGCTCGCCGATCATCACGAGGTCCGAGAGCACCCGCGGATCGATCCGCTCCGCGGCGCCGAGCACGGCACAGGCGACGGCGAGATCGAATCCGCTGCCTGCCTTGGGCACGGAGGCGGGGCTCAGCCCGACCGTGAGCTTCTTCTGGGGCCACTCGCCACCCGAGTTCACCACCGCCGCGCGCACCCGGTCGCGGCTCTCCGTCAGGCTCTTGTCGGGCAGCCCGACCAGCGTGAAGGCGGCCACGCCCGGTTCGAGGTCGGCCTGGACCTCGACCACGACGCCCTCGACGCCGAGCAGCGCCACGGAGCACGTACGCGCGAAGCCCATCACGCCACCCCCCGCGCATGCTCGACCACCGGGGCGCCCCGCTCGGGCAGGACGACGCCGACCACGTCGACACGGACGCCGCCCGGCGGCGCCCCGCCGTGCGCCTGGATCCAGCGCTCGGCGAGCGCGCGCAGCCGCTCGGCCTTCACGGGGGTCACGGCGGCCATCGGATGCTCGAACCGGCCGCGGCTGCGGGTCTTCACCTCGCAGACCACCAGGACGTCGCCGTCCCTGGCCACGATGTCGATCTCGCCGCTCCTGCCGCAGCGCCAGTTACGCTCCAGGACCGTCATCCCGGACCCGGTCAGCCGCCGGGCGGCCAGTTCCTCGCCGTACCTGCCGAGCGCGCTGCGTGCCCGCTGTGTGTTCATGTCGGCACCACCTCCGGCGCCAACAGTCACGCATCCGGCTCCATGAAGTGGATCTTGGTGGACGACGCGGCGATTGTGGACAACCCCGCAACCCACACGAGTGAAGCCCCCAGAGACGACCCGCCGTTCACCCGCTCAAGCCGCCCGGAGACGACCCGCCGCCGCTCACCCGCTCGGCAGCTCCAGATCGCTCTTGTTCAGCTCCTCGATGTTCACGTCCTTGAAGGTCAGTACCCGTACCTGCTTCACGAAGCGGGCGGGCCGGTACATGTCCCAGACCCAGGCGTCCGCCATGGACACCTCGAAGAACACCTCGCCCTGGACGGAGTGCACCTGCATCTCGTAGTCGTTGGTGAGGTAGAAGCGCCGCTCGGTCTCGATCACGTATTTGAACAGACCGACGACATCGCGGTACTCCCGGTAGAGCTTCAGCTCCATCTCGGTCTCGTACTTCTCGAGGTCCTCGGCGCTCATGGCATGTTCCCCTTCAGCCGTGCGATCCCACCATTGTGCGCCAGTCCCGCGCGCCCCTAGACGATTTCCGTGTCAAGGACCTCTGGCCTGACCGGGGGACCTTCGTCGAGCAGCCTCCGCAGCAGCCCGGCGAGTCTCGTCGGATACACCGTCTCATGCGCCTCGGCCAGTTCCCGGCACGTCCACCACCGTGCTCCGACGACGCTGCGCCGTTCCAGCTCCGTCAGGCTCCGCGCGCCCGTGGCCGTCCGCGTCGTACGGGCCAGGTAGTACCACTCGTCCTGGTCCCAGCGGCGGCCCGCGAACGGGAAGGAACATCTGCGCCGCCACAGCACCGGGCCCAGGTCGACGTCCGTGATGCCGGTCTCCTCAGCCAGCTCGCGCAGCGCGGCCTGCTCATGCGTCTCGGCGCCCTCCAGGCCGCCTCCGGGGGTGAACCACCAGTCGTCCGCCGGGTCGTCCGGCTCATGGCCGTGCAGCAGCAGGATGCGGTCGCGCGGGTCGAGCAGCACCACCCGCGCGACCCTGCGCAGGCCGCCCTGGTACGCGTCCTCCTGCGCAGCTCGCGCGGGCGGGTCGGCCGCGTACACGCGCGCGTCGTCCGCGGGCTCAGCCGGCATCGGCGGGCTCCGTCCGGGTACGGGCGCGGGCGCGGCCCATCAGCTTGGCGAGGGGCCCGTACGCCCCGCCGCCGAGGACGAGGACGGCGCCGACGACGATCAGGATGCCGATCGTGCGCAGCGGACCGGGCTGGGAGAGGGCGCCGAGGGTCTCGAAGCCGGTGGGGCGCTTCAGCATGCCGTCGGCGGGCCAGACGACGGCGTCCACCCGCGCGCTCACCGCGTCGCGCGCGACGGTGCCCTTGGCCGCGTCCGTGAGATGGGCGGTGGAGTCCAGCGAGCCATGGCGTTCGTCGCCCAGGAGGAAGAGCCGTCCCTCGGGGACCTTGACCGTGGGGATGTTCCTGCTCTCGGCCGGGTCACCCTCGGGCAGGTACGGTTCGTCGATCTGCTGGCCGTTGACCGTCAGCTTGCCGTTCGTGCAGCAGGCCACCGTGTCACCGCCGACCGCGACCACGCGCTTGACCACGTTCGCGTTGGTGACCCAGCTCTTGTCGCGGAAGACGACGACATCGCCACGGCGGATGTCACCGCCGTCGACGCGCTGTGCCAGCACCCGGTCGCCCGCGTCGATCGTCGGGGCCATCGAGTTGGTGGGCACGGTGTACGGCCGGTAGGCCACCGCTCCCCATACGAAGCCTCCGAGGAACAGCACGAGACCCAGCGCGACGGCCAGCCCCGACAGCCTTCCGCCCAGGTCGCCGCCCGAGTTCCCCTTGCCACGCCCAGCAGTTCCCACGTCCCCTCCCGATCCCGCGGTTCGCGCAGGGCACCCTATCGCGCCCGAAAACGAAGGGGCGGTCTCCCCGGGATTCTCGATCCCCGGGAGACCGCCCCAGCGGGCCTCGCGTGTCCGGTCAGGACGTGCCGCGGGAGTCGGTGGCCGCCTCGGCCTCCGACGTACCGGCGAGCTTGCGGCGGCGCCAGATCACCACCGGTACGACGCTTGCGAAAGCAATCGTCTGCGGCGCGTAGGGCAGGACCGCGGCGGCGGACGTCTGGTCGTCGAGCCCGTCCTGGTCGAAGGTGTCCGGGACCGGCAGGGTGCCCCAGCGGTTGATCGGCCAGGCCTTCACGATGGCGCGCCCGACGACGTTGTCGACGGGAACCATGCCGTGGTACATGTCGGTCTGGTTGTACCGCGAGTCGCGCGAGTTCTGGCGGTGGTCACCCATGACCCAGATGTAGCCCTCGGGCACCTTGACCTTGAACTGGCCGCCCTGGTCGTCGTTGCTGCACGGCGTGTTGCCCGGGTACACATACGGCTCGTCCAGCGCCTTGCCGTTGACCCGCAGCGGGCCGGTGCCCTTGCACTCGACCGTGTCACCGCCGACCCCGATCACGCGCTTGATCAGGTCCTTCTCCTCCGCCGACGGCATCAGGCCGATCCAGCTCAGGACCTTGCGCATGGCGTTCGGTTCGGGCGTCGGCTCGCCGATCAGCCACGTACCGGGGTCATGGAAGACCACCACCTCGCCGCGCTCGGGCTTGGAGCCGAACCACGGGGTGAGCTTGTCCACCAGGACACGGTCACCCCGCTGGAGGGTGTTCTGCATCGAGTCGGACGGGATGGAGAACGCCTGCACCAGGAACGTCTTGATCAGCAGCGCCAGCACCAGCGCGATACCGACCAGGATGGGCAGCTCCTTCCAGAAGGAGCGCGGCTTCTGCGGCCCGTCGTCCTCGGCCCGCTGTCCGCCCGCGGACATACGGCCCGCGCCGGGCCTGTCCCCGGGGCTCACAGCGCTGTCCGCGGCGGGGGCACTGGCTTCCGCAGGGCGCTCGTGGTCCTCCTCGCCGTCGTTTCCGGACTGTACGCCAACCGCCACATCCCCCACGCCAACTCCTCACTCCGTGCCACCGCCTGCCGCATACTCGGCGCAGGCCCACCACTCCCATAACGAGCGGGAGTTCCGCAGGGCTCGGGAGGGGGATCAATCCGTATCGATCCGCGGAGGCCACCCTATGCGACGGTCCGAGCGCGGCGGTCGACCCGCTCGGTACCGACGCATACGTGTCCGGCTCGGCCAGACGCGACCAGTGGCCGACGGGCCAGGCGATGACCATGGCGCGGCCGACCACCGAGTCTTCCGAGACGGTACCGCCGAACGCCTCGGTGCGGTGATAGCGAGAGTCGGCCGAATCGTCGCGGTGGTCACCCATGACCCACAGCCGGCCGGGCGGCACCTTCACCGAGAACCGGATCCCGGAAGGTTTGTTCCCGGGGTGAAGATAGGGCTCGTCCAGGGGCACACCGTTGACGGTGACGCGGCCCTGTGCGTCACAGCACGCGACCTTGTCACCGCCGACCCCCACGACCCGCTTGATGAGATCCCGGTCGTCGGCGGAGGGCAGCAGGCCGATCCAGGTGAGCCCCTCCTTGAGCTGCTTGACGACGACGGGATCGTCCTTCGCGGAGGTCTGTTCGTCCTCGAGCCAGTGGCCGGGGTCCTTGAAGACGACGACGTCACCGCGCTCGGGCTTGGAGCCGAACCAGGGGCTCAGCTTGTCGACCAGGACACGGTCGCCGACCTGGATCGTGTTCTCCATGGAGCCCGACGGGATCACGAAGGCCTGCACCAGGAAGGTCTTCAGGACCAGGGCTATGAGGACGGCGACACCGGCCAGAAGCGGTATCTCCTTGGCTGCGGACCGCCTTCTCTTCCGCTTGACCTTGCGCTGGAGCTTGCGCCGCTCGACCCGGCCGCGCCCGGTGCGAGCACCGCTCGTGGCCAGCCGCTCCCCGCGCGGCTTGCCGCGGTTACCCATGGGCGCCGTCCGCGGCGGGCACGCGCGCGTAGGCATCCGGGCGGGTGAGGTGCTTGCCGTGCGCGAGGGGCCAGGCGATCCAGTCGGCCCGGCCGATCACGGCGTCGACGGGGACCATGCCGCCGCCCGGCGAGCCCAGATGGTCACGTGAGTCGCTGGAGCGACGGCGGTGGTCACCGAGGACGAAGAGGGTGCCGTCGGGCACGACCACGTCGAAGGGGACGTCGGAGGGGCTGTCCCCGGGATACAGGATCGACGACTCGTCGACCGGTCGGCCGTTCACCTCGAGCCTCCCCTTCGCGTCGCAGCAGACCACATGGTCTCCGCCCACACCGACCACGCGCTTGATGTAGTCGCCGTCCCCGAAATACCCGGTGCCGTCGAAGACGACGACGTCGCCCCGCTGCGGCTTCGACCCGAAACGGTACGCCACCTTGTTGACGAGGACCCGGTCCCCGACCCGCAGCCGGCGCTCCATCGAGCCGCTGGGGATGCCGAAGGGCTGCATCACGAACGTGCCGAGCAGCAGGACGAACAGCAGCCCGACCAGCGCGGTCAGGGTGATCCGTCCGCCGGGAAGCCGTGCGACGAGGCGGGACAGCAACGCGAAACGCGACCGTTCCTCCGACCCTGTCGACTCCGAGGGATCCTCGGGGTCGTCGGGTGTGGAGGAGCGGTCGCGCTCCGTGTGCTCTGCTGCGGTGTCCATCGGGGCCAGATGTTATCCGGCCCCGCGAGGCGCACCGTGCGCCGGGCGGTCCGCCCGGACGAGAACTCAGTTCTCGCGCTTCTCCTTGATCTTCGCGGCCTTGCCGCGCAGCTCGCGCAGGTAGTACAGCTTGGCGCGGCGCACGTCACCCTTGGTGACCAGCTCGATCTTCTCGACGATCGGGGTGTGCACCGGGAAGGTGCGCTCGACGCCGACGGAGAAGGAGACCTTGCGGACCGTGAAGGTCTCGCGCACGCCGGAGCCCTGGCGACGGATCACCACGCCCTTGAACTGCTGGACACGGGAGCGGTTGCCCTCGATGACGCGGACGTGCACGTTGACGGTGTCGCCCGGACGGAAGGACGGGATGTCGCTGCGCAGCGACGCGGCGTCGACGGAGTCGAGCAGGTGAGACATTTCGTCTGCTTTCTTCGCCGATGCCACAGGTCATCGACGGGAGATAGTTCTCGGTAGGAGGAGTCGGCCGCGTCGGTGCGGGCGTCGTGTCCCCCCGTGGCAGGGGCGCACGCCGGACGGCGGACAACAGCTCGCTATTCTTCCATGCCCTCTGGCCTGCGCCAAAATCGGCCGTACGGCTCGCCGTCGGGATCCGGTGCCCAGCCGAGGATGGAGAGCATCTCCCGGTCCTTCTTGTCGAAGGCGGAGGGCTCGCAGCGTTCGATGAGGTCCGGCCGGTTGGCCGTCGTACGCCGCAGCGCCTCGTCCCGGCGCCAGCGGGCGATCCTGCCGTGGTGGCCGCTGAGCAGCACCTCGGGGATCTCCCGGTCACGCCACGCGGGCGGCTTGGTGTAAACGGGCCCCTCGAGGAGGTTCGCCATCGCGCCGGGCGCGAAGGAGTCGTCCTGATGGGACTCGGCGTTGCCGAGGACGCCCGGCAGCAGCCGGGCCACGGCCTCCGTGACGACGAGGACGGCGGCCTCGCCCCCGGCCAGGACGTAGTCGCCGATGGACACCTCGTACACGGGCATCCGGGTCGCGTACTCGTCGATGACCCGGCGGTCGATGCCCTCGTAGCGGGCCGGGGTGAAGATCAGCCACGGGCGCTCGGAGAGTTCGACGGCGAGCTGCTGGGTGAAGGGGCGTCCGCTGGGGGTGGGGACGATCAGGGCGGGCGCGCCGGCACCGTTCTCGTACCCGTCGGCCAGCAGGTCGTCCAGGGCCTCGCCCCAGGGCTCGGTCTTCATGACCATGCCGGGGCCGCCGCCGTACGGGGTGTCGTCCACGGTGTGGTGGCGGTCGTGCGTCCAGGACCGCAGATCATGGACGTGGACGTCGAGCTGTCCGCGCGCGCGTGCCTTGCCGACCAGCGAGACGTTCAGCGGTTCCAGGTATTCGGGGAAGATCGTGACGACGTCGAGGCGCATTACGCCTCGTCCCGGGAGGAGGCGACCTCAGCCCGGTCGTCGATCAGCCCCGGCGGCGGGTCGATGACCGCCCGCTGCTCCTCCAGGTCGATCTCGGTGACGATCTCCTCGACGAACGGGATCATGACCTCGGTCCCGTCCGGGCGCTCCACCACGAACAGGTCCTGGGAGGGCAGGTGCGAGATCTCGGTGATCCGGCCGACCTCCGTGCCGTCCTGGGTCACGACGTCGAGGTCCATCAACTGATGGTCGTAGTACTCGTCCTCGCCCTCGGGGAGTTCCTCCGGGTCGATCTCGGCGATCAGGAGGGTGTTGCGCAGGGCTTCGGCGGCGGTGCGGTCCCGCACGCCTTCGAAGCGCAGGAGCAGACGCCCGCTGTGCACCCGGCCGGTCTCGATGGTGAGCGGACCGGTGGCTGCGGGATCGGTGGTCAGTACGGCGCCGGGGGCGAGTCTGAGTTCCGGCTCGTCGGTCCGTACCTCGACGGTGACCTCGCCCTTGATGCCATGGGCACGGCCGATCCGTGCGACTACAAGCTGCACTTGTGAAGATCTCCTGTCGTACGACTACGGGCCGGGGACGGCCCAGTGGCCCTCCCCGGCCCGCGCCGGTGCTGCGATGCGTTCAGCGGATGTGGTCGACGTCGACGAGGTCGACACGGACACCACGGCCGCCGATGGCGCCCACGACGGTGCGCAGAGCGCGTGCGGTGCGGCCGTTGCGGCCGATCACCTTGCCGAGGTCGTCGGGGTGGACCCGGACCTCCAGTACACGCCCGCGGCGCAGGTCGCGCGAGGCCACCTGCACATCGTCGGGGTTGTCGACGATGCCCTTCACGAGGTGCTCGAGCGCCTCCTCGAGCATGATCAGGCCTCGGTCGACTCAGCGGCGGACTCGGCGGCGGCCTCGTCCTTCTTCTCCGCCTTCTTCTTCTGGGTGATCGCCTCGCCCTTGCCCTCGTCCTCACCGGCGAGCGCCTCGAAGGACGGACGCGCGGCCTTGGGCGCGGCCACCAGCAGCGGCGCCGGGGCGGGCTCGCCCTTGAACTTCTGCCAGTCGCCGGTCTTCTTCAGGATGGCGAGCACGGGCTCGGTCGGCTGGGCGCCGACGGAGAGCCAGTACGCCACACGGTCGGCGTTGACCTCGATGACCGACGGGTTGTACGTCGGGTGGTACTTGCCGATCTCCTCGATCGCACGGCCGTCACGGCGGGTGCGGGAGTCGGCGACGACGATGCGGTAGTGAGGCGAACGGATCTTGCCCAGACGCTTCAGCTTGATCTTGACTGCCACGGGAGTGGGTTCTCCTGGATCTGACGTGATGGGCACGACGGGGTCGGCCGCGTGGGGTTGCGGTACCCGAGTGCCCGATGGACGCGTCAGCCGGAGGAGAGAGGGGTCCTGTGCGGCTGTCGAGTACAGCTAGCCATTGTGCCATACGCGGCCTGGGCCAAAGACCGGCAGGGGTACGTCCGGGCACGCCTGAGCGGCGCCCGGCGCCGGGCACTCCCGAAGCGGGATCACCTCACCCGGCACACACAGGGCGCCGTCTCGGCGACGACGGGGAGACGACGAGAAGAGGTACGGCTGCCACGAACAGCCGTCTCTCAGCTCGCCGCCGCACCCACCGCCTCCGGGATACGGAACGGCTTGCCGCAGCCGCCGCACATGATCGGGGCCTGGGCCAGCACCGACGGGACCACGCGGACGTTGCGTCCGCAGTCGCAGACGGCCTTGACGCGGACACCGCCACCGGAGGAGCCGTGGCGCGCGGCCGGGCCCCGGAAGCTGCGGGCCGTGTCCTCGGCCGTGGCCACGGAGTGGGCCTTCAGGGCGCGCTGGAGCCGCTCGATCGTCGGGCGGTAGCGCCGCTTCGCCTCGGGGTTGAGCGTGACCAGGGAGAACCCGCTGCTGGGATGCGGTTCCTCGGGGTGATCCAGGCCCAACTCCTCGGCGATCGCGAGGAATCTGCGGTTGTGATAGCGGCCGGCGCGGGAGGTGTCGCGGACCCCCCGGGCGGCGGCGATGCCATGGACTGCCTCATGAAGCAGTCGCTCGAAGGAGAGTTCGTGCCCACAGGCGGACGAGGACTCTCCGATCAGGGACTCGGGCGCGGCTAGATCCGGCAGCTCGGAGTGGTGCCGTTGAATGTCGGCCCACGCCTGCGCCAGCTCTGCGGCGAGAACAGGTGGTGTCGTGCTCACGTAATGACAACGAGCCGGAGTGCCCCGGTGTTCCTATTCCGGGGCATCCCAAATAATTTTGCACGTACCCGTCAGTTGCCGCTGATGCGTCCTGACGAGGGCGGGTGCGCTGATCTGCGGAGAAGCCTCGCATCCCCTACCAATGTGGTGCGTACGTATGCGTACGCTCACCTGTCTCGGGCCTGCTCCGTCAACGGAAGGCTCTCAGATCAGCACACCGGGACCTCAGCCGTCCACCGATGCGCAAGAGGCGTTTCGGCCGCCTTGCCCATGGCGTCCACGGGCCGCGGCCGTCAGTAGGCGCGCGCGACCACAGCGACCGTACCGGGTGCGTCGTCGGTGTCGGGAACCGACCCGTCCTCGGCGAGCAGACACCGTACGGTCATCGCGTGCTGGGCCAGCCTGGCCTCGCCGTCCGTGCCGAGCACGGCCCACGGGATGCGCGCCCAGCCGCCCGCGGACGTCGCCTCGACAGCCTCCTCGATCGTCGACACGTCCGTCGTACGGGAGACGCGGCGCTCGCGCGACTGCTTCAGCAGGAGCGCCTGGTCCTCCTCGAGGATCCCGGGGAGCACCTGGACGAGCGAGTCGATCGCCACCGGCTCCTTGCCGCCCGGGATCCGGCGGGCCAGCATCGCCGTGCCGCCCGCCAGGTCACGGGGGCCGATCTCGATGCGTACCGGCACGCCCTTCAGCTCCCAGTCGACGGCGCGGCGGCCGAAAGGGGTGTCGGTGCGGTCGTCGACCTGGACCCGGAGACCGGCCGCCTTGAGCTGATCGCCGAGTTCGCGGACCTTGGCCAGAACCGCCTCGTCGTCCTTGACCGCGAGCACGACGACCTGGATGTGCGCCAGCCGCGGCGGGACGCGCAGGCCGTTGTCGTCGCCGTGCATCATCACCAGGGCGCCGATCATGCGGGTGGTGGAGCCCCAGGAGGTCTGCCAGACATGCTCCTGGACGCCGTCCTTCGACAGATACCGGGTGTCGAAGACCTTGGCGAAGTTCTGGCCCAGTTCATGGCTGGTGACCATCTGGAGGGCCTTGCCGTCGCCCATCATGCTCTCGAGCGTGAGGGTGTTGATGGCACCCGCGAAGCGTTCCTTGACCGTCTTGCGGCCGGAGACGAAGTCCACCGCGAGGACGTTCTCCAGGAAGTCCCCGTAGACATGGCGCTGGATGTGGGCGGCGAAGTCGCGGGCCTCCTCGTACGTGGCGTGCGCGGTGTGGCCCTCCTGCCACAGGAACTCGGAGGTGCGCAGGAAGAGCCGCGGCCGGAGTTCCCAACGGACCACGTTGGCCCACTGGTTGATCAGCAGGGGCAGGTCGCGGTAGCTCTGCACCCACTTCGAGAAGTACTCGTTGATGATGGTCTCGGAGGTGGGGCGGACGACCGCGACCTCCTCCAACTCCTTGCCGCCGCCGTGGGTGACCACGGCCAGCTCCGGTGCGAAGCCCTCGACGTGGTCGGCCTCCCGCGTGAGGTACGACTGGGGGATCAGCAGCGGGAAGTACGCGTTCTGGGTGCCCGTCTCCTTGATGCGGGCGTCCATCTCCGCCTGCATCCGCTCCCACAGCCCGTACCCGTACGGTCGGATGACCATAGTGCCGCGCACCGGCCCGTTGTCGGCCAGTTCGGCCTTGTTGATCAGGTCCTGGTACCAGCGCGGGAAGTCTTCCGCACGGGGGGTGAGAACGGGTGCCTTTGCCATGGCGCGATCGTACGGGGACACGTCCGTGCGCCGCGCCTCATTTGCCACTCCGGGTGCGTCGGGGCACACGGTCCGTACGCGCCCCGTCTGTTCAGTCGTCCTTGCGTATGCGCAGCACCCCGGCGATCCGGTACGCCTCCGCCTCCTCCAGCGTCTCGTTGACCAGGAGCGCCTCCGCGAGGGCGTCCAACTGGTCTCTGTGTTCGCGGAGTTTGCGGCAGGCCTCCTCGTAGCAGTCGTCCACGATGCGGCGCATCTCGTCCTCGATCACGTCGAGGGTCTGCGGGGCCGCCGCCAGACCGTAGGTCTGCTGGGTGTCGTTCGGCAGGGCCGACAGCCGGCCCACGCGTTCGCTCATGCCCCAGCGGGCGACCATGCCGCGGGCGAGGTTGGTGACCTGTTCGAGGTCGCTCTCCGAGCCCGTGGTGATGACGTCGTAGACCACGTGTTCCGCGGCCATGCCGCCGAGGGCACCGATGATGCGACCGCGCAAGTACTCCTCCGTGTAGGCGTACCGGTCGGCCTCGGGGGTGGACAGGGTCACGCCGAGCGCCCGGCCGCGCGGCACGATCGTGACCTTGCGGACCGGGTCGGCGCCCGGTTGCAGCATGCCGAGCAGCGCGTGACCGCTCTCGTGGTACGCGGTGCGCCGACGCTCCTCCTCCGGCATCACCAGCGGACGCTCGGCGCCCAACTGCGCCTTCTCCAGCGCCTCGGACAGATCGGTCCGGGTCACGCGGTCCTGTCGGCGCCGGACCGCGAGCAGCGCCGCCTCGTTGGCGAGGTTGGCGAGATCCGCGCCGGTCATGCCCGGTGTCGTACGGGCCACCTGGGCCAGGTCCACGTCCGGGGCGAGCGGGATCTCCCGCGTGTGGATCCGCAGGATCGCCTCGCGGCCGTCGCGGTCGGGCGGCGCGACCTGGACGACCCGGTCGAAGCGGCCAGGCCGGGTCAGCGCGGGGTCCAGGATGTCGGCGCGGTTCGTCGCCGCGATGACGACCACGCCCTCCGCGCCGGAGAAGCCGTCCATCTCGGTGAGGATCTGGTTCAGGGTCTGCTCGCGCTCGTCGTGGCCGCCCATGGAGGCACCGCCGCCGCGGGCCCGCCCGATCGTGTCGATCTCGTCGATGAAGATGATCGACGGGGCCACCTTGCGGGCCTCGGCGAACAGCTCGCGCACGCGCGAGGCGCCCACACCGACGATCATCTCGATGAACTCGGAGGCGGAGGCGGAGAAGAACGGCACGCCCGCCTCGCCCGCGACCGCCCGCGCGAGCAGCGTCTTGCCCGTCCCCGGCGGGCCGCTGAGCAGCACACCGCGGGGCATCTTCGCGCCCATCCTGCGGTACGCGTCCGGATGCTTCAGGAAGTCGACGACGTCGTCCAGTTCGCCCTTGACCTCGTCGATCCCGGCCACGTCCTGGAAGGTGGTGCGCCGGGTGCCCGGCTGCAGTTCGACCGGCCTCGGCGGCGCCTTGCGGCCGAGCATGCCCCCGCCGTGCAGCCCGGAGCTCACCCGCCGCGCGATGAAGAGCCACAGTCCGACCAGGACCAGCATGGGCAGCAGCGAGAGCAGCAGGTTGGAGAGCAGACTGCGCTCCTCCACCACCGGCTTCGCCGTCACCGTGACGTGGTGTCTGCTCAGGTTCTGCCAGAGCTGGTCGTCGGCGAAGGACGGGCGCTGCGTCTGGAACTTGGTGTACGTCCCGCCGCCCGGCTTGGGCTGCGCCTTGCGGAGCTGCCCCTGGATCGCGTCACCCTTGGAGTAGATCTTGCTGACGTTGCCGTCGTTGACCTGACGGCTGAACTCCGTGTACGAGATCGTCGGCTCGTTGCCCTCGGTGAAGTGGGACAGAGCGAGGTTGGCGAGGAGGAAGACGAGCACGGCGGCGGCGATCAGGGCCCACCAGCTACGCCGCATCTTCCGGCCGCCGGGCCGCCGTGCCCCGTCGTCGGGGGTGCCCTCGGTGCGCCACGGCTGCTCGGGGTTCTGGCGCGACGGAGCGGGGTTGCTCATACGTGGACGGTACGGCACCCGGCAGGGCCCGGCACGCGCTGGGGGCGCCCTTGTGGACAAGGGCGCCCCCAGCGTCGTACGGGACGAAACGCTCGCGTGTGCCGAGCGTTCGCCCATGAGGCCTCAGCCCATGAACTTCTTGAACTCGTCCGGCAGCTCGAAGTCCTGACCGCCCTGCTGCGGCAGGTTGAAGGCGCCGGAGCCCTGGGCCGCCGCCTCGCGGCGCTGCGCCTCCTCCAGCTCCTGCTGCTTGCGCTTCATCGGGTTGCCGGAGCGCTGCTTGCCCTTGGCCTTCTTCGGCTGCTTCTTCGTCCGGCCGGGGCCGCCGCCCATGCCCGGGATACCCGGCATGCCCGGCATCCCGCCGCCCTGGGCCATGCGGGACATCATCTTGCGGGCCTCGAAGAACCGCTCGACCAGGTTCTTCACCGCGCTGACCTCGACACCGGAACCCTTGGCGACACGGGCGCGGCGCGAGCCGTTGATGATCGCCGGGTCCTGGCGCTCGGCCGGGGTCATCGACTTGATGATCGCGGCCATGCGGTCGACGTCCCGCTCGTCGAAGTTGTTGAGCTGCTCCTTCATCTGGCCCATGCCCGGGAGCATGCCGAGCAGCTTGCTGATGCTGCCCATCTTCCTGACCTGCTCCATCTGGGACAGGAAGTCATCGAGCGTGAAGTCCTGGCCCTTCTTGGACGCCAGCTTGGAGGCCATCTTCTCGGCCTCGGCCTGGCTGAAGGTCTTCTCCGCCTGCTCGATCAGGGTGAGCAGGTCACCCATGTCGAGGATGCGGGAGGCCATCCGGTCCGGGTGGAAGGCGTCGAAGTCGTCCAGCTTCTCGCCGTTCGACGCGAACATGATCGGCTTGCCGGTCATCGAGGCGATGGACAGCGCCGCACCACCGCGGGCGTCACCGTCGAGCTTGGAGAGCACCACGCCGTCGAAGCCGACACCGTCGCGGAAGGCCTCCGCGGTGTTGACGGCGTCCTGACCGATCATCGCGTCGACGACGAACAGGATCTCGTCGGGGCTGACCGCGTCCCGGATGTCCGCGGCCTGCTGCATCATCTCCTGGTCGATGCCGAGGCGGCCGGCGGTGTCCACGATCACGATGTCGTGGACCTTGGTCCGCGCGTGCTCGATGGAGTCCTTGGCGACCTTGACCGGGTCGCCCACGCCGTTGCCCGGCTCCGGCGCGTAGACGGCCACGCCCGCGCGGTCGGCGACGACGCTGAGCTGGTTGACCGCGTTCGGGCGCTGGAGGTCGGCGGCGACCAGCAGCGGCGAGTGGCCCTGCTCCTTGAGCCACTTGGCGAGCTTGCCCGCGAGGGTGGTCTTACCGGCACCCTGGAGACCGGCCAGCATGATCACGGTCGGCGGCTGCTTGGCGAAGCGCAGACGGCGGGTCTCGCCGCCGAGGATCGTGACCAGTTCCTCGTTGACGATCTTGAGGACCTGCTGGGCGGGGTTCAGCGCCTTGGAGACCTCGGCGCCGAGGGCGCGCTCCTTGACGCTCTTGATGAACGTACGGACGACAGGGAGGGCGACGTCGGCTTCGAGCAGCGCGATGCGGATCTCACGCGCCGTGGCGTCGATGTCCGCTTCGCTCAGCCGGCCTTTCCCGCGGAGGTTTTTGAAAGTCGCGCTGAGGCGGTCGGAGAGGGTGTCGAACACGGCGGCGTCGGTCCTCGGAGTCGGGGTCGGTTTGGGTTGCCTCCAAGGGTATCCGGCCGCGCAAGCGATTCGTCCCCGCCTGCTCGGTCCGGGCGGGCAGGGCCGCCGCGCGGGGCAGGAGGACGGTGTCACAGGGCCTGTTCCAGCGCCCACGTCAGCGACGCCGCCTCCCGCGCGGGCAGCGGCGCGCCCCCGTCCGTCGTCACGTAGAAGGCATCCACCGCGTTCGCGCCCAGCGTGCTGACATGCGCGCTGCGCACCCGTACGCCCGCCCGCTCCAGCGCCCGCCCGATGCGGAAGAGCAGCCCCGGTGCGTCCTGCGCGCGTACCTCGATCACGGTGGCGTGCCGGGAGGCCGCCGGGGCGACCGTCACACGCGGCGGGGGTGCCGCCCCGCCCCGGCGGCGCGGGCAGGCCGCGTCCCGTTCCGCGAGGCGCGCCGCGATGTCGAGGGAACCGTCCAGGGCGCGTACGAGGTCGGCGCGCAGCCGCGTGGCGTCCGGCAGGGAGCCGTACTCCGCCGCGATCCGCCAGGCGAGCAGCAGGACCGGGGTGTCGTGGAGGGCGTCCGGGAGGTCCAGGGTCCGTAGCTCCGCGGTGCGGACGGTGAGGCGGTGCAGGGCCAGGACGCCCGCCGTCGCGGGGAGGACGCCGGGCCGGTCCGGCAGGGCGACGGTCAGTTCGGCGCCGAGGGGTGCGCCGGACGGCTCCTCGGCCGGTGGCTCGGTCCGGGCCCGCAGGGCGACGACGGGGCCGCCCGTACGGAAGGCCTCGACGGCGAGCCGCTCCTGCTCGGCGGTGGGTACGGGGGCGCGGGGCGCGGCGGGTTCGTCGCCCGCGAGCAGCGCCGACACCCGCTCGACCAGGTCGCCCACCAGCGCACCCCGCCAGGCGGACCAGGCGGCGGGCCCGGTGGCCAGCGCGTCCGCCTCGGTCAGCGCGTGCAGCAGTTCCAGCGTGCTCTGCGCGCCGACCGTCCCGGCGACCGCGCGCACGGTGGCCGGGTCCGCCAGGTCGCGCCGGGTCGCCGTGTCGACGAGCAGCAGATGGTGGCGTACGAGGGTGGCGAGGACGGTGGTGTCGGCACGGTCGAAGCCGATGCGGCCGGCCATGTCCCGGGCGATGCGCTCGCCCGCGACGCCGTGGTCGCCGGGCTCGCCCTTGCCGATGTCGTGCAGGAGCGCGGCGACCAGGAGGAGGTCGGGGCGGTCGACCCGGCGGGTCATCCCGGCGGCGCGTACGGCCGTCTCGATCAGATGGCGGTCGACGGTCCAGCGGTGGACGGCGGTGCGCTGCGGGCGGCAGCGCACGCGTTCCCAGTCGGGCAGCAGGCGCGTGATCAGCCCCTCGGCGTCGAGCGCCTCCCAGACCTGGACGCTCGGGCGACCGGCGCCCAGCAGGCTCACGAGCCGATCGCGCGCCTCGGCGGGCCAGGGCGTGGGCAGGGGGCGTACGGACGCGGCCAGGCGCCGGGCCGCGTGCGGGGACAGCGGGAGACCGGCCTGGGCGGCAGCGGCGGCGGCGCGCAGCACCAGCACGGGGTCGCGTTCGGGGCGCGCGGTGCGGGAGAGCCCCACCTCGCCGTCCTGCTCCACCACCCCTTCCGCCAGCGGGGACCGCTCGGTGACCGGCGCGCCCGCCGTCGTCCTGCGGAACGCGCCCCGCGCCAGGGCGCGCAGCCGAGGCCGCGCCGCGCGCGATCGCAGCACGCGCCCCACTTCGCGCCAGGTCACGTCGCCCGCGTACGAGATCACGCGTGCCGCGTCGTAGACCTGGCGCAGCAGGGCGTCGGCGTCCGGCAGGCCGAGATCGGCGGCCACCTGGTCCTGCTCCTGAAGGGTCAGCCGGTCACCGGCGCGCCCGGTGGCCAGATGCAGCGCGTCGCGTACGTCCAGGAGCGTGCGCCGGGCATCCGCCAGTCCCGCGCGCGGGGCGTCGGCGAGCCAGGAGGCGGCGACCGCGCGCAGGGCCGTGACGTCGCGCAGACCGCCGCGGGCCTCCTTGAGGTCCGGCTCCAGCAGGTACCGCAGCTCGCCGTGGCGCTCGGCCCGCGCGGCGCACAGTTCCTGGAGTTCCGGCAGACGCGCGGGGGCCTGCTCGCGCCAGTCGGCGAGGACGACCGCCCGCAGGGCGGAGGTCAGCCCGGGATCACCGCCGAGGTGCCGGGCGTGCAGCAGGCCGAGCTGCGCCTTGAGGTCCTCCCCGGCGGTCTTACGGGCCTGCGCGGGCGTACGGACGGAGTGGTCGAGGGCGAGGCCGAGGTCCCAGACCGGGTACCAGAGGCGGTCGGCGAGGGCGGCGACCGCCGTGCTGTCGTGGCCGTCGTGGAGCAGGAGCAGGTCGAGGTCGCTGTGCGGGGACAGTTCGCCGCCGCCGTAGCCGCCGACCGCGACGAGGCTGACGCCGTGCACTCCCCCGGCGTCGGTGGTGCCCGCGGTGCCCGTGGCGCCCTCGGTGAACAGCTCGGCCAGCCACTGGTCCGTCAGTTCGGCGAGGGCCGCGCGGCGCGGCGGCCCCGGCCGCGCGCCCTGGGTGAGGAGCCGCGACCGGGCCGCCGCGTAGCCGCCGGTTCCCGGCGTGCCGTCCGCTGTACGCGCGTCCGTGCTCGTCACCCGGCGGCCCTCCTCACAGCGCGTCGGGGCCGCGCTCGCCGGTGCGGACCCGTACGGCCGTCTCGACCGGGAGGGACCAGACCTTGCCGTCTCCGATCTTGCCGGTGCGGGCCGCCTTCACGATGACGTCGATGAGCTGTTCCGCGTCGTCGTCCTCGGTCAGCACCTCGATACGGATCTTGGGTACGAGGTCGACCGTGTACTCGGCGCCGCGGTAGACCTCGGTGTGGCCCCGCTGTCGCCCGTAGCCGCTCGCCTCGGTGACCGTCAGACCGTGCACCCCGAAGGACTGGAGTGCCTCCTTGATCTCGTCGAGCCGGTGCGGCTTCACGACCGCGGTGATGAGCTTCATGCGTCCACCTTCTTGTGCTGCCGCGCCGTGTTCTCGTGCTGCCGCGCCGGGGCGGGGGCCGACGCGGTGGTCGTGACGACGCCGCCGCCCGTGCCGCTGAAGTCGTACGCGGTCTCGGCGTGTTCCGCCCGGTCGATGCCGGAGATCTCCTCGTCCTCGGCGACCCGCAGACCGACCGTCCTGTCGAGGAGGAGGGCGAGGAGGGCGGAGACGACGAAAGAGTAGGCGAGGACCCCGAGGACACCGGCGCACTGCTTCCAGAACTGGTCGAGGCCGCCGCCGTAGAAGAGGCCCCGGACGTCGGACTGGCCGGTGCCGCTGGCGAACAGGCCGACGAGCAGGGATCCGACGACTCCGCCGACCATATGGACGCCGACGACGTCGAGGGAGTCGTCGTAACCGAGGCGGTACTTCAGGCCGACCGCCATGGCGCACAGCACCCCGGCGATGGCGCCGACGGCGAGCGCGCCGAGCGGGGAGACCGCGCCGCCCGACGGGGTGATGGCGACCAGTCCGGCGACGGCGCCCGAGGCGGCGCCGAGCGTGGTGAACGCGCCGTGGCGGATCTTCTCGTAGGCGAGCCAGGCCAGCATGGCGGCGGCGGCGGCGACCTGTGTGTTGACGAACATCAGCGGGCCCACGCCGTCGTCGTTGCCGAGCCAGGATCCGGCGTTGAAGCCGAACCAGCCGAACCACAGCAGCCCGGCGCCGAGCATGACCAGCGGCAGGCTGTGCGGACGCATCGGGTCCCGCCGGAAGCCGACGCGCTTGCCGATGACGAGGATCACGCCGAGGGCCGCGGCGCCCGCGTTGATATGGACCGCCGTGCCACCGGCGAAGTCGATCACGCCCAGGTCGTAGGCCCAGCCGCCGGTGCCCCAGACCCAGTGGGCGACCGGGAAGTACACGATCGTGGCCCACAGCACGATGAAGAGCGACCAGGCGCCGAACTTCACACGGTCCGCCAGGGCGCCGCTGATCAGGGCCGGTGTGATGATCGCGAACATCAACTGGAAGACGGCGAAGACGAGGACCGGGACGGTGTAGCCGGGCCACAGGTCCGTCTTGCCGATGCCCTGGAAGCCGACGAAGTCCGTGCTCCAGCCGATGAGTGAGCCCTTGTCGCCGCCGAAGGCCAGGGAGAAGCCGTACAGCACCCACAGCAGCGTGACGATCCCGAGGCTGATGAAGCTCATCATCAGCATGTTCAGGGTGCTCTTGACCCGGACCATGCCTCCGTAGAAGAAGGCCAGGCCCGGGGTCATGAGCATCACCAGAGCGGAGCAGATGAGCAGGAAGCCCGTGTTGGCGGACGACAGCTTGGCGGTGTCCGCCGCGAGCGTGACGGCTGGTGCCATCGGCGTCTCCTCGTCGATGGGGGGTCCGGCCGTGCTGCGGGCCGGTAATGTGCCACGAGAGTGACGCGGCCCGGTTTCGGTGGACGCCCCTCGGTGTTTCGCCGGGGTGACGAAGACGCCGGACGTGTTACGCGGGGGTGAATTGCCGGGTGTATCCGCTGTATCCGCCGGACTGATGGGTCCGCTGTATCCGCCGGACAGACGGGACCGCCAGATGGTCCGGCCGCGGCGGCCATCCGATGACCTGGCGTGGGGGAGCCGAGTCGGACAGTTCGGGATGGCAGCCGCGGCCGGGGTTCAGGGGGCCGGGATTCCGGGGCCCGCGCGGGTCAGACCGCCTCGGCGGTCTCGGGGAGATGCGTGGCGAGATGGTCGGTCAGTTCGGCGACCTCGGCGAGATCACCGAAATCGCGCACCGCCGTGTCGACGGTCTTCCGAATCCGGGTGTTCACCCGTTCGGACCGCACCTTCTTGGCGATCTCCATGGCCTTCTTGGCGGGCCCCACGCTCTGTTCCGGCTCGCGTTGCAGCAGATGCACGGTGGACAGGCCGATGAGGTTGAGCGCGTACGACCGCTGGTGCACCCCGTCCTTCGCGAAGAGGTCGACGGCCCTGCGCATCAGGGGCTCGGCGAGCGAGGCGTAGGTGGGGCTGCGGCCCGCGACATAGGCGAGGTCGCGGAAGGAGTGGGAGTTCTCCGCGTACAGCTCGGCCTCGGAGTAGAAGCGGATCCAGTCGGGCTCGGGCTCGTCGAACTCGACGGCGTCGGCGAAGGTGTCCTCGGCCATGCGTACGGCGCGCTTGCACCGGCTGGGCTGGCCCATGTTCGCGTACGCGCGTGCCTCCAGCGAGTACAGCATCGACTGGGTGCGCGGGCTCGCGCAGTCCCGGCTGCCGTACTGGGCGAGATGGATGAGTTCCAGGGCGTCGTCGGGGCGGCCGAGGTGGATCATCTGGCGGCTCATGCTGGAGAGGATGTACGAGCCGAGGGGCTTGTCGCCCGCCTCCTTGGCGGCGTGGAGGGCGAGGACGAAGTACTTCTGCGCGGTGGGCTGCAGTCCGACGTCGTAGCTCATCCACCCGGCCAGCGCGGCCAGTTCGGCGGCGACCTTGAACAGACGCCTGGTGGTGTCCTCGGGCTGGGGCTCCTGGAGCAGGTCGGTCACCTCATGGAGCTGGCCGACGACCGCCTTGCGGCGCAGACCGCCGCCGCACTGCGCGTCCCACTGCCGGAACATCACGATGGTGGTCTCCAGGAGATCCATCTCGGGCTTGGAGAGCCGGCCGGGGCGGCGCGAGGCGGACGAGGGCTCGGCCTCCTTGCGCGGCGCGGTGGGTCCGGGCACGAGCCAGCGCTGCATGGGCTCGATGAGGGACGGGCCCGCGGACAGGGCCAGTGAGGCCCCGAGGAAGCCGCGGCGCGCCAGCATCAGATCGCTGCGGGAGTACTCACTGAGCAGCGCGACCGTCTGGGGGCCCGTCCAGGGAAGGTCGACCCCGGACACGGAGGGTGACTGATGGGCCGTGCGCAGGCCGAGGTCCTCGATGGCGACCACACAGCCGAAGCGCTCCGAGAACAGCTCCGAGAGGATCCTCGGGATCGGCTCGCGCGGGCTCTCGCCGTCCAGCCAGCGACGCACCCGCGAGGTGTCCGTGGAGATATGACTGGCGCCTAACTGCCGCGCCCTGCGGTTCACTTGGCGCGCCAACTCGCCCTTGGACCAGCCGCTGCGCACGAACCACGAGCCAAGCAGCTCATTGGGGCGCTTGTCAGCGTTCGTCCCGCTTCCGCCATTGCCGCTCACTGGAACGCCCCCATCCCTGAAACCGCTTGTGCGCCGTGTGCGCCAAGCCCTACCAGCATGCCGGTGAGTACGGCCCCGATCCGGCCCTTCTCACCCGTCGAACGGGACCCCGACATGCCTCCGGCATACCCACGAATGCACGCGTCCCCAGGACTCGTGCACTCACCGTAATCCTAAGATCACGCGCTGAGCCATGGGGATTCCAGAAACGCCACCATTCGCCACCCCTTCGAATGAACCCACAGTGACCTCAGCACGATTCACTTGACACACGACAACCGGAGTGGATGGGGCGGTGCATTCAGCAGCGCGCGTCACCGCACGCACCACCCGGAATCGCCACAGGCGCCCGCGCGAACAGCGCGGCGGCCTTCACGGGACGGAACCACAGGGCCACGTCGCGCTTTCCGTTACGTAACCCGCGCGCGGCGGGCCCGTTGGAGGGGGCATGGGTTTCACCATCGGCGGCACACGGGGGATCCGCGAGATCCGGCAGGGTACGCGGCGCCGGGGCCGCGCGGCGGAGGGCATCGCCGTGGCCGAGTACAGCGGCCTGTGGGGCTGGGACGTGGTCCCCGGCGCGAGGGCGTACGCGGGCGCGTGCTCATGCGGCGCGACGAACTGCGCGGCGCCCGGAGCGCATCCGCTGGACTCCACGCCCGTCGTGCACGCGGGCGCCACGCTCGAGGAGGCGACCGGGGCCTGGGCCAAGGTCCCGGGTGCGGCGGTGATGCTGCCGGTCGGCCGCGCGTTCGACGTGATCGAGGTCGCCGAGGAGGCCGGGCGGCACGCCCTGGTCCGGCTGGAGCGCCTGGGGCTGCCCCTCGGTCCGGTGACGGTCACCCCGCAGGGACGCGCGCAGTTCTTCGTCGCCCCGGGCTCCGCCGCCGAGCTGCCGGACCTGCTGTACCGGATGGCGTGGGACGACACCCGCCTCGATCTGCACGCCCTCGGGCCGGGCAGCTATCTCACGGCCCCGCCGTCCGACCGCGCGGGCCGGGGCCCGGTCCGCTGGCTGCGCGCCCCCGCCCCCGACTCGGCGGCGAGACCTCCGGCGGCACGCCTGCTGATCGGCACGCTGGCGTACGTCGCCCACCGCTCACGCGCGTAACCGCGCCCCACAAGCGAAGGGCCCCTGCACCGTGCGGTGCGGGGCCCTTCGTCGCGTACGCCGTACGCCAGGGGTGTGATCAGTCGCCGATAAGCGCATCCACGAACGCTTCCGGTTCGAAGGGGGCCAGGTCGTCGGCGCCCTCGCCGAGGCCGACCAGCTTCACCGGCACGCCCAGCTCGCGCTGGACCGCGATCACGATGCCGCCCTTGGCCGTGCCGTCGAGCTTGGTGAGGACGATGCCGGTGATGTCGACGACCTCGGCGAAGACACGGGCCTGGATGAGGCCGTTCTGCCCGGTCGTGGCGTCGAGGACGAGCAGCACCTCGTCCAGCGGGGCGTGCTTCTCGACGACGCGCTTGACCTTGCCCAGCTCGTCCATGAGCCCGGTCTTGGTGTGCAGACGGCCCGCCGTGTCGATGAGTACGACGTCGGCGCCGATCTCCTTGCCCTCCTTGACCGCGTCGAACGCGACGGAGGCGGGGTCGCCGGCCTCGGGCCCGCGCACGGTGTACGCGCCGACCCGCTCGCCCCAGGTCTGGAGCTGATCGGCGGCGGCGGCGCGGAAGGTGTCGGCGGCGCCCAGGACGACGCTGCGGCCGTCGGCCACGAGCACGCGCGCGAGCTTGCCGGTGGTGGTGGTCTTGCCGGTGCCGTTGACGCCGACGACCATCACGATGCCCGGCTTGCTGGTCTCGGGCTCGGTGTGGACGGTGCGGTCCATGTCGGTGCCGATGAGCTGGAGCAGTTCGTCGCGCAGCAGGGCGCGCAGCTCGTCGGGGGTGCGGGTGCCGAGCACCTTGACGCGCTCGCGCAGCCGCTCGACCAGTTCCTGGGTGGGCCGCACACCGACGTCGGCGGTGAGCAGCGTGTCCTCGATCTCCTCCCAGGTGTCCTCGTCGAGGTGCTCCCGCGACAGGAGCGTGAGCAGCCCCTTGCCGAGAGCGTTCTGCGAGCGGGAGAGGCGGGCGCGCAGCCGGACGAGGCGACCGGCCGTGGGCTCGGGGATCTCGATCGGCGGCGCTTCGACGCCGGGCGGCTCCTCGACGACCACGGTGGAGCCGTCGGGGAGGTCCACCTCCTCGATCGTCCGGCGTTCCTCGTCGCGCGGGGTCTCGGCCTCGTCGCCGACATGCGGTTCGGCCGGAGGGGCGGTGATGTCGGGCGGTGCGGGCGGGGCCGGAGGCAACTGCCGCCTGCGGCGGGTGCCGACGATGAGCCCGCTGACCGCGCCGATCACCACCACGGCGATGACTACAGCAAGGATGACAATTTCCATAACGCCTCAAGTATGGCGTGAGGCGCCGCTCGGCCGTTCGTTGTACGCGCGGCTCCGTCCGTCGCGCGTGGCCCGCTCGGCGCATCGTCGTACTGGTGGGTCGGCCCGCTCGGCGGATCGTCGTACGTCGTCCGCTCAGCGAAGTCGCTGGCTGATGACCTTCGACACGCCGTCGCCCTGCATGGAGACGCCGTAGAGCGCGTCGGCGACCTCCATCGTGCGCTTCTGGTGCGTGATCACGATGAGCTGCGAGGCCTCCTGGAGTTCCTGCATGATCCGGATCAGCCGCTGGAGGTTGGTGTCGTCCAGCGCCGCCTCGACCTCGTCCATGACGTAGAACGGGCTGGGGCGCGCCTTGAAGATCGACACGAGCAGGGCGACGGCGGTCAGCGACCGCTCCCCGCCGGAGAGCAGGGAGAGCCGCTTGACCTTCTTGCCCGGCGGACGTGCCTCGACGTCCACGCCCGTGGTGAGCATGTCGTCGGGGTCGGTCAGCACGAGCCGTCCCTCGCCGCCGGGGAACAGCCGGCCGAAGACGCCCTCGAACTCGCGCGCCGTGTCCCGGTAGGCCTCGGTGAAGACCTGCTCGACGCGCTCGTCGACCTCCTTGACCACCTGGAGCAGGTCGGTGCGCGTCTTCTTCAGGTCCTCGAGCTGCTCGCTGAGGAACTTGTGGCGTTCCTCCAGCGCCGCGAACTCCTCCAGGGCGAGCGGGTTGACCTTGCCGAGCTTCTGGTGGGCCCGCTCGGCCGCCGCGAGCCGCTTCTCCTGCTCGGCGCGGTCGAAGGGCCGGGGCTGGTTGCGCGGGTGCGCGGGGTCCTCGGGCAGCTCCTCGCCCTCGGCGGGCGGCGAGGGCGGCACCGGCTGGTCCGGGCCGTACTCGGCGACCAGTCCCGCCGGTTCGACCCCCAGCTCCTCCAGCGCCTTGGCCTCCAGTTGCTCGATGCGCAGCCGCTTCTCGGCGCCGAGCACCTCGCCGCGGTGGACCGAGTCCGTGAGCTTGTCCAGCTCGGCCTTGACCTCGCGGCCCTCGGCGCGGGCGGCGGCGAGTTCCTGTTCGCGCAGCGCCTTGGCGGCCTCGGCCGCACTGCGCTCCTCGTCCGCGCGGCGCAGGGACACCTCGACATGGGCGAGGAGCTGCCGGGCGCCGGAGGCGACCGCGGCGGCGACGGCGGCCTCGTGCCGCAGCCGGGCCCGCCGCTGCTCGGCACGCGCGCGTGCGTCGCGTTCGGCGCGGGCGGCCCGGTCCAGCGCGTCCGCGCGTCCGGCCAGCCCCTTGACCCGTTCCTCATGGGTACGGACCTGGAGCCGGGCCTCCATCTCGGTCTGGCGCGCGTTCGCCCCGTCGGCGGCGAGCCGGTCGCGGCCGGAGGTGTCGGGCTCCTCCTCGACCGGCATCTCCTCGGCGACGGCGAGTCGCTCGGCCAGCTCCTCGACGTCCGCGAGCGCCTGGTCCAGGGCCTCCTGGGCGCGGGCCGCGGCGGCGGTGGAGCGCTCGGCCTCCCCGGCGGCGCCGCGCGCCTGCCCCGCGAGCCGCCCGAGCTGCTGGGCGACCGCGGACTTCTCGCGCTCGGCCGCCCGCCGCCGCTCCCCCAGCTCCTCGACGCGCGCGCCGCACTCCGTACGACGCTCCCCCGCGAGCCGCTGGGCGTCCGCCAGTTCCTCGCAGCGCACGGCGAGCTGCCGCAGCTCGGCGGCGGCCTCGTCGACGGAGGCCTGTACTTCGAGCAGGCTCGGCGCCCCGGCGGACCCGCCGTGCGCGAAGTGCGCCCCGAGGAGATCGCCCTCGGCGGTGACGGCGGTCAACTCGGGTCGCGCGGCCACGAGTTCCTCGGCGTCCTCGAGGGTGGCGACCACGACGACGCCGCGCAGCAGCCGCCGGACGGCGGGCATCAGCTCCTCGGGACCGCGGACGAGGTCGGACGCGTACGGATGCGCCATGTCCGCCATGGGGTCCGCGTCCGGCGACCCCGCCAGCAGCAGGGCCGCGCGCCCCGCGTCCTGTTTGCGCAGCAACCGGATCGCGTCGGCCGCCGCGGACGGGCCGGTCACGGCGACGGCGTCCGCGGCGGCGCCGAAGGCCGCTGCCAGCGCGACCTCGTGGCCGGGGGCCAACGAGAGCAGTTCGGCCGCCGGGCCGAGGAGTCCGGAGAGCGCGTCCGTCGCGCCCAGCAGCACGCCCGTGCCGTCCTTGCGGCGCAGCCCCAGCGCGAGGGTCTCGTGCCGGGCGGCGACCGCCGCGCGTCGGCGCTCGGCCGTGGTGGCCGCCTCGCGGGCCGCCGACAGGGCCGCCTCGGCCTCGGCCAGGGCCCGCTTCGCCGCCTCATGCTGTTCGGTGAGGTCCGCGTCGCCCGCGTCCAGCCCGTCGACCTCGGCCTTGAGCGCCTCGTACTCCTCCTGCGCGGCGACGGCGCGTTCCCGCGCCTCGTCCCGGGCGGCGGCAAGCCGGTCGATCTCGGCCTGGGCCGCGGCGGCGCGGGAGCGGGCGGCGCCCACCTGCCCGGTCAGCCGGGCCAGGCCCTCGCGGCGGTCGGCGATGGCGCGGGCCGCGTCCTTCAACCGCCGCTCCTCGTGGGCCAGTTCGCGCTCCAGCTCCGCCCGGTGCGCGACGGTGTCCTCCAACGCGCGCTCGGCCGCTTCCAGCGCGGCCTTCAGTTCGGCCTCCTGCTCGCGGACGCGGGCGGCCTCGCGCTCCAGGTCCTCCGGGTCGCGTCCGCGTCGTTCCTCCGGGGGCGCGGAGGTGGCGCTCTGCACGCGCGCGTCGGCCAGCGAGACCGTGCCGCGCACCCGCTCGGCGAGCCGCGACAGCTCGTACCAGGTCTGCTGGGCCCGCTGGAGACGCGGCGTCAGGTGCCGTACCTCGTCCTCCAGGAGCGTCTCGCGCCGCAGCGCCTTCCTCAGCTCGTTCTCTGCGGCCTCCTTGCGCTCCTTGAGCGCGGCCTCGTCCGCGATCTCGGCCCGCAGCGCCTCCCTCAGCCGGACCAGGTCGTCGGCGAGCAGGCGCAGCCGGGCGTCGCGGAGGTCGGCCTGAATGACCGCCGCCCGGCGCGCGACCGCCGCCTGCCGTCCCAGCGGCTTGAGCTGGCGGCGCAGTTCGTCGGTCAGGTCCTGGACGCGGGCGAGGTTGGCCCGCATGGCGTCGAGCTTGCGCAGCGCCTTCTCTTTGCGCTTGCGGTGTTTCAGTACGCCCGCGGCCTCTTCGATGAAGGCGCGGCGGCCCATGGGGTCGGCGTGCAGGACGGAGTCGAGCTGCCCCTGGCCGACGATCACATGCATCTCGCGGCCGATGCCGGAGTCGGAGAGGAGTTCCTGGAAGTCGAGGAGGCGGCAGGTGTCGCCGTTGATCTGGTACTCGCTGCCGCCGTTGCGGAACATGATCCGCGTGAGGGTGACCTCGGCGTACTCGATGGGCAGCGCGCCGTCGCTGTTGTCGATGGTCAGGGACACCTCGGCGCGGCCGAGCGGCGGGCGCCCGGTGGTGCCGGCGAAGATGACGTCCTCCATCTTGCCGCCGCGCAGCGACTTGGCCCCCTGCTCGCCCATGACCCAGCTCAGCGCGTCCACGACATTGGACTTGCCCGAGCCGTTCGGCCCCACGACGCAGGTGATCCCAGGCTCGAACCGGAGGGTGGTCGCGGAGGCGAACGACTTGAAGCCGCGGAGGGTCAGGGCCTTGAGGTGCACGCCGCTGGACTCTACCGGCCGCCGCTGTCTCACACTGCGAACCCCGGCTGCCCCGCGGTTTCACCCGTGAACGCGCAGGGCACACCCTTCGGTGACGGGGAGGGGGCGCGGGGGGAAAGGAAAAGGGACGCCGGGGCGTCCCTTGCAACTCTGACAACTGAGCGGTCGATACGGGCAACCCGACCACTGCGTGTGCTGTTGTCGTGGAGCGATGCAGTGATCAGGTGAGCGCAGGCTCCGCCTGGTGTGCGTCGATGCTCTCCATGATCCTGTCGTGAGAAGCGGCAGCCGTCAGCGCGTCGTTCTCCGCCTGGATCCGTACGAGTTCGGATTCGAGTTCCTGGACGCGCTGCTGCAGCCGTCGCATCTCGGCGAGGAGTCGCGGGTCGGAGCCGCCGACGTAACCGAGAAGCGCCTTTGCCATGATGGATGGTCCTCCACACTGAGTGACCGACCGAAGCGGTGTGGGTCGTGAGGGATTCGCACCCGCGGTGCTTGGCACTCTTGGGGTTCTTGCCGTTCTCACATGCCAAACAGCTAAGGTGCGCGGGGCTTTCAGCGTCTCACCAAAAAGTTTGACGGTCAACACGATCACACGCTGTACCGACGTACGGCCCGGGGGTGCGCGGCCTGTGACGGGCGGCGCTCCGACTCCTGCGGGCCCTTGCGGGCGTGGAGATCAATCGTTCCTGCGGAGCCTCCCACGACCCGTCGTCCTTGGCAACCACCAGGGCGTTTTCCCTCCCGGCGGGCACCGCTCCGGGCACCGCGGCGCGATCTCGCGGCCCCGGCTCAGCGGACCGCGAACCCGTCGTAGCCACCGCGAGGCGTGTCCCAAATCTCAGTGACGCCGTCCACCCGCCCGGGTGTGTCGTCGCCCTGGAGCCACTCCAGCAGCCCCTCGCACCCCTTCCGGGGACCCTCGGCGACCACCTGGACACGCCCGTCGTCCAAGTTGAGAGCGAAACCACACAGGCCGCCGATCTCCAGCGCCTTGGCCCGTGTGAACCAGCGAAATCCCACGCCTTGAACACGTCCGCGTACCCACGCGACGAGCCGTGCATCGTCGTTCATGGGTGCACGCTAACCGGCCGTTGCGACTGCGAGCACATCACCCCCTGTCGTCATGCGGTACCGTCCCGACCCGTACATCTCATAGGGGGAATCACTCGATCGAGTGATTGGCGCTGACCGCGAGACCAGGCAGGAAGGCCAGCAGATGGGAAGTCACCGACGTTCCGCCGGTGCAATGGAGGACGAGCCGCGCACGGATCGCTCGCACCGTAGAAGGAAGGTCCCCGTATCGATGCGCACGGGCCTGCTGGGTGTCTCAGCGGCCGTCGCACTCGGAACGGTGGCCGTCGCCACGGGGGTGCTGCCCGGCGGCGGGCATGTCACGGTGAGCGGCGATTCCGGCAGTGACGCACAGGCCGAGGGCGAGACCGGCCCGAGCGCACAGGGCGGCACGAGCGACACCGCGAGCGAGCGAGCGTCCACGACCGCCAGCCGCCACTCCGACCGTAAGGACACACCGACCGCGACCCCGTCGGCCTCGGCATCGGCGTCGGCTCCGGCCTCCGCCTCGGCCGCGCCGAAGAAGCCGACGCACAAGCCCTCGCCCACCCCGTCCCGGGTGGCCTCGAAGGCACCGGCCACCACCGTGGCCGCGCGGCCCGCCGCGACGAAGCCGACGAGCGTCCCGCGCCAGCGGACAGCGGCCTCCTCCTCGGTCGAGGCCCAGGTGATCGCGCTGGTCAATCAGGAGCGGGCCAAGGTGGGCTGCAGTCCGGTGACCGCGAACAGCGCCCTGAGCGGGCTCGCGCAGGCGTTCAGCGAGGACATGGCCGCGCGGAACTTCTTCGACCACACCGACCCCAGCGGCAACGACCCCTGGGACCGTGCGAAGGCCCGCGGCATCACCGGCCTCGGCGGCGAGAACATAGCCCGCGGCCAGGCGAACGCCCAGGCCGTGATGGACGCGTGGATGCACAGCCCCGGCCACCGGGCGAACATCCTCAACTGCGACTTCAAGACGCTGGGCGTCGGCGTGCACCACGGCAGCGGTGGCCCCTGGTGGACACAGGACTTCGGTTACTGACGTACACGCACTGACGGACGGCGGCGGGCGCCGCGGGCACTTACGACGTGACCCGTGGCGCCCGCTGGCACTTCGGGCAGAAGTAGCTGGACCGGTTCATCCACGAGCGGCGGCGCACCGGCGTGCCACAGCGGCGGCAGGGCAGTCCCTCGCGGCCGTACGCGTCCAGCGACCGGTCGAAGTAGCCCGATTCGCCGTTCACGTTGACGTAGAGGCTGTCGAAGCTGGTGCCGCCGACGGCGAGCGCGGCCTGCATCACCTCCCGTACGTGGCCGAGGAGTTCGGCCGTACGCGGGCGGGTGAACTGCGCGGTCGGGCGCTCGTAGTGGACGCGGGCGCGCCACAGGGCCTCGTCCGCGTAGATGTTGCCGACGCCGCTGATCAACGACTGGTCGAGCAGGGCCCGTTTGACGGTCGTGCGCTTGCGGCGCAGTGCCTGGTGGAAGGCGTCGTCGTCGAAGGACGGGTCGAGCGGGTCGCGGGCGATGTGCGCGATGGCGTCGGGCAGTCCTTCGGGGTCGGTGTCGTGCAGCGAGAGACCGCCGAAGGTGCGCTGGTCGACGAAGCGGAGTTCGGTGCCCTGGGCGTCGTCGAAGCGGACGCGGACGCGCAGATGCTTCTCGTCGGGGGCGTCGTGCGGCTGGACGAGGAGTTGGCCGCTCATGCCGAGGTGGGCCAGGATCGCCGTACCGGTGGTGTCGACCGGGATCCAGAGGTACTTGCCGCGTCGGCTCGGGGTGCCGAGGCGTTCGGCCTTCAGCCGGTGCGCGAAGTCGTCGGCGCCCGCGGTGTGCCGGCGGACGGCGCGCGGGTGGAGCACCTCGACATCGGCGACGGTGCGGTGGGTGACCCAGCGTTCCAGGCCGCGTCGTACGACCTCGACCTCGGGCAACTCGGGCACGGAATCCTCCGGAAGGGTGAACGGGGCCGACGAGCGCAGAGTACCTCTCCGACGGCGGCCCCGGTCCGCTCATCTCATGCGCCCCATGCGCCCCATGCACCCCATGAGCCTCATGCGCCTCATACGACGGACCCCGCACCGGCGTGATCGCCGGGGCGGGGTCCGAAGTGAAGGATTCAGGCCGTGGCCGGGTCGCTCGTCGAGGTCGAGGACTCCGCCTCGGCCTGCTTCGCGCGCTCGTCCGCGGCGGCGTGGATGGAGCGCCAGGCCGACTCCGCGGCCTGCTGCTCCGCCTCCTTCTTGCTGCGGCCGGTACCGGTGCCGTACGAGACGCCTCCGACGCGGGCGGCAGCAGTAAAGGTCTTCTCGTGGTCCGGTCCGGTCTCCGTGACCAGGTACTCGGGCACGCCGAGTCCTTCGGTCGCGGTCAGCTCCTGGAGACTGGTCTTCCAGTCCAGGCCGGCCCCGAGATTCGAGGACTTCTCGATCAACGGGTCGAAGAGACGGTGCACCAACTCGCCCGCCGCGTCGAGACCTTGATCGAGGTAGACAGCACCGATCACCGCTTCAAGGGTGTCGGCGAGGATGGAGGCCTTGTCCCGGCCGCCCGTGCCCTCTTCGCCCCGGCCGAGCCGGATGAAGGAGCCGAGGTCGAGCCCACGGCTCACCCCGGCCAGCGCACGCGAGTTGACCACCGCGGCCCGCAACTTGGCCAGTTGGCCTTCGGGCAGGTCGGGGTGGGTGCGATACAGCGTGTCCGTGACGACGAGGCCGAGCACGGAGTCCCCGAGGAACTCCAGCCGCTCGTTCGTCGGCAGACCGCCGTTCTCGTATGCGTAAGAGCGATGGGTCAGCGCACGCACCAGAAGGGCGGACTCGACCTTGTAGCCGAGCCGCCCTTCCAGAAGCGTGTGGGACGAGGCCGTGTTGTCCGCCGCACCCCCGTTGCGACGGGGACTGCTTTTGGCGTCAGACATCAGACCTGTCACCAGCCGCTCAGACCTCGAGGACCTGACGCTTGTTGTAGGTGCCGCACGAGGGGCACGCAATGTGCTGCTGCTTGGGCTCGTGGCAGCGCTCGCACGCAACCAGGGTGGGGACCGCAGCCTTCCACTGCGACCGGCGGTGGCGCGTGTTGCTGCGCGACATCTTCCGCTTCGGAACAGCCACGGCTACTTCTCCTGCTTCTCGTCGACGCCCGCTTCGGCGCCGCTCTTCTCGTCCTTCTCGCCGGGTTCGAGTGAACCTGCGAGTCCCTGCAGTGCCGCCCAACGGATGTCGACGGCGTCATGGTGGTGGTCCGGGTCGTCTGCGAGTCGTACCCCGCACTCGGGGCACAGACCCGGGCAGTCCTCCCGGCACACCGGCTGCATCGGCAGTGCGAGCACCACCGCATCGCGCAGCAGAGGTTCGAGGTCGAACAGGCCGTCCTCGAGGAAGAATCTGTCCTCGTCGTCCTCGTCGTCGTCGCCGGGTTCCGTCACAGGACGGCCCCGGTCGTCGGCGTCAGGGTACGAGAACATCTCCTGGAAGTCCGCGTCGAGCTCCAGCTCCAGCGGCTCCAGACACCTTACGCACTCCCCCTCGGCCGATGCACGGGCGGTACCCGTGACGAGTACCCCCTCCATGACCGACTCGAGTCGGAGTTCGAGCTCCACCGGGGCGCCCTCGGGCACCCCGACGACTCCTTGGACACCGAAGTCCTTCGGGGCGTCGACCGTGCGGTTCAGGCGCTGTAGCGCACCAGGACGCCGACCCAGCTCGTGCGTGTCGAACACGAAGGGGTTGCGGTGGTCGAGGTGGGCGTTCAGGGCCATTCCTGCTTTCGGTCTTCGAAGCTCGGGGAGAGACGCCGTCCCGTGGTGTTCCGGGCAGCGCTGATCGCTATGGGTACGTGCGACCGAAGAGCCAGGATACTGGACCTTTCGCTCTCGGCCCAATCCGGTCCGTCCAGGGGCCGGGACCTCGCGCGTCCGGAACGCTCAGTGACCGCCGCGTCCCTGTTCGTACTCCCGCAACTGCTCGGCACTGATCATGCTGGTGTCGAAGAGGCTGGTCTCGTCCAGGACGTTGTCCTTGCCGTACCCCTGCTGGGTCTGGCCGGTCTGGCCCTGCCCCTGGACCTGTCCCTGGCCGTACGAGGTCTGCTGGTCGTACGGCTGCGTCTGCGGATAGGCGGCGTAGGGATCGGCCTGCTGGTAGCCGTACGCGTCCTGCTGGGCGTACGACTGCTGGTACCCGTAGGGGTCGCTCTGCTGGTAGCCGTACGGGTCCTGGGCCTGCGCGTAGGCTGGCTCGGCGGGCCTGCTCGGCTGGGCCGGGGCGGTCTGGGGCTGGGCCGGGGTGTCGGAGAGGGCCGCGAGGTCGGCGAGGTAGTCGGCGTCGCTGGAGTGCTGGACGGTCGTCAGGTCGTCGGCGAGGGCGCCGAGGTCGTCGGTGGCGATACGGCCATGGAGCTTCTGGCGGCCCTTGCCGACGGCCTCCAGGGTCTTGGCGAGCACGGCCTCGAAGGCGCCGAGCTTGGCGTCCACATACGTGTCGGCGTCACGGCGCAGGGTCTCGGGGTCATGGCTGCGCTCGGGGGCGTCCGCGTCCTCCTGGCCCTGCTCGTCGAGGCCGGGACCGGTGCCGAGGAGCTTCTCGCGGCCACGGCCGACCGAGCCGAGCGTCTTGGTGAGGACGACCTCGAAGTTGGCGAGCTTGGAGTCGACGTACTCGTCCGCCTCCGCGCGGACCTCCTCGGCCTCCTGGCGGGCCTCGGTCAGGATGCGGTCGGCCTCGCCCTGGGAGCGGCGGGCGACCTCCGTGTCGGAGATCAGGGAGCCGCGCTCGGCGTGGGCGCCCTCGATGATCCGCTCGGCCTCCTGGCGGGCCCGCTCGACCATCTGCTCACGGTCGCCGATCAACTCCCGGGCCTGGGCCAGGGAGTCGGGCAGCGCCGCGCGCACCTCCTCGAGCTTCGAGAGCAGTTCGGCGCGGTTGATCACGCACGAGGCCGACATGGGCATGGCTCGGGCGCTGGAAACCATCGCGACGATCTCGTCGAGCTTCTTCTGCACGTCCACCGTGTGCTCGCCACTCTCTACAGCCGGGTTGGAGACGGTCGGGTCGACTGTACGACCACTCCCGCCCCGCCCGACACCGGGTGACGGTCCGTCAGCTCCGAGGGGGCCGGGCGCGGGCCCCATCAGCCTTTCGCGAAGCGCCTGTTGAGGGCGTCCAGGACCACCGGCGGCACCAGGTGGGAAACATCGCCGCCCCAGGCCGCGACCTCCTTCACCAGTGAGGAGGACAGGAAGCTGTAGGTGGGGTTGGTGGGGACGAAGAGGGTCTCCACCCCGGAGAGGCCGTTGTTCATCTGCGCCATCTGCAACTCGTAGTCGAAGTCGCTGACGGCGCGCAGGCCCTTGACGATGGCGGGGACGTCACGCTGCTTGCAGTAGTCGACCAGCAGGCCGTGGTAGGCCTCCACCTCGACGTTCCCGAACTCGGCGGTGACCTGGCGGATCAGGTCGATCCGCTCGTCGACCTCGAACAGGCCCTTCTTGGACTTGTTGATCATCACCGCGACGAACACCTCGTCGTACAGCTTCGAAGCGCGGGCGATGATGTCGAGATGTCCGTTGGTGATCGGGTCGTACGACCCGGGACAGACGGCGCGGCGCACTTGAGATCCCTCGCTCTCCGGTCCGGTCATCGTGCGTCTTCGCACGTAGAGGCGGCGCGACCGTACCAAAACGTCCCCTCACCGTAGCGACGGGCCCGGAGGGCTTCGAAGCCGTCGGGCCACTGGAACTCCCCGCCTCTGGTGCTGCGCTCCACGGTGACGAGGGCTTCGGCCGCAAGCCAGCCCCCGGTGCGGAGTGTGAGCAGAATCTCGCGGAGATCGCCGTCGGAGACCGCGTACGGCGGGTCCAGGAAGACGATGTCGTACGGCTGCGCCGGGGCCGGCGTCTGGACGATCTGCTCCGCTCTGCCCGCTCTGACCTCGGCGCCGGGCAGGCCGATCGCCTTGACGTTCTCGCGGACCGTACGGGCGGCGCGGGCGTCGGCCTCGACCAGGAGGGTGTGCCCCGCGCCGCGGGACAGCGCCTCCAGGCCGACGGCGCCCGAGCCCGCGTACAGGTCGAGGACCCGCTCACCGTCGAGCGGGCCGCCGAGGAGGGACTGCCAGGTGGAGAAGAGGCCCTCGCGCGCGCGGTCGGAGGTGGGACGGGTGCCGTTCCCGGGCGGGACGGCCAGACGGCGTCCGCCGGCCCGGCCGGCGATCACGCGGGTCATCTCTTCGGTCCTTGTCGGTGTGCGGGTGCGGTGACGCCTCCAGTCTCTCAGCCGAACGCACCGGGGAGCGCACCTGCCCTCGTGACGGTCCGCGGGGGCCGCCGCTCACCCCTTGTCCAGGTACTGCTCCCGTTCCTCGTCCAGAAGGGCTTCGAGGGCCGTGCGCAGGCCGGGGAGACGGTCCAGGTCCGGGTCGGCGGCGACCACCGCGGTGGCCTCCTCCCGGGCCTCGGCGATGATCTCCTCGTCCTCGATGACCGCGAGCATGCGCAGCGAGGAGCGGGCGCCGGACTGGGCCTGGCCGAGGACGTCGCCCTCACGGCGCTGCTCCAGGTCGATCCGGGACAGCTCGAAGCCGTCGAGCGTGGACGCCACGGCGCCCAGGCGCTGGCGGGCCGCGCTCGCCTCGGGCATCTCCGTGACCAGGAGGCAGAGTCCGGGCGCCGAGCCACGGCCGACCCGGCCGCGCAACTGGTGGAGTTGCGAGACCCCGAAGCGGTCGGCGTCCATGATCACCATCGCCGTGGCGTTGGGGACGTTGACGCCGACCTCGATGACCGTCGTCGCGACCAGGACGTCCGTCTCACCGGCGGCGAAGCGGCGCATCACCGCGTCCTTGTCGTCCGGCTGCATCCGCCCGTGCAGTACCTCGACCCCGAGCCCTAGCAGGGGGCCCTTGGCGAGCCGGTCGGCCACGTCGAGCACGGCGAGCGGCGGACGCTTCTCGGCCTCGTCCTCGGGGGACTTCTTCTTCGCCCCCTCCTCCTCGTCCCCGATGCGCGGACAGACGACGTACGCCTGGTGGCCGTTCGCCACTTCCTCGCGCACCCGCTCCCAGGCGCGGGTCAGGAAGTGCGGCTTGTCCGCGGCGGGCACCACATGGCTGGCGATCGGCGACCGCCCGGCCGGGAGCTGGTCGAGGACGGAGGTCTCCAGGTCGCCGAAGACGGTCATGGCGACCGTGCGCGGAATGGGGGTGGCCGTCATGACGAGCAGATGGGGCGGCTGCTTGCCCTTGCCGCGCAGCGCGTCCCGCTGCTCCACCCCGAAGCGGTGCTGCTCGTCCACCACGACCAGCCCGAGGTCATGGAACTGGACCTTGTCCTCGATCAGCGCGTGTGTGCCGATGACGATGCCCGCCTCCGCGGTGACGAGGTCGAGCAGCGCCTGCCGTCGCGCCGCCGCGCCCATGGAGCCGGTGAGCAGCACGACCTTGGTGCCGTGCTCGGCACCGCCGAGCATCCCTCCTTCGGCCAGCTCGCCCATCATCTCCACGATCGACCGGTGGTGCTGCTGGGCGAGCACCTCGGTGGGGGCGAGCATGGCGGCCTGCCCGCCCGCGTCCACCACCGCGAGCATGGCCCGCAGGGCGACCATCGTCTTGCCGGAACCGACCTCGCCCTGCAACAGCCGATGCATCGGATGCTCGGTGGCCAGGTCGTCGAAGATCTCCCGGGAGACCTTCCGCTGGCCCTCGGTGAGGGTGAAGGGGAGGCGGGCGTCGAAGGCCGTCAACAGGCCGTCGGGGCGGGGGACTCGGGGCACCGCCGGGAGTCCGGCGTCGGCATGGCGGCGGCGGGCGAGGGCGACCTGGAGGACGAACGCCTCGTCCCACTTGAGCCGGGAGCGGGCTTCGGTGATGTCCGCCTTGGTGTGCGGGCGGTGGATCTTCAGGAGGGCTTCGGGCAGGGAGAGCAGGCCCCTGCCCTCACGGAGGGAGTCCGGCAGCGGGTCGATCGCCTCCTGGGCGCTCGGCAGCACGGTCTGCACCGCCTTGGCGATCTTCCAGGACTCCAGCTTGGCCGTGGCCGGGTAGAGCGGGATCAGGGCGCCCGCCCAACTGTCCACCGTCTCCGTCACATCGTCGCCGCGCAGCAACTCATAGGCGGGGTGGGCGAGTTGGAGTCTGCGGTTGAAGACGGAGACCTTGCCCGCGAAGAGCGCGCGGGTGCCCGGCAGCAGCTCCTTGTGCGGCTTGTGCACGCCGTTGCCGAAGAAGACGAGCTGGAGACGGCCGCTGCCGTCGGTGATGGTGACCTCCAGCCGCTGGCCCTTGCCGCGCGGGGCCTTGGCGGAGGCGAAGGTGTGCAGGCGGGCGTCGGCGACCTGGGCCACCACCGTGACGTGCTCGTCCATGGGCAGATCGGCGAGGTGCGTGAGCTGCCCGCGCTCCTCGTATCTGCGGGGGTAGTGGTGGAGCAGGTCCCCGACGGTGTGCAGGCCGAGGTGCTCGGCCATCACCTTCGCGGTGGCGGGGCCGAGCACCTTCTTCAGTGGTTCTTCCAGTGCGGGCACGAGATCCATTGCACACCACGGCACCGACAATGCCGTAGACGCCCCGCGAACCCGCAGGTCAAAGGCGTTGTCACTCCACGCCGATGAGCAGCGGCGGCCCCTGTCGGCCGCCGTCGTAGACCACGGTGTCGACCGCCAGGTACGTCTCGCGCACCCGGGCCTCCAGATGCGCCGCCACGGACGCGGGCGCCTCGTCGCCGAGCACCAGGGTGACCATCTCGCCGCCCGCCGCGAGCATGCGGTCGAGCACGGTCTCGGCCGTCGCCGTGATGTCCGAGCCGATGACCGCGACATCGCCGTCGACCAGGCCGAGGACGTCACCGGCCTGACAGATGCCGGCCATGGTCCAGGCCTGCCGTTCGGCGATCGTGACCTCGGCGTACCGCGTCGCGCCCGCCGCCGACGTCATGGCCACCACGTCCTCGTCGAAGCGCCGTTCCGGTTCGTGCACGGCCAGCGCCGCGATGCCCTGCACCGCGGACCGGGTCGGGATCAGTGCCACGCGGACGCCCTCCGCGCGCGCCTGCTCAGCCGCGGCCGCCGCGGTGTGGCGCAGGTCCGCGTCGTTCGGCAGCAGCACCACCTCGCGCGCGTGCGCGCGCCGCAGCGCCGCCACCAACTCCCCGCTGGCGGGCGGCTCCCCGGCCCGCGCGAGCACGGTGGTCGCCCCGGCCTCCTCGTACAGCGCGGCCAGCCCCTCCCCCGGCACCACCGCGACCACGGCGCGCTGAGCGCGCTCGCGCGGCGGGCGTCCGGCGCCCCCGGTGTGCACGTCCCCGGCGGCGAAGTGGGTGATCCGGATCCGGTACGGCCGCCCGGCCTCGACGCCCGCCTCCACGGCGGCACCCGCGTCGTCGACGTGCACATGGACGTTCCACAGGCCGTCCCCGCCGACCACGACGAGCGAGTCCCCGAGCGCGTCGAGCCGCTCGCGCAGCCGGGCCACCGCCGCGTCGTCGGCCTCCAGGAGGTAGATCACCTCGTACGCGGGGCCGCTCTCGTCCGCGCAGAGGTCCTCACAGGTGTCCGTGCGGGCGTCCGCGCGCTCGAGGGAGGCGGTCGGCGGGGCGCTCTCCACGCGCGCGTGGGTGCCCTGCGGCGGCCTCGGCGCCTCCCCCGTGAGCGTCTCCACCAGTGCCGCGAGGACCTCCACCAGCCCCCGGCCCCCGGCGTCGACCACACCGGCCCGCTTCAGGGCCGCGAGCTGACCGGGGGTCGCCATCAGGGCCGCCCGTGCCCCCTCGTACGCCGCTCGCGCCACGTCGCCGCAGTCGCCCTCGGCGCCGGTGAGCGCGTCGGCGGCGGCCGAGGCGACGCTGAGGACGGTGCCCTCCACGGGGTGCGCGACGGCCTGTCGCGCGGAGTCGGCCGCCTGCCGCAGGGCGAGCCGCAGCATCCGCGCGTCATCGCGCGCGCTCCCGTCGTCGGCGGCGAGCACCTCGGCCATGCCGCGCAGCAACTGGGCGAGGATCGTTCCGGAGTTCCCGCGCGCCCCGATGAGCGCGCCGTGCGCCATGGCCTGGATCGTGTCGGCGAGCGTCGGGCGCGGCGCGTCGGCCGCGGCGCCCGTCTCGTACCCGGCGAAGACCGCCTCGACGGCCGCGGCGGCCGACTCCAGGGTCAGATAGAGGTTGGTGCCGGTGTCGCCGTCCGCCACGGGGTAGACGTTGATCGCGTCGATCTCCTCGCGAGCCCGCCCCAGCGCCTGGAGCGCGAGTGTGCACCAGGTGCGCACCGCGAGAGCATCCAATGGCTGCGGCACCTGCGCCACCTGCGCCTCCTCGAACTGCTGGACGTGTCAGGCAGCGTAGACCCAGCACCGGCCCGCGCCGGAAGAGGGCCGAGCGCGCAACCCCGCGAAAGGCCTGGTGGCAGCGGCGTCAGGGGCGGGAGCGAGGCCCGGCGCGACCATGGTAGTTTCGTTCTACGGACGCAGCCTTGTATGCTGCTCCAGTTGCCCGATCTCCTGACCGGGCCTTCCCCCTGGCAACGCCACTCAGATCCTGTGATCTTGATCCCGGCATGCCGGGATCAACCGTAAGTGCATCTGAAGTCTTTGGAGTGACCCGTGGCTGCCAACTGCGACGTCTGCGGCAAGGGGCCGGGCTTCGGCAACAACATCTCGCACTCGCACCGCCGTACGCCTCGTCGCTGGAACCCGAACATCCAGCGTGTGCGTACCGTGGTGGGCGGGACGCCGAAGCGCGTGAACGCTTGCACCTCGTGCATCAAGGCCGGCAAGGTCTCGCGCTGACGTTCAGCGCGCGGCCACCGCTGGTTCCGCTGCACAGAGCCGGTCCACGACACCGTGGGCCGGCTTTTTGCTGTCCCCGCCCACAAGCCTCAGACCCGGGGACGCCGCCACCCACGGCGCCCCCGCCCACACCAGGGACGTCCTACGACTCGATGTCCCCGAAGTGATCCCAGCCCCCCTTGCTGGTCCACGGCGCCCCGTCGACCGTCACCTGGGGCAGCGCCGACGGGTTGAGCACCTCGCCGATCACCTTCCAGCGCGCCGGCAGCTTCACATCCGGCGGGAAGGTCGCCACGATCGCGTGGTCCTCCCCGCCCGTGAGCACCCACTGCACCGGGTCGACGCCCACGGCCTGCCCGATGTCGTTCATCTGGGACGGGATGTCGATGGCGCCGGAGCGGATGTCGATCCGTACCTTGCTCGCCTCCGCGATGTGCCCGAGGTCCGCGATGAGCCCGTCACTGACGTCGCACATCGCGGTCGCGCCGAGCCCTGCGGCGGCCGGCCCCGCGTGGTACGGCGGCTCGGGACGCCGATGCGCCTCGACGAACGCGCGCGGCGAGCGGAAGCCGCGGGAGAGCACCGCGTGCCCGGCCGCGGACCAGCCGAGCCAGCCGGTGACGGCGACCACATCGCCGGGCTGGGCGCCGCCCCGGGTGACGGGCTCGTGGTTGCGCAGATCACCGAGCGCGGTGATCGAGACCATGATCGTGTCACCGCCCACGACATCTCCCCCGACCACGGCCGCCCCCGCGACCTGGCACTCGTCGCGCAGGCCGTCCATCAGCTCCGTGGCCCAGGCGGCGGGCAGTTCGGCCGGGACGACGAGACCGAGCAGCAGCGCGGTCGGCACGGCTCCCATCGCGGCGATGTCCGCGAGGTTCTGCGCGGCTGCCTTGCGCCCGACGTCGTACGCCGTGGACCAGTCCCGGCGGAAGTGCCGGCCCTCCACGAGGATGTCGGTGCTCGCCACCACCCTGCGGTCGGGCGCGGCCACCACCGCGGCGTCGTCGCCGGGGCCGAGCCGGACCGCCGGGGTGGTGGTGAGTCGCGAGGTCAGCTCCCTGATGAGCCCGAACTCGCCCAGCTCGCCCACGGTGCCCTTCATCGTCCTACGTCCCCTTCTCTTGCCTGTCGCGCCCGGTCGCGAGCCGGCGTCGTCGTTCCCGGTCCGACCCTCACTGCGGGCGGGTCGACCGTCCCCTTGTGCCGCCGGTGCTGCCCGGCGCTTGCGCCACAGTTCCCCCGGGTCTCCCCGCGGGGAGCGGCGACGCGATACCGTGGCGTCCCTTCTCCCCCCATGATCCCCGTGGCCGCCCTGGAGGTTCCGTGGTACAGGCGTACATCCTGATCCAGACGGAGGTCGGCAAGGCGTCGGCCGTCGCCGAGACGATCAGCTCGATCCCCGGGGTCGTCCAGGCCGAGGACGTGACGGGTCCCTACGACGTCATCGTGCGCGCTCAGGCCGACACCGTCGATGAACTGGGTCGCATGGTGGTCGCCAGAGTCCAGCAAGTGGACGGCATCACCCGCACCCTGACCTGCCCGGTCGTGCACCTGTAGCCCCCGTCTACGCTTGGCCGGTGAACTCCATCCGCCACCGGTCGCTCGGTCTGCCCGTTCTCGCCCTGCTGATCGCCGTGACGGGCTGTTCCTCCAGTGACGGCAGCCCCTCGGCCGCGGTTCCCAGCCCGGACGCGAAGGTCACGGAGCTGTGCCAGAACCTGGACAAGGTGCTGCCGCGGAAGGTGAACGGCCTCGACCGGAACGATCCCGAGCCCCGCTCCGCGCTCACGGCGGGCTGGGGAAGCCCGGCGATCATACTGCGCTGCGGCGTGACGCGGCCTGCGGAGATGAACGATCCGGAGGCGGACGGCGTCGAAGTGAACGGTGTCGGCTGGCTCATGCAGAAGCGCGACGACGACTCGGTCCGCTTCACCACGACGCTGCGCGAGGCCTATGTCGAGGTGACCGTGCCCAAGGCCCGTACGGACGAAGGCATGGCGCCCCTCGTCGATCTGGCCCCCGCCGTGAAGAAGGCGATCCCCGAGGGGATCGCCTCCTGAAGCCGTGACCGTCGTGCGACGGAGCCGCTAGCGCAGCCCCGTCGACCGCCGCAGCGCCGACTGGATCAGGCGGTCCACCAGCTCGCCGTAGCCGATCCCGGTCGCCTCCCACATCTTCGGGTACATCGAGATCGGCGTGAAGCCGGGCATCGTGTTGATCTCGTTGATCACGAACTCCCCTTCCTCGTCCAGGAAGAAGTCCGCGCGCACCAGACCCTCGCAGGACGCGGCGTCGAACGCCGCCACCGCGAGCCGACGCACCTCGGCGGTCTGCTCGTCGGTCAGCGGCGCGGGCACGATGCCGGGCGTGGAGTCGATGTACTTGGCCTCGAAGTCGTAGTACGCGTGCGTGTCCGGCGGCGGGATCTCGGCGGGCAGCGAAGCGCGCGGCCCCTCCTCGAACTCCAGGACGCCGCACTCGATCTCGCGACCGCGCACCGCGGCCTCCACGAGGAACTTCGGGTCGTGCCGCCGCGCCTCCTCGATCGCCTCGTCGAGGCCCGCGAGGTCGTCGACCTTCGTGATGCCGATCGACGAACCCGCGCGCGCGGGCTTCACGAACAGCGGCCAGCCGTGCTCGCCCGCGAAGTCGACGATCCTCTTGCGCGCTGCGGACTCGTCGCGCTCCCACTCGCGCGGCCGGATCACCACGTACGGGCCGACCTTGAGCCCGAAGGAGGTGAACACCCGCTTCATGTACTCCTTGTCCTGGCCGACGGCCGAGGCGAGCACACCCGAGCCCACGTACGGGACACCGGACAGCTCCAGGAGACCTTGCAGCGTGCCGTCCTCGCCGTACGGGCCGTGCAGCACCGGGAAGACCACGTCGACCTCGCCCAGCGCCTTGGGCACCGATCCGGGCTCGCTGTAGACGACTTCGCGGTTCGAGGGGTCGACGGGGAGGACCACGCCGCCCTCGTGCGACTCCGCGAGGCTCTCGACGGTGGGCGTACGGCGGTCGGTGATCGCCATGCGCTCCGGGTCGTCGGCGGTGAGCGCCCAACGGCCCTCCTGGGTGATGCCGATCGGCAGGACGTCGTACGTGGTCCGGTCGATGGCACGCAGCACGGCGCCGGCGGTGACCGTGGAGATCCCGTGCTCGGAGCTGCGACCGCCGAAGACGACGGCGACGCGCGGCTTGCGAGGCGGCTGCTCGGGGTTCTGGGGGAGGTTCTCGGTGCTCATATCGCGTTGAGCGTACCCGGTGGTAGAAGCGCGAGACAGCGACGGCGGGCACGCGGGTGAGCGGTGGGTACGGGCCGCTGCCGAGAGGCGGTCGGTCGCCTCCCGGCAGCGTGCCCGCGCGGGCGGACGGTCAGCGCCGTTCCGGCTTCGCGCTGCGCGACATCAGCTCCTTGAGCGCGTCCACCGGCGACTTGCCCTCGTGGACGATGCCGACGACCGTCTCCGTGATGGGCATGTCGACACCGTGCCGACGGGCCAGATCCAGCACGGACTCGCAGGACTTGACGCCCTCCGCGGTCTGCTTGGTGACCGCGATGGTCTCCTGGAGGGTCATGCCCTTGCCGAGGTTGGTGCCGAAGGTGTGGTTGCGCGACAGCGGCGAGGAGCAGGTGGCCACCAGGTCGCCGAGGCCCGCGAGTCCGGAGAAGGTCAGCGGGTCGGCTCCCATGGCGAGTCCGAGCCGGGTGGTCTCGGCGAGTCCGCGCGTGATGAGCGAGCCCTTGGCGTTGTCGCCGAGCCCCATGCCGTCCGCGATGCCGACCGCGAGGCCGATGACGTTCTTGACCGCGCCGCCGAGTTCGCAGCCGACGACATCGGTGTTGGTGTACGGGCGGAAGTACGGTGTGTGGCAAGCGGCCTGGAGCCGCCGCGCGACGGATTCGTCGGTGCAGGCGACCACGGCGGCGGCCGGCATCCGGGTCGCGACCTCACGCGCCAGGTTGGGCCCGGTGACGACGGCGACGCGCTCCGGGCCGACCTTGGCGACGTCCTCGATGACCTCGCTCATCCGCATGGCGGAGCCGAGTTCGACGCCCTTCATCAAAGAGACGAGGATCGTCTCGGGCGCCAACAGCGGCGCCCACTCCGCGAGGTTCTCGCGCAAGGTCTGCGAGGGGATCGCGAGTATCGCGAAGTCGGCGTCGCGCGCGGCCTCGGCGGGATCCGTGGTGGCCCGCAGATTCCTGGGGAGTTCGACGCCCGGCAGGTAGTCCGGGTTCGTACGGGTGGAGTTGACCGCTTCGACGAGCCCGGGGCGGCGGGCCCACAAGGTGACCTCGCATCCGGCGTCGGCGAGGACCATGCCGAAGGCCGTCCCCCACGATCCCGTGCCGAACACGGCCGCCTTGACCGGCTTGTTCACTGCCCCTGCTCCTCTTTCTGCCGTGCCTTGTCCAGTTCGGCGCTGCGCCGACGCTGCTCGATGCGCACCGCGCGCGGGTCGTACCGCTTCGCGGGCGCCTTCTCGCCGCGGATCTCCTCCAGGTGGCGGGTGATCGCCGCCATGATGACCTCCGTCGCCTCCTTCAGCACTTCGGGGGTCATCTCCCGGTCGTAGAAGCGCGTGAGGTCGACGGGCGGGCCCGCGAGCACGTGATGCGTCTTGCGCGGAAGCAGGTGAGGCTTCTTGGAGTACGGCGGCAGCAGTTCGTTGGCGCCCCACTGGGCGACCGGGATCACCGGGCACTTGGTCCGCAGGGCGACGCGGGCGGCGCCCGTCTTGCCCGTCATCGGCCAGCCCTCCGGGTCGCGCGTGAGCGTGCCCTCGGGGTAGAAGGCGACGCACTCGCCGCGCCCCACGGCCTCGATGGCGGCCCGGAAGGCACTGAGCGCGTCCGTGCTCTCGCGGTAGACGGGGATCTGACCGGTGCCGCGCATGGCGGCGCCGATGAATCCCTTCTTGAATAGACCGCTCTTCGCGAGGAATCGCGGAACGCGCCCGGTGTTGTACTGATAGTGCGCGTAGGCGAAGGGATCCACATGGGAATTGTGGTTCACCACGGTGATAAATCCGCCGTCAGCCGGAATGTTCTCCATTCCGCGCCAGTCCCGCTTGAGCAGAACCACCAGCGGCGGTTTGCAGAGGACCGCTGCGAAGCGGTACCAGAAGCCGATTCTGCGGCGGGGCACGCGGACACCTTCCTCTAGGGACCCGGCACGGGCCCGGCACGGGGCTGGGGGCGCACAAGTGTGGCCCCACGCCGCCTGTCTGTCGAGAACACCGTACGCCCCGGCGCAAGGCCCGCCGGGTGGGTCACGGGGATCGCGTACGGGGGCTCGGGTGACAATGGACGCGACAAGACTGGGACGGAGCGCACGTGCAGTGGACTGTGGTCGTACCCCTGAAGGCCTTGGGGAAGGCCAAGAGCAGGCTCTCGGACACCGCGGCGGACGGCGTGCGACCGAGCCTGGCCCTGGCCTTCGCGCAGGACACCGTGGCGGCCGTGCTCGCCTGCGCGGCCGTGCGTGATGTGGCGGTCGTCACGGGCGACCCGCTCGCCGGACGGGAGCTCGCGGCCCTGGGTGCCCGGATCGTCCCGGACGAGCCGGCAGGGGGCCTGAACGCCGCTCTCGCGCATGCGGCGACGACCGTACGGCAATCGCGCCCGGAAGGCGCCGTGGCGGCTCTCAACGCCGATCTCCCGGCGCTGCGCCCCGAGGAGTTGGCGCGCGTCCTCGACGCCGCCGCCGAATTCCCCCGCGCATTTCTGCCCGACGCCGCCGGAATCGGTACGACTCTGCTCGCCGCGGCCCCGGGCCGGGAATTGCTACCCGCTTTCGGCACGGATTCCCGTACGCGGCACCGCGCTTCCGGAGCCCGGGAACTCGCCCTGGACGCCGTGGACTCCGTACGCCAGGACGTGGACACCGGCGACGATCTGCGCGCGGCGCTGGCCCTGGGCGTCGGCCCCCGCACGGCGGCGATGGCCGCGCGACTGCTCATCCCCGGGCAGTCCGGCGGCTGATACGGCGCGAGCGGGAGCGAGGGGACCGGCGGGCCGGTCGATAGGCTTTCGCCATGCAGGCGACCGCGTACACCTACGACCCCGAGACCCGCACCGGTCAGGTGCTGCTCGACGACGGCACCCCGCTGCCCTTCGACGCGCCCGCGTTCGACGCGGGCGGGCTGAGGCTGCTGCGCCCGGGGCAACGGGTGCGGATCGAGGTCGAAGGCGAGGGCACGGCCCGGCACATCACGCTCGTGACCCTGCACACCTTCTGAGCCCGCCCCTTCGAGCCCCGCGCCCCTCCGGCCGGTCCGCGCTTCGACAGACCGCGGGCCGGGCTCCTGCGGGGAGAGCCCGGCCCGGCGCGTGAGTGCCCCTGCGCCCCGCTCAGCGGCGGGCGGTGGCCTTCTTGGCGGTGGTCTTGCGCGCCGTGGACTTCTTGGCGGGGGCCTTCTTCGCCGGAGCCTTCTTCGCCGCCGCCTTCTTGGTGGTGGCCTTCTTGGCGGTGGTCTTCTTGGCCGCCGCCTTCTTCGCGGTGGTCTTCTTCGCCGCGGCCTTCTTGGCGGTCGTCTTCTTGGCCGCCGCCTTCTTCGCGGTGGTCTTCTTCGCCGCGGCCTTCTTGGCGGTCGTCTTCTTGGCCGCCGCCTTCTTGACCGTGGCCGCGGCACCGCCGGTGAGGCTGCCCTTGGGGGCCTTCTTGACGGCGACCTCGCCGCCCCGCGGAAGCTTCTTCGAGCCGCTCACCAGGTCCTTGAATCCCTGGCCCGCGCGGAAGCGCGGCACCGAGGTCTTCTTGACCCGCACCCGCTCACCTGTCTGGGGGTTACGGGCGTAACGGGCCGGCCGGTCGACCTTCTCGAACGAACCGAAGCCCGTGACCGAAACCCGGTCGCCTCCGACGACCGCGCGGACGATGGCGTCCAGGACCGCGTCGACAGCATCGGCGGCCGGCTGACGGCCGCCCATCTTGTCGGCAATCGCTTCTACAAGCTGCGCCTTGTTCACGTCTTCCCCTTCGGAGACATCACCAGAACGAAAGTGTTCAAGCTTTTTCGCACGTTAGGCAGATATATACCGCAAATCAAACACGAAACGGGCTAATCACCCTTGTGCCGCAACGGACTCGGCCGCCTCAGAGTTCCTCTTCGGGGATTCGCTCCTCGTCGAGGGCGGTCGTGAACCGCTCGAGACGCCGGGCCGCTTCGGCAAGATCGCGCTTGGCCGCGGCCGTAATGACCAGCAGCTTCCGGTTCAGCGCCATCCGTACGCCCTCCGGGACTTGCAGTGCGCGCACTCTTGCGTGCGCTTCCTTGAGTTGGGCCGCGACCGCCGTATAGAGCTCGAGTTGGCCGTCGTTGTCCATGCACAGATTGTGCCATCTGGGGCGAGTTGTCGCCTGCGCTGGGGGCAACTGCCGCCGCGCCGGGGCCTCTGGCACACCCGTGCGCACTGTCCCGCGTACGGCGCCGCTACCCCTCAATGACCTTGGTAAACAAGGGAGTTGGGGCTTCGGGGACGGCCTGCTCGACCCGTCGGGAAGCGGATATGGCTGTACCCCCAACCGTCCACGATTGGGGGTACAGAAGAGATGTTGCGATGGCTGAAACCCGCTCTTGCGGACCGGGGTCAGACCTGCTCGGTGCTCGGCTTGTAGGAGGGGCGCTCCGCCTCGTACGCGGCGATGTCGTCCTCGTCGCGGAGGGTGAGGGAGATGTCGTCGAGGCCGTTCAGCAGCCGCCAGCGGGAGTTCTCGTCCAACTCGAAGGCGGCGGTGATGCCCTCGGCGCGCACCTCGCGCTCCACGAGGTCGACCGTGATCTCGGCCGCGGGGTCCCGCTCGACCAGTTCCCACAGGGCGTCCACGGTCTGCTGCTCCAGGACGACCGTGAGCAGTCCGTTCTTCAGCGAGTTACCGCGGAAGATGTCGGCGAAGCGGGCGGAGATCACCGTCTTGAAGCCGTAGTTCTGCAGCGCCCAGACGGCGTGCTCCCGGGAGGAGCCGGTGCCGAAGTCGGGGCCCGCGACCAGGACCGTGGCGCCCTGCCGCTCGGGGCGGTTGAAGACGAACTCCGGGTCCTTGCGCCAGGCCTCGAACAGACCGTCCTCGAAGCCGTCCCTGGTCACCTTCTTGAGCCAGTGGGCCGGGATGATCTGGTCGGTGTCGACGTTGCCGCGGCGCAGCGGGACGGCCCGGCCGGTGTGCGTGGTGAATGCTTCCATGACTCTCTGCGCTCTCAGACTGCGGCGGGCGTACGGGCGTCGGACAGGTCGGCCGGGGAGGCCAGATGGCCGAGGACGGCGGTGGCGGCGGCGACCTGCGGCGACACCAGGTGCGTCCGGCCGCCCTTGCCCTGCCGGCCCTCGAAGTTGCGGTTGGAGGTGGACGCGGAGCGCTCACCGGGGGCCAACTGGTCGGGGTTCATGCCGAGGCACATCGAGCAGCCCGCGTAGCGCCACTCGGCGCCGGCCTCCTTGAAGACGACGTCCAGGCCCTCGGCTGCGGCTTGGAGGCCGACGCGCGCGGAGCCCGGGACGACCAGCATCCGTACGCCGTCGGCGACTTTGCGGTCCTTGAGGATCTCGGCGACGGCGCGCAGGTCCTCGATGCGGCCGTTGGTGCAGGACCCTACGAAGACGGTGTCCACACCGATGGAGTTGAGCGGCTGCCCGGCCGCCAACCCCATGTACTCCAGAGCCTTTTCCGCGGCCAGTCGCTCCGAGGCGTCCGCGTACGAGGCGGGGTCGGGCACGGTGCTCGAAAGCGGCGCGCCCTGGCCGGGGTTGGTGCCCCAGGTGACGAACGGCGCGAGCGCGGCGGCGTCGACGCGGACCTCGGCGTCGAACTCCGCGTCGTCGTCGGTGCGCAGGGTCTTCCAGTACGCCACCGCGGCGTCCCAGTCGGTGCCCTGGGGGGCGTGCGGACGGTCCTTGAGATACGCGAACGTGGTGTCGTCCGGGGCGATCATGCCCGCGCGGGCGCCGGCCTCGATCGACATGTTGCAGATGGTCATCCGGGCCTCCATCGAGAGCTTCTCGATGGCGGAGCCGCGGTACTCCAGGATGTAGCCCTGGCCGCCGCCGGTGCCGATCTTCGCGATGATCGCCAGGATCAGGTCCTTGGCCGTGACGCCCTCGGGCAGTTCGCCGTCGACCGTGACGGCCATGGTCTTCGGGCGGACCATCGGCAGCGTCTGGGTGGCCAGGACATGCTCGACCTGGGAGGTGCCGATGCCGAACGCCAGCGCGCCGAAGGCGCCGTGCGTGGAGGTGTGGGAGTCGCCGCAGACGACCGTGGTGCCCGGCTGGGTCAGGCCGAGCTGCGGGCCGACCACGTGCACGACGCCCTGCTCGACATCGCCCAGCGGGTGCAGCCGCACACCGAACTCCGCGCAGTTCTTGCGCAGCGTCTCCAGTTGGGCGCGGGAGACCGGGTCCGCGATGGGCTTGTCGATGTCGAGGGTGGGGGTGTTGTGGTCCTCGGTCGCGATGGTGAGGTCGAGGCGGCGCACCTGGCGACCGCTCTTGCGCAGCCCGTCGAAGGCCTGCGGGCTGGTCACCTCGTGCAGCAGATGCAGATCGATGTAGAGGAGGTCGGGCTCGCCCTCGGCGCGCCGGACGACATGGTCGTCCCAGACCTTCTCCGCGAGTGTCCTACCCATCGCTTTCCCTCCGGCCGGACGCGAACGAGGGCGCCGACCACAACTAGAGATCTTGAGGAAGCGGCTCCCTCACCCCGTTCCGGGCGTCCGCCGCCGGGCCCGCTCGTGCACGGGCCGCTGTGCCTTCCAGAGTGGCGGGTTCCACGGAAAATTGAACTTGCGTTTCACAGAGTGAGACGGGAGTATCGTTGCATGGACAACAGTAGCGGCGTCGGCGTTCTGGACAAGGCAGCCCTTGTCCTGAGCGCTCTGGAGTCCGGTCCGGCCACCCTCGCGGGTCTGGTCGGGGCCACCGGACTGGCACGACCCACGGCTCACCGTCTCGCCGTGGCACTGGAACACCACCGCTTGGTGGCGCGCGACATGCAGGGCCGTTTCATCCTCGGTCCCCGGCTGGCCGAGCTGGCCGCGGCGGCGGGCGAGGACCGTCTGCTGGCCACGGCGGGCCCGGTGCTGACCCACCTCCGCGATGTCACGGGCGAGAGCGCGCAGCTCTATCGGCGCCAGGGGGACATGCGCATCTGCGTCGCCGCCGCGGAGCGCCTCTCGGGCCTGCGGGACACGGTCCCGGTGGGCTCCACTCTCACGATGAAGGCGGGCTCCTCGGCGCAGATCCTGCTGGCCTGGGAGGAGCCCGAGCGGCTGCACCGCGGCCTCCAGGGCGCCCGCTTCACGGCGACGGCCCTGTCGGGCGTACGGCGCCGCGGCTGGGCCCAGTCCATCGGGGAGCGCGAGCCGGGCGTCGCCTCCGTCTCCGCCCCCGTACGCGGCCCCTCGAACCGCGTGGTGGCCGCGGTGTCCGTCTCGGGCCCGATCGAGCGCCTGACGCGCCACCCGGGCCGGATGCACGCCCAGGCGGTCATCGACGCCGCCGTCCGCCTCTCCGAGGCCCTGCGCCGCTCCGGCTGACCCGCGCACCGTCACCCGTCACCGGGGAGGACCCGCCTCAACGCCGCGGCGCGCCCTCCCCGCTCTCCCCCGACTCCCCCTGTCCGTCGGCCTTACCTCGCACGCCGGACGAGCGGTGCGCGAACCGGTCCGCCGCCCGGCGGCCCCGGCTCTCCACGGGCAGCGTGCCCGTGGCCGCCGCGAGGCCGGCGGGCGGCATGTCGAAGTAGATCGATTCGTACGAGCCCTCGGGCACCACATAGGCCTCGTGCCACAGCCCCACATGCTGATGGAGCCTGCCCGCCCGCTCCTTGCGGTTGACGATCCCCCACACCCGGTGGTGGAGGGCGTCCGCGGCGGCGGCGTAGGCGTAGAGCTTCTCCTTGGACTCCCAGTACTGGACCACGTGGTACGAGCGGGGCGAGGCGGTGAGCAGGACGTGCCCCAGCAGCCCCCGGCCGCTGTCGCGGGCAAGCTCCCCCAGCATGCGGAACATCGACAGCATGACCGGGAGCCACTGGTGCACCGCCCAGAAGTGGTTGATGCGCATCCCGATCAGCAGGACCACCACATCGCCTTCGGCGGCCGCGGTGGTGCGGCCCGGTACCGGCTTCGCGGACATCACGGCCCCCCGATCAATCGGATAGCGGCACTATCCCGTCTGGGCGATGCTTGGATAGTCCCGCTTCCCCAGGAAGGGCGCAAGAGATGCGGCTGGCCGAGTTGAGCGAGCGCAGCGGGGTGTCCACCGCGACGATCAAGTACTACCTGCGCGAAGGGCTGTTGGCGCCCGGCCGCCAGCTCAACGCGACGACCGCCGAGTACGACGAGGAGCATCTGCGGCGGCTGCGGCTGGTGCGGGCGATGATCCAGGTCGGCAGGGTGCCGGTGGCCGCGGTCAGGGAGGTGCTCCGGCACGCCGACGACGACTCCCTCGGCCGGACGATCCGGATGGGGGCGGCCCTGTGGGCGCTGCCGCAGGTGCCCGAGCCGGACGCGGAGGACGCGTACGTACAGACCGCGCACCGCGAGGTGAACGACCTGTTGGAGACGTTGGGCTGGTCGAACGCGCAGGCCGTGGTGACGCTCTCCCCCGCCTACCGTTCGCTGGTCGTGGCGGTGGCCGCGTTCCGCCGGCTCGGCTACGACTGGGACAGCGAACTCCTCGTGTCCTACGCGCAGTTGATGCACCAGGCGGCCGTCCTCGATCTGGACGCGGTGGAGACGTACCCGTCGGAGACGGAGAAGGTCGAGGCGGCGGTGCTCGGTGCGGTCCTTGTGGAGCCGATGCTCCAGGCGCTGCACCGGCTGGCGCAGGAGGAGGAGTCGGCGCGGCGGTACGGCTTCGGGTAGGGCGGCGGCAGGTGCCCGGAAACGCCGTAGGGCCCCCACCGAAGTGGAGGCCCTACGGGCTGATGTACCCCCGACCGGATTCGAACCGGCGCTACCGCCTTGAGAGGGCGGCGTGCTAGGCCGCTACACAACGGGGGCGTGGATCTTGCGTTTCCGCAGATCCGAGCTGGTCTACCTGGACTCGAACCAAGACTAACTGAACCAGAATCAGTCGTGCTGCCAATTACACCATAGACCAATGTGGTTTAGACCAACCGTACCCCCGACCGGATTCGAACCGGCGCTACCGCCTTGAGAGGGCGGCGTGCTAGGCCGCTACACAACGGGGGCCCTAGCGATCCTGCATCGAGGACAGTGGGAGCTACCCGAGCTGTCCTCGCGGGAAGGATCTGTACCCCCGACCGGATTCGAACCGGCGCTACTGCCTTGAGAGGGCAGCGTGCTAGGCCGCTACACAACGGGGGCTTTGCGGATGACATCCGCGGTGCAGATAAGCTCTGCGAGCTGGCCTACCTGGACTCGAACCAAGACTAACTGAACCAGAATCAGTCGTGCTGCCAATTACACCATAGGCCACTGGAACGCAAGCCCCTGGGGGGATTTTGTTCTAGTTTGCGCTTCCGGTTTCCGGCCTTTCGGCCCGCTCCCCTCGGCGCAGGAAGAACATTACCCGATGGTGGACGACGCTCCAAAACGAGTATCGGCCGCGAGCACGGCGGGGAGTTCGGCGAGGGAGCGGATCCGGCGCGGTCCGCCCGGCGTGTCGGCGCGCGCGGGGAGACCGTCGCGGTCGATCCACACGGAGAGCAGCCCGGCCTCGGCGGCGCCGCGCCCGTCGATCTCCGGGTGGTCGCCGACGTAGGCGACCTGGTGCGGGGCGAGTTCCAGGGCCTCGCAGACGGCGTGGAAGGCCTGGGGCTCCGGCTTGGAGACGCCCAGCTCCGCGGCGCACACCACGGCCTCGAAGCGGTCGAGGATGCCGAGCGTCCGCAGCTTGTACTCCTGGACGTGGATGCTGGAGTTGGAGAGCACCGCGTGCCGGTGGCTGGCGGCGAGGGTGTCCAGGGCGGGCAGGACGTCGGGGAAGAGGGCCCAGGCGGCCTCGTAGTGGGCCATGTAGCGCTGGTACCAGTCGTCGGCCCCGGCGTCGGTCAGCTCCTCGCCCAGGAAGACCCGTACGCGGTCGCGGCGCTGCGTCTCGAAGTCGGCCTCACCGGCCGCGAACCGCGCCCACTGCTGCTCGGTGATCTCCCGCCACAGGGCCAGCGCCCGCTCCACGCTCCCGTACCGGTCGAGCCGGCCCTCGACGACGAGATGGCGGCGCATGCCCGCGCGGTCCGCGGCGGTGTAGTCGAAGAGAGTGTCATCCACGTCCCAGACCACGGCGCTGATGCTCATGATCCGACGGTAACGCGCGGGCGGTGGGCGCGTCTGCCGATCGCGGGGATACGGCGGTACGACGCGAGGGGCGGCACCCGGTGGTCCGGATGCCGCCCCTCGCGTACGGACGGGTCAGGCGGCCAGCTTCGCCAGCGCCGCGTCGATCCGGGCCAGCGTCTTCTCCTGGCCGAGGACCTGGAGGGACTCGAAGAGCGGCAGGCCGACCGTGCGGCCGGTCACGGCGACGCGGACCGGGGCCTGCGCCTTGCCGAGCTTGAGGCCGTGCGCCTCACCGGCGGCCAGGACGGCCTCCTTCAGGGACTCCGGGGACGTCCAGTCGGCCGCCTGGAGCTTCTCCCTGGCCGTGCGGAGCAGCGCGTCGCTGCCCTCCTTCATGGCCTTGGTCCAGGACGCCTCGTCGGACACCGGCTCCGGCAGGAACAGGAAGTCGACGTTGTCGGTGATCTCGGAGAGGACCTTGACGCGGGTCTGCGCGTGCGGGGCGATCGCCTCCCACTTCGCCTCGTCGAAGTCCTCGGGCGCCCAGGTCGCGTGCGGGGCGGTCAGCCACGGCCGGCAGCGCTCGGTGAAGTCCTTCACGTCGAGCAGACGGATGTGGTCGGCGTTGATCGCCTCGGCCTTCTTCAGGTCGAAGCGGGCCGGGTTGGGGTTCACGTCCGCGATGTCGAAGGCGGCGACCATCTCCTCGACGCTGAAGATGTCGCGGTCCGCCGCGAGCGACCAGCCCAGCAGGGAGAGGTAGTTGAGCAGACCCTCGGGCAGGAAGCCGCGCTCGCGGTAGAGGTTGAGCGCCGACTGCGGGTCGCGCTTGGAGAGCTTCTTGTTGCCCTCGCCCATCACGTAGGGCAGGTGGCCGAACCGCGGGACGGACTTCGCGACGCCCAGCTCGATCAGCGCCTTGTAGAGGGCGATCTGGCGGGGGGTGGAGGAGAGCAGGTCCTCGCCGCGCAGGACGTGGGTGATCTCCATCAGCGCGTCGTCGACCGGGTTCACGAGCGTGTACAGGGGCGCGCCGTTGGCGCGCACGATCCCGTAGTCCGGCACGTTCTCCGGGGTGAACGTCAGCTCGCCGCGGACCAGGTCCGTGAAGGTGATCGTCTCGTCGGGCATCCGGAAGCGGACGATGGACGTACGGCCCTCGGCCTCGTAGGCCGCGACCTGCTCGGCGCTCAGCTCGCGGCAGTGGCCGTCGTAGCCGGAGGGCTTGCCCGCGGCGCGGGCGGCGTCGCGGCGGGCGTCCAGCTCTTCCGTCGTGCAGTAGCAGTGGTAGGCGTAGCCGCCGTCCAGGAGCTTGCGGGCGACGTCCTGGTAGATGTCCATCCGCTGAGACTGGCGGTAGGGCATGTGGGGGCCGCCGACCTCGGGGCCCTCGTCCCAGTCGAAGCCCAGCCAGCGCAGCGAGTCCAGGAGCTGGAGGTAGGACTCCTCCGAGTCGCGGGCCACGTCCGTGTCCTCGATACGGAAGACGTACGTGCCGCCGGTGTGGCGGGCGAACGCCCAGTTGAACAGGGCGGTACGGACCAGGCCCACATGGGGGTTGCCGGTCGGGGACGGACAGAAACGGACGCGGACGTTCGCGTTAGCCACGCTTGATCACCTTGTTGGTGAGAGTGCCGATGCCTTCGATGGTGACGGCGACGGTGTCGCCGACGTTGAGGGGGCCGACCCCCGCGGGGGTGCCGGTGAGGATCACGTCGCCGGGGAGCAGCGTCATGGCCTCGGAGATGTTCACGATCAGGTCCTCGACCGGGTGGATCATCTCGCTGGTGCGCCCGAGCTGGCGCTGCTCGCCGTTGACGGTGAGCTGGATGGTGAGGTCGCTCGGGTCGAGGTCGGTCTCCACCCAGGGGCCGAGCGGGCAGGAGGTGTCGAAGCCCTTGGCCCGCGCCCACTGCTTCTCGCGCCGCTGGACGTCGCGCGCGGTCACGTCGTTGGCGCAGGTGTAGCCGAGGATGACGTCCTTGACGCGCTCGCGCGGGACCTCGCGGCACATCCGGCCGATCACCACGGCCAGTTCGGCCTCGTGGTGCAGTTCCTGGGAGAAGGAGGGGTAGGCGATCTCGTCGCCGGAGCCGATCACGGAGGTGGACGGCTTGAAGAAGGCGAACGGGGCCTCGGGCACGTCGTTGCCCATTTCCCGGGCGTGCTCCGCGTAGTTGCGGCCGAAGGCCACGACCTTGTTGGGGAGCACCGGCGGCAGCAGCCGGACCTTGCTCAACGGCACCTTCGTACCGGAGAGTTCGAAGTCCGCGAACGGGATGCCCTTGATGATGTCGAGGACGAGTTCGTCCGGCTTGTCGCCCTCGACCGCGCCGAAGGCGACGTTCCCGTCGATGGAGAATCTGGCGATGCGCACGGGATCGCGGCCCCTCACTGAGCTGGCTGGAGTCTGACGCTCCAGGCTAACGCGGCGGGGGGCCGCCGCCCCGCGCACGAGCGGCGGACGCCGGGGGCGTCACTCCGCGGCGGCGCGCTGGGCGGGGATCTCCATGAGGATCGTGCGCTTGGGGTTGGCCGTCTGGGTGGGAAGGTCGACGGAGTGTTCCGGGACCACCCGCGTCTCCAGCTCGGCGGCGTCGGCGAGATGCGCCAGCGTCGTCCGCCGCGGGTTGGCTATCTTGCGGAGCGTCATCGTGGTCTTCACTGTTGTCGTCGACCCTTGTCGTCACGGGCGCCGGGCGACCTCAGGGCCGTCGCCGGGGCGCGGGGTTTGTCGGATTCGCCATCCCTGTAAAGCGCCAGGCTAAACATGCAATTCCCGTCGAAGTCATGATGGCGCCATGATCTTCGTGTGAGTTTGCTCACGAGGCATTGGGCAAATAGGTCAATTCAGACGGTCGATCGATCTTGACGAATCGGACATTCCTTAACCGAAGCCCGCATTCCGCTGCCGATCATGGCGACTGGGACACCCGCCGAGCCCCAACAGATCGTGGGCATACGTCCGTTATATACAAGATCACTTTGCACCCCTCGTGATCCGCTCCTCACGTGGCGTCACGGTCTCCATCAGCATGCCGGTTGGCCTTGTTGGAGATCCGCCACTGTGCTGGAATTCGCGGGACCGCCGCGGGGACCGCACCGGCGAAGCATGAGGCGCGACGCAGCGCCGGGCAGCGGCGGGAGGGGGACCCAGCGCCGGTCACTCACGACCACCCGGGGGGCGCATTCAGGGCGCCCCCTACGACGCCGACACCGTCCCGCCGCTCGCGGAGGGGCGCCTGGTCCAGAGGTTGCGACGCTAGTGCAGGGACGTTTCAAGAGGGATGGCAGTGCTTCGGGGGAGCCGGAGCCGCACGGGGGGACCGACCGTGGTTCCTCGCCCCAGCACGGCCAGAGCCCGGGCCCCGCATCGGCCGGCGCGAACGCCGAGCGCCCCGATGTGAAGGCGGAGGACGCCCCCGCGTCGACGCCCTCTCCGCAGCTCGGCTCCACGGGCTCACGCATGGCCCTGCGCAACTGGCGCATCTCCACGCGTCTGGTCTCCCTGCTCGCCCTCCCCGTGGTCGCGGCGACCACGCTCGGCGGGATGCGCATCAGCGAGAACATGGACCAGATCCAGCAGCTCGAGAGCATGAAGCTGCTGACGGACATGACCCGCCAGGCGACACAGCTCGCCGCGGCGCTCCAGGAGGAGCGCGACCAGACCGCGGGCCCGCTCGCCCACGGCGCCACCTCGAACGACTACACGGTCAAGGGCGCCCGCGAGAAGACCGACCGCGCGCGCTCCGTCTTCATCCAGGGCACCGGCGAGATCGGTGACGCCGCCGAGGCGGGTCAGCTCTCCGGTGTCCGCGACAGCGTCGTCGGCATCGCGGGTGAGCTGAACAACCTCAGCACCATCCGCGCCAACGCCTACAAGGACCCGAAGAACTCCGCGCAGACGGTCGAGGCGTACCACCGGCTGATCACGCAGTTGCTCAGCCTGTCCCAGGACATGGCGCAGGCGACCAGCAACCCCGAGATGATCCAGCGCACCCGTTCCCTGGCGGCCTTCTCCACCGCCAAGGAGTACGCGTCGATGCAGCGCGCGATCATCGCGGCGGCGCTGCCCGCGAACAACAGCACGGAGGGCAAGCTCTCCGAGAACGACCGGCAGTACGCCGTCTCCGCCCTGGAGAGCCAGAGCTCCAGCCTCGACAGCTTCGCCAGCATCTACGGCGAGCAGGCGGCCGAGCTGACCAAGCCGATCGACCAGGGCAGCCCGACCATCGAGGCCGCCGACAAGTACGCCGACCGCGTCCTCAAGACGTCGAACGGCTTCGCGGGCCAGAACAAGCGCTCGTACAAGGACTGGGTCGACGACGACTCGGCCAAGATCCTCCAGATGAAGAGCATCGAGGGCACGCTCCTGGAGGAGATGGAGCAGAAGGCCCGTGAGCTGAAGAACGCCTCCCAGCAGGAAGCGATCATCTCCGGTGCGCTGATCCTGCTCGTCCTCGGTGTCTCGCTCGTCGGCGCCTTCGTCGTGGCCCGCTCCATGATCCGCTCGCTGCGCCGGCTCCAGGACACCGCCACCAAGGTCGCCCAGGACCGCCTGCCCCAGCTCGTCAAGGAGCTGTCCGAGTCCGACCCGCAGGACGTCGACACGTCCGTGGAGTCGGTCGGTGTGCACTCCCGGGACGAGATCGGCCAGGTGGCCGCGGCCTTCGACGACGTGCACCGCGAGGCGGTCCGCCTCGCCGCCGAGCAGGCCCTGCTGCGAGGCAACGTCAACGCGATGTTCACCAACCTCTCGCGCCGCTCCCAGGGCCTGATCCAGCGTCAGCTCTCGCTCATCTCCGAACTGGAGTCCCGCGAGGCCGACCCCGACCAGCTCTCCTCGCTGTTCAAGCTCGACCACCTCGCGACGCGTATGCGCCGTAACGGTGAGAACCTCCTCGTGCTCGCCGGTGAGGAGCCGGGCCGTCGCTGGACCCGCCCGGTCCCGCTGGTCGACGTGCTGCGTGCCGCCGCGTCCGAGGTGGAGCAGTACGAGCGCATCGAACTGGCCGCGGTTCCGGCCACCGAGGTCGCGGGCCGCGTCGTCAACGACCTCGTGCACCTGCTCGCCGAGCTGCTGGAGAACGCGACCTCGTTCTCCTCGCCGCAGACCAAGGTCAAGGTCACCGGTCACGCGCTGCCCGACGGGCGCGTGCTGATCGAGATCCACGACACCGGTATCGGTCTGTCCCCCGAGGACCTCGCGCAGATCAACGAGCGGCTCGCCGCGCCGCCCACGGTGGACGTCTCCGTCTCCCGCCGCATGGGCCTCTTCGTGGTCGGTCGACTCTCGCAGCGCCACGGCATCCGTATCCAGCTCCGCCCGTCCGACTCCGGTGGGACGACCGCGCTGGTCATGCTCCCCGTCGATGTCGCCCAGGGCGGCAAGAAGCCCGCGGGCAAGCAGGGCCAGGGCGGCCCGCAGAGCGGCGGTTCGGCCGCCGGTGCCGCCGCCGCGGGTGCCGCCGCCGCGCGTCGCCAGGTGCAGCAGGGCGGCGGGGCCGGTGGCCCGGGACTCGGGGCCGCTCCGCAGCGCGGGCAGGTGGGCGCCGGACAGGGCCCGCGCGCCGCGCTGCCCGGCAGCGGCCGGGACGGCCGTCCCGGCGGCCCCGGTGGGCCCCGCGGTCAGCAGGGTCCCGGCGGTCAGCAGGGTGCGGGGCTCTTCGAGCAGGGCGGACGCCCGTCCCCGCAGCAGAGTCGGCAGAACCCGGCCGCCGGTGACAACGCCTTCGGGCAGCAGCAGGCCGCGCCCGGCGCCCCGCAGGGGCTCCAGGCGGCGCAGGCCTTCCCGAACAACGGCGCGCCCGTACCGCCGCAGCAGCAGGACCGCCAGGGGCGCAAGGAACGGCAGGAGCCGCAGCGCAAGGAGGGGCGTGGCGGCAGGCGTCGTCCGCAGCTTCCCGGCCGGGGCGGCCCGCGCGCCGAACTGCCCGGCGGCAACCAGCAGCAGCGCACGCCGAGTTGGAGCGACGAGAACGCGCAGCCCCCGGTGGAGCGCGCCGCGCTGGACGGCCCGCGCGGTCACGAGGAGCCGGACGCGCTGTCCGCGACCTCGCAGATGCCCCGCATCGACGACCACCAGGGCCCCGGTGCCACCGCGGAGATCCCCCGGATCGAGGACGACCGTCAAGGTCCCGGATCCACCTCCGAGTTCGCGCGGCCCGACTTCAACGCCCCACGTCCTGGGGCCGGTGGGCAGTTCCCCCGCCAGGACGGCTTCGGCGGCCCGCAGCAGCAGGGCAACCAGGCGGGCGGGTTCCCCGGCGCCCAGCAGGGCCAGGACACGGGCCGGTTCCCGGTGTCCGGGCACCAGGAGACCGGGCAGTTCCCGGCTCTCGGACGCGGGCAGGACACCGGGCAGTTCGCGAACCCCGGCCACGGACAGGACACCGGGCAGTTCCCCGCCCAGCGGCACGACGGCTCCGGTACGGGGCAGTTCGCCGCTCCCGGCCAGGGGCAGGACACGGGTCAGTACCAGGCTCCCGGACGGGGCCAGGGCCCGAACCAGTTCCAGGGTCCCGGTCAGGACAACGGCCAGTTCCCGAACACCGGCCACGCACAGGACACCGGACAGTTCCAGGCTCCCCAGCGGGGCCAGGACACCGGGCAGTTCCAGACCCCCCAACGGGGCCAGGACACCGGGCAGTTCCAGGCCCCCCAGCGAGGCCAGGGCCCGAACCAGTTCCAGGGCCCCGGTCAGGACACCGGACAGTTCCAGACCCCCCAGCGGGGCCAGGACACGGGCCAGTTCCAGACCCCCGGCCACGGACAGCACACCGGTCAGTTCCAGGTTCCCGAGCACGGGCAGGACACGGGTCAGTTCCAGGCTCCCGGACAAGGGCAGAACACCGGGCAGTTCGCGAACCCCGGCCACGGACAGGACACCGGGCAGTTCCCCGCCCAGCGGCACGACGGCTCCGGTACGGGGCAGTTCGCCGCTCCCGGGTACGGCGACCCGTCCGCCACAGGGCAGTTCGCCGCGCAGGGGCATGACGCCTCCGGTACCGGCCAGTTCGCCGCGCAGGGCTACGGGAACCAGCAGGACCCCTCCGCCACCGGGCAGTTCGCACAGGCCCAGCAGCAGACCCCGCAGCAGTCGCAGCAGCCCGAGGCGCTGCCGCCCGCGCAGAGCGCCGGTGACGGACGTACCCCGCTGTTCGACCGGCTGGAGACCAACTGGTTCCACGGCGAGCGGGGCCAGCAGAACGACAACTCCGCGGCCCAGGCGCCGCAGCAGCAGCCCGCGGCTCCTGAGCCGTCGGCCCCCGAGCCGTCCGCACCCGAGCGTCCGGGCCCCGCGGCCTGGCGCACCTCGCCGAACGACGAGATCGGCCGCGCTGCCGAGCGCGTACGGCAGCCGTCCGCGGGCGGCGTCACCACCTCCGGCCTGCCGCGCCGGGTCCCGCGCGCGAACCTCGTGCCGGGCACGGCCCAGCAGCAACAGCACCACACCGGTCCGCAGGTCTCGCGTGCGCCTGACGACGTACGCGGCCGGCTGACCAACCTCCGACGGGGCATCGCCCAGGGTCGCCAGGCCGGTACCGGCCAGACCGGCAGCTTCCCCAGCCCCACTCACCAGCAGGAGCATTAGTTGAGTCAGATGAGCCAGGCGGCACAGAACCTCAACTGGTTGATCACGAACTTCGTGGACAACACGCCGGGGGTGTCTCACACCGTCGTCGTGTCCGCGGACGGACTCCTTCTGGCGATGTCCGAGGGGTTCCCGCGTGATCGCGCCGATCAACTCGCGGCCGTGGCCTCCGGGCTGACCTCGCTGACCGCGGGCGCGTCCCGCATCTTCGAGGGCGGCCGGGTGGCACAGACGGTGGTCGAGATGGAGCGCGGCTTCCTCTTCCTCATGTCCATCTCGGACGGCTCGTCCCTCGCGGTGCTCGCCCACCCCGAGTGCGACATCGGGCTCGTGGGCTACGAGATGGCCCTCCTGGTCGACCGCGCGGGCGCGGTGCTCACGCCCGACCTGCGCGCCGAGCTACAGGGCAGTCTGCTTCGTTGAACGGCTTCCCGCCGCCACCCCCCACCACACGCACACACCGTCCGGCCGCCACAGCCCCCCACCGGCCTCGTCAGACGGCACGACTGACCAACTTGCTGTCCCGCCCGGAGGATTCATGACCCCGCCCCCTGCCGCTCACGATCCGTACACAGAACCGTACGGAGACGAGGGCGACCAGCCGCTGGTCCGCCCGTACGCGATGACCGGTGGCCGGACCCGGCCCCGCTACCAGCTCGCGATAGAGGCGCTGATCAGCACGACGGCCGATCCGGCCCAGCTCATGGGCATGCTGCCCGAGCACCAGCGGATCTGCCATCTGTGCCGTGAGGTGAAGTCGGTGGCGGAGGTCTCGGCGCTGCTGTCCATGCCGCTCGGTGTGGCCCGGATCCTCGTCGCCGACCTCGCGGAAGCCGGCCTCGTGGCGATCCACCAGCCTGGTGGCGACGAGAACAACGGCGGCGCGCCGGACGTGACACTGCTCGAAAGGGTGCTCAGTGGACTTCGCAAGCTCTGACGGAGGGCGCTCCACCACCTCCGCCAAGATCGTCGTGGCGGGTGGCTTCGGTGTCGGCAAGACCACGTTCGTGGGTGCCGTCTCGGAGATCAACCCGCTGCGCACGGAGGCCGTCATGACGTCTGCTTCGGCAGGCATCGACGACCTCACCCACACCGGGGACAAGACCACCACCACGGTGGCCATGGACTTCGGCCGCATCACCCTGGACCAGGACCTGATCCTCTACCTCTTCGGGACCCCCGGCCAGGACCGCTTCTGGTTCATGTGGGACGACCTGGTCCGCGGCGCCATCGGCGCCATCGTCCTCGTCGACACCCGCCGCCTGTCCGACTGCTTCCCCGCCGTCGACTACTTCGAGAACAGCGGCCTCCCCTTCGTCATCGCCCTCAACGGCTTCGACGGGAACCAGCCTTACACCCCCGACGAGGTCCGCGAAGCACTCCAGATCGGGCCCGACACCCCCATCATCACCACCGACGCCCGCCACCGCGCGGACGCCAAATCCGCCCTCATCACCCTCGTCGAACACGCCCTCATGGCACGCCTGCGCTAAGCAAGTAGCCGGTGCCATACGGCAGTTGTCGTAGATCCCGGGGAGCCGACTGTGGTGTTTGACACGGTCGGCCCCGGGGTTCATAACGTTTCGACAGAGAAATCAGGTGGTACCACCACGCGTCGCGGTCGTTCGGTGCCGCTGTGCGCACAAAAGCCCCGCCATTTGGCGGGGCTCGCTCTTTATGACCGTTTTATCTCGCGCATCTCACCAACGGAATCCTTGATTCCGAGTGTTTGGAATCGCGCAGGCTGACGTGCTGGAATGCCTGAACTGCCCATGGAGTCGACGACGTAACCGGTCGCCGACGGGGCTCAGGAGACACCGCGGCACGACGTAGGTGCCGTCGCCGAGAGGTTGTTGGTCGAGTGAGGCGAAGCAAGAACGGTCCCGAACCGTCTGCCCGGGGTAACTTCACCCCGCCGCCGCGCGAAGTGGCACCCGCAGACGAGTCCGGGCCGGAGTCGACGCCCCTGCCCCGGGGCCGCAGCCGCTTCTCCTTGCACAACTGGCGCATGCCGGCCAAGCTGAACGCGATCCTGCTCATCCCCGTCCTCGTGGGCCTCGTCATGGGCGGCTTCCAGGTACGGAGTTCGATCGACACCTGGCAGCAGGCGCGGGACGCGGAGAAGGTCGCGAAGATCGTGGCCGCCGCCGGTGTCTACGCCGAAGCCCTCCTCAACGAGCGTGACCTCTCCGCGGAGCCGCTGCTGAAGGGCGACCGCAACAGCGCGGTTGTCAAGCAGGCCCGCGAACTCACCGACGAGAAGGCCGACGCCTTCCATCAGGAGATCATCGGCCGCCCCGCCAAGCAGGGCCTGGAACGCCGGCTGAGCCTGCTGTCCAAGGCCGAGCCGAAGCTGGCGCAGATCCGCCGCACGGCCTTCACCCGGGCCATGGACCCGGTCAAGACCGAAGAGGGCTACGTCGAGGTCGAGCACCTCCTGATGGAGTTCTCCAACGAACTGGGCCTCGGCACGGGCAACATCACGGCGTACGGCCGCTCGGTGTACGCCCTCGCGCTCGCCAAGGGCGCCGAGTCGCTGCAGCGCTCCATCGGTATGCATCTGCTGGTCAAGCCCAGCACCGACGCCGCGATCCACGCGCGGCAGATCACGGCCTTCACCTCGTACAAGTACCTGGAGGGCGTCGCCCAGCGCGAGTACGTCTCCGGTGCCACCGAGGCGGACGCGGCGCACCTCACCGCGGTCATGAAGGAGAAGGCCGCGGAGGGCACGAAGCAGGCCGCCAAGGACACGCCCGCCGGGCAGACGCCGCTCTCCATGGACCAGATGGTCCAGGCGATCAGCAGCGGCCTGTCGCCCGACGAGCTGAAGCAGCAGGGCATCACGCCCAAGACGTGGACGGCCGCCTCCACCCTCACGTTCGAGGCGTACAGCCAGGTCGAGAACGAGCTGATCAAGCGGGCCGTCGACGACGCGGGCTCGATCGCCACCAACGCCCAGCGCGACGCCTACATCAACGGCGCGGTCGTCCTTCTCGCCCTGCTCGCCGCCGTCGCCCTCGCCGGTGTGATGGCCCGTCAGATGACGCGCTCGATGCGCGAGCTGCGCAGCGCCGCCTTCGATGTCGCCGAGCAGCGGCTGCCGATGCTGGTCGACCAGCTCTCGCGCACCGACCCCGGCCGGGTCGACACCAAGATCGTGCCCATCCCGATCTCCTCCACGGACGAGATCGGCGAGGTCGCCCGCGCCTTCGACCAGGTCCACCGCGAGGCCGTCCGGCTCGCCTCCGAACAGGCCCTGCTGCGGGGCAACATCAACGCGATCTTCACCAACCTCTCGCGCCGCAACCAGTCGCTGATCGAGGGCCAGCTCACGCTGATCACCGACCTGGAGAACAACGAGGCCGACCCGGACCAGTTGGAGAACCTCTTCAAGCTGGACCACCTCGCGACCCGTATGCGCCGCAACGGCGAGAACCTCCTCGTCCTCGCGGGCCAGGAGCCCGGCCGCCGCTGGGACCAGCCGGTCCCGCTGGTCGACGTGTTGCGCGCCGCCTCCTCCGAGGTGGAGCAGTACGAGCGCATCGAGCTGTCCGGTGTCCCGGAGGCCGAGATCCACGGCCGCGCCGTGACCGACCTCGTGCACCTGCTCGCCGAGCTGCTGGAGAACGCCACGACGTTCTCCTCCCCGCAGACCAAGGTCCGGGTGACGGCCACGCGCCTGCCCGACGGCCGGATCATGATCGAGATCCACGACAAGGGCATCGGACTGACGCCCGAGGACTTCGCGGACATCAACCACAAGCTGGCCAACCCGCCGACCGTGGACGCCGCGATCTCGCAGCGCATGGGTCTGTTCGTGGTCGGCCGGCTGTCCGACCGGCACGACATCCGCGTCCAGCTCCGCCCCTCCGGTGAACAGGCCGGTACCACCTCGCTGGTCATGCTCCCGGACGCCATCACCCACGGCGGTGGCGGCGAACATCCGCTGCAGACCAACGAGTTCACCGTCTCGCAGATCATCCCGGAGAAGCAGCCCTTCGCGGTCGAGAACGCCGAGGGACAAGCGGCGCTGACCGCCGCGGAGCTGGGCTTCGACGACAGCCGCTACAGCGACCCGGTCGGCCGCTCGCTGATGCGCGAGGAGCGCCGCGCGGCCCTGGAGGCCCAGACGCACGGCACGGACCGCGCGCACGAGGCCCACCCGAACTCCGCGCCGTACCCGAACCAGTTCGAGGCGCCGCAGCAGCCCGCGTACGACAACGGGCAGGACGCGTACCAGGAACAGCGGCAGGCGTACGACCCGCAGCAGACGTACGAGCAGCCGCAGCAGCCCGCGTACGGGGAGCAGTACTACCCGGCCGGTGACGGGCAGGCGCAGGGCGAGAACTTCACGCCCCCCGGCGGCTACCCCGAGTCCGGCTATGCGGAACAGCCGCAGCACAACGGCGCCGTGGCCCCGGCCACCTCCTCGGAGACGTACTCCGCCCTCGACGGGCCGTCCTACCAGGACGACTGGCCGCAGCAGAACGCCTACCAGAACGGCTACGGCTCCGCGTACACCGCGGAACCGGAATCCGCTCAGGCCGCTGACGCGAGCACGCAGGACCGCGTAGGCTTCGATCACCCGGAACCGGCTTCCACCGCCGACCACGGACTGACCGACGCCGGACTGCCCCGCCGCGGCGGCACCGCGAACGGCACCGCGTCGGCACCCTCGGAGGCGAACGGCGACCAGCACTCGGCGAACGGCGAGGGCTGGCAGCAGGCGTCGCAGCCGAAGAAGCCGAAGGCGGCGGGGGTCACCTCCTCCGGTCTGCCTCGGCGGGTACCCAAGGCGAACCTGATCGAGGGCGCCCCCGAATCGACCCCGCAGGGAGGCCCACAGGTCTCCCGCTCCCCCGAGGACGTGCGGGGCAGACTGAGCAACCTGCGTCGAGGCGTCCAACGCGGACGCAGCGCAGGCAGTGATACGAACGGCCAGGGCTTCGGTCCTGACAGCACCTACAACCAGGAGCGTTAGTGTGAGCCCGATGAGCCAGGCGGCACAGAACCTGAACTGGTTGATCACCAACTTCGTGGAGAACACCCCCGGGGTGTCCCACACCGTGGTGGTCTCCGCCGATGGACTTCTTCTGGCGATGTCCGAAGGCTTCCCCCGTGACCGCGCGGACCAGTTGGCGGCCGTCGCCTCCGGTCTGACGTCGCTGACCGCGGGCGCCTCCCGCATCTTCGAGGGCGGCAGCGTCAACCAGACGGTGGTCGAGATGGAGCGGGGCTTCCTCTTCATCATGTCCGTCTCGGATGGTTCGTCCCTCGCGGTCCTCGCGCACCCGGAGGCGGACATCGGCCTCATCGGGTACGAGATGGCGCTTCTCGTCGACCGTGCCGGTACCGTCCTGACCCCGGATCTCCGTGCGGAGCTCCAGGGCAGCCTTCTCAACTAGTAGAAGGACGGTGCATATCGGCGTCCTGGGGCCGTAAGGTTTCGGGACGCGCCTTCCACAGCGACGGGTGGCACGGCACAGTCGGAGGAGGAGAGATCGTGACTACGCTCCCAGGTGATTCGTCCGCGGGGAACTGGCCCTATGGCCAGGGCCCCGGACAGGGTGACCAGAACGGGTATGACTTCTCCGCACCGAACCCGCGGCGTCAGCCGTACCTGCCACAGGGACCGCAGGGTCCCGGACCGTCACCGTACGACCCGCAGGCGGCACCGCGCATCCAGCCCGTGCAGCCGCAGCGCCACTCCCCCGAGCCGGCGCCCGCAGGGTCGGCCCACAACCCCCTGGTGCGCCCGTACGCCATGACGGGCGGTCGTACCAGGCCCCGCTACCAGCTCGCCATCGAGGCGCTGGTGCACACCACCGCGCAGCCGCATCAGATGCAGGGTCAACTGCCCGAGCATCAGCGGATCTGCAACCTCTGCCGGGAGATCAAGTCGGTGGCCGAGATCTCGGCGCTCCTGACGATTCCTCTCGGCGTGGCCAGGATCCTCGTCGCCGACTTGGCGGAGGCGGGCCTGGTCGCCATTCATCAGCCGGGCGGCGACGAGAACGCCGGCGGCCAGCCAGACGTGACACTGCTCGAAAGGGTGCTCAGTGGACTTCGCAAGCTCTAGCGGCGGTCCTTCCCGCTCCACCACCTCCGCGAAGATCGTGGTGGCGGGCGGCTTCGGCGTGGGCAAAACCACGTTCGTCGGCGCCGTCTCGGAGATCAACCCGCTGCGCACGGAGGCCGTCATGACGTCTGCTTCGGCAGGCATCGACGACCTCACCCACACCGGGGACAAGACCACCACCACGGTGGCCATGGACTTCGGCCGCATCACCCTGGACCAGGACCTGATCCTCTACCTCTTCGGGACCCCCGGCCAGGACCGCTTCTGGTTCATGTGGGACGACCTGGTCCGCGGCGCCATCGGCGCCATCGTCCTCGTCGACACCCGCCGCCTCGCCGACTGCTTCCCCGCCGTCGACTACTTCGAGAACAGCGGCCTCCCCTTCGTCATCGCCCTCAACGGCTTCGACGGAAACCAGCCCTACACCCCCGACGAAGTCCGCGAAGCACTCCAGATCGGGCCCGACACCCCCATCATCACCACCGACGCCCGCCACCGCGCCGACGCCAAATCCGCCCTCATCACCCTCGTCGAACACGCCCTCATGGCACGCCTGCGCTGAGCGAGGGGTACGCCCGGGGCCTCTCCGTACGGAGGGGCCCCTCTTGGCGTGCGTACGAAGTTGCGTCTACGCGGAAGGGCCCCTCCAAGTGGAGGGGCCCTTCCGTTCGTTGCCGTGCGGGTGCGGCTACGCGTGCCAACTGTGCGGCGCGCGGAAGCCGGGCTCGCGGTCCAGGCGGCGCCAGCCCGCCTTGGCGCGGCCTCGGTGGGCCGGGGTCGTGGAGGACGGCTGGGCGGCGGCGCGGGCCAGCAGGACGGCCGTGATGGCGGCCACTTCCTCGGGCTCGGCGTGGCCCTTCTCGACGCGGATGTCAGCGTTGCTCATGGGTGTGGGTCTCCGTAAGAGAGGGGTCCGCTACTGCGGCGGGTTACCGTGCTTGCGGGACGGCAGGTCGGCGTGCTTGGCGTGCAGCATCGCGAGCGACCTGATCAGGACCTCACGCGTCTCGGCGGGGTCGATGACGTCGTCCACGAGGCCTCGTTCGGCTGCGTAGTACGGGTGCATCAGCTCGGACTTGTATTCCTTGACCATCCGTGCGCGCATGGCCTCGGGGTCCTCGGCCGCGGCGATCTGGCGGCGGAAGATGACGTTGGCGGCGCCCTCCGCACCCATCACGGCGATCTCGTTGGTGGGCCAGGCGAAGGTGAGGTCGGCCCCGATGGACTGGCTGTCCATCACGATGTAGGCACCGCCGTACGCCTTGCGCAGGATCAGCGAGATCCTCGGCACGGTCGCGTTGCAGTAGGCGTAGAGCAGCTTCGCGCCGTGCCGGATGATTCCGCCGTGCTCCTGGTCGACACCCGGAAGGAACCCGGGAACGTCCAGGAACGTCACCAACGGGATATTGAAAGCGTCACACATCTGCACAAATCGCGCAGCTTTTTCCGACGCCTCGATGTCCAGCACACCCGCGAGCGTCTGCGGCTGGTTGGCGATGATGCCCACCACCTGGCCGTCGAGACGGGCCAGCGCGCAGATGACGTTGCGCGCCCAGCGCTCGTGGACCTCCAGGTACTCGCCGTCGTCGACGATCTCCTCGATGACCTTCGTCATGTCGTAGGGCCGGTTGCCGTCGGCGGGCACCAGGTCGAGCAGGGCGTCACCACGGCGGTCCGCCGGGTCCGCGGTCGCGACCCGCGGCGGGTTCTCCCGGTTGTTCTGCGGGAGGAGCGAGAGGAGGAAGCGCACCTCGGCGATGCACGTCTCCTCGTCGTCGTAGGCGAAGTGGCACACACCGGAGGTCTCGGCGTGCACATCGGCGCCGCCCAGCCCGTTCTGGCTGATCTCCTCGCCGGTCACGGCCTTGACCACGTCCGGGCCCGTGATGAACATCTGCGAGGTCTCGCGGACCATGAACACGAAGTCCGTCAGCGCCGGGGAGTAGGCGGCGCCGCCCGCGCACGGGCCGAGCATGACCGAGATCTGCGGGATGACCCCGGAGGCCTTGGTGTTGCGCTGGAAGATGCCGCCGTAACCGGCGAGCGCGCTGACGCCCTCCTGGATACGGGCGCCCGCGCCGTCGTTGAGCGAGACCAGCGGCGCACCCGCCGCGATGGCCATGTCCATGATCTTGTGGATCTTCGTGGCGTGGGCCTCGCCCAGCGCACCGCCGAAGATGCGGAAGTCATGGGCGTAGACGAAGACCGTACGGCCCTCCACCGTGCCCCAGCCGGTGATCACACCGTCCGTGTACGGCTTCTTGGCCTCCAGGCCGAACCCGGTCGCCCGGTGCCGGCGCAACTGCTCGACCTCTTGGAACGAGCCCGCGTCCAGCAGCAGCTCGATACGCTCGCGCGCCGTCAGCTTGCCCTTGGCGTGCTGCGCCTCGGTCGCCTTCTCGCTGGGGCCTGCCAGGGCCCGCGCACGCATCTCGTGCAGCTCGGCGACGCGTCCGCGCGCGTCTGTGGGCCCACTCCCGGTGTCTACAGCCTCGTCCAAAACGGTCATGTAGTGACCTTACGAAGGAGACCAAGGATTCCGGGCCGTCGACTCCGCACAGTCTCCGGCCCGTTTTCCTGGTACCACCGAACAGAACCCCACCCTTATGCAGCCGATCTGACTGCCCCGGAGGGCCTTGCGTTGTAGGGCCCACACAACCCGATCAGTCGAAGGCGACCTCGCATCGACGGGTCTCACATGCCATCCCCGGAGTGACACGGAGCCTCAAACGGCCCCCTGAGACCTCCGCTTCGACCCCCGGGTCGGCGCGGACGACCGCGCGGACCGGACGGTCCCAGCCGATCTCCACCGGCCGCCCGGTGCGGGGCGGCTCGCTCACGCAGAGGGTCGCCGTCCGGCCCCGGCTGCGTACGAGCACGCTCGCGCCCGCGGAGGCGGTCAGTCCGTCCACCGTAGCCGCCTGCCAGAAGTTCGCCGCCGTCAGGCCCAGAGACGGTACGGCGACGGCCTGGCAGGCCGCGTCGTTCCTGAGGACGGTGAGCCAGTGGTGGTCGGCGGCGCGGGCCGCGACCTGGCCGCGGGTCGCGCCCGGCAGCAGGACGTAGACGTACGAGGCGTCGCGCGGGTCGGTGCCGTGGTCGAGCCAGAGTGTCTGCCAGGACCGGGTCCGCCGTTCGGGTGAACTGCTCGTATTGATGTCGGCCCAGGCGCCGGTGCGTTCCTCGCGCAGGGTGCGCAGGTCGCCCCCGTCCGGGAGGACCCAGCCGCCGTGGCCGTCCAGGTGGGCCCAGCCGGGCCCGCGTACGAGGGCGGGGGCGCCGCCCTCGCCCAGGTCGCGGTTGTCGACGACGGTCTCGACGGGGACGCCGTCCGCGCAGGTGATCCCGGCGCCCAGGCAGATCACGGCGTCATCGGCGCAGAACCACGACTTGCGGGCCTCCAGCGTGGACTCCAGGCCCTTCAGATGCTGGCCGATTGCCGCGTACGTGCCGTCGGTCGTGCCGCCCACCCAGCGCACGTCCGGCTTCGGCTCGCCCCACTCGCCGCCCGCGCGGTCGGGCAGCCGCTTCGTGGAGACGGTGGTGCCGGGCAGGCGGTACCAGTCGACAGTGGGCCAGTACCAGTCCGTGTACTGCCCCGAGTCCCGCCCCCACCACTGCACCATGCCCGAGCCGGTGTACCAGCCGCGCGGGTTCTCGCCGTTGCCGCACTCGTAGTACGCGATGCGCCGGGAGGACATCGCGATGCTCAGGGTGAAGCGGGCGCCGCGGTGGACGGCGCGGTCCATGGCGGGGAAGAGGCGGTGGCCGACGGGTTCGGGCGCGGCGGGCACGTCGGAGTCCGCGACGGCGTGCAGCCGGGCCAGGTCCGCGACGTCGAACTGGGGTGAGGTGAGGATCGGGACCACGGTGTCCCGGGCGATCCATCCCTTGATCATCCCGTGCCAGCGGGCGCGTTCGGGCTCGCTCGCCGCGCCCGCGAGGACGGCGATCGCGGCGATCAGCGCCTGCCCGTGGAAGTGGTCGCTGCGCATGACGTGCAGATCGTCGCTGGTGAGGTAACCCCGGCTGATGGCACGGCCGTTGACGCCGTCCATGACGAGTCCGTCGTGGATGAGGGGCGCGTAGGCGTGCTCGACGCTGTCGTGGATGATCTGCCGCGCGGGGTCGGTGACCTCCCAGGAGGATCCGGCGAGCAGGGTGAACAGCCGGCCGAGGCCGTCGAGCATGACCTGGCCGTAGGTGCCGGAGTACGGGACCTGGGTGTGCTGCACGAACGAGCCGTCGGCGTAGAGCCCGTCGCCCTCGGTGACGTACGGGAAGACCGGCGAGAGGGCGTCGCGGGCGAGGGCGATCCGGTCGGGCGCGCGGCCCGCGATGCCGCGCAGGGCGACGCTGCGGCAGAGGTCGACGCGGTTGGCGCCGGTGGAGGTGCCGGAGTAGTCGTGCAGCGCCGAGTCCGGGATGAAGTGGTCGACGGCGGCGAGGGCGGCGGCGCGCAGGGCGTCGTCCAGGTGATCGTGCAGCGCCGTCACGATGTCCATGAGCGGGCGGGGGCTGCCGATCTGCCAGTGCCACCAGTTGCCGTAGGGGGTGGTCGAGGGGTTGAAGACGGCGGTGAGGACGTGACCGAGGCCACGCAGGACGTCGGCGAGGAGGTCGGCGTCGCCGGTCGAACCCGTCCCCGCCTGGAGGTAGGCCTGGGTCATCGTCCACAGCCGGTCGAAGCTCTGGGTGATGCCGTCGGGCGGGTCGAAGGGGTACTGCGGCCACAGGGAGTCGGCGGCCGGTGACATGGCGGTACGGAAGCCCCGGGCGAGGTCGCCGGTACGGGCGAGGCAGGAGGCGTAGGGCTCGGCGGCGGGGTCGTAGCCGGTGCCCAGGGAGAGGGCGAGCCAGCGGCCTCGCAGGGTCTCGAACTCGTCGTCGGACGGCGGGACTTCGGCAGCCGCCGCGGTGGCGGGGAAGGCGACGGTGGCCGCCAGGGCCGTGGTCAGGAACGTACGGCGGTCGGACGTCATGACGCGGCATGCTTCCACACCACCCGTCCCCCCGGCGACACCTTTACCCGCCTTCCCGGCCACACCTCTCCGAAGATGTTGAAACGTTCAAGGAATAGGTCTACGGTCGACCCCGTTGCAGTTTGTTGAACCTTGAACATCTTCGGTTCAGGGGCCCGACCACAGCCAAGGAGCACGCCATGGGCATCTTCGACCGCAGGACCAGCACCGCCCCCGCCGCCGCCGCGGTGAACCCCGACCTCGCCGCGCTGACCGGCGACTACACCCTGGACTCCGCACACAGCACCATCGGCTTCGTGGCCCGCCACGCCATGGTCACCAACGTCAAGGGCGGCTTCCAGGAGTTCACCGGCACGCTGCACCTGGACGGCACGGACCCGTCGCGGTCCACGGCCTCGATCGATGTCCAGATGGACAGCATCAGCACCGGTTCCGCGGACCGCGACGGCCACCTGAAGAGCGCCGACTTCTTCAGGACCGACGAACACCCGACGATGACCTTCCGCTCCACGAAGGCGGAGGCGCTCGGCGGCGACGGCTACCGGATCACCGGCGACCTGACGATCCTCGGCACCACCAAGCCACTCGTCATCGACCTGGAGTTCAACGGCGCGGCGAAGGACCCGTTCGGCAACGAGCGCGTCGGCTTCGAGGGCACGGCCCAGATCCTGCGCTCGGACTGGGGCCTGAAGTGGAACGCGGCACTGGAGACGGGCGGCGTACTGATCTCGGACAAGATCAAGCTGGTATTCGACATCTCGGCGATCAGGAAGGCCTGAGCCGGACCGCCGGGTCACGCCGCGCCCCCGCCCTCCCGGTACGAGGGCGGGCGCGGGACGCGCGGGCGCCCCGGGTCACTCGCCTTCGTACAACCGCCGCAGGTCGACCAGGATCACCTCACCCTTGGCCTGAGCCGCCTTGAGGTCGTCGCTGAACCCCGCACCGCTGTAGCACGCGAGCCGTACGGCGGACGTGTCGACGCCACGGGCGGTGAGCAGCGACCGGACCCGGCGCAGACGTTCCAGATGCCCCTTCCCCATGACCTGCTCCCACTTGGCCTCGCCCAGGGAGAGCAGCACCCCGTTGTCCTGCCCGACCGCGCCGCGCACCACCACGTCGATCTCGTGGCTGGTGCGCGCCTCCGGGTCCGCGACGGTCCCGTACGACACTTCGATCGGCATGCCGCCCAGCGTCTCCGGCGACGCGAAGTGCGCCACCCACTCCCGGCAGACCTGCTCGAAGTGCGGTCCCACGACGGCGGAGAGGAAGCGGGCGCGGGAAGTCTCCCAGACCTGTTCCGCCATGCCGCGGTCCAGCAGGGCACGCCTGGGCCGGGCGATGGCGTGGTCGAAGGCGATCAGTGGCTCGTCCACCCGGTACACGCTTCGGTTCGTCCGGAAGGCGTCCGCTTCCCTGCGGACGAGTCGGCAGTCCTGGAGCACGGTCAGCGGATGCGTGATGTCGCTGGTGGGGCGTTCCAGGAAGCTCGCGATGCCCCCCGCCGTGGCGTTGCCGGAGGCGAGCGCGGCGAGGACGGAGTGGTACAGGGCGCGGTCCCGCAGATCGGCCTCGTCCGCCAGGAGGTAGCGGGCCTCGCGGTACAGCGGGGAGCGCGGGGAGAGAGCGGTGCGACAGACCCAGGCGTCGAAGTCACCCGGACCGTCGGGCACATCGTCGCGTACGAACTCCTTCCGGTACGCCGGTGTACCGCCCACCACGCTGTGGACGAGCAGCGCGAGCCGGGGGTCGCCGATACCCCAGAAGGACGCGGCCTGACGGAAGTCCAGCGGCTGGACGACGAGTTCGAGTCCCGCGCGCCCCCGCAGAGGCGAGGCACCACTGAGCAGCTTGCCCATGAACGAGAGCGAACTGCCGCAGAGCAACAGCCGGGTACGGGACTCCAGCCGCTCGGGACGGCGCGGCCCGTAGGCGACCTGCACGATGGACGGAAGCGACGGCGTCGCCCTGGCGAGATAGGGGAACTCGTCGATGACGACCGGCAGGGGCCGCTCCTTCCCGAGCATCAGGAGCGCGTCGAAGGCGTCCTCCCAGCGGTCGAACCGCATGGGGGCGACACTGCCGGTGTACTGCCCCAACTCCTCGCCGAAACGGCGCAGCGACTCGGCCTCGGTCGCCTCGTACGCACAGAAGTAGAACCCGTCGGCGGCGCGGGCGAGGGAGTCGAGAAGGAAGGACTTGCCCTGCCGCCGCCGACCGGAGACCACGGCCATCGTGGCCTCCGGCCCGTCGTCGGCCGCGAAGGCGGTCAGTTCGCTCCACTCCCAGTCGCGGTCGAACATGTCGGAGGGCCGGGGAAGGCTGGACCGGGGACGGGGCATGGGCTCTCCAAGTGGACGGGGAAGTACGTTTCCCGGAAGTACGTTTCCCCTAACGACCGCTTCCACGATCGGTCACGGCGACTTTGAGCGCCCACCGAACCCGCACCGAGATGTCTGCGACCATCTCGCCTATGTACGAGGTTCATTACACCTGGACTCCTTTCCAATTCGGCTCGTGGACGAAGCGACTTGTCGCGTTTCGCGTCGACGCGCAAGGGGTGCTGTTGGGAGGTGCGCCCGCACGGTACGAGCGGCAGACCGCCTTCGTGCCATGGGCTGACATCGAAGCGGTGGTCCTGTGGCAGCACTTCACCGCCGCGCTGAAGCCCATGCGCTACGTCGGTCTGCGTCGGCGGCCCGGTGCGCCCGCGCTGCCGGGGGCGAACGCCTCTCTCAGCTGGGAACAGGCCAGCAGCCTCGCCCCTCACGTCGATCACGATCTCTTCCTGTCAAGCAGGTGCATCAATCTGTGGAGACTCGACCGTGAGCGGCTTGTGCACACGGTGCGGGCCATCGCGCCCCACGTCCCGGTGGAGGAGATCCCTGACCCCTCGTAGACTCACGGCGTGGCATTCATGAGCACCCCGCACTACTGCTTCCTGTGATGGGAGAGCGCTGAGAGCGACGTCGAGTGGCGTCGCTCTCCTTGGCGTGCTCGCTCGTGCGGGCACGGTCTCTTCCCTTCGCCGTTGCCAGGAGTGCCTCGTGCCCGTGTCGCTTTCCCCTGCCCTCGTACGTTCTCTCGATCTGCTGCGCTGCCCGGCCTGTCGGACGCGTCAACTGGGTGCCGACGGGCGCGTGTTGCGCTGTTCGGTCGGTCACACCTTTGACGTCGCCCGCCACGGGTACGCCGGTCTGCTGACCGGTGCCCGTGCCACCAGTGGTGACGACACGGCCATGGTCCGGGCTCGCGCCCGGTTCCTGGCCTCCGGTGCCTACGCGCCCCTGCGCGACGCCGTCTCCCGGCTGGCGGCCGACTCCGCGTCCGAGCGGGCCACCGTGGTGGACGTCGGGTGCGGTACGGGCTACTACCTGGCCGGTGTTCTCGACCAGTTGCCCGGTGCCCGTGGGCTCGGGCTCGACACCTCGGTGGGTGCGCTGCGCTCAACAGCCCGTGCGCACCCGCGAGTTGCCGCGGCGGCCTGGGACGTCTTCCGGCCCTTCCCGTTGGCCGACGGTGTGGCCGATGTCGTGCTGGACGTGTTCGCACCGCGCAACCCGGCCGAGTTCCACCGGGTGTTGCGGACGGACGGCCGGTTGATCGTGGCCCGTCCCACCGGGCGGCATCTGGCCGAACTGCGCGGCCGGTTGCCCGCGATGGTCACGGTCGACCCGGCCAAGGAGCAGCGTCTGCACCGGGCGCTGGACCCCTGCTTCGAGGCCGCCGTCACCGAACAGGTGGAGTACGCAACGCCGTTGGACGGGGCGCAGGCCCTGGACCTGGTGGCGATGACGCCGAGCGCACATCATGTGCGCCGTGCGGACCTGGACGCCGGGGGCTTCCCGCCCGGCCAGGTCACCGTCTCCGTACGGGTCACCGCCTACCGGCCCCGGTGAGCCGGAGCGCACATCGGCTCAACGGGCCGGAATCCGGCCGTCCGGCCCGTTGAGCCGCCGTGACATGCCCCTGCCCGTCGCCGATAGGGTCGGCTGCCTGCGAGTCAGGCATGCCAGGAGGACGCACGTACATGGAGTTCCAGCTCCTCGGTCCCGTTTCGATCAACGGGAGCGACGGCCCGCTGCCGATCGGTCCCGCCAAGCGCCGCAGTCTTCTCGCGATGCTGCTGCTGCGGGCGGGCAGAGCGGTCTCCGTGGACACCCTCACCGAGGTGCTGTGGGACGAGGAACCGCCGCAGCACGCCCGGACCGTGATCCAGGGGCATGTCTGGCGGCTGCGGGGGCTGTTGGCGCAGGCCGACGCGGAGTCGTACGGGGTCCGGCTGACCACGCTCGGCGGCGCGTACCACCTCGACCTGCCGGAGACCCTGCTGGACGCGCACCGGTTCGAGGAACTCGTGGCGCTCGGCAGACGCGCCGACGACCCCGGCGACCGGGCCGCGCTGCTCGCCGAGGCGCTGGCCCTGTGGCAGGGGCCCGCGCTCGCGAGCGCCTACCCGTCACCGCTGCTGCGGTCCGCCGCGCACACCTTGGAGGAGGCCCGGCTCGAAGCCGTCGAACTGCTCGCCGACGCCTACGCCGACGCGGGTCAGTACGAGCGGGCGGCGCGGCTGCTGCGGCCCGAGACGGGTGCGCACCCGTTGCGCGAGTCCCTGGCCGCCGGGCTCGTACGCGTCCTGCACCGGGCCGACCGCTCGCCGGAAGCGCTGGAGGTCTACCACGCCACCCGCCGGGTGCTCGCCGACGAACTGGGCGTCGAACCGGGGGCCGACCTCAGCGCGGCGTACGCGTCCGCGCTGGGCCCGGGGACGACGCCCCGGCCCCCGGCCCCCGCCGGTCCCCCTCGCTCCGCCGGCACCGTCCGGGGGGAACTGCCCAAGTACGCCCCCTGTCTGCTCCCCCGTGTCCCACGCGCCTTCCACGGCCGCGGCGCCGAGAGCGCCGCGCTGAGCGAGGCGTGCGCGGGGTCCGACGGGCCGGTCGTCGTGGTCACCGGGCCCGCCGGTGTGGGCAAGACCGCGCTCACCCTGCACTGGGCCGCGGCCCACCGCACCGCCTTCCCCGACGGCACGCTCCACGCCGACCTGCGGGGGTTCAGCGACGCCCCGGACGCCGAACCGGCCGAGCTGCTGCGGGAGTTCCTGTCGGCGCTCGGCGTACCGCCGCGCCGCGTGCCGGAGTCCGCCGCCGCGGTCGGCGCCCTCTTCCGCGAGCTGACGGCGCGGCGGCGCCTGCTCGTCGTCCTCGACAACGCCCGCACCTCCGCCCAGGTCCGCCCGCTGCTCCCGGCGGGACCCGGCTGCGTCACCGTCGTCACCAGCCGTACCGGGCTCACCGGGCTCGTCGCCTCGGACGCCGCCCGGGTCGTGCCCGTCGACGTCCTCGGCGCCGAGGACTCCGTCGCGCTGCTCGCCCGCGTGCTCGGCGCGGCCCGTACCGACGCCGAACCGGACGCGGCGCGGCGCGTCGCCGAGCTGTGCGGCGGGCTGCCGCTCGCGCTGCGCGTGGCCGCGGCCCGGCTCGCCGCGCGCCCCGACTGGTCCCTGGCCACGCTGGCCGACCGGCTCGCCGACGCGTACCAGCGCCTCGCGCTGCTCGCCGCCGAGGACATCGGCGTCGCCTCGGCGCTGCGCCTGACCACCGCGCATCTGCCCGCCGGCGCCGCCCGCCACTTCACCGCGCTCGGCCACCATCCGGGCCTGCACGTCGACCGGTTCAGCGCCGCCGCGCTCGCGGGCAGCACCCCGCTCGAGGCTGCCGTGGCCCTGGACCGGCTCGTCGCCGCGCACCTGCTCACCGAGACCGGGCCCGACCGCTACGAACTCCACGATCTCGTACGCCTCTACGCCCGCGGCCTCGACCACGACCCCGCGGCCCGCGACCTGGCGCGGCTGCGTCTGTACGACCACTGCGTCGCCACCGCCCTGGCCGCGGTGGAGGTGGCGGAACCGGGCGGGGAGCCCGCGTTCGTCCTGCCGGACGACCACCGACAGCCGGTCGCCGTACGGGACTTCACCAGCCGCGAGGAGGCGCTCGGCTGGTTCGCGGCCGAACGCGACGACCTCGCCCTGATCGCCGCGGCGGCCCGCGCCGCCGGCCGGCCCGAGCGGGCCTGGCGCATCGCCGTCACCCAGTGGCCGTTCGTCGTGTGGCGGGTGCGGTCCGACTGGGCACCCACCCTGGAGGCGGCCCTCGCGGACACCCGGGCCTGTGCCGACCCGTACGCCGAGTCGCGGGTGCTGACCCTGCTGGGCTGGGTGCTCACCGAGGAAGGGCGTACCGAGGAGGCCCTGGCCCGACTGCGGGCGGCACCCGGCCTCGCGGCCCGAGCCGGTGACGTCCTCGGCGAGGCCACCGCCCTCGTCAACCTCGCCGTCGCTCTCCTCGACGGCGCCGGTGACGGGGAACGTCTCTCCGCCGCCCGGGACGCCTGCACCCGCGCGCTGCGGCTGGCCACCGCCGCGGACGACGCGCACACCCGGATGCTCGCCCTCCAGCATCTGGCCCGTATCCACCTCACCGCCGGGCGGCACCAGGAGGCTTTCGACGCCGCGCAGGAGGCGCTCGGCCTCGGCCCCGAGCACGAGGCCGTGAGCCGTCGCGTGCTGCTGCGCACCTGGCAGGGCGAGGCGCTGCTCGGCCTCGGCGCGACCGAGGCGGGCGCGCGGCGCCTCATCGAGGCGGCCCGGGAGGCCGAGGAGACCGGCTACGACGAGGGCGCGGTCACCGCGCTCGACGCCCTGCTGCGCATGGCCGCCCCCACGGACTCCCCCGATCTGCGCCGTCGGCACGCGGCGGCGCGGGCCCGGATCCGGGCCCGCTAGTGAGCGTGAGCGCCCCTGTCAGCCCTCGCCGTCGGTCATGGCCTTGGCGCTGGTGTCCCACCAGTAGGTGACCGAGGACTTGTCACCGAGCAGGAGACCGACGCCGGGGGTGTCCAGGGTGACGTGCCCGTCCTGTCCGATCTGGGCGATGAAGAGCTGCTTCTCCCGGTGCGAGGCGGCGTTGTTCTCCGTGTCCAGAGCGATGGCGGAGTACGCGCTCGCGCCGGGGGCGAGCCGGATCGGGTACTGCGGACCCTTGCCCTCCGTCGGGAGGGCGGCCGGGGCCTCGGGGTACGTGATGGTCGGGGCGGCGGTCAGGGTGCACTCGGCGGAACCGGTGTTGGTCGCCTGCAGCATCTCCGTGTAGCTGCTCCCGGCCTCGCTGAGGCTCAGGCGCATCGAGGCCACGGCGCACTCGGCGTCCGACGTGATGCCACCGTGGCCGGTGCCCTCGCCGGATCCGGAGCCGGAGCCGTTGCCGGAGCCCTCCTTGGCGCCGGAGCCGGAGTCGGCGGCGGCGCTGCTGCCGGCCGAGCCGGACCCGGCGGTGGGCGAGGTGCTCTGGTCGGAGCCGCCGGAGACCGCGGAGGTGGCGGTCGCGGCTCCGGCGGAGGCCGAGGAGGACGCGTCGTCGTCGCCGTTGCACGCGGTCAGCGAGAGGGCGAGCGCGGCGACGGCCGCGACGGCGAGAGCGGAGTTCTTGGGCAGGCTGGTACGCATGATCGTGGTTCCCCGTGGATGGTTCCGTTCGGTTACGTCTGCGAACCTGCCGCCCACCACTAACGTTCCGCTAACAGCGGTTCAGAAGCCGCCGCCGAAGTCCCCTCCGCCGCCTCCCCCGAAGTCCCCTCCGCCGCCGAAGCCGCCGCCGTCGCCGAAGCCTCCGCCGAAGTCGCCGGGGTCGAAGTCCGACCCCGAGACGTCCCCGCCGCCCCAGCCTCCGCCGCCGAAGTCGCCGTAGCCGGTGCCGTAGTCGGCCGCGTACGACGGGGTGGCCATCATGCTGCCGAGCAGGGTGCCCATCAGCAGGCCGGGCAGCATGCCGCCGCCGAAGTAGCCGCCCGCCCAGGGGCCGTAGGCCGGACCGGCCTCCCAGTAGGGGCGGCGGCCGTACTCCGTGTCCACTTCACGGGCCAGGGGTTCGCGGCCGTCGGCCAGCCGGGCCTGGTCGGCGGCGCAGACGGGGACCTCGCGCGGACTGCCGCCCGGGGGCGTCCAGGTCGCGTCGGCGACGGACGGGCCATGGCGCGGGTCGAAGAAGCAGGGCGGACGGCGCTCCGGCAGCGGTCGGCCCGCGCGCCGTGCGGTGAGCACCGCCAGGGAGAAGCGGCCGTCCTCCAGGGCCTGGGTCACCGGCTTGACGTCCTCGGGGCGCTGGGCCCCCGCCATCAGTGTCTTCGCCTCGTCGTACGAGTCCAGCGCCCGTGCGTAGTCCGCGCGCATCGCGTCGTCGGCGCCCGGCTCCCCCGGCTGGAAGTCGAGCCGCTCCAACTCCTCGCCGAAGGCGGTGATGTCCTCGTCGACCACGACCCGCAGCTTCTCCAGCGCGGCCCGCTGCTCCTCCTCCCGTCGGCGCCTGTTCACCCGTACCAGTGAATACGCGCCCGCGCCGCCCGCGACGATCACCGCGCCCGCGGTGATCAGAGCGACGTACGAGGGCCCACCGGTCCTGCCGGAGGTGCCCCAGACCCGCGGGGCGTGGCCGCGCACGTTCAGCAGGGCGCGGTCGGTGAAGTCGTTGAGCTGGGCCGTGGCGCCCTCGCCCTGGACACTGGCGACCAGGTTCTGCACGGCGGTGCGCGACATGACCGAGGAGTCCGCCCGCGCGTCGAAGCGGTCGCCGAGCCGGATCGCGTAGAGGCCGGTGATGCCGGTGGCGGTGCGCAGGTTGGTGAAGAGGTTCCGGGTCGGGTAGTCCGCGGGCAGGACCGTCACGAAGACGGGCTTGTCGGCGTGCTTGATCTTCTGCGCGAGGGCGTTCGCCTCCTGGGGGGACATCTGACCGGAGGCCGCCGGGTCGACGTACACCGGGCTCTTGCGCAGGGCCGCGGCGATGACCGAGACGTCCGTGGCCGTCTGCGCGCGGGCCGCCTCGGCGGGCAGCACCGTCAGCAGGGCGACGAGCAGGGCGACCAAGGGTGCGGCGACTGTGCGAACCGGCCTGTCATTCATAGGACAGAAGCTACCGAATCATCCCGAACGGCGCCGTCCCGCTCTCGGGCCGTCCCGCCGACGAGAGGCGGGACGGCACCGCGATCACCCGTCCTACTCCGCCGGTTCCACGCCCGCGCGCAGCAGCCCGTACGCGTACGCGTCCTCCAGCGCCTGCCACGACGCGGCGATCACGTTGTCCGCCACGCCCACCGTGGACCACTCGCCTTTGCCGTCCGAGGTGGAGATGAGGACACGCGTCGTGGACTGCGTACCGTGCCTGCCCTCCAGGATGCGGACCTTGTAGTCGACCAGGCCGAGCGCGGCCAGCTCGGGGTAGATCCGCTCCAGGGCGACCCGCAGCGCGCGGTCCAGGGCGTTGACCGGGCCGTTGCCCTCCGCCGTCGCCACGATGCGCTCGCCCTTGGCCCACAGCTTGACCGTGGCCTCGTTGGCGTGGGTGCCGTCGGGGCGGTCCTCGGTGATCGCCCGCCAGGACTCCGTACGGAAGTAGCGCAGCGGCTTGCCCGCCACCTCCTCGCGCAGCAGCAGCTCAAAGCTCGCGTCCGCCGCCTCGTAGGTGTAGCCCCGCAGCTCGCGCTCCTTCACGCGCTCCACGACGCGGCCGACCAGCTCCCGGTCGCCGCCGAGGTCGACGCCCAGTTCCTTGCCCTTGAGCTCCACGGACGCGCGGCCCGCCATGTCGGACACCAGCATCCGCATGGTGTTGCCGACCAGCTCGGGGTCGATGTGCTGGTAGAGGTCCGGGTCGACCTTGATCGCGGACGCGTGCAGGCCCGCCTTGTGGGCGAAGGCGGAGACGCCGACGTAGGGCTGATGCGTGGAGGGGGTGAGGTTCACGACCTCCGCGATCGCGTGCGAGATCCGCGTCATGTCGCGGAGCCTGCCCTCGGGCAGCACCTTGCGGCCGTACTTCAGCTCCAGGGCCGCGACCACCGGGAACAGGTTGGCGTTGCCCACCCGCTCGCCGTAGCCGTTCGCCGTGCACTGCACATGGCTCGCGCCCGCGTCCACCGCGGCCAGGGTGTTCGCGACCGCGCAGCCCGTGTCGTCCTGGGCGTGGATGCCGAGGCGGGCGCCCGTGTCCGTGCGGACCGTCGAGACCACCGCGTGCACCTGGGCGGGCAGCATGCCGCCGTTCGTGTCACAGAGGATGACGACGTCCGCGCCCGCCTCCGCCGCCGTGCGCACCACCGAGGTGGCGTACTGCGCGTTGGCCCGGTAGCCGTCGAAGAAGTGCTCGCAGTCCACGAAGACCCGGCGGCCCGCGGCGCGCAGCTGGGAGACCGTGTCGCGGATCATCTCCAGGTTCTCGTCGAGCGTCGTGCGCAGCGCCAGCTCGACATGACGGTCATGCGACTTCGCGACCAGTGTGATCACCGGCGCGCCCGACTCCAGCAGCGCCCTGACCTGGGGGTCCTCGGCCGCCTTGCCACCGGGCCTGCGCGTCGCGCCGAAGGCGACGAGTTGCGCGTGCCGGAACTCGATCTCCTGCTGGGCGCGGGCGAAGAACTCGGTGTCGCGGGGGTTGGCGCCGGGCCAGCCGCCCTCGATGAAGCCGACGCCGAAGTCGTCCAGGTGCCGTGCGATGGCCAGCTTGTCCGCGACGGTCAGATTGATGCCCTCGCGCTGCGCGCCGTCGCGCAGCGTCGTGTCGAAGACGTGGAACGAGTCGTCCAGCTCGCTGGATTCCCTGGTTTCCGTCATGGTGTCAAGGCTCCTGTATTGGGTCTCGGTCTACCGGAATGACCGGTTCCACCGTCCCCCCATGGTCCCTCGCGCTCCTCTCCCGGCTGAAGGTGGGCCGGGAAAACGAAAAAACCTCTCGCGGATGCGAGAGGTCTGCGCGCGGGTCGAGGGCGATAGTGCCCACCCGTACCTGGTCGTACATGGTGGTCACTGCGGACCGGCGCGCCTGCTGCCAATAATCATGGCGAACGTGAGCACGGGGGCAGTTTGGCACAATCCACCCCCGCGCTCATCACCGTCTCAGGATGCGAGCGGTCGGATTCAGGATGTGGGCGTGCTTCGGGATGTGGGCGTCACTGAGGACGGCTCGGCGCCCTTCATCCGGGTGAGGTCCAGGTCGCGGGTCTCCCGCATGGACAGGTACACCACCAGGGACACGGCCGCGCAGCCCGCGACGTACCAGGAGAAGCCGGACTCGGCGCCCGCGTTCTTGAACCACAGGGCGACGTACTCCGCCGTGCCGCCGAAGAGGGCGTTGGCGAGGGCGTAGGGCAGGGCGACGCCCAGGGCGCGCACCCCGGTCGGGAACAGCTCCGCCTTCACGCACGCGTTGATCGAGGTGTAGCCGGTGACGACGACCAGCGCCAGCAGGGACAGCCCGAGCGCGGGCCAGTAGCTGTCGGCGTGCTTCAGGAGCGTCATGATCGGCACGGTCAGGAACGTGGAGCCGACCGCGAAGCCGATCAGCAGCGGGCGGCGGCCGATCCGGTCGGAGAGCCGCCCGGCCAGCGGCTGGAGGCAGGCGAAGACGATCAGCGCGGTGAAGGAGACGAGGGTCGCGGTCTGCTTGGACAGGCCCGCCGAGTTCGACAGGTACTTGGTCAGATAGGTGGTGTACGTGTAGTAGGCGACCGTGCCGCCCATGGTCAGCGCCATCACCAGGAACGCCTCGCGCTTGTGCCGCCACAGCGCGCGCAGCGTGCCGCGCTCCTCGCCGCCGCTGTCGTCGGCCGCGTAGACCTCTGTCTCCAGCATGCTGCGCCGCAGATAGAAGATCACCGCCGCGCCGAGCGCGCCCAGCACGAACGGGATGCGCCAGCCGTAGCTGTGCAGGGCGCTGTCGGACATCGTGTGCTGGAGCAGGATCAGCAGGCCCAGGCCGACGATCTGGCCCGCGGTCATCGAGACGTACTGGAAGCTGGAGGCGAAGCCGCGCCGCTTCGGGTCGGACGCCTCGGTGAGGTAGGTCGCGCTGGCCGCGTACTCACCGCCCACCGAGAGCCCTTGCAGCAGCCGGGCGAGCAGCAGGACGAGCGCGCCGCCGTAGCCCGCGACGGCGTACGTCGGCGCGACGGCGATGAGGACCGCGGAGGCGGACATCAGGGTGACCGTGAGGGTCAGCGCGGCCTTGCGGCCCTTGCGGTCACCGACCCGGCCGAGCAGCCAGCCGCCGACCGGGCGCATGAAGAACCCGACCGCGAAGATGCCCGCGGTGTTCATGAGTTGGGCCGTGGGGTTCCCGTCCGGGAAGAACGCCCCGGCGAAGTACGTGGCGAAGCTGGCGTAGACGAACCAGTCGTACCACTCCACCATGTTGCCGGCCGAGCCGATCCAGATCCGCTTCCATTGCTCTCGTCCCATGGCCGGTAACGTGCCGGTCGTTCGCGGACGCGACAAGAGCGCCTCGGGTTTCGTTCATTGCGTTCTCGGCGCGGGTGCGGATCATCCACGCGAGAGCGGATCATTCGGCCGGGAGCGGTCGCTCACGCGTGCGAGAGTACGGCGTCGTCCACGAACTCCCGTACGTGCCGCAGCACTTGTTCCCGGTCCGTGCCGCGCAGGCCGATCGCCACATGGATGGAGAACCCGTCGAGGAGGGCGCGCAGCCGGGTGGCGAGGCGGTCCGGGTCGAGCCGCCGGAACTCCCCGCGCGAGACACCTTCGGCGAGCAGCGCCGCGAGGTCGCGGTGCCAGGCGCCCTCGATGGCGGCCTGCCGCTCGCGGGCATCGTCGGCGGCGGTCTGCGAGCGGTTCCAGACCTCCAGCCAGAGCGTCCAGTGCGGGTCGCGCGGGCCGTCGGGCACATACAGGTCGACGTACGCGTCCAGCCGTTCCCGGGCCGAAGCCGTGCGGCTGAGCAACCGGCCGCGTTCGGCGCCGAGGCGGCCCTCGCTCCACTCCAGGGTCTGGAGCAGCAGTTCGTCCTTGGAGCGGAAGTAGTAGAGCAGATGCCCGCTGCTCATCCCGACCTCACGGCCGAGCGCCGCCATGGTGAGCTTCTCCAGACCGCGCTCGGCGATCATGCCCATGGCGGCGGCGAGGACGTCCTCACGTGGCGGCGCGTTCCTGCGGGCACCGGCCATCTGCGGCTCCTAGATCTTCGGCTGCTGTTGCGTGACGCAGTGGATGCCTCCCCCGCCGGAGAAGATCGTACGGGCGTCGACCAGCGTCACCGTCCGCTCGGGGAACAGCCGGCCGAAGATACGGGCGGCCGTCTCGTCGCGGGGGTCGTCGAAGCCGCACAGGACGACGCCGCCGTTGCAGAGGTAGTGGTTGATGTAGGAGTAGTCGGCCCAGCGGCCGTCGGCCTCCAGCACGGTCGGCGCGGGCACCTCGACCACCTCCAGGCGTCGGCCGCGCGCGTCGGTGGCGGAGCGCAGGATGCCGAGGATCTCCCGGGTCACCTCGTGGTCCGGGTGCGCCGGGTCCGGCTGGTGGTGGGCGACGACGACGCCGGGGCGGGCGAAGGCGGCGACGATGTCGACATGGCCGAGGGTGCCGTAGCCGTGGGGCGGATAGTCGCCGGTCAGACCGCGGGGCAGCCAGATCGCCTTGCGGGTGCCGAGGTGGGCGTGGATCTCCGCCTCGACCTGCTCCCTGGTCCAGCCCGGGTTGCGCTCGGGGCCGAGTTGCACGGTCTCGGTGAGCAGGACCGTGCCCTCGCCGTCGACATGGATCGCGCCGCCCTCGTTGACGAGCGTCGAGGCGTACGTCCACGCGCCCGCGAGGTCCGCGACGTGCGCGGCGATCTTCGCGTCGTGCTCCCAGCGGGCCCAGGGCTGGGCCCCCCAGCCGTTGAACGTCCAGTCCACGGCGGCCAGTTGACGCCCGTCGGTGAGGAACGTGGGGCCGATGTCGCGCATCCAGGCGTCGTCCAGGTCGCGTTCGACCGTCTCGACGCCCTCGCCCAGCAGGGCGCGCGCCGCCGCGGACTGGCCGGGGCCGCAGACCACGGTCACCGGTTCGAAGCGGCGTACGGCGCGGGCGACCGACGCCCAGGCCGCGCGGGAGGCGGCCAGGTCGTCCGGGTCCTCGAAGGTCGGGTTGGGGCCCGGCCACGCCATCCAGGTGCGCTCGTGCGGGGCCCACTCGGCGGGCATGTGGAAGCCGTCGGCGGCGGGAGTGTTCACAAGGGGGTCCTCAGAGGAAGTACAGGCGGTTGAGCGAGACCGAGTCGGCGGGCTCGGAGCGGAGCGGGTCGCCGTCGAGGGTGACCAGGCCGGTGCGCTGGTCCACCTCGACCGCTCCCGTACGGGAGTTGAGGCGCAGATCGGCGGGGCCGATACCGCGGGTGCCGCGGACGGCGACCCTGCGGCGCCGGGTCGGGATCCGGTCGTGGCCCTGGTCGAGGGCGGCTTGCGCGACGAAGGCGACGGAGAGATCCGCGGCGGTGGCGCCGTGCGCGCCGAACTGCGGTCCGAGCACCAGGGGTTCACAGGTGTCCGTGGCCGCGTTCGGGTCGCCGACCACGCCGTACGCGGGGAAGCCGGACTTCAGCACGAGCTGCGGCTTGGCGCCGAAGTACTCAGGGCGCCACAGCACGATGTCGGCGAGCTTGCCGACCTCCAGGGAGCCCACCTCGTGCGCGAGGCCGTGCGCGAGGGCCGGGTTGATGGTCAGCTTCGCCATGTACCGCAGGACGCGGGCGTTGTCGTCGTCCGGACCGTCGCCGTCCAGCGGGCCCAGCTCGGCCTTCATCTTCCCGGCCATCGCGAACGTACGGCGTACGGTCTCCCCGGCGCGGCCCATGCCCTGCGCGTCGGAGGAGGTGATGCCGATCGCGCCCAGGTCGTGCAGCACGTCCTCGGCGCCCATGGTCCCGGCGCGGATGCGGTCACGGGCCAGGGCGGCGTCGCCGGGCAGGTCGGTCTTCAGGTCGTGGACGGAGACGATCATGCCGTAGTGCTCGGCGACGGCGTCCCGGCCGAAGGGCAGGGTGGGGTTGGTGGAGGAGCCGATGACGTTCGGAACACCCGCCATCTTCAGGACGTTGGGCACATGCCCGCCGCCGCAGCCCTCGATGTGGAAGGCGTGGATGGTCCGTCCCTCCAGCACACCGAGGGTGTCCTCGACCGACAGGCACTCGTTCAACCCGTCGCTGTGCAGGGCGACTTGGACGTCATGCTCCTCGGCCACGCGCAACGCGGTGTCCAGGGCGCGGGTGTGGGCACCCATGTCCTCGTGCACCTTGAAGCCCGAGGCGCCGCCCTCGGCCAGCGCCTCGACCAGGGGCGCGGGGTCCGAGGACGAACCCCGGCCCAGGAAGCCGATGTTGACCGGCCAGGCGTCGAACGCGTTGAAGGCGTGGCGCAGCGCCCAGGGCGAGTTGACGCCGACGCCCCACACCGGGCCGAACTCCTGGCCGATGACCGTGGTCACACCGGAGGCCAGCGAGGCCTCCATGATGCGCGGCGAGAGCAGATGGACATGGGTGTCGACGGCACCCGCGGTGGCGATCAGCCCCTCCCCGGACACGATCGAGGTGCCCGTGCCGACGACGACGTCGACTCCGTCGAGCGTGTCGGGGTTCCCGGCCCGCCCGATGGCGTGGATCCGGCCCTCCCGGATGCCGAGGGAGACCTTCCGGATGCCGAGGGCCGCGTCGATCACGAGGACGTTGCTGATGACAACGTCACAGGTGGCGCGGACGGCCGCGGCCTTGAGGTGCAACCCGTCGCGGGCGGTCTTGCCGAAGCCGACGAGGAACTCGTCACCGTACTTCTGCGCGTCGGACTCGACCCGGACGACCAGGCCGGAGTCACCGAGCCGGACACGGTCGCCCGCGCGGGGGCCGTGGGTGGCGGCGTAGGCGTACGGGTTCATGGGGTGGCTCCCTGCGGGTGTCCGTACGGGGTCTTCGGGCGGCACCCCGAGGGGGTTCGGGGGGTTCGTACGGGGTTCATCGGTCCGCCCCCAGGTATCCGCAGGCGGCGGCCCTGCGCAGGGCCTCCTCCTTCGCGCCCGGCGCGTCCAGCGGCCCGTCGACCAGGCCCGCGAAACCGATGGCGATCCGGTCGCCGCCGATCGGCACGAGCCCCACCTCCGCGGTCTCCCCCGGCCCGAAGCGGACCGAGGACCCGGCGGGGACGGCGGGCCGCATGCCGTAGGCGCGCTCCCGGGCGAAGTCGAGTCGCGGGTTGGCCTCGAAGAAGTGGAAGTGGGAGGTGACGGACACCGGGACCGTGGCGGTGTTGGTCACGGATATCCGTACGACCGCCTCGGGTTCCGTGTGGGCGGGGCCGGGCAGCAGCGCGCCCGGCGCACGGTCGCCCGAGCCGCCGCCGAGGGGATCGGTGACCACCGCGAGCCGGGACCCGTCGTCGAAGACGGCCTCGACATGCACCTCGGTGACGACGTCCGCGACGCCCGGCAGCACGTCGTCCGGGCCGAGCGCGGAGCGGGCCGCCTCGACGGCCTCGGCCAGCCGTCTGCCGTCGCGGGCGGCCTCGCAGACGGTGTCCGCGATCAGCGCGGTGGCCTCCGGCACGTTCAGCCTCAGGCCCCGGGCGCGGCGGGCGCGGGCCAGCTCGGCGGCGCCGAAGAGCAGCAGCCGGTCACGCTCGGTGGGGGTGAGTCTCACGTCGCGATGCCTCCTTGCCGTACATGCGCGTGCGTGGCGCACATTTAGAACGGCACTCTAATCACGCAACACCCAATACGGAAGGCTTCGAGTGATCACATACGACAAGGTGTTGAGCGTCACTCAAACCCCCGGAGCTGTCCGTACACAACAGGGCCGCCCCGGACGCGATGTCCGGGGCGGCCCTGAGGGTGAGATGCGGCGGTTCAGATTCAGCCGAGGCGGTGCATCCAGCCGTGGGTGTCCTCGCGGGTGCCGCGCTGGAGGTCCAGCAGGGCCTCGCGGAGCTTGAGGGTGACCTCGCCCGGCGTCCCGTCCGACTGCTTCCACTCGGCGCCCTCGCGCTTGACCGTGCCGACCGGCGTGATGACGGCCGCGGTGCCGCAGGCGAAGACCTCCGTGAGGGTGCCGTTCTCGGTGTCGGCCTGCCACTGGTCGACGGAGACGCGGCCCTCCTCGGCCTCGTAGCCCAGCTCGCGGGCGACGGCGAGCAGGGAGTCACGGGTGACGCCCTCGAGGATCGAGCCGGTCAGCGACGGGGTGATGATCTTGTTCCCGTACACGAAGCACACGTTCATGCCGCCGAGCTCCTCGACCCACTTGTGCTCCACCGCGTCGAGGTAGCAGACCTGGTCGCAGCCCTTGGCCGAGGCCTCGGCCTGGGCGAGCAGCGAAGCGGCGTAGTTGCCACCGGTCTTGGCGTCACCCATGCCGCCGGGGACGGCACGGACGCGGTCCTCCGAGACCCAGATGGAGACCGGCTTCACGCCACCCTTGAAGTAGGCGCCCGCCGGGCAGGCGATGACGACGAAGAGGTACTCGTTGGCAGGCTTCACCCCGAGACCGACCTCGGTGGCGATCATGAACGGGCGCAGATAGAGGGAGGACTCGCCGCCGTGCGCCGGCACCCAGGCCTGGTCCTGCTGGACGAGGGCGTCGCACGCCTCGATGAACGTCTCGACCGGCAGCTCGGGCATGCCGAGGCGGTGGGCGGAGTGCTGGAAGCGCCGGGCGTTCTTGTCCGGGCGGAAGGTGGCGACCGTGCCGTCGGGCTGGCGGTACGCCTTGAGGCCCTCGAAGATCTCCTGCGCGTAGTGCAGCACATTGGTGGCCGGGTCGAGGGGGATCGGCGCGTACGGGACGAGCTGGCCGTCGTGCCAGCCCCTCCCCTCGGTCCACTTGATCGTCACCATGTGGTCGGTGAAGTGGCGGCCGAACCCGGGGTTGGCCAGAATCGACTCCCGCTCCGCGGCGGAGGTCGGGTGGGAGGAGGGCTTCAGCTCGATCGTCGTCATATGTGATGTGTCCTTCACCGGTTGTGTGTGACGGGCCGCGCTCGCGCCCGGACCGCGCAGGGGGCGAATGCGAGGACGTCCGAGCATTCCCTCATTCCGCGGCTCCGCGTCCGATTATCGCAATCGCGGTACCGGGACGGGAATGGCGTGAACGCGATCCCTGGAGATGTGCGTACTTGTGGGTACTTGTGTCCGGGGGTGGGTCGATGGTGGCACCCGGTGAAGGCATGAGGAAGCCGCCGGGCGCGATCACGACCCGGCGGCTTCCTGGAAGAGTGTGAGCGGTCGGGTCAGCTCGCTACGCGTACCGCGAGCGCGTCGCCGATCTCCTCGGTGCTGCGGGCGGGCTTGCCCACGCGCTCGGCGAGGTCGACGGAGACGGCGTCCTCGATCCGGGCGGCCTCGGCCTCGTGGCCGAGGTGGCGCAGCAGGAGGGCGACGGACAGGACGGTGGCCGAGGGGTCGGCCTTGCCCTGGCCTGCGATGTCCGGCGCCGAGCCGTGCACGGGCTCGAACATCGACGGGAAGTCCCCGGACGGGTTGATGTTGCCGGAGGCCGCGACGCCGATACCGCCGGAGATGGCGGCGGCCAGGTCGGTGATGATGTCGCCGAAGAGGTTGTCGGTGACGATCACGTCGAAGCGCTCGGGCTGCGTGACGAGGTAGATCGTCGCCGCGTCCACGTGCATGTACTCGGTGGTGACCTCGGGGAACTCCTGGCCCACCCGGTGGAAGATGTCCGTCCACAGATGACCGGCGTGCACCAGCACGTTGTTCTTGTGGACGAGGGCCAGCTTCTTGCGGGGGCGGGCCTGCGCGCGGGCGTACGCGTCACGTACGACGCGCTCGATGCCGAACGCGGTGTTCAGCGAGACCTCGGTGGCGACCGCGTGCGGGGTGCCGGGGCGGATCGTGCCGCCGTTGCCCGTGTAGGGGCCCTCGGTGCCTTCGCGGACGACGACGAAGTCGATCTCCGGCTGGCCCGCGAGCGGGGTCTCGACGCCCGGGAGCAGCTTGGAGGGGCGCAGGTTGACGTGGTGGTCGAAGGCGAAGCGGAGCTTGAGCAGGAAGCCGCGCTCCAGGACGCCGGAGGGGACCGAGGGGTCGCCGATCGCGCCGAGCAGGATCGCGTCGTGCCGCCCCAGCTGCTCCAGGTCGGCGTCGGTGAGCGTCTCACCGGTGGCGTGGTAGCGCCGGGCGCCGAAGTCGTACTCCTTGGTCTCCAGCTTCACATCCTGCGGAAGGACGGCGGAAAGGACCTTGAGCCCCTGGGCCACGACCTCCTGGCCGATGCCGTCACCGGGGATCACTGCGAGATTGATGCTGCGAGACATGACGGCACCGTACTCCTTGTCCCATGGAATGACATGCGCCGTCCGGGATGCGGACAGATACGTCCTGCTGGGTGCGTTCAGCGGTACGGGGTCCACCGGTGAAGTCGGCGGACCCCGTACCCCACCGGCACAAGGTGGGGGAAGCCGCGAGTGTCACCGCGGCTCAGTGGCCGGTTTCGCCGCCGTTGTCCCTGCGGTCGAGGGCGCGCTGGAGCGCGGCGGCGGCGTTCTTGCGGTCGGCCTCGGTCGTACGGGACACGTGGCGGACTCGGCGTCGGGCGGTCGTCTCGGCCATGGGGAATCGACTCCTTCAAGGCTCCGGGAGTACGGATGAGGGGAGACGCCGGAGGGGCGGGGAGCGGTGCCGCAGGGGTGGCCTGCGCGGGGCCCGGTCACGACCGCCATTCGCTTGATCGAGCGAGACGTTCGGCTTCCACCAAGCTAAGCGAGGACGGAGGATCTGTCTCCACCATTACTCGGACTTCCTACTATCTGAGACGGCGCCACTCGCCCCAGGTGGCCGACGCCACCTCGCCCGCAGAACCGGAGCCGGGAATTGGAGCCGCCCCCGTCCGCGGCCTGTGCCGTGAACGGGGGCGGAGTCGAGGCCCGAGGGCGTCAGCCCATGTGCGGGTACGCGTAGTCCGTCGGCGGGACCAGCGTCTCCTTGATGGCGCGGGTCGAGGTCCAACGCAGCAGGTTCAGGGGAGCGCCCGCCTTGTCGTTGGTGCCGGAGGAACGGCCGCCGCCGAAGGGCTGCTGGCCGACCACGGCGCCGGTCGACTTGTCGTTGATGTAGAAGTTGCCCGCCGCGAAGCGGAGCTTCTCCATCGTGTACGCCGCGGCGGCACGGTCGTTGGCGATGACCGAACCCGTCAGGGCGTAGTCGGACACGGACTCCATCTGGGTCAGCATCTCGTCGTACTTGTCGTCCTCGTAGACATGCACGGCGAGCACCGGGCCGAAGTACTCGGTCGTGAAGACCTCGTTCTCCGGGTCGGAGCACTCGATGACGGTCGGGCGCACGAAGTAGCCCACCGAGTCGTCGTACGAGCCGCCCGCGACGATCGTGCAGGCCGCGTCCTCGGCCGCGCGGTCGATGGCGGCCTTGTTCTTGGCGAAGGCACGCTCGTCGATGACGGCGCCCATGAAGTTCGACAGGTCGGTGACGTCACCCATGGTCAGACCGTCGACCTCGGCCGCGAACTCCTCCTTGAAACCGGAGTTCCAGATGGAGGCCGGGACGTACGCCCGGGAGGAGGCCGAGCACTTCTGGCCCTGGAACTCGAAGGAGCCACGGGTCAGAGCGGTCTTCAGCACCGCGCGGTCGGCCGACGGGTGGGCCACCACGAAGTCCTTGCCGCCGGTCTCGCCGACCAGACGCGGGTAGGAGCGGTACTTCTCGATGTTGGTGCCGACCGTCTTCCACAGGTACTGGAAGGTCCGGGTCGAACCGGTGAAGTGGATGCCCGCGAGGTCGCGGTGGTTCAGGGCGACGTTGGAGACCTCGACACCGTCACCGGTGACCAGGTTGATGACGCCCTTGGGCAGGCCCGCTTCCTCCAGGAGCTGCATCAGCAGCACGGCGGCGTGGGTCTGGGTCTGCGACGGCTTCCAGACCACCACGTTGCCCATGAGGGCCGGGGCGGTGGGCAGGTTGCCCGCGATCGCCGTGAAGTTGAACGGGGTGATCGCGTAGACGAAGCCCTCCAGCGGACGGTGGTCCATGCGGTTCCACACGCCCGGGGAGTTGGCCGGGGGCTGCTCGGCCAGGATCTGGCGGGCGTAGTGGACGTTGAAGCGCCAGAAGTCGACCAGCTCGCAGGGGGTGTCGATCTCCGCCTGCTGGGCGGTCTTCGACTGGCCGAGCATGGTGGAGGCGGCCATGGTCTCGCGCCACGGGCCGGCCAGCAGCTCGGCGGCGCGCAGGATGATCGCCGCGCGGTCGTCGAAGGACATCGCGCGCCAGGCCGGCGCGGCGGCCAGGGCCGCGTCGATGGCGTCCTGCGCGTCCTGCTCGGTGGCGTTGTGGAACGTACCGATGACGGACTTGTGGTTGTGCGGCTGCACGACCTGGTGCGCCTCACCGCCGCCCATGCGCTTCTCGCCACCGATGGTGCACGGCAGGTCGATCGGGTTCTCGGCCAGCTCCTTGAGCTTGGCCTCGAGACGCGCGCGCTCGGGCGAGCCGGGGGCGTAGCCGTGCACCGGCTCGTTGACAGGGGTGGGGACCTGGGTCACAGCGTCCATAGGTTCCGAGACTCCTTACTGAGCGGGGTGGGGCGGGTTCAGCCCTTGCTGACCATCGAACGGAGGAAGAAGCGCAGGTTCGCCGGCTTCTCCGCCAGGCGGCGCATGAAGTAGCCGTACCAGTCGGTGCCGTACGCCGTGTAGACACGCATCCGGTGTCCCTCGGCGGCCAGCCGCAGGTGTTCGTCGCTCCGGATGCCGTACAGCATCTGGAACTCGTACTCGTCGAGCTTGCGCCCGGCGCGCCGACCGAGGTCCTGCGCGATGGAGATCAGCCGCGGGTCGTGGGAACCGACCATCGGGTATCCCTGGCCCTCCATGAGGATCTTCAGGATACGGACGTACGCCTTGTCGATCTCGGCCTTGTCCTGGTACGCGACCGACGCGGGCTCCTTGTACGCACCCTTCACGATACGCACTCGGCTGCCGGCCGCGGCGAGGCGGCGGGCGTCGTCCTCGGTACGGAAGAGGTAGGCCTGGATCACACAGCCGGTCTGCGGGAAGTCCTTCCGCAGCTCCTCGTGGATGGCGAACATCGAGTCGAGGGTGGTGTGGTCCTCGGCGTCCAGCGTCACGGTGGTGCCGATGGCGGCGGCGGCCTCGACCACCGGGCGGACATTGGCGAGGGCCAGCTCGTGGCCGCCCTCCAGCGCCTGGCCGAACATGGACAGCTTGACGGACATCTCGGCCTTGGTGCCGAGGTCCAGCTTCGCGAGGTGCTCGATCAGCATCAGGTACGCGTCGCGCGCGGCGGCGGCCTGCTCCGGCGTGGTGATGTCCTCGCCGACGACGTCCATCGTCAGCTCAAGACCCTTGCCGGTGAGGTCCTTGACGATCGGAACGATCTCGTCGACGCTCTCGCCGGGGATGAAGCGGTCCACGACCTGCTTGGTCACCGGCACCGCGGAGATCAGGCGGCGCATCCGGTCGCTACGCGACGCGGCGAGAATCACGGGACCCAGCACGGGGCACCTCCACACATTCATCAGGAGGCCGATCCCGAGCATTCGGTCGGGTACGGCACGAAGAACCACTGTGAAAGCTACGGATCGCCGCGATCGTGGACCATCGACACCTGTCACGCATCCGTGCCCTGGATCTCATACATCCGTATGAAGGCAAAGGAAAATGCGGGAGAATGCCCGTGTGGCGGATGTTTTCAAGTCAGGCCGGGGTGACTACCAGGAGCTCGTCGACGAGATCTCGGCGCTGCTCGGCGCCCCCGCGACCTTGGAGAACCGGGACTTCGAGCTGATCGCCTTCGCCGCGTACGACAGCGAGGGCGACTTCGACGAGGCGTCCCTCGACCCGGTCCGCACCCGCTCGATCCTCACGCGCCGCTCCCCGGCGGCGGTGCGCAGATGGTTCGAGGGGTTCGGCATCGCGCGGGCCACGGGCCCGGTACGCATCCCGCCCACGCCGGAGGCGGGCGTGTACCGGGGACGGATCTGTCTGCCGGTACGCCATCGGGGTGTCGTCCTCGGCTATGTGTGGCTGCTCACCGACGAGCCGGGCCCGTCCGAGACCCTGCTGTCCACGGCGATGGAGGTCACCACCCGGATCGGGGCGCTGCTCGCGGACGAGGCGAAGGCGGGCGCGGACCTGACGCGCGAGCTGCGCGCGGTCCTCACCGCCGAGCGCGGCTGGCAGCAGGACATGGCGGTGGCCGAGCTGCGTACGGCGCTGGGGGTACGGGGCGACGGTCTGCACACGGTGGTGTGTGTGGCCCCCTGGCTCTCGGCCGACCCGGACGATGCCCCTTCGGCCCGTACGATCCCGGCGGCGACCGCGCGGTGCACGGTGCCCTGGGGCGCGGCGGGCCAGAGCCTGGCCCTGCTGGTGCGGCTGCGCTCGGCGGACGTACTGACCCCGGCGCTGACGGCGGCCTCGCGCCTGCTGCGGGAGACCGGCGGCGGTCAGGCCGCGGCCGGGGTCGCGGGCGCCCGCCACGGTCTCGCGGAGCTGGGCGCCGCCTGGCGGGAGGCCTCGGCGGCGGCCCGCGCGGCCCTGGCGGAGCCCCGGTTCAGCCCGGTCGCCCAGTGGTCGGCCATCGGCCCGTACCGCCTGCTGACCGCCCTCCCCGCGGACTCGCCCCACGACCCCGCCGTCCAGGCTCTGTTGGCCCCGACCCATCGCGAACTCGCCCGTACCGCCGAGGTGTTCCTGGACTGCGCGGGCCAGGCGGGCCGCACGGCCTCGGAACTGGGTATCCACCGCCAGACCTTGTACTACCGCCTCTCGCGCGTCGAACAGCTCACGGGGCTCGACCTGGACGACGGCGAGGACCGGCTGCTGCTGCACATGGCGTTGAAGAGGGCGCGACTGTAGCGGGTCAACTCCCCTGGTGGCTCCGCCCTGTTGAGTCTGCCGCCGCCATCACCCGGCGCAGTCCCTCGGTGAGTTGAGCGGCGTCGGTGGCCGTGTCGGGGTCGAAGAGCCACTGCACCATGAGGCCCTGGAGCACGGTCTGGTAGAGACGGCCCTCGGTGTCCACCGTCTCCTTGTCGACCTCCGCCTCCGGGATGTCGGTGAACAGCGGGACGATCCCCGAACGGCCCTCCTCCTGCGCCGCGGCCAGCAACTTGCGTACCTCCGGCACCCGTTCGCCCTGGAGGATCAGCTCGAAGCTCAGCAGCCAGATCGCGCGTGACTCGGGCACCGAGCGAATGATGTTCGTCCACACCTCCTGGAAGCGCTCCAGCGACCCGGCCGCCGTCCGCGAGGTGTCGCTCGCTCCCCAGCCCGGCCCGTAACCGCCGCTCATCCCCTCGATGAGGGAGACGTACGCCTGCACCAGCAACGCGTCCTTCGACCCGTAGTGGTAGCCGATCGAGGCCAGGTTGGTCCCCGACTCCTTGACGATGTCGCGCGCGGTCGTGCGCACGAACCCCTTCTCCAGCAGGCAGCGCTTGGCGCCCTCGAGCAGATCCTCACGGTGTCCCATGCCGTTCAGCCTACCGGGATCCATACGACCGTCCCATACGCACGTCTCAAACGCCCGTCTCATACGCTCGTTCTAGACAAGCGTCTAAGACATGCGTACAGTCCCTGCCATGACGAACCCGACGAGCACCACCCCGACCGCTCCCACCCGTGCCGGTCGTCGCGAATGGACCGCCCTCGGCGTGCTGATGCTGCCGCTGCTGCTGGTCTCGATGGACGTCTCCGTCCTGTACTTCGCCATCCCGAAGATCAGCGCGGACCTGGAGCCGAGCGGCACGCAGCAGCTCTGGATCTTCGACATCTACGCGTTCGTCCTGGCCGGGCTGCTGATGACGATGGGCGCGCTCGGTGACCGCATCGGCCGCCGGAAGTTACTGCTCTTCGGCGCCGCCGCCTTCGGTGCCGCCTCGCTGATCGCCGCGTACGCGAACAGTGCCGAGACCCTCATCGCGGCCCGCGCGGTCCTCGGGATCGGCGGCGCGACTCTGATGCCCTCGACCATGGCGCTGGTCCGCACGATGTTCACCGACCCCGGTCAGCGGGCGAAGGCGATCGGGCTGTGGTCCGGGGTGATGACCGGCGGTATCGCGCTCGGCTCGGTGCTCAGTGGTGTCCTGGTGCAGTACTTCTGGTGGGGCTCGGTCTTCCTGGTCAATCTGCCCGCGATGGCACTGCTGCTGGTGCTGGGCCCGATCCTGCTGCCCGAGTCGAAGAACCCGGCGCCCGGCCGCTTCGACCTGATCAGCGTGCCGCTGTCGATGGCGGCGGTACTTCCCGTGATCTACGGCCTGAAGAAGATCCCCTCGGAGGGCGTGCACCCGCTGTACGTCGCCTCGATCGTCGTCGGCCTGGTCTTCGCCGCGCTCTTCGTCCACCGTCAGCGCACCGCGGCCTCCCCGATGATCGCGCCCGCCCTGTTCCGCGGCCGTGGCTTCGCCCCCGCCGTCGTCCTCAACCTCGTGTCCGCCTTCGCCATGATGGGCTCGGCGTTCTTCACCACGCAGTACCTGCAATCGGTGCTCGGCAAGAGCGCGTTGGAGGCGGCGCTGTGGTCACTGCTGCCGTCCGTGCCGATCGGGGCGGCGGCTCCCGTGGCGGCCGTGCTCGTGCAGAAGGGCGTCAACCGGGCCCATGTCGTCATGGCGGGCTTCGTGATCGGCGCGGCGGGCTACGGGATGCTGGCCCTGGCCGGGACGGACTCGCTGTGGCTGGTGCTGGCCGCGTGCGGGGTGCTGGCCTCGGGGATCGTGATGGTCATGTCCCAGATGAACGATCTGGCCCTGGGCGCGGCCCCGGTGGAGCGGGCGGGCGCGGCCTCGTCGCTGCTGGAGACGGGCTCGGAGTTCGGCGGCGCGCTGGGCATGGCCGTCCTCGGCTCCATCGGCACGGCGATCTACCGCCAGGGGATCCCGTCCTCCGCGCCGGCCCCGGCCCATGAGACCCTCGGCGGCGCGCTCCAGGTCGCGGGGCATCTGCCGGGACGTACGGGCGAGGCCCTGGTGACGGCGGCGCGGGCGGCCTTCACCGACGGGATGCACGGCGCGGCGCTCGCGGGTGCGGCGGTGCTGCTCCTCGCGGCGCTCGCGGCGCTGCCGCTGCGCCGGATCCACGTCCGGCAGACCGAGACGGTCCCCCAGGACGAGGCGGCGGCGAAGGCCACCGTCTGAGCGTCACCTCGTACGCAGAACGCCGGACGGGCTGTCGTCGCAGCCCGTCCGGCGTTCACGTGTGGAGCGGTCGGTGTCTCAGACCAGGTTCACCGAGCGGGCGAACGTCGCGCCGATCTCCGCGGCGACCTCGGCCATCACACCGGCCGGCACCGTGTCGTCCACGGTCAGGACCGCCAGCGCCTCGCCGCCGACGTCCGCGCGGGCGACCTGCATACCGGCGATGTTGATACCGGCCTCGCCGACGATGCGGCCGACCGTGCCGACGACACCGGGACGGTCTTCGTAGCGCAGGACGACCATGTGGTCGGCGAGCGTCAGATCGACGTCGTACTCACCGACGGCGACGATCTTCTGGAGGTGCTTGGGGCCGGTCAGCGTGCCGGAGACGGACACCTCCGCGCCGTCGGCGAGCGTGCCGCGCACCGTGACGACGTTGCGGTGGTCGGTGGCCTCCGAGCTGGTGGTCAGCCGGACCTCGACGCCGCGCTCCTGGGCGAACAGCGGGGCGTTGACGTACGAGACCGTCTCGTCCACGACGTCCTCGAAGACGCCCTTGAGCGCGGACAGTTCGAGCACCTTCACATCGTGCTGGGTGATCTCGCCGTAGACCTCGACGTCGAGACGGGAGGCGACCTCGCCCGCGAGGGCGGTGAAGATACGGCCGAGCCGCTCGGCGAGCGGCAGGCCCGGCTTGACGTCCTCGGCGATCACACCGCCCTGGACGTTCACCGCGTCCGGGACCAGCTCACCGGCGAGCGCGAGACGCACCGACTTGGCGACCGCGATACCGGCCTTCTCCTGCGCCTCGTCCGTCGACGCGCCGAGGTGCGGCGTGGAGACGACCTGGTCCAGCTCGAAGAGCGGCGAGTCCGTGCACGGTTCCTTCGTGTACACGTCCAGGCCCGCGCCCGCGACGCGGCCCTCCTTGAGCGCCGAGTACAGCGCCGCCTCGTCGACGATGCCGCCGCGCGCGGCGTTGACGATCCGGACGCTCGGCTTGACCTTGTGCAGCGCGTCGTCGCCGATCAGGCCGATGGTCTCGGGGGTCTTCGGCAGGTGGACGGTGATGAAGTCGGCGCACTCCAGCAGCTCGTCCAGGGTCAGCACCTTGACGCCCATCTGCGCGGCCCGCGCGGGCTGCACATACGGGTCGTAGGCGACGACCTTCATGCCGAACGCGGACATGCGCTGCGCGACCAGCGCGCCGATGCGGCCGAGGCCGACCACGCCGAGGGTCTTCTCGGCCAGCTCGACGCCCGTGTACTTGCTGCGCTTCCACTCGCCGTTGCGCAGCGCCGCGTTGGCCTGCGGGATGTTGCGGGCGGTGGAGAGGATGAGACCGCAGGCCAGCTCGGCGGCGGTCACGATGTTCGAGGTCGGGGCGTTGACGACCATCACGCCGGCCTTGGTGGCGGCGGAGACGTCCACGTTGTCCAGGCCGACACCGGCGCGGGCGACGACCTTGAGCTTGCGCGCGGCGGCGATGGCCTCGGCGTCGACCTTGGTCGCGGAGCGGATCAGGATGGCATCGACGTCGGCGATCGCGGGGAGCAGCTCGGCGCGGTCCGCGCCGTTGCAGCGCCGGATCTCGAAGTCGGGGCCGAGGGCGTCGACGGTCGCGGGCGACAGCTCTTCGGCGATCAGTACCGTGGCTTTGCGACGGGGGTTCGAGCTCACGTGAGTCCTCACATGTCCATTGCGGACGGCCGTCCCGACGGCCGCATGCGGTGGAGGGGTGTCAGGGCCTGCCCGGAGCTGCGCGCCCGACAGGTCCTAGCCGCGTGGAAGACGCACGACACTGTGGGCCTGACGCGTTGTTGTCCAGCAGTCTAGTGGCGCCGCGTGCGTCGTCTTACGCCGCTGCGGAAGGATCACCCGTCCGTGGCTGGACGGGCTGGACAACGCCGGGTTCCGGGCATTGCCCGCGGTGTGCCGAAGGGGCCGGAGCGGACCGGCTCCGGCCCCCTGGCCGTGAGGCTTACGCCTCCTCGTTCACCCAGCTCATGAGCTTGCGCAGCTCCTTGCCGGTGGTCTCCAGCAGGTGCTCGGCGTCCTGCTGCTTGTACTCGTTGTACTTCTTCAGACCGCCGTGGTACTCGTCCATCCAGGTGCGGGCGAAGGAACCGTCCTGGATCTCGGCGAGGACCTTCTTCATCTCGGCCTTGGTGGTGTCCGTGATGATGCGCGGGCCGGTGACGTAGTCGCCCCACTCGGCGGTCTCGGAGATCGACCAGCGCATCTTCTCCAGGCCGCCCTCGTACATGAGGTCGACGATCAGCTTCAGCTCGTGCAGGCACTCGAAGTAGGCGATCTCCGGCTGGTAGCCCGCCTCGACCAGGGTCTCGAAGCCCGCCTTGACCAGCGCCGCGGTGCCACCGCACAGCACGGCCTGCTCACCGAACAGGTCGGTCTCGGTCTCCTCGGTGAAGGTCGTCTTGATGACGCCCGCGCGGGTGCCGCCGATGGCCTTGGCGTAGGCGAGGGCCAGCGCGAAGGCGTTGCCGGAGGCGTCCTGCTCGACGGCGACGATGCACGGGACGCCGCGGCCCTCCTCGTACTGGCGGCGGACCAGGTGACCCGGGCCCTTCGGGGCGACCATGCACACGTCCACACCGGCCGGGGGCTTGATGAAGCCGAAGCGGATGTTGAAGCCGTGGCCGAAGAACAGCGCGTCGCCGTCCTTCAGGTGGGGGGCGATGGACTCCTCGTAGACCTGGGCCTGGATCGGGTCCGGGACGAGGATCATGATGACGTCGGCCTCGGCGGCGGCCTCGGCGGGGGTCACCACGCGCAGGCCCTGCTCCTCGGCCTTGGCCTTGGACTTGGAGCCCTCGTGCAGACCGACGCGGACGTCGACGCCCGAGTCGCGCAGCGACAGCGCGTGGGCGTGGCCCTGGCTGCCGTAGCCGATGACCGCGACCTTGCGGCCCTGGATGTTGGACAGGTCGGCATCAGCGTCGTAGAACAGCTCGGCCACTTCGGTTCTCTCCTTGGGTACGAATGGTGCGTCCCACCGTATGACGGCGGGGGAAGGGACGTTACGGGGACAGGGGAACTGCCGGGTGTGTTCCGGGGCGGAACGGGATGGAACGGGCGCGATGGTTACGCGGAACGGTCGAGCGCGCGCAGTGAGCGGTCGGTGATCGAGCGGGCGCCGCGGCCGATCGCGATCGTGCCGGACTGGACCAGCTCCTTGATGCCGAACGGCTCCAGCATCTTCAGCATGGCCTCCAGCTTGTCGCTGGAGCCGGTGGCCTCGATGGTGACGGCCTCCGGGGAGACGTCGACGGTCTTGGCGCGGAAGAGCTGGACGATCTCGACGACTTGGGAGCGGGTGTCGTTGTCGGCGCGCACCTTCACCAGCACGAGTTCACGGTGCACGGCGGACGCCGGTTCCAGTTCGACGATCTTCAGGACGTTGACGAGCTTGTTGAGCTGCTTGGTGACCTGTTCGAGCGGGAATTCCTCGACGCTCACGACGATGGTGATGCGGGAGATGTCGGGGTGCTCGGTGGTGCCGACGGCGAGCGAGTCGATGTTGAAGCCGCGGCGGGAGAACAGTCCGGCGATCCGGGTGAGGGTGCCGGGCGTGTTCTCGACGAGGACGGAGAGGGTGTGCTTGGACATGGTTCTCAACTCGGCTCTCTGTCAGTCGTCTTCGTTGTCGCCGAAGTCGGGACGCAGGTCCCGGGCGGCCATGATCTCGTCATTGGAGGTGCCGGCGGCGACCATCGGCCAGACCATGGCGTCCTGGTGGACGATGAAGTCGATGACGACCGGCCGGTCGTTGATGGAGTTCGCCTCTTCGATGACCTTGTCGAGGTCGTCCGGGGACTCGCAGCGGATCGCGTAACAGCCCATGGCCTCCGACAGCTTCACGAAGTCGGGGACGCGGGTGCCGCGCGCCTGCGGGTTGACGTCGTCCGGGCCCGAATGCAGGACCGTGTTGGAGTAGCGCTGGTTGTAGAAGAGGGTCTGCCACTGGCGGACCATGCCGAGGGCGCCGTTGTTGATGATGGCGACCTTGATCGGGATGTTGTTCAGGGCGCAGGTGGTCAGTTCCTGATTGGTCATCTGGAAGCAGCCGTCGCCGTCGATGGCCCAGACGGTCCGGTCGGGACGTCCGGCCTTGGCGCCCATGGCGGCGGGGACCGAGTAGCCCATGGTTCCGGCGCCGCCGGAGTTCAGCCAGGTGGCGGGCCTGTCGTACTGGATGAAGTGCGCGGCCCACATCTGGTGCTGGCCGACGCCCGCGGCGAAGATCGTGCCCTCGGGCGCGAGCTGCCCGAGGCGCTCGATGACCTGCTGCGGGGCGAGCGTGCCGTCCTCGGGCTGGTCGTAGCCGAGCGGGTAGGTCTCGCGCCAGCGGTTCAGGTCGCGCCACCAGGCGGTGTAGTCGCCCCGGTGGCCCTCGCCGTACTCCTTCTGGACGGCCTGCACGAGGTCGGCGATGACCTCGCGTGCGTCACCGACGATGGGCACGTCGGCGGCGCGGTTCTTGCCGATCTCGGCGGGGTCGATATCGGCGTGGACGATCTTGGCGTACGGGGCGAAGCTGTCGAGCTTGCCCGTGACGCGGTCGTCGAAGCGGGCTCCGAGGGCGACGATCAGGTCGGCCTTCTGCAGCGCGGTGACGGCGGTGACCGCACCGTGCATGCCCGGCATTCCCACGTGCAGCGGGTGGCTGTCGGGGAACGCGCCGAGCGCCATCAGGGTGGTGGTGACGGGCGCTCCGGTGAGTTCGGCGAGGACCTTCAGCTCGGCGGTGGCCTGTGCCTTCAGGACGCCGCCGCCGACGTAGAAGACGGGGCGCCGGGCGGCGGTGATCAGCTTGGCGGCCTCGCGGATCTGCTTGGCGTGCGGCTTGGTCACCGGGCGGTAGCCGGGCAGGTCCGTGGCCGGCGGCCAACTGAAGGTGGTGCGGGCCTGGAGGGCGTCCTTGGCGATGTCGACCAGGACCGGTCCGGGGCGGCCGGTGGAGGCGATGTGGAAGGCCTCCGCGATCGTCCGCGGGATGTCCTCGGCGCGGGTCACCAGGAAGTTGTGCTTGGTCACCGGCATGGTGATGCCGACGATGTCCGCCTCCTGGAAGGCGTCGGTGCCGATCGCCCGGGAGGCGACCTGGCCGGTGATGGCGACCAGCGGCACCGAGTCCATGTGGGCGTCGGCGATCGGGGTCACCAGGTTGGTGGCGCCGGGGCCCGAGGTCGCCATGCAGACGCCGACCTTGCCCGTGGCCTGCGCGTATCCGGTGGCCGCGTGGCCCGCGCCCTGCTCGTGCCGCACCAGCACATGGCGCACCCGGGTCGAGTCCATCAGCGGGTCGTACGCGGGCAGGATCGCACCGCCCGGAATGCCGAATACGGTGTCGGCGCCGACCTCCTCGAGCGAGCGGATGAGGGACTGCGCGCCCGTGACGTGCTCGGGCGCGGACTGGTGTCCTCCGTTACGGGGCCGGGGCTGCGGGTGAGGGGCCCCGGTGGCCTGCTCGGTCATCGGCATTCTCTTCTCGATGCTGAGGGTTTTTGCGAGGTTTGTACGTGGTTCGACTGGTGCTTGTGCAACAAAAAACCCCTCGTGCCGGGAGGCAAGCGAGGGGAGCGCGTCGGGTGTGGTCGCTGGGATTCCGGTTGCATTCCGGTGCCGTCCAGCTCAGCCGACGCGCTGTCCAAGTACGAGAATTCGGGTGCGCATGGCACTGACCCTCTCGCCGCCGCACCGTCACTGTCAAGTAGGTGGGACGGACGTCTCATTATGTGAGCGCAAGGCCGTTCCACCTCCGAAAACAGCGGGCACGCTTCCGGTGTACACCTCCACTCCCCCGCCTGCGAGGACCGGCTCCGCCGGGCCGTGCGGCACCGGATAGCGGCCGGAGGCCAGCTCCCGGCGCAGCAGGTGCTCGTCCAGCGGCCCGGAGAAGGCCATGCCCTGGCCGTGCGTACAGCCCATCGCGCGCAGCACGGCGACCTGCTCGGGCAGGTCCACTCCGTCGGCGACCGACTCGAGCCCCAGGTCCGCGGCGATCCGCAGCAGGCCACTGGTGATCTTGTGCAGCCGGGCGGACTCGACGACGCCCTCGACCAGCTCGCGGTCGATCTTCAGGACGTCGACCGGGAGGCTGCGCAGCGCCGTGATGGCCGCGTAGCCGCTGCCGAAGCCGTCGAGCGCGATCCGGACGCCGAGTCTGCGCAGGGCGCCGAGCCTGCGCTCCAGGTCGTCCAGGCAGACGCGCGGGTCGATGCCGGACAGCTCGATCGTCAGCGTCCCCGAGGCCAGGCCGTGCCGGGCGAGCAGGGCCTCGACGGAGCCGAGGGGCAGGGAGCGGTCGAGCAGCCGCCGGGCGCTCATGCTCACGGCGACGGGCACGGCGAGCCCGGCGGCGGTGCGCCGGGCGGCCTGCTCGACGGCCTCCTCCAGCGTCCAGCGGCCCAGCTCGGCGGCCTTGTCGCTGTCCTCGGAGACGCGCAGGAACTCGGCGGGCGTGAAGAGCACCCCCTGGGAGGAGCGCCAGCGCGCCTGGGCGCCGACCGAGGCGATCCGGCCGTCGTCCAGCGACACCACGGGCTGATGCACCAGCACGAACTCGCCGTCCCGCAGCGCCGCGCGCAGCCGCGTGCCCGGCTCGGTCCTGCGCGCCACGTCCTGCTGCATCTGGGGCGCGTACAGCTCGACGCGGTTCTTGCCGCCTGCCTTGGCGCGGTACATGGCGAGGTCGGCGTTGCGCAGCAGTTCACCGGCGCCCTGACCCGGCTCGGAGAAGGCCACCCCGATGGACGCGGCCACCCGGACGTCGTTGCCGTCGATGTCGTACGGCTGGGAGAGCGTGACGCGGAGCCGGTCGGCGAGTTCGAGGATGTGGCGTTCGCGCGCGGCGCGGTCGTGCGTGCCGTCGCCGACGATCAGGGCCGCGAACTCGTCGCCGCCCAGCCGGGCGGCCGTGTCGCCCTGCCGCAGCGCGTCCTGCAGTCTGCGGGCGGCCTGGACGAGCAGTTCGTCGCCCGCGTGGTGCCCGATGGTGTCGTTGACGGCCTTGAAGCCGTCGAGGTCGAGGAAGAGCACCGCGGTGTTGCGCAGGGCGGCGCCGCGGTCGGAGGAGCGGCGGCCGGAGAGGGCCTGCTGGACCCGCTTGGTGAACAGGGCGCGGTTGGGCAGGTCCGTGAGCGGGTCGTGCTCGGCGCTGTGCTGGAGCTGCGCCTGGAGGCGCACTCTCTCGGTCACGTCCCGGCTGTTGAGGATCAGCCCGCCGTGGTGACGGTTGACCGTGGACTCGACGTTGAGCCAGCCGCCGCGGCCCGACCTGAAGCGGCACTCGATGCGCGTGGTGGGTTCCTCGGCGTGGCTGGCGGCGAGGAAGCGGCGTACTTCGTGCACCACGCAGCCCAGGTCCTCCGGGTGGATGAGCGCGGCGAGTTCGGTGCCGACCAGCTCCTCGGCGGAGCGTCCGTAGACGCCGGCGGCGGCCGGGGAGACGTAGTTGAGGGTGCCGTCGGGCGCGGCGATCATGATGACGTCGCTGGAGCCCTGCACCAGGGAGCGGAAGTGGTTCTCCTTCTGCGCCAGTTCCCGGGTGAGGGTGATGTTGTCGAGCAGCATGATGCCCTGGCGGACGACGAGCGCGAGCACCACGGCGCCCGCGGTGATGAGCACCACGCGGTCGATGCTCTGGCCGTTGAGGACGTTGTAGAGGATCCCCAGGGTGCAGACGGCGGCGGCCAGGTAGGGCGTGAGCGCGGCCAGTGAGCAACCGGCGATCGGGCGCGCGCCCGTGGCCGCGTACCACTCGCGGCCGAGGTCCTGCGGGGGCCCCGCCCCCTTCGGCGGCGCGTGGCCCGGCTCGCGCGCGGGGCCGGGGTCCGGCTGCCGGTCGGAGCCGTGGCCCCGGTCTCGGGTGAGCGGGTGCGGGTGGGCGTGCGGGTGCCCGTCCTGGCGGCCCGGCCGCCCGTCGGCCGTCTGCCGCTGGCCCGGCACCTGGCCGTGGGGCGGGCGGGTGTGGCCGTCGGGGCTCGGCAGCCGGTACCGGGAGCCGAGCCAGGGGGCGTAGGCGAGGAGCAGCGAGCCGGAGAACCAGCCCGCGTCCAGCAACTGGCCCGAGCGGTAACTGCTGTGCAGCAGCGGTGAGGTGAACAGGGCGTCGCACATCACGGTCAGGGCGAGCGCGCCGATGGCGGTGTTGACCGCCGAGCGGTGGACCGCCGAGCCCCGGAAGTGCAGGGCGAGAACCATGCTGATCAGGGCGATGTCCAGGAGCGGGTAGGCGAGCGAGAGCGCGGTGTGCGCGACGCTCGGTCCGTCGAACTTGGCCGCCTGGGCGAGCGCGAGGCTCCACGACAGCGTGAGCAGCGAGCCGCCGATCAGCCATGCGTCGAGCCCGAGGCAGACCCAACCCGCCTTGCTGACAGGCCTTTTGGCGAGCACGAGCAGTCCTACGATGGCCGGTGGAGCGAAGCAGAGGAAGAAGAGGTCGGCATAGCTGGGCGAGGGGACGGGGTCCTGGAGGACGACCTCGTACCAGCCCCACACCGCGTTGCCCAGCGTCGCCATGGCGGAGGAGAGCGCGAACAGCAGCCAGGCGGGGCGGTAGCGGCTGCGCGTGCTACGGGCGTAGATGAAACACGAGACCGCCGCGATACCCGCCGCGACGCTCAGCCCGAAGTCACCCATGAACAGCGCGAGTCGCCGGGAGCCCCAGCCGAGCGCGGAACCCACGGCGTAGGTCGCGCACACCAGGACCAGGGCGAGTTGCGGAACCAGGCGCGTGGGGCCGCCCGGGACCGGGCGGCGGGCCGGCAGTGCTCCGAGGGAGCTCACCGGATCCTCCCGAGCCGAGATGCCACCGGGTGCCACCGGTCCCGGCGGGGTGGGTTGTGATCGCCGTGACCGTCCGCGCGGACCACCGCTTGCCAGGGTCGCCGCTCGCGGTCACGCCGCTTCGGATCGTTCGTCGATAGGCCGTACATCGCCCGTCGCCCCCCTCACATGTCTCAAAGTTCCGTCCCCGGCGCCGAACCTGCGCGGCGCATCCCCTGTCGGGACGATACACCAGCCTCGTCACTCAGGGACATAGTCCCTCTACGCTCCGTAACGATCAGCAAGGGTGCGGGTACTTACCGCGTACGGGGGACTGCGGAGTGTGCCCGAAGCGTTCCGGGAGCGAAACCGTAGACGATGCGCACCCCGGTGGTACGGGCCTCGGGGACCGCGTGCGCCCGAGGGCGCGACGGCTGAAATCGTGCGCCGGAACGGCCCGTTCACCCCCTCCCGGCGCTCCGTCCGCCGCCTCCCCCGCTACCGGTCACGCGCCGCTGGTCACTATCACGTTCTCCATCGGTTCCCCCAGTACGAAACGGTTCACCTGGGCGGCCAGAAGGCGCTTGGCGCGGGGCTCGAACGCCGATGTGGCACCGCCGACATGCGGGCTGACGAGCACACCCGGCGCATGCCACAGGGGATGCCCCGCGGGCAGCGGTTCGGGGTCGGTGACATCGAGTGCCGCCGTGAGACGCCCGGCCTTCACCTCCGCAAGCAGCGCCCGGGTGTCGACGACGGCACCGCGCGCGACGTTGACGAGCAGCGCGCCGTCCTTCATCCGGGCCAGGAAGTCCGCGTTGACCAGGCCTTTCGTCGTGTCGGTGAGGGGGGTGGCGAGGACCACGACATCGGCGTCGGGCAGAAGTTCCGACAATCGGGAGATGGGATGCACAAGACCGCGCGCCGTATCGCGCTCGCGGCGCGCCACGCGCGCCACCCGCGCGAGCTCGAACGGCACGAGCCGGTCTTCGATGGCGGCGCCCACGGACCCGTAGCCGACGATGAGGACGGACCGGTCGGCGAGCGCCGGGCGGAACCCCTCGCGCCACTCCTCGCGGTCCTGGCCCCGTACGAAGTCGGGGATGCCGCGCAGGGAGGACAGGATCAGCGTCAGCGCGAGTTCGGCGGTGCTGGCGTCGTGCACCCCGCGTGCGTTGCAGAGCCGCACGCCGTCGGGCAGCAGCGGAAGGCTCGGCAGGACGTGGTCGACACCGGCGGTGAGGGTCTGCACGACGCGCAGGGATCTCATCGCGGGCAGGGGGCGCACCTCGATCTCGGCGCCCTTCATGTACGGCACGACGTACAGCGCGCAGTCGGCCGGGTCGGCGGGGTACTCCTCGGCGCCGTCCCAGTAGCGGTAGGCGGGGCCCTCGGGGAGGCCCTCGATCTCGTCGGTGCGGAACGGAAGCCAGATGTCTGCGGTCATGCCTGGAGGCTAAGGCGTGCGCGGGATGTCCCGCGTGGGGCCTTCGGCCCCGGTGACATGCCTGCTCACGGCCCCCTCGCGCGGTGTGACGGGCGTGCAGGGGCGCCGGGCGCCGTCCACTACCGCATTGGTTAGTTTGGGGTGCCAGGAAAGGGAGGGCACGGCCAGGTGGAGCGCAGGACGATCGGCGCGGCAACGCTCGAAGTGGGGGCCGTCGGACTCGGATGCATGCCGATGAACTGGGCGTACTCCGGTTCCCGGCAACGGGGCGAGGAGTCGCTGCGGACGGTGCACAGAGCGCTCGATCTGGGGGCGACGCTGCTCGACACGGCCGACATGTACGGGCCGTTCACCAACGAGCTGCTGGTGGGCCGGGTGTTGAGGCAGCGGCGGGCCGAGGCGTTCGTGTCGACCAAGGTCGGGCTGCTGGTCGGTGACCAGCACATCGTGGCCAACGGCCGCCCCGGCTATGTGAGACGGGCCTGCGACGCCTCGCTGCGGCGCTTGCAGACGGACGTCATCGATCTCTACCAGTTGCACCGCCCGGACCCGGAGGTCCCGGTCGAGGAGACCTGGGGCGCGATGGCGGAGCTGGTGCGGGCGGGCAAGGTACGGGCGCTGGGGCTGTGCGCGGTGGGCGTACGGGGCGGGCGGCGGACCGGAGCCCGGCTGTACGACGGCACGCTGCGGCAACTCCAGCGGGTGCAGCAGGTGTTCCCGGTCAGCGCGGTGGAGGCCGAGCTGTCGCTGTGGTCGGCGGAGGCGCTGGGCGCGCTGCTGCCGTGGTGCGCGGCGCGCGGGGTCGGCTTCCTGGCGGCGATGCCGCTCGGCAACGGGTTCCTGACCGGCACGCTGACCCCGGGCGGCGGCTTCGAGCGGGACGATCTGCGCGCCCGGCATCCCCGCTTCACGGCCGAGATGATGGCGGCGAACCAGCCGATCGTGGCCGGTCTGCGCCGGGTGGCCCGCCGCCACGGCGAGGACGTCACCCCGGCCCAGGTGGCGCTGGCCTGGGTGCTCGCCCAGGGGCCGCAGGTGGTCCCGATACCGGGCGCGAAGCGGGAACGCTGGGTGACGGAGAACGCGGGCGCGGCCGGGCTGCGGCTGACCCCGCGGGATCTGACGGAACTGGCGCGGCTCCCGGCGGCGCAGGGCTCCTGGGACTGAGGAGTCCGCCCCGGCCGCACGAGGCTCAAGTACCGCGTCCCCGCTGCCCGATCGGGGATGCTGGGGGCTCGGTCGGTGGACGCAGGGGAAGTAGCCCCGTGGCGAAGGGACGTGGAGCGTGCGACAACGAGCTGGGGCGGGCGTGGTGGGCGCCGCCGTACTGCTGCTGGCGATCGGCTGCTCGGGCGGCGAGGGCGGGCCGGGCGGCGGCGCGAGCGTCACGCCGGGTGGTACGGCACCGGGGTCGCCCTCCGCCTCGGCGGCCGAGGAGACGCCGCCCGCCAAGGGGTCGGTCCGGGTGGTGCGTACGGTCGCCGAGCATCTCACCACGCCGTGGGGCCTCGCGCCGCTGCCCGGCGGCGGGTTGCTGGTCTCCTCGCGGGACGCCGGGACGATCACGCGGATCGACGAGAAGTCCGGGAAGAAGACGGAGCTGGGCGAGGTGCCCGGGGTCGCCGCCGCGGGCGAGGGCGGTCTGCTCGGCCTCGCCCTCTCCCCCGACTACGGCTCGGACCATCTGATCTACGCCTACATGACGACGGACTCCGACAACCGCATCGTGAGCATGCTGTACGACCCGAAGCGGGACCCGGGCGACCAACTCGGCGCTCCCAACACGGTGTTCAGGGGCATCCCCAAGGGCGCCATCCACAACGGCGGCCGGATCGCGTTCGGCCCGGACGGGATGCTGTACGCGGGTACGGGCGAAACCGGCAACCGCGATCTGGCCCAGGACAAGAACTCGCTCGGCGGCAAGATCCTGCGCATGACCCCGCAGGGCGAACCGGCCCCCGGCAACCCCTTCCCCGACTCGACCGTCCTCTCCTACGGCCACCGCGATGTGCAGGGGCTGGCCTGGGACGACAGACAGCGGCTGTTCGCCTCGGAGTTCGGCGAGGACACCTGGGACGAGCTGAACGCGATCAAGCCGGGGGACAACTACGGCTGGCCGAAGGCCGAGGGGAAGTCGTCGGATCCCAAGTACCACAACCCGATCGCCGAGTGGCACCCCGCCGAAGCCTCCCCCAGCGGCATCGCCTACGCCGAGGGCTCGATCTGGATGGCGACCCTGCGCGGTGAACGACTGTGGCGCATCCCCCTGAAGGGCACCGAGACCTCCGCGCCGCCTCAGCCGTTCCTGAAGGGCGAGTACGGCCGCCTGCGCACGGTGGTCCCGGCAGGCACCGACAAGCTGTGGCTGACGACGAGCAACACGGACGGCAGGGGCCATCCGACGAAGACGGACGACCGGATCCTGGAGGTGGAGGTGTCGTAGAGGGGCCACCGAGACCACCACCCTCTCGCCGCCCCCGCACTCGCGGCACCGCCGACGCCCCTGGCGAGCGGCCGACTCAGTCCGGGCTTACGTCCGGGGCGACGTCGGCCTGATCAGGCCGGTCCACCTGATCCCGCTGGTCCGGTTTCGGTGGGCGGACGAGTACCTTGCCTGAGGCCAGGTCGATCGGGCCGCGGCCGGGGTCGCCGTCTGTCACGTCCACTCGGGACAGTTCCAGGCGTCTCTTCTCGTCGTGGGTGTGTTTGCGGCCCGGTGCGAAGAGTTCCTCGAACAGGTTGAACACGGTGCCTCCCTCGGCCCGGATCCTGACAGCCTAGACCTCACCCCTTCGCCGGGACAGTGAGTAACTACGCCTCGGTGGCGAAGAGTTGGAGCCGGTGGGCCAGTGCCGCCGCCTCTCCTCGGCCCGAGACGCCCAGCTTGGCCAGGATGTTCGAGACGTGGACGCTGGCCGTCTTCGGTGAGATGAACAGCTCCCCGGCTATCTGTCTGTTGCTGTGACCCGCCGCGACCAGGCGGAGCACGTCCCGTTCGCGGCTGGTGAGCCCCAGGGACTCGGCCGGGTCCCGGCGCGCGGTGGGCGACAGCGGCAGGCGGGCCCGGCGCGCGAGCAGGGCGACCGAGTCGGCGAGCGGCCGGGCGCCGAGGTGTCCGGCCACCGCACCGGCCAGCCGCAGCAGCTCGGTGGCCCGTTCGCGCCCGCCCTCCTCGCCGCCCGCCGCCAGCAGGGACGCGGCGAGGCGGTGGCGGACGCGGGCCAGGTCGTACGGGCGCTCCAAGACCTCGAAGGCGGCCACGACCTCGGACCAGTCGAGCGGCTCGTCACGGCCCTCGGCGCGCAGCAGTTCCGCGCGGACCCAGTGCTCGTACACGTGCCACACCGGTGCGTGGGTGGTGAGGGTCCTGGCGGCCTTACGGATCCGCGCGAGCGTCTCGGCGCGGCCCGGCTCGGCTGCGGGCAGCCCGCAGGCGTCGGCCTCGGTGGTGGCGGCGGCGAGCAGCAGTGGCCAGGCGTGGGCTCGGCTGCCCGGCGGGAATCCCTCGTCGGGTACGTCGAGTTCGGCGAGTACGTCGTGGAGGGCGGCGCGGGCGTCGGCGAGGCGGCCCTCCTCGACCGCGATCCCCAGGGCGAGGTGCGCCAGCGGCAGCCGGTGCCGCGCCGAGGTGGCCCGCGTGCCGAACGACGCGCGCGCGGCGATGAGTTGCCGTGCAGCCTCGGTCACATCGCCTCGCGCGAGGGCGAGTCGGGCGTGCCCCGTCGCTGCCGGGCCCTGCCGCCCGACGCGCTCGAAGGCAGCGGCGGCCTCGTCCCAGCGGCCCAGGGAGAAGAGAGAGACGCCGAGGTGCGCCCGCACCTGGGCCTCGATGTCCATCAGGCCCAGCCCACGGGCGACTTCGAGGCCTCGGCGGAGTACCTCGACGGCTTCCCTGGAGCGGCCGATGTCCTCCAGGCGGGACGGCAGCTCCACCTGGAGGCGGCCCGTCACCTGTGCATGGCCGAGGGCCTCCGCCCGCTCCTGGACCGCGTACATCTCCGCGAGCCCGGTACCGATGTCGCCCGCCTCCACGAGCAGCCCGCCCAGGGTCAGGCGCGCGTTCAGCTCGATGTCGCGGGCGCCCACCACGCGCGCGTACTCCACGGCGCGCTCGGCGGCCGAGAAGGCCTCGGGGCCGGGGACCCGCCGCGTGGACCAGGTGGCGACGAGGGCGAGGACCTCGGCGTGCACCGTCGAGGGCGGCAGTCCGCGTACCAGCCGCTGTGCGGTGGCGAGTTCCGCCCAGCCGTCGCCGCGGGCGGTGTGCCGTATCAGCCGCGCGCGCTGCGCCCAGAACCAGGCGGCCCGCAGCGGGGTGTCCTCGCTGTCGGAGCCCGTGTCCAGGAGCCGCAGGGCGCGCCCGGTGATCTTCAGCGCGTGCTCGGCCTCCCCGCACAGCCGTCCCGCGACGGCGGCTTCCGCCAGCAGATCGACGTAGCGCGGGCTCCCGCTCGCCGGGTCGTGGGCGGCGCTCGGACACGCCTCGCGCGCGTGTCCGTACGGGCGCGGGGTGGCCCGTACGGACACGGGCGCGAGGTCCCACAGCTCCATCGCGCGCTCCAGCAGCCGCAACCGCTCGCTGTGCGCGTGCCGGTGGCGGGCCGCCGCGGCGGCGTCGAGGACGGCGGGCAGGGCCTTGGCGGCATCACGCGCCTGGTACCAGTACCCGGCCAGCCGGGGGGCGTACTGGCCGGCCGCCACCAGGGTGGGGTCGGCCGCCAGGGCCGTCGCGTACCGCCGGTTGAGGCGCGTGCGTTCGCCGGGAAGCAGGTCGCCGCCGACCGCCTCGCGGACGAGGGAGTGGCGGAAGCGGTAGCCGTCGCCGTCGGGGGTGGCGCGCAGGATGTGGGCGTCGGCGGCGGTGCGCAGGGCCTCGATGAGGTCGTCCTCGGCGAGCCCGGCGACGGCCGCGAGGAGGCGGTGCTCGACGGTGGAGCCGCCCTCGGCGACGGTCCGGACGACGCGCCGCGCGGTCTCCGGCAGCCGGTCGACGCGGACGAGGAGGAGGTCGCGCAGGGAGTCGGGCAGGCCCGCGCGGCGGTCCTCGCGGGAGGCGACCGCCAGCTCTTCCACGAAGAAGGCGTTGCCGTCGGAGCGTTCGAAGATCTCCTCGACGCGGGCGGGGTCGGGTTCGGTGGCGAGGATGCCGGTGAGCTGGCGGGCGACCTCGGTGCGGTCGAAGCGGACGAGGGCGATACGACGGACCGCGCGCAGGCGGTCGAGTTCGGCGAGGAGGGGGCGCAGGGGGTGGCGGCGGTGGAGATCGTCGGTGCGGTACGAGGCGACCAGGAGCAGGCGGCCGGTGCGCAGCGTACGGACGAGGTGGGCGAGGAGATGGCGGGTGGAGGCGTCGGCCCAGTGGAGGTCCTCCAGGACGAGGACGACGCTGCGGCGGGCGGCGACGCGTTCCAGCAGGCGGGCGGTCAGCTCGACGAGGCGGGCCGGGGCCGCCTCGTCGTCCCACGGAGCGTGGCGCGGTTCGCCCGACTCCGGGAGCAGCCGGGCCAGTTCCGCCTCCTGGCCGGTGACTGCCTCGGCCACCTCTGCGGGCAGTTCGCGGCGCAGGGCGCGCAGGGCGGCGGAGAACGGGGCGAAGGGCAGGCCCTCGGCGCCGGTCTCGGCGCAGCCGCCGACCGCGACGACCGCGTCCGCCTGGCCGGCCGTGGCGGTGAACTCCTCGATCAGCCGGGTCTTGCCGACCCCGGCCTCACCCCCGACGAGCACGGTCTGCGGCGTACCCGCTCCGGCACGCGCGAGCGCGTCGCGTAACACCCCCGCTTCCTCGGCTCGACCGACGAAGACGGGACAGACCTGGCCCACGGAGGTACGGATCGCCACGTCCCGAGGATCGCACGAGGGTCTGACACGGGGCGTCCTCCCTGAAGGGGCCGGATGCGGGCACCGCCTGGCGGAGGGTCGCGCGGGGCCTCGGACACGCGCGAGGGGCCTCAGGGCTTCCGTCAGTCGTACGAAAGCCCTGAGGCCCCTCAGGCTCGCAGGGTCCCTCGGGCTCTCAGGGGCCCTCGGGCTCGGCTTCAGGTCAGGCGGACGGGAGTCCGAGCAGGATGTCCGTGTACTTCAGGACCGCCAGCAGCAGCCCGATGACGCCCAGGGAGACGCCGCCCCAGGCGACCGACTTGATCCAGGGGGCCTGTGCCTTCCCGGGGGCGCCGAAGGCCGGGCGGGCCAGGACCGCGACGCCCACGATCAGCGCGGCCAGCGCGAACGCGCCGCCCCACAGCGCGGTGGCGTGCCAGGCCTCGCCGTACACCGCCTTGATCTGCTGGCCGACGCTCGCCGACGTCGAAGTCTTCAGCTGGCCCAGCAGCGTCTCGCGCGCGGAGGCCACGGTGGAGACCCAGCTCCCGGTGAGGGAGACCACGGCGAGCCCGGCGGAGACGACCGCCCCGGCTCCCTGACCGACCCCGGTCGGCCCCTCGCCGGGCGTCTCCTCAGCGACCTTCGCCGCGGTGTCCTCGGTCTCGGTCACCTTCGCCGCAGTGTCCTCGGTCTCGGTCACCTCGGCCGTCTTCTCGTCGTTCGTCGTCGCCTCGGCGCCGGTCGCGGCGTCGGCCTCGTCAACTGTCTTCGTTCCCATGCCTCGCACCGTATGGACGCTGTCTGAGAGGTCTCTTAACGACCTGCCGGTCAAATCCGGGCCGCACGCGCGCGTGCCTCGCGCCACTCGGGGGCGAGCACCGACCAGACCTCCATGTCGTGGCGTACGCCACGATGCGGGAAGCTCTCGCGGAGCACACCCTCGCGTGTCATGCCCAGCCGCCGCGCCACGTTGACACTCGGTTCGTTCGCGGGCGACGCCTGCCACTCCACACGGTGCATGCCGCGCTCGTCAAACGCCCAGTCGATGAGCGCCCGCGCGCCGCGCGTGACCAGGCCCCGCCCGGCCGCCGCGGGCTCCAGCCAGACGCCCATCTCACATGTGCCGTGCTGGGCGTCGAAGAGGGGGAAGAGCACGCCGCCGACCAGCTTGTCGTCCAGCCACAGCCCGTGCAGACAGCCGGTGTCCGCGGCGCGCCGGTCGGCGAACGACTGGAGGAGGGCGCGCGCGCCGGCCACGTCCGTGGCCTTGGACCCGAACGGGACGTACTGGTTGATGAACTCGCGCCCGCGGTCGAGATGGGCGAGGAACTCCTCCGCGTGCCAGGGCTCCAGGGGACGCAGTTCGGCTCCGTCGTCACCCAGGGATATCGCGTACATCCTGCTGTTGCTCCTTCACCAGTGCGTCCATGAGCGCGTCCTCGTGCGCTGTCTTCCGGGGCATGGTCGCACGGTGTTCGGGCGGTTCGATGCTGATGTGCGGGAGCCTGCGCTCCAGCCAGGACGGCAGCCACCAGTTGGCACCGCCGAGCAGATGCATCAGCGCGGGGACGAGGAGGGTACGCAGGATGAAGGCGTCCAGGGCGACGGCCGCGGCGAGCGCGATGCCGAACATGGCGATCACCCGGTCGCCGCTGAGCACGAAGGCCAGGAAGACGGAGATCATGATGACCGCCGCGGAGTTGATGACCCGCCCGGTCTCGGCCAGGCCGACGCGTACGGCGCGCCGGTTGTCGCCGGTCTCCCGCCACTCCTCGTACATGCGGCTGACCAGGAACACCTGGTAGTCCATGGAGAGCCCGAAGAGCACCGAGACCATGATCACGGGGAGGAACGGCTCGATGGGCCCGGCCCGGCCGAGGCCCAACAGCTCGCTTCCCCAGCCCCACTGGAAGATCGCGACGACCACGCCGAAGGCGGAGGCGACGGCCGCGACGTTCATCACGGCGGCCTTCAGCGGGATGCCGATCGAGCGGAAGGCGAACAGGAGCAGCACACAGCCGAGGCTGATCACCACCCCGACGAACAGCGGCAGCTTGCCGACGATCACGCTCGCGAAGTCGTCGTAGGCCGCGGTCCGGCCGCCCACCGCGAGGTCGAGCGTGGTGCCCTGCTCGGCGCGCGGCAGCACCTCGGTGCGCAGCCGGTCCACGAGGTCGCTGGTGTCCCGGGACTGCGGGGCGGAGTCGGGGACGACGGTGAGGAGCGCCGTGTCGCCGCCGCTGTTGTAGGTCACCGGGCTCACGCTCGCGACACCCCGCGTGGCCGCGAGCGTGCTGTCGAGGTGGTCGAGCGCGAGCCTGTCCTCGGTACTGCCGACACGGGTGACGAGGGTCAGCGGGCCGTTGACGCCGGGCCCGAACCCGTCGGCGATGAGGTCGTACGCCTGCCGGGTCGTCGCCGACTTCGGGCCGTTGCCCTGGTCGGCGGTGCCCAGGTGGAGGGAGAGCGTGGGCAGGGCGAGGACGGCCATGACGACCATGGCGAGGACGCCGAGCTTCTTGGGGTGGCGTTCGACGAACGCGGACCAGCGGGCGGCGAACCCTCCCGGCAGCTCCGGTTCGGGCCCGTTCTCGGCCAGCCTGCGCCGCTCGCGCCTGCTGAGGGCGCGGGGTCCGATGAAGGACAACAGGGCGGGCAGCAGGGTCACGGAGGCGGCGACGGTGAGCAGGACGGTGAGACAGGCGGCGATCGCGACGCCGTTGAGGAAGCCGAGCCGGAGGATCAGCATGCCGAGCAGCGCGATGCACACCGTGGCGCCCGCGAAGACGACGGCCCGGCCGGTGGTGGCGACGGCGCCCGCGGCGGCCTCCGTCACCGGCACGCCCCGCTTCAGGCTGCGGCGGTGCCGGGTCACGATGAACAGGGCGTAGTCGATGCCGACACCGAGCCCGATCAGCAGGCCCAGCATGGGCGCGAAGTCGGCGACGGTCATGGCGTGCCCGAGCAGGGCGATACCGGCGTACGCGGTGCCGACGCCGATCAGCGCGGTCGCGATGGGCAGCAGGGAGGCGGCGAGCGAGCCGAAGGCGAGGAAGAGGACGACGGCCGCGACGAGCACGCCGACGGCCTCGGCGAGATGCCCGCTGCGCGCCTCGGTGAGGGCGATCGCGCTGCCGCCCAGTTCGACCCGCAGCTCGTCGCTCGCGGCGCCCTGGGCGGTGTCGACGACGGCCTGGGCCTCGCCCTTGGTGATGTTCTCGCTCTGCTCGTCGAAGGTGATCGTGGCGTACGCGGTGCGGCCGTCGCGGCTGATCTGGGCGCCGTGGTCGCCGCCGTAGGGGTTGGTGACGGAGGCGATGCCGGGCAGTTCCTCGATCCTGTCCAGGGTGCGGGTCATCGTCTGCTCGACGCCGGACGCGCGCACGCTGCCGGTTTCGGTATGCCAGACGAGGGTGTCGCTGTCGCCGCCGTGTCCGGGGAAGCCCTTCTGGAGCAGCTCGGCGGCGCGGCCCGTCTCGGTGCCGGGGACGTCGTAGTGGTTGGTGTACGCCGTCCCCGTGGCCGCCGCGCCGACGGCGACCCCGCCGAAGGCGAGCAGCCAGAGCAGGACCACCGCGAGGCGGTGGCGGATACACCAGCGTGCGAGGGCTGCCACGGGACGCGCTCCCTGGGAACGGTTGGACGATCTTTGCCCGGGAACAGACGCTGAGGGAACTGAACGGCTCGCAAAGAACGAATGAACGTCTGTGTCCACTGTTGCAGCCAGAAGTGATCGTTTGTCGCATTCGTGGTCTTCCTCACAGGACTGCGACCCACTTCACAGCCGCCAGGGGCAACTCCCCCGCCGCATAAGGTTCTTGTCAACGCGCGTACATGGTTCTCGTCAACGCGCGTACGTGGTTGCCGTCAACGCGCCGGGGGCGGTGCACCGGCATTCGGTGCACCGCCCCCGGACGGCCGTTCAGCGGCGTCCGCCGCTTGTCTCAGCCCTCGCTGACGCCCAGCTTCTCGAGGATCAGCTCCTTGACGCGGGCGGCGTCGGCCTGGCCGCGGGTGGCCTTCATGACCGCGCCGACCAGGGCGCCGGCCGCGGCCACCTTGCCGCCGCGGATCTTGTCCGCGACGGCCGGGTTGCCGGCGATCGCCTCGTCGACGGCGGCGGTCAGGGCGCCCTCGTCGGAGACGACCTTCAGACCGCGCTTGTCGACGACCTCGTCCGGGGTGCCCTCGCCCGCGAGAACGCCCTCGATGACCTGGCGGGCCAGCTTGTCGTTGAGGTCGCCGTCGGCCACGAGCCGGGTGACCCGGGCCACCTGCTGCGCGGTGATGGGCAGCTCGTCCAGGGCCTTGCCGGTCTCGTTGGCCTGGCGGGCCAGCTCGCCCATCCACCACTTGCGCGCGGCGGCGGCGTCGGCGCCCGCCTCGATCGTCGCGACGATCAGGTCCAGCGCACCGGCGTTGAGGATCGCCTGCATGTCGGTCGCGGAGACATCCCACTCCTCGCGCAGCCGGTTACGGCGCACCAGGGGCAGCTCCGGCAGCGAGGCGCGCAGCTCCTCGACCCACGCGCGCGCGGGTGCGACCGGGACCAGGTCCGGCTCGGGGAAGTAGCGGTAGTCCTCGGCCTCTTCCTTGACGCGGCCCGAGGTCGTCGAGCCCGTGTCCTCGTGGAAGTGCCGGGTCTCCTGGATCACCGTGCCGCCGCTGTTCAGCACGGCGGCGTGGCGCTGGATCTCGAAGCGGCAGGCACGCTCGACGGAGCGCAGCGAGTTGACGTTCTTCGTCTCGCTGCGCGTGCCGAACTTCTCGGCGCCCTTGGGCATCAGCGAGAGGTTCACGTCGCAGCGCATCTGGCCCATCTCCATACGGGCCTCGGAGACGCCGAGCGCGCGGATCAGCTCGCGCAGCTCGCGCACATACGCCTTCGCCACCTCGGGCGCGCGCTCGCCGGCACCGACGATCGGCTTGGTGACGATCTCGATGAGCGGGATGCCGGCGCGGTTGTAGTCCAGCAGGGAGTGGGACGCGCCGTGGATACGGCCGGTGGCGCCGCCGACGTGCGTCGACTTGCCGGTGTCCTCCTCCATGTGGGCGCGCTCGATCTCCACACGGAAGGTCTCGCCGTCCTCCAACTGCACGTCGAGGTAGCCGTTGAAGGCGATCGGCTCGTCGTACTGGGAGGTCTGGAAGTTCTTCGGCATGTCCGGATAGAAGTAGTTCTTCCGGGCGAAGCGGCACCACTCGGCGATCTCGCAGTTGAGCGCGAGACCGATGCGGATCGCGGACTCGACGCCGATCGCGTTGACGACCGGGAGCGAGCCGGGCATGCCGAGGCAGGTGGGGCAGGTCTGCGCGTTCGGCTCGGCGCCGAGCGCCGTCGAACAGCCGCAGAACATCTTGGTCTTGGTGCCGAGTTCGACATGGACCTCGAGGCCCATGACGGGGTCGTACGACGCCAACGCGTCCTCGTACGACTCCAGGTCGGTCAGGGTGGTCACGGTGAAACTTCCCTCTCAGCCCAGCAGGACGTCGTCGTCGCCCAGGCGCTTCAGCTCACGGACGAGCAGGGCGAGACCGGTGACGATGGCGGCGGCGGACACGGCGGCGTCGATCAGGCGCAGCGTGTCGTGCTCGCTGCGGGCCTTCTTGACCTGCTTGGCGACGCCGAAGGCGCCGTACGCGGTGGTGGCCATGGACAGGTACGTACCGGACTTGGACTGCTTGAAGCCCTTGGCCTTGGACAGTGCCTTGCTCATAGCGACGGAGCCTCCTCGAGAAGCGGGTGTCCCCACTGTTCCACGAAGGCGGCCTCGACGGCGGCGCCGACCTTGTACAGCCGGTCGTCCTGCATCGCCGGGGCGATGATCTGGAGACCCACCGGGAGGTTGTCCTCCGGGGCCAGACCGCAGGGCAGGGACATGGCGGCGTTGCCCGCCATGTTGACCGGGATGGTGCACAGGTCCGCGAGGTACATCGCCATCGGGTCGTCGGCGCGCTCGCCGATCGGGAAGGCGGTGGTGGGCGTCGTGGGCGACACGATCACGTCCACCTGCTCGAACGACTTCTCGAAGTCGCGGGTGATGAGCGTACGGACCTTCTGCGCGGAGCCGTAGTACGCGTCGTAGTAGCCGGAGCTGAGGGCGTACGTGCCGAGCATGATGCGGCGCTTGACCTCGGGGCCGAAGCCCGCCTCACGGGTGAGGGAGGTGACCTCCTCCGCCGAGTGCGAACCGTCGTCGGCGACCCGCAGGCCGTAGCGCAGACCGTCGAACCGGGCGAGGTTGCTGGAGCACTCGCTCGGCGCGATCAGGTAGTACGCGGCCAGCGCCAGGTCGAACGACGGGCAGTCCAGCTCGACGATCTCGGCGCCGAGCTTCTTGAGCAGCTCGACGGACTCGTCGAAGCGCTGCACGACACCGGCCTGGTAGCCCTCGCCGCGGAACTGCTTGACGACACCGATGCGCATGCCCTGGACGGAGCCGTTGCGCGCGGCCTCGACGACCGGCGGGACCGGGGCGTCGATGGAGGTGGAGTCGAGCGGGTCGTGCCCGGCGATGACCTCGTGCAGGAGGGCGGCGTCCAGGACCGTACGGGCGCAGGGGCCGCCCTGGTCGAGGCTGCTGCTGAAGGCGACCATGCCGTAGCGGGAGACGGCGCCGTACGTCGGCTTGACGCCGACCGTGCCGGTGACGGAGGCGGGCTGCCGGATGGAGCCGCCGGTGTCGGTGCCGATCGCGAGGGGGGCCTGGAAGGAGGCGAGCGCGGCGCTCGACCCACCGCCGGAGCCACCGGGGATCCGGGTGAGGTCCCAGGGGTTGCCGGTCGGTCCGTAGGCGCTGTTCTCGGTGGAGGACCCCATGGCGAACTCGTCCATGTTGGTCTTGCCGAGGATGACGACGTCGGCGGCCTTCAGACGCTTGGTGAGCGTGGCGTCGTACGGCGGGATCCAGCCCTCGAGGATCTTCGAGCCGACCGTGGTCGGGATGCCCTCGGTGGTGAAGATGTCCTTGAGCGCCAGCGGCACACCGGCCAGCGGGCCGAGCTTCTCGCCGCGCTCGCGCTTGGCGTCGACGGCACGGGCCTGCGCCAGGGCGCCCTCGCGGTCGACGTGCAGGAAGGCGTGCACCTTCTCGTCGACGGCCTCGATACGGGCGAGGTGGGCCTCGGTGACCTCGACGGCGGTGAGCTCGCCGGAGGCGACCTTCTCGGCGGTCTCGGCGGCCGTGAGCCGGATGATGCTGTTCTTGTCCGTCATGACGGGCTACTCCTCCCCCAGGATCTGCGGCACCTTGAAACGCTGCTGCTCCTGGGCCGGGGCGCCGGACAGCGCCTGCTCGGGGGTGAGCGAGGGACGGACCTCGTCCGCGCGCATGACGTTCGTCAGCGGCAGCGGGTGAGAGGTCGGCGGGACGTCTTGGTCGGCGACCTCGCTGACGCGGGCGACCGCGCCGATGATGTCGTCGAGCTGGCCTGCGAAGTGCTCTAGCTCTTCGGGCTTCAGCTCCAGACGCGCCAGCCGGGCGAGGTGGGCGACCTCCTCGCGCGTGATGCCAGGCATGCAGCGATCCTCTGGGGTGAGAGTGTGTGGTTTGGGCTCAATCCTATGGCGCGGGGCCCTGTGCCCGTGAAACGGATTCCCCCGGGAGGGCCGTGCCCGGCGCCAGAAGGTAGGAACGTTCCTAGGTCGAGGCCCTAACCGATCCGCCTCTGGTCGTCCGCGGCAGCCGCCGGGAGCGCGGCCTTCGGGCGCTGCCAGCCCCTCGATCCCCGGGCCCGCAGCCAGGCCGTGGTCTCCTCCGGTGGCATCGCGGCGGCGACCAGCCAGCCCTGGACCGCGTCGCAGCCGAGGTCCCGCAGCCGCTCCCAGGTCTCGTCGTCCTCGACGCCCTCCGCGACGACGAGCAGCCCCAGCGAATGGGCCAGGTCCACCGTGCAGCGCACGATCTCCGCGTCCTGGGCGTCCACGGCCAGCCGGGCCACGAACGAACGGTCGATCTTCAGTTCGCTCACCGGCAGCCGCCGCAGATGCACCAGCGAGGAGTACCCCGTGCCGAAGTCGTCCAGCGACATCTTCACGCCGTGCCCGGCCAGCCCGGCCAGGGTGTCCGCGGCCCGCTGCGGGTCCTCCAGGAGCACATGCTCGGTGATCTCCAGTTGCAGCGCTCCCGCCGGGACGCCGTGCCGGGCCAGGCGCGCGGCCACCGCGCCCGCGAAGCCCGGCGTGTGGACGTCGCGCGGGGAGACGTTCACGGCCACCGGGACCCGCAGGCCCTGCGCCCGCCACCGGGCCACCTGTCCGAGCGCGGTCTCCAGGACGTACTCCGTCAGATGCGGCATCAGCCCGGAGGACTCGGCGATCGCGATGAACTCGTCCGGCGGCACCTTCCCGCGCTCGGGGTGCACCCAGCGCACGAGCGCCTCGAGACCGGCGACCTGTCCGTCGAAGCGGACCTTCGGCTGGTAGTGCAGCTCCACCTCGTGCGCGTCCAGCGCGCGCCGCAGATCGCCCAGCAGCCCGAGCCGGTCCGGGGTGTTGGAGTCCCGCTTGGACTCGTACACCTCCACCCCCGTACGGTCCCGCTTCGCCTGGTACATGGCGACGTCGGCCCGCCGCAGCAACCCCTCCGCGTCCAGCGCGTGGTCGGGGAAGACGGCGACACCCGCGCTGGCCTCCAGGACGAGCGTGAGCCCGTCCAGGTCGAGCGGTGAGCCGAGCGCGGCGACCAGATTGCGGGCCGCCCGGGACGCGGACGTCGTGGAGTCCGCGACGGGCAGTAACACGGCGAACTCGTCACCGCCGAGCCGCGCGGCCTCCGCCCCGCGGGGCAGCGCCAGCCGCAGCCGCTCCGCTATCTGGAGCAGCAGCCGGTCACCGGCGAGATGCCCGAGCGTGTCGTTCACCGACCGGAAGCGGTCGAGGTCGATCAGCATCAGGGCGGAGCGCGCCCCGATGCGTTCGGCGTCGTCCAGCGCCGCCCACGTGCGCTCCAGCAGCCACTGCCGGTTGGGCAGCCCGGTCAGCGGGTCGCGGAGCTGCTCCTCGGCGCGGGCGCGGGCGATCCACAGGGTGGAGTCCAGGGCGATGAGCGGGATGGCGAACAGCGGCAGCAGCACGGGCAGCGTCCTCGCGACCACGCAGACCAGCGGCGCTATGCCGAGCAGCGCTACGGCGACGAGTCCCTGCCGGACCAGGACGGTACGGGCGATGGTGGGCAGTCCGCCCGTCCGGGGCGCGGTGAGACACCACACCAGCAGCCGCGTCACCGCGAGGTAGGCGAGGGCGGCGAGGACGATCGCGGGCACCGCGGCGATCGTCCAACTCCGCGGCTCCCAGGGGGACTCGACGGTCGGGACGGTCCCGAAGGCGGCCAGCACGAGCGTCGAGCCGCCGACGCCGAGGATGTCGACCGCGCCGTGCAGCAGGCCCTGCCGCCAGCAGCCCGGCCGGACGAGGCCGACCAGGACGACGACCGTGAGGCTCACCATCGCGGCGGGCACCCAGCCGTACAGCAGCAGGACGGCGAGGGTCAGGGCGGCGCCCGAGCCCGTACCACCCCACCAGCGGGCGCGGCCGAGGGCGACCAGATGGCCGACGATGACGCCGGTCAGCAGGGCCAGGGACCAGCCGACCGTGCCGGGCGGGAAGAGCGCGTGGTGTCCGCCGAAGGCGCGGAGGAAGGCGGCGCCGAGGGCGAGCCCGGCCGCCGCGAGGACCGCCCAGAGCAGTACGGGCCGGGGCGGGCGCCCACCGCCGTCGGGGCCGGACTGCCCGGCGGGACCGGCGGCGAGTGCGCCAGCGGGACCAGTGGCGAGTGCGCCGACGGGACCGGCCGCGACAGGCCGCGGCGCCCCGTCCGCCGCGAGAGACTCGCCAGGAACGCGCCCCGGCAAGGCACTTCGGCCGTCCGCGCCCCGGTATCCCGACAGCCACGCCGTCCAGCGCCCCGCGCGCCAGGCGTCCGCCATCCGGCGCAGGCGCAGCCATGAGTCCGGGGCGGCGCTCTCGGTCCGATCCATTCCCGTCCCTCTCACAGCCGGCGGTGCCGACGTCATACGGCCCGATGCCTGACGAACCGTCAGCGGCATCGCGCCCGACCACCCGCCACGCGTCCGGGCATGGCAGGCGTACACCTCAACAGTAGGCCGCAGCAAGCGTTCCGGAGCATCGGTCGTCGGCGGTTGCCCCAATGCGCCCCGCCCACCCGGATACATCGCGTATCTGATGAACCGGGAGCCTTCGTCCGCTACTCCCCTGTCGGAAGCGCCACTTCGGCAGCCGCTTCCGGTCCTCGCTCCAACAGGACGGTGAAACCGTCCTCGTTGAGCACCGGAACCTTCGCCTGCATGGCCTTGTCGTACTTCGAACCAGGATTCTCGCCCACGACGACGAAGGATGTCTTCTTCGAAACAGAACCGGTCACTTTCGCGCCACGGCTCTGGAGCGCCTCCTTCGCCCCGTCACGGGTGAAGTGTTCGAGCGTGCCGGTGACCACGACCGTCAGACCCTCCAGCGGACGCGGGCCCTCCTCCTCACCGGAGCCCTCGTCCTCCAGCCGGACCCCGGCCGTCTTCCACTTGCGGACGATCTCGCGGTGCCACTCCTCGGTGAACCACTGCTTGAGGGAGGCGGCGATGATCGGGCCGACCCCGTCCGTACTCGCCAACTCCTCCTCCGTGGCCTGCTCGATCCGGTCGATGGAGCGGAACTCACGGGCGAGGGCCTGCGCCGCCACCGGCCCGACATGCCGGATCGACAGGCCGTTGAGGAAGCGCGCGAGGGGACGGGACTTGGCCTCCTCGATGTTCTTGAGCAGGGCCAGCGTGTTCTTCTTCGGTTCGCCCTTCTGGTTGGCGAAGACCGTGGCGATCTTCGCCTCGCCCGTCTTGGGGTCGTGCTTGGGCAGACCGCTGTCCGGGTCGAGGACATAGGCCTTGATGGGCAGCAGCTTCTCCACGGTGAGGTCGAACAGGTCGCCCTCGTCCACCAGTGGCGGTTCGGCCGGTTCCAGGGGGCGGGTGAGGGCGGCTGCCGCGACCCCGCCGAAGTGCTCGATGTCCAGGCACTCCCGGCCCGCGAGATAGGAGACCCGCTCCCTCAACTGGGCAGGGCAGGAACGGCCGTTGGGACAGCGCAGGTCGATGTCGCCTTCCTTCATCGCCCGCAGCGGTGTCCCGCACTCCGGGCACTCGGCCGGCATCACGAACGCGCGCTCACTGCCGTCCCGCAGGTCCACGACCGGTCCGAGGATCTCCGGGATCACATCACCGGCCTTGCGGAGCACCACCGTGTCCCCGATGAGCACCCCTTTGGCCTTGACCACGTCCTGGTTGTGCAGCGTGGCGAACTCGACCTCGGAACCGGCCACCGTGACCGGCTCGACCTGCGCGTACGGGGTGACGCGGCCCGTGCGCCCGACGCCCACCTTGATGTCGAGCAGCTTGGTGTTGACCTCTTCGGGCGCGTACTTGTAGGCGATGGCCCAGCGGGGCGCGCGCGCCGTGGAGCCGAGACGGCCCTGGAGGCGGATCTCGTCCACCTTGACCACGACGCCGTCGATCTCGTGCTCCACGGAGTGGCGGTTCTCGCCGAAGTAGGCGATGAACCGCCGTACGCCGTCGAGGTCGCCGACCGCCTTGTTGTGCCGGGCGGTGGGCAGGCCCCAGGAGTGCAGCAGGTCGTACGCCTCGGACAGGCGCGTGAGGCCGTCCTCGAAGCCCTCCAGGGCGCCGATGCCGTGCACCACCATGTAGAGCGGGCGGGTGGCCGTGATGCGCGGGTCCTTCTGGCGCAGCGAACCCGCGGCGGCGTTGCGGGGGTTGGCGAAGGGCTTGTCGCCGCCCTTCACCAGACGTTCGTTCAGCGCCGTGAACTTCTCCATCGGGAAGTAGACCTCGCCGCGGATCTCCACGAGGTCGGGGACGTGCTCACCCTTGAGTCGGTCCGGAATGCCCGCGATCGTACGGACGTTGGGGGTGATGTCCTCTCCCGTGCGCCCGTCGCCGCGGGTCGCGGCGCGCGTGAGACGGCCGTGCTCGTACGTCAGGTTGACCGCGAGGCCGTCGACCTTCAGCTCGCACAGGAAGTCGTACGCGGACGTGCCGACCTCCTTGGCGACGCGGTCGGCCCAGGCGGCCAGTTCCGCGTCGTCGAAGGCGTTGTCGAGGGAGAGCATGCGCGCGCGGTGCTCGACGGCCGTGAACTCCGTCTCGTAGGCCCCCGCGACCTTCTGGGTCGGCGAGTCCGGCGTACGCAGTTCGGAATACCGCTCCTCCAGCTCCTCCAGGGAGCGCAGCAGTCGGTCGAACTCCGCGTCGCTGACGACGGGAGCGTCCTTCACGTAGTACCGGAAGCGGTGCTCCTCGATCTGCTCAGCGAGTTGCGCGTGCTGCTCCCGTGCCTCGGCGGGCACCGTCGTCTCCGCTTGCTTGTCGCCGGCCACCGTGTGGTCCTCCCGTTACTCAGGGTTGTCCGCGAGGGATCTCGCCGCCCGGACGCAGTGGGCGAGCGCCCGGCGTGCGTAGTCCGGGGAAGCGCCCGCGAGCCCGCAGGTCGGCGTGAGTGTGACCGCGTCCGCGAGAGCCCCCGGACGCAGCCCCAGCCTGCGCCACAGCGTCCTGACACCCATGACGCTACCGGCAGGGTCTGACAACGGGCCGTCCGTGCTCGCCACGACGCCCGCGAGGAGCCGGGTGCCGCTCTCCACGGCCTCGCCGATCGCGTCGTCGTCACGTTCGGTGAGGAGCGAGAAGTCGAAGGAGACCCCGGCGGCCCCCGCCCTGCGCAGCAGGGCGAACGGCACGTCAGGAGCGCAGGAATGGACCACGACCGGGCCGTCGGCGTGCACGCCGACGACGTCCCGGAGCGTGGCCTCGACGATCTGCCGGTCGACGGCCCGGTGGGTGCGGTAGCCGCTCGCGGTCCGCACCTGCCCGCGCAGGACGGGGGTGAGCGACGGCTCGTCGAGTTGCAGGACGAGACGGGCGCCGGGCACGCGCCGCCGCATCTCGTCCAGGTGCAGACGCAGCCCCTCGATCAGCGATCCGGCGAGGTCGCGGCAGGCGCCGGGGTCGGAGAGGGCCGACTCGCCGTTCTTCATCTCCAGCGCGGCGGCCAGCGTCCAGGGCCCGACGGCCTGGACCTTCAGCGGGCCTTCGTAGCCCTGGGTGAACTCCTCCAGCGCGTCGAGGTCCTCACCGAGCCAGGAGCGGGCCCGCTTGGTGTCCCGCCCCGGCCGGTCCCCGAACCGCCAGCCGCTGGGCTCCACGCGCGCGTACAGATCGACCAGCATCCCGGCGGTCCGGCCGATCATGTCCGCGCCGGGCCCACGGGCCGGCAACTCGGCGAGGAAGGGGAAGTCCTCGAAGCTTCCGGTGACGGTCTTGGCCGCCTCGCGCGCGTCCCCGCCGGGCATGGACCCGACGCCGGTGGCCGCACCGAACCTGATCTGGCTGTCTTCACTCACCCCGGCAGCCTACGGAATCCTTCGCCGCGCGGGGTGTTCGAGGTGCCGCCCGCGGCGGCCCCGAGACCGTCAGGCGCCCGGTCGTACCGTCAGATCGTTGACCTCCGCGTCCCTCGGCAGGTCCAGGCACATCACGATCGTCGTCGCCACCGACTCGGGGTCGATCCACTGCGCGGGGTCGTAGGGCTTGCCCTCCTGCTGGTGCACCTTGACCTGCATCGGGCTCGCCGTACGGCCCGGATAGACCGAGGTGACCCGCACGCCGTTGCCGCGCTCCTCGGCGCGCAGGGAGTCCGCGAGGGCCTTCAGCCCGTGCTTGGAGGCGGCGTACGCCGACCAGGACGCGTGGGCGTTCAGCCCGGCGCCGGAGTTGACGAACAGGACCTGGCCGCGTGCGGTGCGGAGCTGGGGCAGGAAGTGGCGGGTCAGCTCGGCGGGGGCGATCAGGTTGACGTCGAGCTGGTGGCGCCAGGCCTTCGGGGTCAGCTCGCCGACCTGGCCGAGGTCCACCACGCCCGCGATGTGCAGGAGCGAGTCCACCCGGTCCGGCAGGCTCTGGTGCGAGAACGCCCAGGACAGCCGGTCCGGCTCCGCGAGGTCGCCGACCAGGGTCCGCGCGCCGGGGAACTCGGCCGCCAGTTCCTTGGCCCGCCCCGCGTCACGCGCGTGCAGGACGAGCTCGTCCCCACGCGCGTGCAGACGGCGGGCCACAGCCGCGCCGATGCCGGAGCCCGCTCCGGTGATCACATGTGTAGCCATGCCCGCCATGCTCGCACCCTGGGCCGGGTCCTGTCGGACAGGGCCTACCGCGCTCCGAGCGACTCCTCCAGATACGCGAGCGCCCCCGCCGGTTCCTTGGCGAAGTGCGCCAGCTCGGACAGCGGACGCGTCAGGAAGCCCTCCTCCTCCATCCGCCGGAACTGCTCCTTCAGGCCGTCGTAGAAGCCCGCGGTGTTCAGCAGGACCACCGGCTTGTCGGTGTGCCCGTGCTTCTTCAGCTCCAGGATCTCGGTCGCCTCGTCGAGCGTCCCGGTCCCGCCGACCATGACCACCACCGCGTCCGCCTTCGCCAGGAGCAGCCGCTTGCGCTCGGCAAGGTCCTTCGTGATCACCATCTCGTCGGCGCCCTTGCGGGCCTTGGCGGCCAGGAACTCGACGGAGACGCCCAGCAGCCTGCCGCCCGCCTCCTGCACTCCGTCGGCGACCACCTTCATCAGACCGGTGTCGGATCCGCCCCACACGAGAGCGTGCCCGCCCTTGCCGAGCAGTTCGGCGAATTCACGGGCGGGGCGGGTGTAGCGGTCGGCGAGGTCGGCGGCGGAGAGAAAGACACAGATATTCACGAGGGACACCGTACGCGGGAAGAAGGCGGGGCCCGCGTGCGCTTGCACCGGTATGACCGAAGGACACACCATCACCGTCGAGCAAGGCGACCAGCACGTGCGCGTGGTGCACGGCGGGCAGGTCCTCGCGGAGACCGACCGGCCCGTCGTCCTGCGCGAGACCGGGTGCCCCGCGCGGTACTACATCCCGGCCGAGGACGTACGCCTCGATCTGCTGACCCCGTCCGACACACACACCGTGTGCCCCTTCAAGGGCACCGCGTCGTACTGGTCCCTGCCGGACGCGGCCGACCTCGTCTGGGCGTACCCGTCCCCGAAGCCCGAGGTCGCCCCGATCAAGGACCACTTCTGCTTCTACGAGGCGGAGGTGTCGTCAGCGGACGGGTGACCGGTCGGCCCGGCCTGCCACCGCGGGCCGGGCCGGACAGGTCAGACCTGGGCGCCCTCGGCCAGGTGACCCACCGCCGGTCCCGTCGGCCGGGTGCGCTGGGCGTGCGAGGGCAGCGGGACCATACCGGCGACCGGGTCGTGCCGGATGCGGTCGGCGGGCAGGCCGAGACCGGCCAGTCGCCACACGGCCGCGGTGACCATCGCGGGCGGGCCGCTGACGTAGGCGATGTGCTGGGAGAAGTCCCCGTGCCGGGCGATCGCCTCGGCCACCGAGCCGTCCGCGGACGCCCCCGGGCCGTCGCTGATCACCGGGACGACCCGCAGCCAGGGGCAGCGGTTCTCCAGCCGGGACAGGGCCTGTGCGTCGTACAGGTCCTCGGCGGTGCGGACGCCGAGGAAGAGGTGGGCCCTGCGGCCCGGCGCGCGCCGCTGGGACAGGTCCTCGAGCAGCGCCCGGCCGGTGGCCCAGCCGGTGCCGCCCGCCACGATGAGCACGTCCCGGCCCTGCTCGTCGTCCAGGGTCGCCGTGCCCTGCGGCGGGCCGAGGCGCAGGGTGTCACCGACGCGCGTGTGCAGGGTCATGGCGTCGCTCACGCCGCCCGGACCGGTACGGCGGATGTGGAACTCCAGCTCGCCGTCCGGCGCGGGGACGGTGGCGAACGTGTACGGGCGCCAGGTGTGCGGCAGCAGCGGGGACTCGAGGGTCGCGTACTGGCCGGGCCTGTACGGGTAGGGCTCGGCGGTGCGGACGCGGATCACCGCGAGGTCGGGGCGGCGGAGCTGATGCGACGTCACCGTGCCGTGCCAGGCCGGGGGTTCGGCGAGCGCGCGCTTCGAGCCCTCGACCATGCCCGCGGCGGCGAACCGCACCATGCGCAGCCAGGCCTGCTCCACGTCCTGGCCGACACGGCCGCCGGACAAGCGGTACAGCCCCTCGCTGAGCGAGGCCTCGAACACCTGGAAGTGCACGGGCTGGACGCCGAGTTTGCGGTGGTCGCGGCCCAACTGCGAGCAGAACGCGGTGATTTCCTCGGGCTTGTGCAGGTGCTCGATCAGGAACCAGAACGCCCGCTCCAGGTGCGCCTTCTGGAACTCCATCGACTCCGGGAACAACTGCCGCAGATACGGGTGCCGTTCGAACATGGCGTCGTAGAGGTGGGCGATGAGTTCGTCGAACGGGGTGACCGCCGCCAGGTTCTGGACGATGAGTTCCTGGTCGGCGGCGCCGTCGTAGGCGTCGTAGGTAGGGGACTTCGTCTTCTCCGCGGCGCGGGACGGGGCGAGCATCTGGTCACGCAGGCGCATCGCGTCCCGACGCGCGAGCAGGGCGTGGTACTCGTCGCCCTTCCTGCTGTCCCTCGTCCTGGAGTTGCCGTTGTCCATGATCGTGCTCTCCTCACGGCCGCACCGCCCCGGGATCTCGTCCGCGGCAGTCATCAGCGGTTCTTCCTCGCGGACACGCCGCGCACGTCGCCGTCCCGGAAGGCCGTGGCCGTGGCGCGGACGGCGTGGGCGGGAGAGGCGGGGCGGGGCATGACGCGACTTTCCTATCTGCGGGTATAGGCACCGCCCGCGCCCACGCCGAACCGCCGCTGGTGGGCGGCGACGACGGTGAGTGGTGGGCAGAGGCGGCGGCATCCCCCGGCGGGCAGCCGAGGGGCGCGTTGCTATTACATCGCCGAGATGGACCTTGAGGACCCGGCCGAAGAGCCCTTTCACCAGGCAAAAGGTCCCGTTGATCAAGGACTTTCGGCCCTGGCGCCAGATGATCTTCTGGGCTCGCCAGGGCTACGTCGACTCGACGGCGCGCGCTCGTCACTGAGGGAAGCGCCCTTCGCAAGGGCCACCGGAGGTGTCCCGGGCCGCTCCGCCCCGCGCCTGAACGCCCGAAGATGGCACAGTTCCCGACCCAGGGCAAGACCCAAGCGGGACCGGCGAGTTGCCGGGAGGTGAACATTCGGATCGCGCCGGGACGACGGAGGCGGGCACGTCGACGTCGTGGCTGGTGACGGACGCGATCGGCGCGCGACAGCACCGCGGACTCCTGCGGAGCCGGTGGGGACCGGAGGAGGACCGGTACGGACCGGTGAGGCGCCGGAGAAGGCCGGTACGGGCCGGTGTCGAAGCGGAGGGGACCAGACGGACCGGTGGAGGCCAGGCGGACTGGTGGAGACCGGTAAGGACCGGAGACGAGCGGTGGGCGCCCAGGGACGCGCCCCGCGGGCCGGGCGAGCGGATGCGGGGCGCGTCCGGGGTCAGGCCGAAGTGGTGTCCTTCGTGCGGGACGTGGTCGCGATCGTCGCCGAGCCGACCACGCGGGTGTCGTCGTACAGGACGATCGCCTGGCCGGGGGCCACGCCGCGGACCGGTGCGGTGAAGCGGACGTGGAGTTCGCCGTCGACCGGCTCCGCGGTCACCTCCGTCTCGCCGCCGTGGGCGCGGAGTTGGGCCGTGTAGGTGCCGGGGCCCGTCGGGGCCGTGCCGCACCAGCGGGGCTTGATCGCGGTCAGGGCGCTGACGTCCAGGGAGGACGCCGGGCCGACCGTCACCGTGTTGTCGACCGGGGAGATGTCGAGGACGTAGCGCGGCTTGCCGTCGGGCGCGGGCGTGCCGATCCGCAGGCCCTTGCGCTGGCCGATCGTGTAGCCGTACGCCCCCTCGTGCGTGCCGAGGCGGGCGCCGGACTCGTCGACGATGTCGCCCTCCGCCTTGCCGAGCCGCTGGGCGAGGAAGCCCTGGGTGTCGCCGTCGGCGATGAAGCAGATGTCGTGCGAGTCGGGCTTCTTGGCGACCGCGAGGCCCCGGCGCTCGGCCTCCGCGCGGATCTCGTCCTTGGTGGTGAGCGTGTCGCCGAGCGGGAACAGCGCGTGCGCGAGCTGCTTCTCGTCCAGCACGCCGAGGACGTACGACTGGTCCTTGGCCATGTCGGAGGCGCGGTGCAGCTCGCGGGTGCCGTCGGCGAGCGTGACGATCTTGGCGTAGTGGCCGGTGCAGACCGCGTCGAAGCCGAGGGCGAGGGCCTTGTCGAGCAGCGCCGCGAACTTGATCTTCTCGTTGCAGCGCAGGCAGGGGTTCGGGGTGCGCCCGGCCTCGTACTCGGCGATGAAGTCCTCCACCACGTCCTCGCGGAACCGCTCGGCGAGGTCCCACACGTAGAAGGGGATGCCGATGACGTCCGCGGCGCGGCGGGCGTCGCGCGAGTCCTCGATGGTGCAACAGCCGCGCGCGCCCGTACGGAAGGACTGCGGGTTCGCGGAGAGCGCGAGATGGACTCCGGTGACGTCGTGACCGGCTTCGGCGGCGCGGGCGGCGGCGACGGCGGAGTCGACCCCGCCGGACATGGCGGCGAGGACGCGAAGGGGGCGCTGCGGGGTGTCAGTCATAGCCCTTCCAGGGTACGGGGAGCCGCCGCGGGCCCGGTCACGGAAGGCGGGCCGGGCTCGCGGTCAGGTCAGTCCCGCGCTCCGCGCCCGTTCCACGGCGGGGCCGATGGCCTTGGCGACCGCCTCGACATCGGCCCGGGTGGAGGTGTGGCCGAGGGAGAAGCGGAGGGTGCCGCGGGCGAGGTCGGGGGCGGCGCCGGTGGCGAGGAGGACATGGCTCGGCTGGGCCACCCCGGCGGTGCAGGCGGAGCCCGTGGAGCACTCGATGCCCTGCGCGTCCAGCAGCAGGAGCAGGGAGTCGCCCTCGCAGCCGGGGAAGGTGAAGTGCGCGTTGGCCGGAAGCCGGTCCACGGGGTCACCGCCGAGGATCACGTCCGGTACGGCGGTACGGACCGCGTCGATCAGTTCGTCGCGCAGGGCGCCGATCTCGCGGGCGAACCACGCGCGCTGCTCGGTGGCGAGCCGTCCGGCGACCGCGAAGGAGGCGATGGCCGGAACGTCGAGGGTGCCGGAGCGCACATGCCGTTCCTGGCCGCCGCCGTGCAGCACCGGGACAGGGCTGTACGCGCGGCCGAGCAGCAGCGCGCCGATGCCGTACGGGCCGCCGATCTTGTGACCGGAGACCGTCATCGCGGCGAGCCCCGAGTCCTCGAAGGCGACCGGGACCTGGCCGACGGCCTGTACCGCGTCGGCATGCAGCGGGATGCCGAACTCGGCGGCGACATCGGCCAGTTCATGGATCGGCAGGACCGTGCCGATCTCGTTGTTGGCCCACATCACCGTGGCGAGGGCGACGTCGTCGGGGTTGCGGGCGATGGCCTCGCGCAGCGCCTCGGGGCGGACCCGGCCGTACGCGTCGACGGGCAGGTACTCGACCGTGGCGCCCTCGTGTTCGCCGAGCCAGTCGACGGCGTCGAGGACCGCGTGGTGTTCGACGGGGCTGGCGAGGACGCGGGTACGGGCGGGGTCGGCGTCGCGGCGGGACCAGTACAGGCCCTTCACGGCGAGGTTGTCCGCCTCGGTGCCGCCGGAGGTGAAGACGACCTCGCTGGGCCGCGCGCCGAGCGCCTCGGCGAGAGCCTCGCGGGCCTCCTCGACCGTACGTCTGGCACGGCGGCCCGACGCGTGCAGCGAGGAGGCGTTGCCGGTGACGCCGAGTTGCGCGGTGAGCACCTGCGCCGCCTCGGGAAGCATCGGGGTGGTCGCTGCGTGGTCGAGGTATGCCATGGTGCGGCCGATTCTACGGGCCCTGTCCCGGCGGCCTCAGCCCGACCGGGGGACGGTGGCCTAGAAGCTCCAGGACACCGTGTGGTTGATCTCCATGAGGGTCACCAGGACGACCAGGTCCGCGACGCCCAGGCCCAGCCCCAGCAGGGCACGGCCCCGGCGCGCGGTGCCGCGCCACAGGGCGAGGGCGGCCAGGACGATGGCGAAGGGCCCCAGGAAGAGGTTCATGACGAGCAGCCCGAGCAGCCCCAGCACGAACGACGCGACGGCCATGCCATCGGCATCGGTCGCCTTCGTCCGGCGGATCGCCGCGGAGGCGTTCGTGGCGGCGGAGGAGATCCTGGCGGCGGAGGTGTTCTTGACAGGTGGTGCGACGGTGAGATGCATGACGCGGTCAACTCCCGACGATGCGTGGGCGTACGACGGATCGGTGGTCACGGATCAGAGCGGATCGGTGGTCACGCCGGTGGTCACGGATCAGAGCGAACGGTCCGGCGTCCATGGCGCTCGCGGACCGCGAAGGCCACGAGCCATACGCCGATGACCGCCGCTACGGCGAGGGAGACGGTGGGTGGCGCCTGGGCCACGGTGCCGAGCACGGTGCCCAGGAGCAGGAGTGCGGCGACAAGGAACAGCATGGACGAAGTCCCCCTCCGAGATGCCCGTCATGACGGTTCGGTGAACGCCTGTGGTTACAGTTGTTCACTGACTCCCGAGTCTAACGCCGGATGCCGTCGCTTTCCAATTCCGGAGAACAGTTGTTAACTGCATGGCATGAGTCACCCCCTCGGCGTCCGGCAGGCCCAGAAGCAGAAGACCCGGCAGGCGTTCCTGGACGCCGCCTTGGTCCTGCTGGAGGAGCAGAGCCTGAGCAGCCTGGGTCTGCGGGAGGTCACCCGCGCGGTCGGCGTCGCCCCGACCGCCTTCTACCGGCACTTCCCCTCGATCGCCGACCTCGGCGTCGAACTGGTCAAGGAGGCCCTCGACAGCCTCCACCCGCTGATCGGCTCCACGGCCGCCGCGGAGGGCGACCGGGCCGAACGCTGTGCGCGCGCCGTCGACTTGATCGCCGGCCATGTGGAGGCGTACCCGGCGCACATACGGTTCATCGCGCGTGAGTGGCACGGCGGCGTCCAGCCCGTACGGGAGGCGATCCGGCGCCAACTGGCCCGGTTCGCCGAGGAGGTGAAGGTCGCACTGGCCCAGCACCCCGAGTCCGAGGGGTGGAGCGACGAGGATCTGCTGATGCTGGCCGGTCTCTATGTCGACCAGATGCTGATGACGGCCTCCCAGTTCCTGGTGGCCCTGGAGTCCTCCTCCGAGGAGCGGGACCGGGTGATCCGGGTGGCGACCCAGCGGCTCCTGCTGATCGACATCGGCCGCGACCACTGGAACGACTGACGGACGCCGCCCTCAACACCCGTGGGCGGCACGCTCGTTCACCGAGCGCACCGCCCACAGATCATCCGTACGTGACGGTCAGGCCAGCCTGGCCCGCGCCAACTGGCGGGACTGGGCGACCAGGCGGTCCGCGCTGTCCCAGACCTCGGCGTCCTCCTCCAGGAAGCCATGGGCGAGGTTGCGCGTGGTGATCGACACCCGCAGCGGGCCCGGCGCCGGGCGGCAGCGCACATGCACGGTCAGCTCGACCGTCGGCACCCAGCCGGACAGCCCGAGTTCGAAGGCGGTGGGCGGCAGGGCGTCCACCGCGAGCAGCAGCGAGAGCGGGTCCGCGTCACGGCCGTCGGCGAGCCCGAACCAGGCCCTCATCTCGCCCTTGCCCGACGGCTTCCCGAGCACCCAGCCCAGCGTGGCGGGGTCGAGCTTGAGCATCAGCCGGTCGGTGATGGCCGAGCTGCCGGGAAGCGGCGTCGGCGCGTCCCCGGGGCCGAAGCACTGCTCGATCGGCGGGAAGGCGGGCGGCTTCACGCTCGTCCGGACGTCGTCGGGCAGGGAGTCCAGCTCGCCGTACGAGGCGAGGACGCGGATCCGCTCGACCTCGCGGCCCTCCTCGTCGTACTGGAAGAGGGACGCCTGGCCGGTGGAGAGCGTGCGGCCGGTGCGTACGACGTCCGTACGGATCACCGCGGGGCCCGGCTGGGACGCGGTGAGGTAGTGCGCGGAGATCGTGAACGGGTCGGAGTGCGGCAGGGCCTCCCCGAGCGCGCGGCCCAGCACGGCCAGCAGATAGCCGCCGTTCACCGCGTTGATGATCGTCCACCCGGCCGAGAGATCGATGCCGTAGACGCCGGGTTCGCGGAGGGTGACCGCGGTGTCGCGGTCGAACTCGCTGTCGCCGATCGCGGCGCGCGCGGCCGGTGCGGTCTCTGCTTCGAACATGCCCGAACAGTACAACAGGAAATTACCAAGCAGTAGCTTTGGCCGAATCGCTCCGCTTCCGACCCGCCTCGCGTCGCGCTCGGGTTCGCGTTCGGCAATGTCTCGGTAAGTGTCCGGTACGCGCCGTGACCTGGAGCCCCGGGATCACCTCTCAGCAGATGACCGTTCGATCCGTCCGTGCACAGGAAGCGCTCACGCCGATGGGCCTCACCGGGACACCCTTCCTCTTCGCCTCGATCGCCCTCGCGGCCGTCGCCCTGGTCCTGCCGCTGTTGCTGTGGTCCCGGGTGCGCGGCCCGGTGCTCGTACGCCATGCCGTCCGCGTCCTGATGCTGCTGTTCGCCCAGCTCACCGCGGTCACCCTGGTCTTCGTGCTGGTGAACGACGCCAACGACCTCTACGACAACTGGGCCGATCTGCTGGGCACGGGCAACCATGTGCAGCAGGCGGCCGACCTCGGCAAGGACGGCACCGGCGGGATCCCCACCGAGGCCCTGCCGAAGGTGCGCCAGACCTTCACCCGCGCCGACGGGCCGAGCATGCACGCGGCGGGCGGGGTGCGCGTCACCCAGCTCAAGGGCCGGATCTCGGGCGTCGACGCGGAGGTCTACGTCTGGCTGCCACCGCAGTACGACGACCCCGCCTACCGGGCCGCCAAGTTCCCGGTCGTGGAGCTGCTGTCGGGCTATCCGGGCTCGGCGAAGGCGTGGTTCGGCTCGCTCAAGGTGCATGAGCAACTGCAGCCGCTGATGCGCAGCGGACAGGTGGCGCCGTTCATCCTGGTGGCGCCGCGCACCAACCTCATCGCCAAGGTCGACACGGGCTGCGCGAACATCCCGGGCACCGTGAACGCCGACAGTTGGCTCAGCATCGATGTGCCGAGGATGGTGACGGACAACTTCCGCGCCCGGTCCGCGCCGGACGGCTGGGCCGTCGCGGGCTACTCGGCGGGGGCGCACTGCGCGGCGAAGCTCGTGATCGCCCACCCCGACCGCTACCGGGCCGCGATCAGCCTGTCCGGCTACAACGACCCGATCGGCGAACCCGGTTCGCTCGCCGCACGCGACCTCCGGCTGCGGCGGCAGAACAACCCCTACGTCCTGCTGAAGGGCTACCGCACACCGCCCCGGATCTCGCTCTACGCCTCCGGCGCGTACGACGACGGCTACCGGGCGGGCGCGGCGCTGGAGCGGATCGCCAAGCCGCCGACGGTGGTGCGCGCGGTGCTGATCCCGCGCAGCGCGGGCGGGCACACCATGGCCGTGTGGCGACCGCAGATCCCCACGGCCTTCGGTTGGCTCACCCGGCAGATGACGGGTCGGGCGACAGAAGGTCCTCCTCCGCCACCCGGGAACGACGGTTCCAGGCACGCGGCGCTCGCCAGTGGTAGCGCATCGCGAGCAGGCGCAGTACGAAGGCCGTGACGGCCGCGAGCCCGGAGGTGAGCGGGGTCAGCACCTCGTAGCGGATGCACAGCGCGACCATCGCGGCGCCGACGATCGCGGGCACCGCGTACAGGTCGCGGTCCCAGCGCAGCAGCGAGGGCACCTCGTTGGCGAGTATGTCGCGCAGCACACCGCCGCCGACGGCGGTCGCCATGCCGAGGACGGCGGACGAGGTGAGGCCGAGCCCGTAGTCGTACGCCTTGGTCGTGCCGGTGACACAGAAAAGACCGAGCCCGGCCGCGTCGAAGGCGTTGACGGCGCCCTGGGTGCGCTCCACCTCGGGGTGGAGGAAGAAGACCAGGACGGTGGCGAGCAGGGGGGCCAGGAAGTAGCCGAGGTCCGTGAAGGCGGCCGGGGTGGCACCGATGATCAGATCGCGGAACAGTCCGCCGCCCAGCGCGGTGACTTCGGCGAGCACGGCGATGCCGAAGACGTCGAAGTTCTTGCGGACGCCCAGCAGCGCGCCGGATATCGCGAAGACGAAGATTCCGACGATGTCGAGCGTGTGCTGGACGGAGGGACTGAACAATTGCTGGAGCACCCTTACATTCTCACCTACCGCATGGTGTGCACCTTGCAAAGCAAGGCACGGTGATCGAATGCCCGGGATTACACAGTGGGGGTTCCAGCGAGGGGTCCCGTGGGGATCCCCGTGGGGAGGCAAACGAAGGAGGCCGCCGCGGGCAGCGACGGCCTCCTTCGGGAGTCAGAACCCCGGTTCAGGACTCGGAAGAGTCGGACGAGCCGGAAGACTCGGAGTCCTCGGAGGACTCAGCGGCCTCGGATGACGCGGCCGGCTTCTTCTCGGACTTCGCAGGCTTCCCCGACTTCTCGGATGCGGCAGGCTTCTCCTCGGCCGCGGCAGGCTTCTCGGCCGTGGCGTCCGCCTCGGCCGACGCCTCCGCCTCCGCCTCGACCTCGGCCGCAACCGCCGCCGACGTCTCCGCCGACTGCGCCAGGACCTCGTCCGCCACCAGTTCCGCGGCTTCCTTCGCGGCCGACAGCAGCACCGTGTCCTGCGGCGCCTGGTCCTCGAAGTTCTCCGGGTGGTGACAGGCGACCCGCTGGCCGGGCCTCAACTCCTTGAGCTGCGGCTCGGTCGTCTTGCAGATCTCCGTGGCCTTCCAGCACCGGGTGTGGAAGCGGCAGCCGCTCGGCGGGGCGATCGGCGAGGGGACGTCGCCCTTGAGCAGGATGCGCTCGCTCTTGGCGTTCTTCCGCTTCGGGTCCGGGATCGGCACCGCCGACATCAACGCCTTGGTGTACGGGTGCATCGGCGTCTTGTACAGCGCGTCGCGGTCGGCCAGCTCCATGATCTTGCCGAGGTACATCACCGCGATCCGGTCCGAGACGTGCCGGACGACCGAGAGGTCGTGCGCGATGATCACGTACGTCAGGCCCAGCTCGGTCTGGAGGTCGTCCAGCAGGTTGACGACCTGCGCCTGGATCGACACGTCCAGCGCGGAGACCGGCTCGTCGGCCACGACCAGCTTCGGCTTGAGCGCGAGCGCGCGGGCGATGCCGATGCGCTGACGCTGGCCGCCGGAGAACTCGTGCGGATAGCGGTTGTAGTGCTCGGGGTTGAGGCCCACGACCGACAGCAGCCGCTGGACCTCCTTCTTGATCCCGCCCTCGGGCGTGACGCCCTGGAGCTTGAAGGGGGCGCCGATGATCGTGCCGATGGTGTGGCGCGGGTTCAGCGACGAGTACGGGTCCTGGAAGATCATCTGCACATCGCGGCGCAGCGGACGCATGCCGCCGACACCGAGGTGCGTGATGTCCTTGCCCTCGAACTCCACCGTGCCGGCGGTCGGTTCGAGCAGCCGGGTGATCAGCCGGCCCATGGTCGACTTGCCGCAGCCGGACTCGCCGACGACGCCGAGGGTCTCACCGGCCCTGACCTCGAAGTCGATGCCGTCGACCGCGCGTACCGCGCCGACCTGCCGTTGCAGCATCCCCTTCTTGATCGGGAAGTGCTTCTGGAGGCCGGTCACCTTCAGCAGGACCTCGCCCGGGGCGGTGTCCCCGGTGCCGGTGGCACCGTCGCTCTGCGCGGGAATGGTCACGTTGTCCTCGCTCACAGCTTCGGCGCAATCTCTTCGGCCCAGATCCGCTGCCGCTCCTCCTGCGACATGTGGCAGGCGGCCCAGTGCCGGCCGCCGACCTCGGTCAGCTCGGGGCGGACCGTCCGGGTGATGTTGTCCTTGGGGATGTCGGCGTACGGGCAGCGCGGGTTGAAGGCGCAGCCGGACGGGATGTTGATCAGCGAGGGCGGCGAACCCTTGACCGGGATCAGCCGCTCCTGCTGGTCGCGGTCGAGCCGCGGCATCGAGCCGAGCAGACCCCAGGTGTAGGGGTGGCGGGGCTCGTAGAACACCTTGTCGGCCGGGCCGCGCTCCACACAGCGTCCGCCGTACATCACCAGGATGTCGTCGGCCAGTTCGGCGACGACGCCCAGGTCGTGGGTGATGACGATGACCGCGGAGCCGAACTCCTTCTGCAGATCCCGGATCAGGTCGAGGATCTGCGCCTGGACGGTGACGTCCAGGGCGGTGGTCGGCTCGTCCGCGATCAGCAGTTCGGGGTTGTTGACGAGCGACATCGCGATCATCGCGCGCTGACGCATACCGCCGGAGAACTCGTGCGGGTAGCTGTCCACCCGCTTGTCCGGCTGCGGGATGCCCACGCGGTCGAGCATCTCGACCGCCCGCTTGCGCGCGGTCTTCTTGTCGACGTCGTGGTGGATGCGGTACGCCTCCACGATCTGGGCGCCGATCGTGTAGTACGGGTGCAGCGCGGACAGCGGATCCTGGAAGATCATCGCCATCTCGCGGCCACGCATCTTGCGGACGTGCTCGGGGTCGGCGGAGAGCAACTCCGTGCCCTTGAGCCAGATCTCGCCCGAGATCCGCGCCTTGCGCTTGCCGTACTGGCCCGCGGTGTGCAGGCCCATGATGCCGAGCGAGGTGACCGACTTGCCGGAGCCCGACTCGCCCACGATGCCGAGGGTCTTGCCCTTCTCGAGCTGGAAGCTCAGCCCGTCGACGGACTTGACCAGGCCGTCGTCGGTCGGGAAGTGCACCTTGAGGTCGCGTACTTCGAGGAAGCTGGTGGAAGCGGGCGAGGCGGCGGCGGGTTCGCCCACGGCGGCCTCGCTCTTGCTGAGTTCGGTCATGCGAGCCTCACTCGGGGGTCGATCACGGCGTACAGAATGTCCACCACGAGGTTGGCGATGAGCACGGCGAGGGACGTGATCAGGGTGACGCCCAGGATGAAGGGAAGGTCCTGGTTCTTGATGGCGTCGAGCACCTTCTGGCCCAGGCCGGGCAGGTTGAAGGTGGTCTCGGTCAGGATCGCGCCACCGATCAGCGCGCCGAGGTCCATGCCGAGCATCGTGAGGATGGGCGTCATCGTGGAGCGCATGGCGTGCTTGCGGATGACGACCTGCTCGCGCAGACCCTTGGCACGGGCGGTGCGGATGTAGTCCTCGCCGAGGATCTCCATCATGGTGGCGCGGGTGATCCGCGCGTACATCGCCGCGTAGAGGAAGGCCAGGGTGATCCAGGGCAGGATCATGCCGCCGAGCCAGCCGGTGAAGCTGTGGCTGATCGGCACGAACTGGGCGTCGAGCAAGTTCAGTTTGAAGCTGACGACGGTCAGCGCCAGCATGCCGGTGAAGTAGATGGGGAGCGAGACGCCGCTGAGGGCGACGAGCATCGCACCGCGGTCCCACAGGCTGCCCCGCTTGAGGGCGGAGAGCACACCCGCCGCGACACCGAAGACCAGCCACAGGACGGCCGCGCCGAGCGCGAGACCCAGCGTCACCGGGAAGCGGTCGGTCAGCACCGGCCAGACGGCCTGCTCGCTGCGGAAGGAGTAGCCGAAGCACGGCGCGGCGCAGTGCGTGACATCGCCACCGCCCGAGTAGGTGCGGCCGACGAAGATGCCCTTGAAGAACTCCCAGGCCTGGGAGTAGACCGGGTCGGCCAGGCCGAGCTTCTGTCGCACCGCCTCGACGGAGGCCGGGTCGGCCTGCTTGCCCACAAAGCTCGTGGCGATGTCGACGCCCGCCCACTTGGGGATGAGGAAGAAGATGCCGAAGACCACCAGGATGATGACCACGAGCATCACTGCGGCGGCGAACAGCCGCCTGATGAGATAAGCGAGCACAGCTTACGGCCCGCTGCGGACCGCGGACCGCCGGAGATCTTCCGGCGGTCCACGGTCACGCCGCGCCGGCCTTCACCTGCCTTTCGTGCCGTACGGCGGGTGTGCCGGGGTTACTTCTTCAGACCCAGGTTGACGAAGTCGTACATAGCGTTGTACGCGTTGCTCGTGTACACGTTCGCCAGCCGGCTCGAACGCCACTGAACGAAGCGCTCGAAGACGAACGGCAGGTAGTAACCGCCGTCCATGACCTTGTGGTTGATCTGCTGGGCGATCTCGGCCTGCTGCGACTCGCCGGTGGCCTTGGTGTAGTCGACGAACAGCTTGTCGATCGCCTTGTCCTTGATCATGGCGTAGTTGTTGTTACCGCTGTCAAGGATGTACTTGCTGTTCCACAGCGGCAGACCGTAGCCCTGGACGGACGGGAAGTCCGGGCCCCAGCCCATGATGATGATGCCGTAGCCCTTCTTCTTCACGTTCGAGGGGCTACCGATGGTGCCGGGGGTCTGCGAGCCGTCGTACTGGTCGATCTGGGCCTTGATGCCGACCTTCTTCAGCGACGCCTGGAGCGACTGAGCGGTGGCCACCTCGACCGGCTTGTTGTTACGGACCGCGATGGTGGTCTCGAACCCGTCCGGCTTGCCGCAGGCCTTCAGCTCTTCCTTGGCCTTGGCCTCGTTGCCGTTCTTGTTCTCGGTGGCGAGCTTGTACGGGTCGTACTTCTGACCCTCGGAGCCCGGCACGGACGGCGGCAGCATGTTGGTGCCGATGTCACCACCGGCGATCGGGCCACCGCGCGCGGTCTGGAGGGACACGTGGTCCGCGCCGTAGATGGCGGCGTTGCGGCAGTGGATGTTGTCGAACGGCTTCACGGTCTGCGGGAAGACCGCGTAGCGGATGTAGCCGGAGACCGGGTTGTCCAGGTTGGTCTTGTGCTGCTTGAGGGCCACGTTGCGGCCCTGCGGCGACAGACCGGTCTGGTTGAGGTCCAGGTCGTAGTCGCCCGCGATCAGGCGCTGGTCCATGTCGTTGGCGTTGGTGAAGTACTTGATGCTGATCTTGTCCGGGTACGCCTTGCGGACCGGGTCCGAGGACGCCTTCCAGTTGTTGTTCCGGACCAGGAGCATGGACTTGCCGGGCTCGTAGGACTGGAACTTGTACGGACCCGAGGAGAACGGGTGCAGGCCGTACTTCGACTTGGTGTCCATGTCCTGGCGGACCGGGGACGCCGAGGGCAGCGCGATCATCTGCAGGAAGTCCGAGTTGGCCTCGGGCAGGTGGAAGACGATCGTCTTGTCGTTGGGCGTCTCGATCGCGCTGAGGCCCAGGTGCTCCTTGTCGGAGTCCTTGTACGGGCCCTTGTACTTGCCCTTGGGGTCGAGCACGTCACGGAGGTAGACCGGACCGCCGGAGAGGACGTCCTGCGCCCACTGGCGCTCGATGCCGTACTTGACGTCCTTGGAGGTGATCGGCTTGCCGTCCTCCCAGGTGATGTCGTCACGCAGGGTGAAGGTGTACGTCTTCTTGTCGGCCGAGACCTTGCCCATGTCCGTGGCGAGGTCCGGCTGCACCGTGGCGCCCGCCGCGCCCGGCTCGGTCTTGTAGGTGACCAGCTGACGGCTGTAGTAGCGCATGAAGTTCCACGCCATGCCGTAGTAACCACGCGTGGTGTCCCACGAGTCGGCGTCCTGCGCCGTCGCGAACTTCAGCTCGCCGCCCTTCTTGGCCTGCGAGGCCTGGGCGACCTTGTTGTTGGCCGCGTCGAAGCCGGCCGCGCCGCTCTTCGAACCGCCACCGTCGCTGTCGTCGCCTCCGCCGCACGCCGCGGTGGTCAGCAGCGCGGCGACCACTGCGGCAGCGGCCGCAGCCTGCTTACGCCGCCCTGAGGTGCGTTGGGTAGTCACGATCTCGGATCCTCCGGATTGATGAGAGACCCCGTGCGGTTGTGCCACGGGTCGCTGGAAATACAGCAGTTCAGCGGGAGCCCTTGGGGTCCAGCGCGTCGCGCACGCCATCACCGAAGAGGTTGAAGGCAAGCACGGTGATGAAGATGGCTACACCCGGGACCACCATGTACATGGGGTCCGCCTCGTAGTAATCCATCGCGGTCGAGAGCATCTGTCCCCAGGAAGCCGTCGGCGGCTTGACGCCCACGCCCAGGAAGCTGAGCGCGGCCTCGGTGAGGATGTTGGTGGGGATCATCATCGTCGTGTACACGATGATGGGCGCCACGAGGTTGGGCAGCAGTTCCTTGAAGAGGATGTAGAACCGCCCGGCGCCGAGCGAACGGGCGGCCTCGACGTACTCGCGTTCACGCAGCGAGAGCGTCTGGCCGCGCACCACGCGCCCGATGTAGGGCCAGCCGAAGAAGCCGATGACCAGGATCATCACGAAGACGCGTACGCCCGTGCCCTGGAGGCCGAGAAGTTCGTTCGGCATGACGGTGACCAGCGCGATGATGAACAGGAGCTGCGGGAAGGCGAGCAGGCCGTCCATGACACGGCTGATGACCGCGTCCACCCAGCCGCCGAAGAAGCCCGCGAGGATGCCGAGGATCGTGCCCAGGATGATGGCGACCACGGCGGACAGGAAGCCCACGAGCAGGGAGATCTGCGCGCCGTAGACGATGCGGGCGAAGATGTCGCGGCCGTTGACCGGCTCGACGCCCAGCAGGTGCTCACCGCTGATGCCGCCCATCGAGCCCTTGGGCGTACCGAACAGCGGGTCGATCAGGTTCTCGTGGTAGGCGTCCGGGTCCTGCCCGACCAGGCTCGTGATCACCGGCGCGAGCAGCGCGACCAGGATGAGGACGAGCACGATGACGCCACCGGTGAGGGCGAGCTTGTCCCGCTTGAGGCGCTCCCAGGCGATCCGTCCCAGGGAACGCCCCTGGACGGCCTTCGCCCCGGTACCGGCTTCGGCCGCTTCCTCGGCAGCACTAGGGGCCGCTTCCGCAGCCGGTTCGTGCAATGGTGCCGTCATCTGGCAGGGCCCCTCTCAACCGGCGGTGACCGGCACGCACTTGCCGCTCGTAGCGGCATGATTCGATCCGTCGTACACAGGGGACGAGCCCCTATGAAGGGGGAGTCTTCAACGGGGTGGCGACGGACGGCCAGGCTTGACCGTGAATGGATGCCTAAACGTGATGCAGGTTGAGGGGTTCCGTTATCCGGACACGGGGTAACGCGGGTCGGACACACGCCAATTGGGACACACACGGCGAGTCGTGGACCATTGGGCGCTATCTACGCGCGAAGAAGGCGTGAGGGTGATCCGCCTTCGCAGAAGGGAAGTTGGCGCCACGTCGGTGGGCGGCGGTCGGTGCGCGGCGGTCGGCGGGTCAGTACGCGCCGCGTACCGGCGGGTAGCCGTAGCCGCCCGCCGCCGGGGCCGGTGCCGGTGCGGCGTGGGCCTCGCGGTCGTAGAAGGGGCGGGCGTGGGCGCGCAGCCACATCGCGATCGGGTCGTACGCGTCGGACATGACCACCGTCGAGACGGGCAGCCCCTCGGGGGCGGCGCCGATGGACTGCTGCATCATCGCGCGCACCGAGTCGACGGCGGGCGGCGACGCGTCGTACACGTCCAGGCCGATGGCGAGATACGGGGTGCCGAGCGTGGGCTGCACCCAGGCGCGGCGCAGCGAGCGCACGGCGTGCGTCCGGTGCGCGTTCTGCGTGAGGAGGGCGTAGAACTGCGGGATCTCGATGGCCGGTTCGGTGAGCCGCAGGGGTCCGGCGGGCTGGCGTTCCAGGCCCGTGGCGATACGGCGCAGATCCAGCCAGGGGATGCCGACGCCGCCGCCCGGCGCATGCGGGTTCAGCCACAGGCCGTAGTGGTCGGGGTAGAGCGTGCGCGCCACGTCGAGGCCGTCGACGACCTCGTACGAGCGGTTCCAGCCGCTGGCGGAGAGTTCCTGGGCGGAGGTGACACAGGGCGCGTACGCGTGCCCGCCGACCTCCATCGTGCCGTACTGCGCGTCGGGCGAGCCCGCCTGGCCGTGCCAGAGCAGCATCCAGATCTGGCCGGACGCCGGGGTCGCGAGCGCGCGCAGGAGCGCCTCATAGGCGTCGTAGCGCCCGGGTGTCACCTGGCGCAGCATGTGCTCGACCTGACCGGCCGCGGCCGTGCCCGACGCGCTCACCTGCTACCACCTCTTCATGACGAACCTGACAACCCCGGCACATCTCCCCGGCGCGAGGCGCACGACTGTGGCCGCACCGCCCCGACCGGGCCATTCTCCCTTGCCGGGAGGCAATGCGCCCCATCGCGGTGCCGCCGTGGGCCGAAGCCTCGTCGGGGACGTACGTCTCCCCCGGCCCATGTAACCAGGTTACGGCCGTTGTCTGACAGCGACTTGACACGCGTCAACCCCGCGCCCCGGCTCGCGCCGGGCGCGGGCGGACGTCAGTAGCCGTGCTGGTAGAACGGCCGCACCCGCTCGCGCAGCCACTCCCCCACCGGGTCCTGGGCCACGTCGAGGAAGACCACGTTCACGGCCATCGGTACGGGCACCTTGCCCAGCGCGCGGCCGAGCGCGTCCAGCGGGAGGCTGTGCATCTCGGCCTCGGGGGAGGTGAGTTCGACGCCGATGAACATCACGGGGTCGTCGGTCTCGATCGCGGCCAGGCAGCGGCGGGCGGTGCGCACCACGCCGGTCGCGGCGAACTCGGCCGAGGCGGCGGCGAGGAAGTCCACCGGGTCGTCCTGCCAGTCGGGTTCGAAGAGGCGGACCCGGCCGCCGGTCACGGGCCCGTCCAGCGGGCCCTGCCCGGAGCGGCACAACTCGGCCACCGCCTCGGGCGGCAGCGGCACCCCGATCACGCCGTCGGGGTTGAGCACGATCCCCACCTGCGGGGGCAGTCCGCGGGCGAACTCGACGGCGGGCGCGACGGTGAACGAGATGTGGCCGCCGACGACTTGGCGGAACTGCTCCTCGGAGCTGAAGACGGGGACGTAGGCCTGGCCCTCGATCTCCAGCGTGGGCAGGTCGAGGGGGCCGCTGTCGGGTCCGCCGCCGTTCGGCAGGGGTACCCAGACGAAGCCGCGGCCGAGGACCTCCACGATCCGGCCACCGGCCGAGGGGACGCCGAGCGAGGCGGAGAGCACCTCCTCCACCTCGTTGCCCGGCCATCCGCCGTGCGGATGGGGGTGCGCCTGTGCCGGGAAGTCCGCGGGAAGGTCCGCCGGGAAGTCCATTGCTACCGCCTGCCGTAAACCACTGTTTCCGGTGCAAGAGGCTAACCGCTGCGGCCCGGCGCCCCACCGTCCTCGGGCGCATCGGGAACATGAGCGGCGAAGTCGATGCGGTGCAGGGCGTCCGCCGCCGCCCGGTCGAGCAGGACCGCCGAACCGCAGTCGCGCGGGAGGTCGCCGCGCTCGACGACGCGCAGCAGACGGCGGTTGGCGCGGCGGTGGCGCAGGAACGCGTACCGGGAGACGCCGCGCCCGCGCGCGTGCTGGCCCGCCAGGGCCGTGTCCGGGGTGACGTCGAGCAGGAGCAGCCGGAGCGTGCCGCCCCGGCGGCGGGCCTCGCGGGCCAGCCAGCCGCGCACCCAGGCCTGGGTCCCGCAGTCGTGCACCACGACCGCGGCGCCGCCGCGTAACGCGCGGCGCAGCCCGGCGTAGTGGGAGAGGCGGACCAGTGGGCGGTAGAGCGTGTACGGCAGGAAGCGGGCCAGACGCGCGTCCCAACGGTCGCGGGTGTCCTGGGAGTCGACGCGCGCGTCCGGCCGTACGGCGCGCCGCATGAGCGTGGACTTGCCGCTGCCGGGCAGTCCGGTGACCACGACGACATCGCGGGCGGCGAAGGTCAGCCCGCGCGGACTGCGGCCCGCCCGCGCGCGCAGGTCCCGGACCGGGGCCGCCCGCAGCGGCTCGCGGGCGTCGCGGGCGTCGCGGGCCGTGGCTCCTCGCGGCGCGGGCGCCATGACACACGTGGTCGTCGCGTACGACATGACGGTCTTCACCGTGATCGTCCTCCCCTGGGGTCAGGAGCCTCCCCGCTGAGCGTAAAGAGAAGGTAATGCACGATGCCTCGTGATTTCGTGCACGTACGGCCACGGCCCGGTTACAGATGCGGCCCTGCCATGATCGTGCGGCGCGTGCGATGATGTGCGCGCCAACTGCATACCGGCCGCTTGAATCCGCGCGGGAGAGTTCCGGGTACGCATCCGCGTCCGGACGCCGAAGGAGCAAGTCCCTCCCTTGAATCTCTCAGGCCCCGATACCGCGCGGGCGAGGCACATCTGAAAAGCGAGCCGCCGGCCAGGGGCTCCACCCAAGGTGCAAGCCATGACGTACGCGACGTCCTTCGGGACGTCCCGTGACGCACGACCGTCAGGGCGAACCTCTCAGGTCCCGATGACAGATGGGGAGGAACGACCTCGCCCTCCCCCCACGCACGGCATGCGCTCGCGCGGGGGCCCACATCCCTGGGAGCAGCACCCATGAGCAGTAGCCCGCTGCGCCTCACCGCGCTCGATGCCCTGCATCGTTCGCTCGGCGCGACCATGACCGACTTCGCAGGCTGGGACATGCCGCTGCGGTACGGCTCCGAGCGCGACGAGCACGTCGCCGTCCGTACCAAGGCGGGCCTCTTCGACCTCTCCCACATGGGCGAGATCGCCGTGACCGGCCCCGAGGCGGCGCGCCTTCTCAACTACGCCCTGGTCGGCGACCTCGCCTCGGTGGGGATCGGCCGGGCCCGCTACACGATGATCTGCCGGGAGGACGGCGGCATCCTCGACGACCTGATCGTGTACCGGCTGCGGGAGCAGGAGTACATGGTCGTCGCCAACGCCTCCAACGCCCAGGTCGTGCTGGACGCGCTGGTGGAGCGGGCCGCCGGGTTCGACGCCGAGGTGCGCGACGACCGGGACGCGTACGCGCTGCTGGCGATCCAGGGCCCCGAGTCCTCCGGCATCCTGAAGTCCCTGACGGACGCCGACCTGGACGGTCTGAAGTACTACGCGGGTCTGCCGGGCACGGTCGCGGGCGTCCCCGCGCTCATCGCGCGCACCGGGTACACCGGCGAGGACGGCTTCGAGCTGTTCGTGGCGCCGTCCGACGCCGAGAAGCTGTGGCAGGCGCTGACGGAGGCGGGCGCGGCCGTGGGCCTCGTTCCCTGCGGCCTGTCCTGCCGGGACACGCTGCGCCTGGAGGCGGGCATGCCGCTGTACGGGCATGAGCTGACCACGTCGCTGACGCCGTTCGACGCCGGGCTCGGCCGGGTCGTGAAGTTCGCCAAGGAGGGCGACTTCGTGGGCCGGGAGGCGCTGCGCGAGGCGGCGTCCCGCGCGGAGCAGAACCCGCCGCGCGTCCTGGTCGGGCTGGTCGCGCAGGGCCGGCGCGTGCCGCGGGCCGGGTACGCGGTCGTCGCGGGCGGCGAGACGGTCGGCGAGGTCACCTCCGGCGCCCCCTCCCCCACGCTGGGCAAGCCGATCGCGATGGCCTACGTCGACGCCGCGCACGCGGCGCCGGGCACGTCCGGGGTCGGCGTGGACATCCGCGGCAACGACGAGCCGTACGAGGTCGTGGCGCTGCCGTTCTACCGGCGTCAGAAGTAGGCGCGGGGCGGGCGGGGCGAGGCCCTGTCCGCTCACCCGGCGCCACCTGTGGTCCCCGTTCACCAGCACTCCCCCGCGTACAGGAGAATTCAGGCTATGAGCAACCCCCAGCAGCTTCGTTACAGCAAGGAGCACGAGTGGCTGTCGGCCGCCGTGGACGGCGTCTCGACGGTCGGCATCACGGAGCACGCGGCCAACGCGCTCGGCGATGTCGTCTACGTGCAGCTCCCGGAGGTCGGTGACACGGTCACCGCGGGCGAGACCTGCGGCGAACTGGAGTCGACCAAGTCGGTCAGCGACCTGTACTGCCCGGTCACCGGCGAGGTCACCGAGATCAACCAGGACGTGGTGGACGACCCGGCCCTGGTCAACTCCGCCCCGTTCGAGGGCGGTTGGCTGTTCAAGGTCCGCGTCGCCGAGGAGCCGGCCGATCTGCTCTCCGCCGACGAGTACGACGCCCAGATCAACGGCTGAGGAGGCGTAGGACCATGTCGTCTCTGAACACGCCCCTGCACGAGCTCGACCCGGACGTCGCCGCCGCCATCGACGCCGAGCTGAACCGCCAGCAGTCCACCCTCGAGATGATCGCCTCGGAGAACTTCGCTCCGGTCGCGGTCATGGAGGCCCAGGGCTCGGTCCTCACCAACAAGTACGCCGAGGGCTACCCGGGCCGCCGCTACTACGGTGGCTGTGAGCACGTCGACGTCACCGAGCAGATCGCGATCGACCGGGTCAAGGAGCTGTTCGGCGCCGAGTACGCCAATGTGCAGCCCCACTCGGGCGCCTCCGCCAACCAGGCCGCGCTGTTCGCCCTGGCCCAGCCCGGCGACACCATCCTCGGCCTGGACCTGGCGCACGGCGGCCATCTGACGCACGGGATGCGGCTCAACTTCTCCGGCAAGCAGTTCAACGTGGTCGCCTACCACGTGGACGAGGCCGGTCTGGTCGACATGGCCGAGGTCGAGCGGCTGGCCAAGGAGCACCGCCCGAAGGTGATCATCGCGGGCTGGTCGGCGTACCCGCGCCAGTTGGACTTCGCCGCGTTCCGCCGGATCGCGGACGAGGTCGAGGCCGCCCTGTGGGTCGACATGGCGCACTTCGCGGGCCTGGTCGCGGCCGGGCTCCACCCGAACCCGGTGCCGTACGCGGACGTGGTGACCTCCACCACCCACAAGACGCTGGGCGGTCCGCGCGGTGGCATCATCCTGGCGCGCAAGGACTTCGCGAAGAAGCTGAACTCGGCCGTCTTCCCGGGCTTCCAGGGCGGCCCCCTGGAGCATGTGATCGCGGCCAAGGCGGTGTCCTTCAAGGTCGCCGCCTCGGAGGAGTTCAAGGAGCGCCAGCGGCGTACCCTCGAAGGAGCGAAGATCCTCGCCGAGCGGCTGACGGCGCCGGACGCCCGCGAGGCCGGGGTGAACGTCCTCTCCGGCGGCACGGACGTGCATCTCGTCCTGGTCGACCTGCGCGACTCCGAGCTGGACGGACAGCAGGCCGAGGACCGTCTCCACGAGGTCGGCATCACCGTCAACCGCAACGCGGTCCCGAACGACCCGCGTCCGCCGATGGTGACGTCGGGTCTGCGGATCGGTACGCCCGCCCTCGCGACCCGCGGCTTCACGGCCGAGGACTTCACCGAGGTCGCGGACGTCATCGCCGAGGCGCTGAAGCCGTCGTACGACGCCGAGGCGCTGAAGGCCCGGGTCAAGGCCCTGGCCGACAAGCACCCGCTGTACCCGGGCGCGACCAAGTAGTTCCCCGGGGCGCCGCGCGTACGTAAGGCCCGTCCGTACGTACGCGCGGTGCCCCCGCACCACCTTCGTAGTGAGCGGTGCCCCCGCACACCCCGTCCTGAGGAGTCACCGTGGCCGTCTCGGTCTTCGACCTGTTCTCGATCGGCATCGGCCCGTCCAGCTCCCACACGGTCGGCCCGATGCGCGCCGCCCGGATGTTCGCGCGTCGGCTGCGCAACGAGGAGCTGCTGGACTCCGTCGCCTCCCTGCGCGTCGAGCTGTACGGCTCGCTGGGCGCGACCGGGCACGGCCACGGCACGCCGAAGGCGGTGCTGCTCGGCCTGGAGGGCGCCTCGCCGCGGACGGTGGACGTGGAGCGGGCGGACAGCCAGGTCGAGGCGATCAAGGAGACGGGCCTGCTCCGGCTGCTCGGCACGCACGAGATCGCGTTCGACTTCGACGCGGACCTGGTCCTGCACCGCCGCAAGGCGCTCCCGTACCACGCCAACGGCATGACGCTGTGGGCCTACGCGGCGGACGGCGCCGAGGTCCTGTCGAAGACGTACTACTCGGTGGGCGGCGGCTTCGTCGTCGACGAGGAGGCCGTGGGCGCGGACCGCATCAAGCTGGACGACACGGTCCTGAAGTACCCCTTCCGCACGGGCGACGAGCTGCTGCGCCGGACGAAGGAGACGGGTCTGTCGATCTCCTCGCTGATGCTGGAGAACGAGCTGGCCTGGCGTACGGAGGACGAGATCCGGGCCGGGCTGCTGGAGATCTGGCAGGTCATGCGGGCCTGTGTGACGCGGGGCATGTCCCGGGAGGGCATCCTGCCCGGCGGCCTGAAGGTACGCCGCCGCGCGGCCGTCACCGCGCGGCAGTTGCGCGCCGAGGGCGATCCGGCGGCCCGTGCGATGGAGTGGATCACGCTCTACGCGATGGCCGTGAACGAGGAGAACGCGGCGGGCGGGCGCGTGGTCACGGCCCCGACCAACGGCGCCGCGGGCATCATCCCGGCGGTCCTGCACTACTACATCAACTTCGTGCCCGGCGCGGACGAGGACGGCGTGGTCCGCTTCCTGCTCGCCGCGGGCGCGATCGGCATGCTCTTCAAGGAGAACGCGTCCATCTCCGGCGCGGAGGTCGGCTGCCAGGGCGAGGTGGGCTCGGCCTGCTCGATGGCGGCGGGCGCCCTCGCGGAGGTCCTGGGCGGCACCCCCGAGCAGGTGGAGAACGCGGCCGAGATCGGCATGGAACACAACCTCGGCCTGACCTGCGACCCGGTCGGCGGCCTGGTCCAGATCCCGTGCATCGAACGCAACGGCATGGCCGCGGTGAAGGCGGTCACGGCGGCCCGCATGGCGATGCGCGGCGACGGCTCGCACATGGTGTCCCTCGACAAGGTCATCAAGACGATGAAGGAGACCGGCGCGGACATGTCGGTGAAGTACAAGGAGACGGCTCGGGGCGGGTTGGCGGTCAACATCATCGAGTGCTGAGGGGGCAGGCCCTGTGTTGTCAGGGCCTGGCCTGCTCACGTGGCGGACGTTCCCTGCGGCGGTGGGTTCACCGCCTGCTGAGCCGCTGCGATGAACTCCAGCTTCGCGCGGTGCACGGCATCCGCCGGCTGGTGGCGTCGCAGGGCCTCCACAACGCGGCTCGCGGTGGCGGTCACCTCGGTCGGCCCCTCGAGAACGACCGCGCTGTGCGCCCGCCGCAGTACGAGTTCCTCCTCGCCGGTTCCCCGATTCGCCCGCTCGACCAGGACCTTGGCCTCCACCGCGGCGAGGAACTCCGCGTAGATCTGACGTCGAAGCGCGAGAGCGCGTTGCTGCTCCTCGCCCCGGAGAGTCATCCGGACGGATTCCAGCAGCGCCTCCGCCTGCCGGTCACCGGCGCGGCGTGCGGCCTCGGCCTGCCGGAGACCGGCGCTCCGGCCGAACCAGCCTGTGACCACACTGCCCGCGACCGCCGCCCCCGCGGCGATCAGCGCGACACCCCACTCACTCATACGTCCGTCCCTCCCGTTCCCGCGACCCCATGGCCCCGATCGTGCCCACCTGGTCCTCCCCCATCACTCGCGGCCGGACGCATCGTGAACGGTACGATCGGATCATGTCGCCGGACGACGCCACCACCCCAGCTCTGACCTGTGAAAACAGCACTTCCCCGCGCCCAAACCCTGGTAAAATGGGGAAACTTGGGGCGACGGGCGACGGGCGACGGGCGACGGGCGACGGGCGACGGGCGACGGGCGACGGGCGACGGGCGACGGGCGACGGTGCTTCTGGCCGCGCGGTCGGCGGTGGCTCTGTACCGGCTGCTGGACGCGGCTCCGGCTCTCTCCGGTGACGACCGGATCACCCGGCTGTTCACCCTGGTCCCCGGCTCCGATTTCGGCATCGACGTCCTGTCCGCCATCGAGACCGTCGGCGGCAGGCTGGTGCCGTGGAGCGAAGCGTGCTCCCGCTCGTACGACCTGGTTCTCGCGGCGAGCCCGAAGGGCGACCTGCGTCTGCTGCGCGGCAGACACGTGCTGCTGCCGCACGGCGCCGGATACAACAAGTCGATCCCGGGGGAGGGTTCGCAGCCCGCGTCCGGGCTCGATCCCACGTTCCTGATCCGTGACGACGACACCGCCCCACTGGCGCTTCACGCGGTCGCACACCCTGAGCACATCACCCGGATCGCCGCGGCGGACCAGCGAGCGGCCGACCGGGCCAAGGTCGTCGGAGACCCCACGCTGGAGCGCCTCCTCGCCTCGCGCTCCTTGCGCGATCGCTACCGCGCCGCCCTCGGCACCGGCCCGCGGAAGCTCCTCGCCCTGGTGTCGACGTGGGGGCCCGAGTCCCTTCTTCGGCAAAGCCCCGATCTTCCCGCCCGGTTGGCCGCCCGGCTCTCGCACGATGACTACCAACTGGCCTTGATCGTTCACCCTAATGAGCAAAGCCTCCTCGGTACCTACGAGTTGACGGAGAGACTCGCGCCTGCGCTCGACGCGGGCATGCTCCTCGCAAGCCCCCATGAGGAGTGGGCATCCCTTCTGATCGCGGCCGACGCTCTGGTGACCGACCACGGATCCGCCGCTCTGTACTACTGCGCCGCCGAGGACCGTCCCGTGGTCAGCGCCTACCAAGGCGGGGTCGAGCTGATCCCGGGCAGCCCGATGGACGGACTCTTGCGCCGGATACCCCGGTTGAGCTCCGCCGACCTGGTGGAAGAGGCGCTCGACGCCTACCGCCCGGGAACCGGACGCGAAGTGGCCCGGACGGCCTTCGCCCAGCAGGGGAGGGCCCTGAACCTGCTGCGCTCCGAGCTGTACGCCCTCCTCGGCCTCACCCCTCCGGCGCTCGGCAGCCCGCCGCGCCTGCTGCCCACGCCCCGTCCCGCAGGCCGCGTCCCCACGGCATTCGACGTGGACACCGACGTGGCCGAGCACCAGGTCCGCATCGCCCGGCGTCCCTCGGGCATCGGTACGCCAGGACATCATCTGGCGGTGGAACACGGCTCCGCGAGCGAGCGACTCGCCCGCTCGGCGGGGCTCTTGTACCGGCGCCCGCTCCCGGCACCCGCCGGTGGGCCTGCCCTGTCGTGGACCGCGGAGGCATGGCTCCGGCATGCGCTGTCGGAGTACCCGGGGTGCCGTTCCGCGGCAGCGATCCTGTCCTCGGACCTGTTCCTGTTCAGGACCCGCGGGTGCGCGCGCACCTACGCCGTCCGGGTCGAGCCCCGAAGGGAGGGCGGCCGGATCGTACGCACAGACCCGGCAGCCGTTGCCTCGGCCGTCCACACCTGGCTGCTGGCCTGCTCCGCGGCACCGGCCGCGCCGACCCGGCTGAGCTGTGTCATCGGCCGACGCACGTTCGACGTCGCACTCCGCCCGGCCACGCTCGAAGAAGCCGCGGAGCCCTTCTGACCGGTCCCGGGGCCTGCTGCGAGCATCCCTAGTGGTCCAGGCCGTTTCGTCGGCGGATGTCACGGGCGGCCGTGCGGTGTTCCGCGGCTTCGGCGCTCCGCTCCTCGGATTGAGCCAACTCGGCCATCGCGTCGAGGACACGAGCCTCGTCGAAGCCGGACCGCCGTCGGCGGGCGGCGCTCAGCGACTGCTCGTACAAGGGTCGGGCCTCCGTCGTACGGCCGAGGCGGCACAGCACTGACGCGAGAGCGAAGCCCGTACGACGCGTCATCCTCTCGCGGTGCAGGGTCACGGCCTCGTCGTGTGCCCCGGCGAGCAGCTCGTAGGCCGTCTCCAGGTCACCGAGTTTCGCCCGTGCCTCGCCCAATCGGTAGGTCAGGAGCATGACGCCATACGGGTTGGGAAGCGCACGGTGCATCTCGCGCGAGCGCGTGAACTCGACTGCGGCTGCCCCCCATTCACCACGGGCGCCGTCGAGCATGCCGTAGAACTCGACCAGCGAGGCGGCGAGCTTCCTGTCCCGTGCGCTGTCCCCCAGCAGCGCCAGCGCGCCCCTGGCTTCGTCCAACTGCTGCCGTGCCTCGTCGACTTGACCCGTCTCCCAGAGTTGCCGCGCGAGTTGGCAGCGCGTGCGCACCAGCCACTCGGGACGGGCGCCATGACGGACCGCGGAGTCGACGGTGAGAGTCAACGTGCCGATCACATCGGACTGATGGGGGTGGTCCAGCGCATAGGTCCACACCGGCTCCGACAGAGCCACCGCTTCGGCGTCCATCTTCCGCTCATGGGCCAGCCGTACGGACGCGAAGAGCACATGACGGTGTTCGTACAGCCAACGGGACGCGCGGTCGCAGCGTTCGGCCTTCGTCGCCTCGTCCGTCGCCTTCTCGGGGTCCTCCAGGGGAACATCCGGTGCGTCGTCGACACTGCCGAACACATCGGCGACGAGCAGCCGGGAACCGGCGGCGAACCTGTCCGCCCGCTGGAACTGCCTGACCAGCCAGCGCAACAGCCTGGTCAGGCTCTCCTCCACCACGCTTCCCTGCGTGTCCTGGCGTGACCGGCGCACGGCATGCGCGCGCAGGGGGCCGGGCAGCCGCATCCGGCCGTCTCCCGAGCCAAGCATCTCGCGGAGATCCAGTAACCCAGCTCTGTCCAGCTCCTCAAGAGCGTCTTCGCACGGCTCGGGCCCGAGCCCCAACAGGGCGGTCGCGGATTCCGTGGTGAACGTCGCACCAGGGTGGTGGGGCAGCAGACGGTAGAGCAGGGCCGCGGTCGGGGACAGGCCGTCGTACACCGTGTCCAAGAACCCCTCCACGCCGGCGATCCCGTTCTCCTCCCAGTCGTCCCGCAGTTGCCGGACGAGGCGGGACAGCGGACGCAGCCGGTGTGTGCGTACCCAACCGCCCGCGACGTGGAGGGCCGCCGGGATGCCTTCGCACAGCCGCACCAACGCGCGCACGGAGTCGGGATCAGCCGCCAGCCGAGGGTCCCGGACGATCAGCTCCAGAAGCTCTGTGGCCGCCCACTCCTCCAGCGGAGGCAGGCCGACGTCCACGGCGGCTCCGTCCTCGAACTCCCGTAGGGGCGCATGGCTGGTGATGATCACCAGGCTCTCGCCCGACGCCGGAAGCAGCGGGATGACCTCCGAGGCGTAGTGCGCGTTGTCCACGACCAGGATCATTCGCGCATGGGCGGTCTTGCTCCAGTACTGCGTGCACTGCGCCTTGAACGACGAGGCGACGAAGTCCGGTTCCACGCCGAGGGATTCGAGTAGCTGGGCCAGGACGTCACCTGGGTCCATCCCGCCGCCCAGCCGGAAGTCATCGAGGTCCACGCTCAGGACCCCGTCGGTGAAACGGTCGCACAAAACGCGGGCGAGCAAGCGAGCCAGTTCCGTCTTCCCCATGCCTTGCGGCCCGCTCAAGGTCACGATCAGGGGCCTGGAGCGCCCCGTTCGCTCCCCCACGGCCCGCAGCACACGGTCCCGCTGCTCATGACGATCCACGAAGTACGCCGGTTCCGGCGGAAGTTCCACCCTCATGTATCCCGGTTCAGCCTTTCCCGTCACAGTTCCAGCAGTCCGACCGGCAGGAGCGGGCGAGGCCTCCCGAGCCTCGCTGAGCTCATGGATCACACAACGGTCCACTATAGGTGTGCAGTTGGCTCTCGACACCTGAATCCGTCCGCTTCCGCCCGGACTCCGGCGGGCGACATACCCACGCTCGTCGGCACGGGCGACATGCGCGTTATCGTCAGGCGAGGTAACGGCAGGTAGAGCGAGGAGCGAGGCGTGCGCGGTGAAGGGCGGCTGCCGTTGCCGATGGCGGCGGACAGCGAGCGCTGGGTGAGCGTGGCGGCGGAGCGGACCGTTCTCGGAGTGGTCCACAACATCACCTCCGCGACCCGACTGCTCGACCTGCTCGCGGTGTTCGAGGGCGACCGGCGCGTCCAGACCGTCTTCACGTGTACGGAGTCCTCGGCACTGGACGGGGGAACGCTCGAGTTCTTCACTTCCCGGGGGATGTTGCACATACCTTGGCGAGAAGCGACGGCACGCACATTCGACTTGGCGATAGCCACCAACCGCGGTGGCGATCTTCACGATCTGCAAGCACCATTGATCGGTGCGCCGCATGGCGCGGGATATAATAAACACTTGAGCCGGAAGCCGGAAGCCGGAAGCCGGAAGCCGGAAGCCGGAAGCCGGAAGCCGGAAGCCGGAAGCCGGAAGCCGGAAGCCTTTGGCTTGACTTCTGAGTGGTTGATGCATGAGGGGCGGATCGTTCCCTCCGCGATCATTCTCTCTCATGACGAGCAGCGCGAACGGCTGGCCGTCAGTTGTCCGGAAGCGCTCCCGATGAGCGTCGTGGCAGGAGATCCCTGCTTCGATCAACTACGGATGAGCGCTCCGTTCCGCGAGGAATACCGGCGCGCTCTCGGTGTCCGACCCGACCAGAAGCTCCTTGTGGTCTCGTCCACTTGGGGGCGCGGATCGATCATCTCCTCGAACGAGAGCGATACGGACGCTCTTCGGCGCGCCCTCGCGGAATTGCCGGTCGACGAATACCGAGTCCTGGCGGCGATTCACCCGAATTCCTGGTACGGACACGGCGCCTGGCAACTGCAGAACTGGTTGGCACCGCTCACGGAACACGGGCTGCTCCTCCCGGTACCGGACACGGAGATGTGGAAATCCGCGCTTCTGGCAGCGGACCATGTCCTGGGTGACCATGGCTCTTTGACCATGTACGGAGTCGCGTTGGGAATTCCCACGGTTCTGGGGTCCTTCCTCGACGCGAAGGTCGCCCCTCGGTCCCCCATGGCCCGACTGGGCACGCTGCTCCCCCGCCTGTCCCCGCGCCGCCCTCTCCTGCCGCAACTCGAAGCGGCTTCCGTAACTCAGCAACACAGCACCGAACTTCACGCCCTGCGGGCGACCGTGACGTCACGGCCCGGGGAATCGGCGACGCTGCTGCGGCGCCTGTTCTACGAGTGGCTCGAACTGCCGGAGCCCATGGCCCCCGCCCGCCCACGGCTGGTCCCGGTGCCCTCCTCCGTGCCGATCGGGTGCGCGTCCCCCGTCCAGCGGCCGGTGTATGTGTCAGCCCTCTCGGACGAGGGCCGGATCACCGTGCGGCGCTACCCGGCACCCGTGCAGCGCCGCACCGTGGAGGGACATCTGGCCGGCACCCATCTGGTGGCCGACCTCGACGACCCGGACACCCGATGGCCCCGCTCGGCGGACGTCCTCCTGATGCCACTCGGCCGGCACAGGGAGTCGTCGGCGAACTGGGACGACATCGCCGCCCGCTACCCGGGCTGCGGCCTGCTCGCCAGGGAAGAGCCGGAGGACGGCTGCCTGGCGCTGCTGCGGGGCGGCGTACGCCTGCGCGCTCACTGGCACGGCGAGCGCCCCTCGTGGGCGTCGGCCGCCATCGCGGCATCGGTGGTCCACGACCACGCGCCGCCCACGGCCGACACCCCCGGACCCGTACGACTTCAGGTGACGATCGGACCGGACGCCGGGACCGGCCTACTCGACATCGCCCCCTGCTGACTCACTGCCCACGAGCCGCTGATCCGCCTCCTGCGCACGAAGGCTGTTCGCCTCGAGGAACAGATCGCGCGCCGCGGTCCAGTCCCGCCGCGCCGCATGACGGTCGCCCGACTCACCCAGCAGATCGCCCCGGAGCAGATGGATCGAGGCGCGCTGATAGGGAGGACCGCTCTCGGTCATGATCTCGATCGCGTCATCGAGCGCCCGCACCGCCGCATCCGGCAGCCCCGCGGCCCGGCGATCCTCGGCGTAACGGGTCGAGGCGCGGGCCTGGTTGTAGGGATCGGGCACGGGCAGGGCCGCGAACTGGTCGCGGGCGGAGAGCAGTTCACGCTTCGCCTCGTCATGGCGCCGCAGGTCCGTACAGGCCGTCCCCCGGTGAAGCGCGAACAGGGCCCGTCCGCGCGGGTGGTCGATGCCCTCCAGGGCGGCCAGCCCCAGAGCGTAATGCCGCAAGGCTCCGGCCGGGTCCCCCGCCTTGCGTTCCGCCAGACCGAGGGCCTCCAGCACGCTGGACTCCGTACGCCGCTGCGCCTCGGTCGCGTCGCCGTCTTCCGGCCGTACGAGTTCCAGCGCGCGCTCGAAGTACCCGCGGGCCGCCTCCGGGTCTCCCTGGAGAGTGCTCCACCGGTCCAGGTGAGCGAAGCCCAGCTCGAAGTACATCCGGGCGAGGGCCATCCGGTCGCGGCACTCCTCGGCCGACCTGACCGCCAGTTCGTGCGTCGTGATCCACGGGCTGTGCAGGCCGCACTTGAGGTAGAAGGTGTGCAGCCCCTGGGCCAACCGCCAGGTCTGCTGATGCCTGCCGGTCTCATGGGCCAGGCGCACCACGTTCTCCAGGCTCTCCCGGCGCCGCTCCAGACTCGCGATCAGCGCCGGTGCGTCAACGGTGCCCGTCGGTGCGTAGGCCGCGTACACCCCCGCGGGATCGTGCCGGTGGCGGGAGGAGAGGGCCGCCTCCGTGCGTTCGGCGAACTCCAGGCGATACCCGATGATCCGGTCCTGGATCGCCTCTTGGACCGGGACCGGTTCATCGGCGCGGGCACAGGCGAGGGCGTGATCGTGGATCAGCCGGTGGCGCACCCGGTAGCCGCCCTCACCGTCTCCGATGGGTTCGATCAGGTTCGCGGTGGTGAGCTGCCGCAGAGCCCTGCTCCGCGCCGCGGCGTCCAGATCGGGGAGCATGGCCCGTACGAGGTCCACCTCGAACTCCTCGGCGGGATGGAGTCCGATGCAGCGATACAGGGCGGCGGCATCAGGGGCGAGAGCGCGGTAGCCGGGGTCCAGGGCCGAGGACAGTTCTTCTTCCATGTCGAGCGCTCCCAACCTGGTTGTGCGATCGGACAGTTCCACCGCCAGCTCCCGCACCCGGCCGGCGGGGCCGACCGCGAGCTGAGCCCCGGCGATGCACAGCGCGAGGGGAAGTCCCCCGCACGCGTCGGTGATCAGGTCCAGTTCCTCCTCGTATCGGGCCTCGTCGGCGCCGATCCTGCCGACCTCGACCAGCAGCCTGCGGCTGTGCACCAGCCCCAGGGGGCCCATCTCGAAGGGTTCGGCGTTCAGGGTGCGTACGAGGCTGGGCAGGCGGGAGGTACTGGTGATGAGGACCACGCTGTCCGGAGTGTTCGGGAGCAGCGGTTCGATCTGGGAGGCGAGGACGACGTCCTCCAGCAGCAGGACGACGGGGGTACGTGCGACCAGCCGCCGGAAGTACGCCGACCGGGCCCCTGGGTCGGCGGGCACGTCCTCCACCGGAACTCCCAGCTCGCCGAACCAGCGTTCCAGGACGGCCGCGGGTTCCGGCACGTTGCCCCAGGCGTCCCTGCCGAGCGAGGCGGTGAGATGAGGGCGGCCCGTCAGCTCCTCCCGGCGTCTGTGCAGCCACTCGCGCGCTGTGGCGGACGTTCCCATGCCGGGCAGACCGTGGAGATACATCCGGGTGGGCACCTGGGCGGCGCGGCAGCTCTCCCAGGCGGCGTTCATCCGCAGCAACAACGCCTCGTTGTTCTGGTAGTGGAGGACCGGCCCCAGGGCGAGGTACGGAAGCGGCACCGGCAGCGCGGAGGTCAGCACCGGCTGCCGCGGGACCGCCGGTTCCTCGCCGTGGTAGTGATGGTGGACGTTCGACACATGCACCTGGCCGCCCACCGCCATGGTGCCGTGGATGACGGTGTCGCCCGTCCCGGTGAGCAGATCCCGTACATCGTCGGCCAACGACGGCTGTTCGGCCAGCAGTCGGCGCACCCGGTCCCGTACGAGCTCCTCGGCGCGGTCCGCGAGGGCCGCCGCTCGCGCGTCGTCGCCCCGGGCACGGGCCAGGCTCATGTCGCCGTCGAGTTCGTCGAGTTCGCGAAGGACGGAGTCCTCGCGTCCCTGCCCGCCCCGCCCGAACAGAGCACCCAACCGGTTCTTGAGCGCGGTATAGGTGTCGGTCGCGAACGCTCCCACCACAGTCGTCGCCACGGACGCGGCCAGTCCCATCAACTCCGCTTCCACGCAACCCCCTTGAACTTCGGCGCTTCCGGCTCACCCCACCGTATCGGCCGTCCGGGCGAGGTGACCGACAGCGCTGATTCCGCCGTGTACTCCCCCAACTCGTCGCTCCCCGACGCGTATCGGCGCGAGCGGAACGGCGGGGTGGAACAGCCGGGCGGCGTGAAGTCGTCCTCGGTTCTCAGTTCGACGGCCGAGGGAGGCTGCCGTTCGCCCGTGCGGGGTATCACTCGGAGAAGGCGTTCACGCGTCGACCCCCACCTCCGATCTCCTGTCCCCCCACGAGTACTTCAGGGAGCACCGCCATGCTGCGAGGCATCGACGTCAGCGCGTACCAGTCGTCGGCCTACGACACGGACGGCCTCTCCTTCGTCTTCGTCAAGGCGACGGAGGGGAGTTCGTATGTGAACCCCAAACTCACCGCCCAGGTGAAGACCGCCCGGGACGCCGGCTGTGTGGTCGGCTTCTATCACTTCCTGTGGCCCGGCAACCTGGCCGCCCAGGCCCAGCACTTCGTCTCCAAGGCCCCGGAGAAGGCAGGGGACTTGCTGGCGGTGGACTGGGAGACCACGGGCGACGGCACGCACGCGAGCAACGCGGAGAAGGACAGCTTCATCCGCGCGGTGAAGAAGCTCCGGCCGAGCTACCGGGTGATCCTCTACACCAACCGCAACTACTGGCTCACCGTCGACACCACCTCGTACGCCGGTGACGGTCTGTGGATCGCCGACTACGTCACCGCGGGCAAGCCCCGTATCCAGGCGAAGTGGAAGTTCCACCAGTACACCTCCGATCCGCTGGACAAGGACGTCGCGAACTTCTCCACCAAGGCCGCGCTACGGGAGTGGGCCTCGGGTGGCTGACAGGGCTCCGGTTACGCTCGGCCCTGTCACCGAAGGGCAGTCGTACCGGAGAGGGGCTTCACCACCATGAGCGGGACGGTCGGAGCGGTCAGCAGCAACGGGGTGTACAGCTTCACCAAGCCGAACCGGGAGAGCATCCGGCTGCTCGCCGGGCTCGGCGTGGAGGGGGATGTGCACGCCGGGGTGACGGTCAAGCACCGGTCCCGGGTCCGGCAGGACCCCACGCAGCCGAATCTGCGCCAAGTGCACCTCATCCACGAGGAGTTGTTCGACGAGGTGCGGATGGCCGGGTTCGAGGTGGCCGCCGGGCAGCTCGGGGAGAACGTCACCACGCGCGGGATCGATCTGCTCGGCCTGCCCCGGGGGACCCGGCTGCGCCTCGGGGACGAGGCCGTCGTGGAGGTCACCGGGCTGCGCAACCCTTGCGCCCAGATCGACGGCTTCGCCAAGGGACTGCTCAAGCAGGTCATCGAGCGGGACGAGGACGGACGGCCCCGCTTCAAGGCCGGGATCATGGGCATCGTGGTGACGGGCGGTGTGGTGCGGCCCGGCGACCCGGTGGGGACAGAGCTGCCCGCCGGGCCGCACGTGCCGCTGGAGAGGGTGTGAACCACGCGCTGGCTGGCGTTCGTTACACCCGTGTCCGCAGTGCCGCGAGCACCCACGCGAAGTCCGCCGTGTACACGGGCGCGGGCTGGCCCTTCACGGCGGACAGCAACTCGCGGTAGCGGGCGAGCCGTTCGTCGAAGGCCGTCTCCATGCGTTCCAGTACGGCGGCGGGGTCGGCGTCGCCGAGCAGTTCGCGCAGCACCGGCTCCGCCTCGGGGGACTCAGGCGCGATGCCTTGCTCCCGCGCCCGGCTCGCCACATCCACCAGGTGCTTGACGAACCACAGGGTCTCCTTGGCGGGCGCGCCCTGTTCCCCGGCCGCCGCGTTGAACTCCGCCGCCTTGCGCATCTGGGCCCGGAACTCGGGGTCCTGGAGCAGCTCGGCCAACTCCACCCAGGCGTCGACCTGTTCGGGTGTCGGGTCCTCGGGCAGCTCGCCCGCCGTGCTGCGCATCCGGTCCCGGATCTCCGGGTCGATCAGGTCGAGACCGTGGAGCATCTCCTCCACGAAGTCCTCCACGATCCGCTGCCGTTCGGCCGCCGACAGCCGTGCCAACTTGTTCATCAGGGTCATCTCCTCCGCGTTCGAACCACGTCGGGCTACGGTCGACAGCACCGCCCTGGTCGCCTTCAGTGACCTGATCTGTATGTCCAGGGCCACCACATGCGTGGCCGCCACCTCCGCGACCGAGGTCTCGCCCGCCAGCACCGCGCGCACGTCGTTCAGGCCGAGGCCCAGTTCGCGCAGGGTGCGGATCAGTTCCAGGCGGGCGACGGACGCGACGTCGTACAGTCGGTAGCCGCCCGCGGAGCGGGCCACCGGGGGCAGGACGTCCTCGTCCGACCAGTAGCGGATGGTGCGCACCGTCAGCCCGGTGGCGCGGGCCAGGTCGCCGATCGTGAACAGGTCGGTGCCGTCGTCGCTCATGTCTGGGAGTCTGGGGCTTCCAGCGGGTGGAGACTCAAGCGGAGACGCACACGGAGACCCACGCGGGGACACACACGGGGACACGAGTGAAGGACGGACGTCTCATGCCCGACAGTCTGCGGGAGATCCTGGACGCGGCGGCCCGCGGGGTCTTCCCTCCCGCCGACGGCGGCCTCACGGTCGTACGGCAGCACGCGCACCGCGACGCCGGTGTGCTCGCCCTCACCGCGCACACCGTCGTCTTCACGGACGAGGATCCCCGATGGGTGCGCAAGTCGCTCGACTCGCTCGACTGCGACGCGCTCGCGGCCTCGATGAACCCGCTGTTCCTGGCCGCGTTCATGGAGCGCACGGGCCGGGCGCACGACACCACCGACATGCTCACCGTCGCCACCCCGCTGCCCGGCGAACCGCCGCTCACGCTGAGGGAGTTCGACGACCCCGGGCATCCCCGGGTCGTCCGGGCCCGCACCCGCCGGGACGACGTACGGGTGTGGGCGGCGGACGGCGGCGTACTCGTCCTCGGGCGCGGGGTCGCCGGGCGGCTGGAGGCCGCGGTGGAGGTCGCGGAGGGCGCCCGGCACCGGGGGCTGGGGCGGGCGCTCGCCTCGGCGGCCCGGCAGTTGGCCACCGAGCCCGTGTGGGCCCAGATCGCCCCGGGGAACGCCCGCAGCCTGCGGGCGTTCCAGGCCGCCGGTTACCGGCCGGTGGGGGCGGAGGCCCTGCTCATGCCGCGCTGAACCTCAGTGCCAAGGCACGTAGTTCGGGTTGCTCTGGCACTCGCTCATCTTCTCCGTCTTGGTGGCCTTGTCGACCGGACAGACCCCGATGACGTACTGGCGCGCGATACCACCGGGGAAGGCGACCTCGACCTGGTCGGCCCACTTGTGGGTGTCGCCGATGGTCTTGTTGACGTCGACACCGGCGGGAGCGTCGATGTAGTAGTTGTAGCCCGACTTGTACCAGGTCTTGTACAGGTCGTGGTCGTAGGAGGTCGAGACATAGGGCGAGGGCTGGTTGACCAGGACGTACTTCTCCACGTCGTACTGGCCGTTCACGACGTCCTTGGGCTGGAAGCCCTCGGCGAAGATGGTCGACGGCGGGCGGCTGTCGCTGCGGTAGAGCGTGCCGCAGGTGGTGCGCCAGACCGGCCGCGGGGTGATGCGGTCGACGTCCACCCGGTGGTCGGCGGCCGCCGTGAGCGGGTCGGCGAACCAGGGGCAGCCGATCTCGGCCTTCGCGGGGGCCGAGCCCTTCGCGGGGGCGGCGGGAGCGGTGGCGGCGGTGGTCGCGAAGAGCGCCGCCAGGGACGCGGCGAGTACGACAGCCCGTCGGCGCAGGCGAGTTGTGGTCATGGCAGCACCCTCGCGGCTGCGCGCCGACGGACCGCGGATCATCACTCGTTCGGCGGCGTGTTGGTCGTTCCCTTTACGTCAGCGGAAGATGCCCGTGTGCCCCAGGGAGTAGCGGCCGGGCTGCGGGTAGACCGCGAGGCCGTGCGGGCCGCTGCCCACCTTGATCCGGGCGAGCTGCTTGCCGCTGCTCGTGTCGATCGCGTACACCTCGGAGTTGTAGCGGCCCGACAGCCACAGCACCTTGCCGTCCGAGGAGACGCCGCCCATGTCGGGGCTGCCGCCGTCCGGCAGACGCCACTTCTTGACCAGCCGGTTCTTCGGGAAGTCGAAGACGGAGATGGTGCCCTCGCCGCGGTTGGAGATGTACATCTCGCGTGAGTCGCGGCTGACGTAGAGGCCGTGCGCGCCCTTGCCGGTGGGCAGGAAGGTGGGCTTGCCGAAGCTGTCGCCGTCCACGATCCACAGGCCGTGGGCCATCATGTCGGCGATGTAGAACCTTTTGCCGTCCGGGGCGACCTTCACGTCCTGCGGCATGGCGCCGTGGAACGGGAGCTTCTGCTTGCCGATCACCTTCATCTTCTCGGTGTCGACCTTGAGCAGTTCGCCGCTGAACTCGCAGGAGACGATGAAGTAGCGGCCGTCGAGCGAGAAGTCGGCGTGGTTGACGCCGTAGCAGGTCGCGGGTTCGGACTTGGCGACCTTCATGGTGTGCGCGTCACGGAAGACCAGTTGGCGGTCGAGCGAGGCCATGACGATCGCGTACTTGCCGTTCGGCGTGAAGTACAGGTTGTACGGGTCGTGCACGTCGACGGCCTTGCCCGCCTTGCCGGTCTTCGGGTCGATGGGGGTGAGGCTGTTGCCCTTGTCGTTGTTGACCCACAGCGTCTTCAGGTCCCAGGAGGGGACGACGTGTTGAGGCTGGACGCCGACCGGGATCGTCCGGACCACCTTGTACGTCTTCGGGTCGATGACCGACACGGTGTTGGAGTTGGTGTTGGGGACGTAGACGAGGGACGGGAAGTCCTTGACCACCGGGGAGAGTTGATTCGGCCGGTCGGCCGCGTAGACGTCCTTGACGTCGAGTACCGGGGGCATGCCCTCAAGGCCCTGGACGGTCTTCTGCTGCGAAGTGGCCGGGTCGCTCGGGGACTTGGAGGCGTGGTCCTTGGTGGGGCTGCCGCCGCTGCACGCGGCGAGCGCGGTGAGGGCGGCGCCGGCGATCAGTACGCGGGCGAGGGTGGTGGGGGGCATCAGCTCAGCAGCTCCGTGGTGGTCACCGCGGTGAAGCCGCGGCGGTCGAGTTCGTGCAGGAGGGTGGGGAAGGCGGCGACCGTGTCCGCGTACCCGAAGTGCAGGCTCACGACGGATCCGCCGCGGATCTCGCCGAGGACCTTGCGGGTGATCGCGGGGGCGCCCGGCGAGGTGTAGTCGAGCGAGTCGACGTCGTACGACAGGACGTGCGGGTAGCCGACGCGGCGGGCCAGGCGTTCGACGCGCGGGGTGGCGCGCGGGGCGCGGGAGGGGCGGAACCAGGTGCCGATGGAACCGGTCAGCCTGTCCAGCCTGTCGGCGCAGCCCTGGATCTCGGCGAGGGCTTCCTTGTCGGGCAGGGTGTTGACGCCGATGTGGTGCTGGGTGTGGTTGCCGAGGTCATGGCCGCCGTCGAGGACGCGGCGGGCGAGGTCGGGGTGTGCGTCGAGCCAGGTGCCGACCGCGAGCACGGTGAGCTTCGCGCCCTTCTTCTCGGCCGCGGCGAGGATCGACCGGGCGTAGGAGGGATCGCCCTGCCCGTGGAAGGTGAGGGCCACGCGGGGGCGGTCGCGGGGGCCGTGGGTGATCTGCGTGGGCTGCCGCGGGAAGGCGCGGGGCGCGGGGGCGGCGACCTGGGTGGACGGGGCGGCGGCGGAGTGCGCGGGGCCGCTGGCGCGGGCGGCGGACTGGGCGTCGGAGTCACCGGAGGAGCAGGCGGTGACGAGCGCACCGGCGACGGCGAGCCCGGCGCCCGCGCGCAGCGCCGAGCGACGGTCGGGCATCGCGTGCGGGCCCGGGTCGGCCGCGGGGCCTTGTTCGGGGGGAGGGACGGGGGTGGTCACTCTCACCATTTAAGGACGCGCCGGGGTGAAATCCGGCGATTTGACCGTTAGTGGAGGGTAAGGGTCGCGGGCGGTACGGGCGCCGGGACCTCGGGAGCCGTGGCCGACAGGCGCCTCGGAGGGCTGCCGCGCGGCCGGTTCAGCGGTCGGCGACCCTCATCTCGAACCACGTCGTCTTGCCGCGGGGCCACAGGTCGACGCCCCAGCGGTCGGCGAGCGTGTCGACGAGGAAGAGACCGCGCCCGCCCAGGTCCATCTCCTGGACCGGCATCAGACAGGGCAGCCCGCGGGAGGGGTCGCGCACCTCGATACGGATCCAGCCCCGGCGGCGGCGCATCCGCAGCCCGAACACACGGGCGCCCGTGTGCCGTACGGCGTTGCCGACGAGTTCGGAGACGAGCAGGACGACGTCCTCGGCCATCTTCGGGGAGAGGCCCCACTGGCGCAGGATCACGACCTGGGCGAGTCGGCGCGCGGTGCCCGCGGACTCCGGGCGGGACGGCAGGCGCACCTCCGCGTCGGCGGGGCTGCCGCGCGACTCCAGTGCTCTGAGCGCCCGTTCATCCTCCACCGCAGGTGACCAGCGTGCCGCGGTCGCACCCTTGTGCCGCCGCGGTTGTTCCACACCCTCCAGCCCCGCCATGCCCCCATGATGACCGGCTGGGGTGGCGCGTGGAGGCGTTACGGAAGAAAACTGCCCCTGGGGTGGCGTATTGCGTGGCGTCCGGTTGACATATGCCGCTGGCAACCCTGTCGCGTCGGCGCCCCAACTGACCTGCGGAAACAGGTCAGTTGGCGACGCTCTTCACACTGCGGCGACGTGCCGGGAGCACGGGTGGCGCGACGCTCCCGCGAACCGCTCCTTCGGGGGACAGCGGGTGAGACATCGCGTCAACTGCAAGAGGATCAAGGGGACTTCGCGCACCGGTTCGCGCGTCCGCCGGCTCAGACGAACTTCGCCTTGCCGGGGCCCTCCTCCACGAAGCTGCGCATGCCGCGCTCGCGGTCCTCGGTGGCGAACAGGCCCGCGAACCAGTTCCGTTCGATCGTGAGGCCGGTGTCGATGTCCGTCGCCAGCCCCGCGTCGATCGCCTCCTTGGCGGCGCGCAGCGCGATCGCCGGGCCCTGGGCGAGCTTCGCGGCCCAGGCGTGGGCCTCGGCGTACGTCTGCTCGGCCGGGACCACCCGGTCGACCAGCCCCAGCGCCAGCGCCTCGTCCGCCTTCACCATCCGGCCCGTGAAGATCAGGTCCTTGGCCTTGGAGGGGCCGATCAGCCGCGCCAGCCGCTGGGTGCCTCCCGCGCCCGGGATCAGGCCGAGCAGGATCTCCGGCTGCCCCAGCTTCGCGTTCTCGGCGGCGATACGGTAGTCGGCGCACAGCGCCAACTCGCAGCCCCCGCCGAGGGCGTAGCCGGTGACGGCGGCGACGACCGGCTTGGGGATCCGGGCGACGGCGGTGAAGGAGTCCTGCAAGGCGCGGGAGCGCACGACCATCGCGGCGTGGTCCATGCCCTGCATCTCCTTGATGTCCGCGCCCGCCGCGAACACCTTCTCCCCGCCGTGGATGACCACGGCGCGCACGTCCTCGCGGCGCGTGACCTCCTCGGCGAGTTCCTTGAGGCGGTCCTGCGTGGCGACGTCCAGCGCGTTCATCGGCGGGCGGTCCAGCCGGATCACACCCACGCCTTCGGCGACTTCGAGATGCACAGTCATGCCAGGAAGGTTAACGGGGACTAACGGGATCGGGCCCGGTGTGCTCGCTCACAGCAAGGTGAGCGGGCACACCGGGCCCGAGGAGGTGAAGCGTTGCCGGTTCCCTACTTGGTCCACTCCTCCCAGGACATGTTCCAGCCGTTCAGCCCGTTGCCGGGCGCGACCGTCTTGTCCTGGGAGTTCTTCACGATGACGACGTCACCGGTGATCGAGTGGTTGAAGAACCAGGCGGCCGGGACGGACGAGCTGTAGCCGCCCTTCACGTCGCTCAGGCCGATGCAGCCATGGCTCGAGTTGACGTTGCCGAAGGTGCCGCCGCCCCAGTAGTTGCCGTGGATGAAGGTGCCGGACTCGGTCAGGCGCATGGCGTGCGGCACGTCCTTGATGTCGTACTCACCGCCGTAGCCCACGGTCTCGCCGTTCATCCGGGTCACGGTGAGCCGCTCGCTGATGACCATCTGGCCGTTCCAGGTGTCGTAGCCCGGCTTGCCGGTGGTGATCGGGATGGTCTTGACGACCTTGCCGTCCTGCCGCACGACCATCTTGTGGGTCTTGGCGTCGACGGTGGAGACCTGGTTGCGGCCGATGGTGAAGCGCACCGTCTTGGTCTGCTTGCCGTAGACGTCGGGGCGGCCCTCGACGCCGTCGAGGTCGAGCTTCACGGTGACCTTGGTGCCGGGCTTCCAGTAGTCCTTCGGGCGCAGGTCCAGGCGGTCGTTGCCGAACCAGTGGCCGCGGACCTCCACGGCCGGTTCGGTCTTGACGGTGATGGCCTTCTCGACGGCCTCGGGGTGGGTGATGCCCCGGTCGAAGCGGATCGAGACCGGCATGCCGACCCCCACCGTGGCGCCGTCCTCGGGGGTGTAGTGGCCGACGAAGGTGTTCTTCGGGGTGAGCGTGGTGAAGGAGGACTCCGCGGTGGAGCTGAGCCCCGCGGTGTCCTTGGCCACGGCGTGGACCTTGTAGGTGGTGGCCGCGGCCAGATGGGTCGAGGGGGTCCAGGTGGCGCCCCCGCCGGTGATGGCCCCGGCTATCTCGCGCCCCTTGGCGTCCTTGACCTGGACCTCGGTCAACTTGCCCTTGGCAGCGGTGACTTCGAGTGCGCCGCTGGTGTTCACGGCGTCCGCGCCGTTCTTCGGGGCTATGGTGACGACGGCCTGCGACTGCTTGGACTCGGCCTTGCCGGAGCCCTTGTCCTCGCCGCCGGAGCCCGAACCCCCGCTTCCGCCACACGCGGTGGCGGTGACCAGCACCGCGCCGAGTATCAGCGCCGACAGTCCGGTACGGCCGCGTCGGCCGCCGTGCCCCGTAGCCGCTCTCCCCCGCGCGTCAACCGACGCCCCCGATATCGGTCGCCCGTTCACGATTCTGTCTCCCCTCGCACGGCCTGATCAGGCCCGCACACCTGCGCGACTCCCGCGCGCATGAGGACAAATCAATCACACGCCCCGCCTTCAAGGATCCCCGTGATTGTCACAACTCAGTCCCGACTTGGGCCTCGTGGAGGGGTGCGCGGTGCCGCGCCGGTGTGCGCCCCCGCGCATCCCGGACGTACGGCCGCCGGGAACACCCGGTCGTACGGCCGCCGGGAACCCTCAGCCGAGGATGCCCCGGTCGTAGGCGACCGCGACCGCCGCCGCGCGGTCCTTGGCGCCGAGCTTGGCGTAGAGGTGGGTGAGATGGGTCTTCACGGTGGCCTCGCTGATGAACAGTTCGCGCGCGATCTCCCGGTTGGAGGTGCCCTTGGCGACGAGGGCCAGGACCTCGCGCTCGCGCGCCGAGAGCGGTTCGTTGCCGCGGGCGGGCGCGCGGACCGCGGAGACCAGCCGGGAGGCCACGGCCGGGGAGAGGACCGTACGGCCCTCGGCGGCGGCGCGCACGGCGGTGAACAGCTCCGCGCGCGGGGCGTCCTTGAGGAGATAGCCGGTCGCACCGGCCTCGATCGCGGGCAGCGTGTCGGAGTCGGTGTCATACGTCGTCAGGACGAGCACCTTGGCGCGGGCGCCGCGCCGGGACAGTTCCCGGATGGCGTCCACCCCGGAGCCGCCCGGCATTCGCAGGTCCATCAGGACCACGTCCGGGTCCAGTACGGCGGCCTTGGCGACCGCCTCTACACCGCCCGCCGCCTCGCCGAGCACGGTGAATCCGGGCGCGGACTCGAACATGCCGCGCAGACCGTCCCGGACGACGGGGTGGTCGTCGACGATCAGCAGGGAGATCGCGGTCGTGGCGTCACCGGTCACGGCGTGATCGGTCGTAGCGTCACCGCTCATGGCTTCATCGGTCATGGCGCACCAACGGTACGCGAGCCGAGATCGCCGTGCCGTGCCCCGGTTCGGACTCCGTGGTGAAGGACCCCGCGATGCGTTCGGCGCGGACGCGCATCCCGTCCAGGCCGAAGCCGCCCGCGCGGCTGCGGGCCGGTACGGCGAGGGGGTCGAAGCCGCGGCCGTCGTCGCGGATGTCGAGGGTGACCTCGTCGCCCATGAAGGACAGGGTGACGCCGACGCGGGTGGCGCGGGCGTGGCGGGCGGCGTTGGACAGGGCCTCCTGGACGATCCGCAGCAGCGTCGCCGAGACCTCGTCGTGCAGATGCTCGGCGGCGCCCGTGACGGTGAAGTCGGCCCGCACCCCGGTGCGTTCGCCCCATTCGGCCACCGTCTTCTGCAACGCCTCGGGCAGACCGTCGGCGTCGAGGGCGACCGGCGCGAGGTTGTGCACGGAGCGGCGGGCCTCGCCGAGGCTGTGCCGGGCCAGCGTGGCGGCACGCTCCAGGTGGACGCGGGCGGTGGCCAGGTCGGAGGCGTTCGCGACGACTTGGAGCTGGGTGATGATCCCGGTCAGGCCCTGGGCGAGGGTGTCGTGGATCTCGGCGGCCAGCCGTCGGCGCTCGTCGGCGACGCCCGCTTCCCGTGCCTGGACGAGGAGTTGGGCGTGCAGCGCGGCGTTCTCGTCGAGGGCCTGCTGCAACGCCGTGTTGGTGCGCTCCAGTTCGACGATGGTCTCGGCCTGGGCGGCGACGCGGATCTGCTCCTGCTCGGCGAACCGGGTGAAGAGGCTGACGATGGCGATGTTGACGCCGAACACCACGGCGAAGCCGCACCACAGGACCAGTCCATGAGGCGGCATGCCGCCGATCTCGCTTCCGGCCATGGTGACGGCCGTCAGGCACAGACCGGGCAGCACCAGGCGGCGGGGCAACTGATAGGAGGCCGTGTAGTAGCCGGTGACGGCGTAGAAGGCGAAGAACGGGTTGAGCCAGGTGAGGACGAACGCGAGCGCCCAACGCCCGAAGTAGAAGAAGGTGTTCGCACCTCCGCGCCGCGGTTGACTCGGCAACACCCGCGCCCGGCCGAGTTCCAGGGCCAGGGCGGCCACCGTCAGGGCGGCCGACCCGTACAGCTCGTCCCGGGACATGCCGACCACCCTGGCCGAGCCCGCCGCCGTCAGGACACCCACGCCGAGGAAGGCGTACGGCCCCCAGTCGGCGAAGGTGGCCCGGCGGGGCTTCCATTCCGCGATCCTCATGGCCCCAGTGTCCGGCACGCCCCGCTCACTCCCAGCGGAACCAGCGCGCGGCCCCGGCGGTGAGCAGCACCGTCCATCCGGCGAGCACGCCGAGGTGGGTCCAGCCCGGCCAGTGCCCGGCGGCGGCCTGGTTCAGGGCCTGGGCGGCGGCGCCGAAGGGGGTGTAGCCGACGATCCGGGCCAGGAGGTGGGGCATGGCCTGCACCGGCACCCACAACCCCGCGCAGAACATCATCGGGAAGAGCACCGCGCTCCCGATCGCACCGGCGATCTTCGTGGTGCGGGACAGCGCGGAGATCACCGAGCCCAGCGAGAGGGCGACCAGGACGGCGAGCACCAGGGCGATCGCGTACCCGAACGGCTGCTCGGGCAGGCGTACGTGGAAGGCGAGCCGCCCGACGAGAAGGGAGAGCAGCGCCGAGGCGAGGGCCGCGCCCGCGAAGACCACCATGTGCGCCGCGAGCAGGGTGACGGGGCGGATCGGGGTGGTGGACATGCGGCGCAGGATGCCCTGTTCGCGATATCCGGTGAGGACCTGCGGCATGGCCTGCACACCCCCGAGGATCAGGCCGAGCAGGACCGCGATCGGGACGTAGGTGTCGACGAGCCGGAGGCCGCCGAGCGAGTCGTCGTGCTCCCGGAAGGACGGGATGGAGCCGAGGATCACCAGCAGCAGGGTGGGGAACAGCAGGATCCAGAAGATCGCGCCGGGTTCACGGCGGAAGAGGCGGACCTCGGTGCGCAGTACGGCAGTGTCGAGCGCCGGGGAACTCATGCGGTGGCCTCCGTCAGGTCCAGGAACGCGTCGTCCAACGTGGCGTCGGTGACACGGAGTTGGTGGGCGGTGATGTGGTGGCGGGCGAGGAGCGTGATGACCGCGTTGACGGTCGCGTCGGTGCCGGAGAGTGTGATCCGGCCGTCCTTGGCGGCGAGGGAGGCCAGTTCGGGCAGGGCGTTCAACTCCCGTTCGTCCAGCGGCGCGGACGGCAGGAAGCTGACGACGGTGGCACCCGCCGAGCGCCGGATCAGTCCCTCAGGGGTGTCCAGCGCGGCGATACGGCCCCGGTCGATGACCGCGATCCGGTCGCACAGCCGTTGCGCCTCCTCCATGAAGTGCGTGACGAGCAGGACGGTGACCCCGCCCGCCCGGACGTCCTCGATGAGCTGCCAGGTGTCACGGCGGGCGCGCGGATCGAGCCCGGTGGTCAGCTCGTCGAGGACGACGATGCGGGGGTTGCCGACGAGGGCGAGCGCGATGAACAGCCGCTGCTTCTGGCCGCCGGAGAGCTTGGCGAAGCGGGTGGTGAGCTTCTCGGTGAGACCGAGGCGTTCGGCCAGGGGGCGCCAGTCGGCCGGGCGCGGATAGAAGGTGGCGTACAGCTCGAGCGCCTCGCGCACGGTGAGCTTGGCCTGGAGTTCGCTCTGCTGGAGCTGGGCGCCGAGCACGCGGGTGACCTGCTCGTGGTCGGCGATCGGGTCGAGGCCGGTGACGCGGACCCGGCCCGCGTCGGGGACCCGGAGGCCCTCGACGCACTCGACGGTGGTGGTCTTGCCGGCGCCGTTCGGGCCGAGGATCCCGAAGATCTCCCCCTCCTCGACGGCGAAGGAGACCCCGTCGACCACGGCCCGGCCTCCGTAGGACTTGCGCAGTTCGCTGACTTCGATGACGGACATGGCAGCAGCGTCCCGCCGACCGCGGTCGGCGCACATCGCCCGAGGCGCTCGAAGCGGCATCGGCCGATCGGCTGATGCGACGCTACGACCCCGGGGCCGGGCACGGGCGTTCGGGCCGCCGAAGCCGCAGGTCGTAGGACCAACGGCGGACGGGGATCCGGCCAAAACTCGGTGGGCGAGGTGCGGGTCAGTCCGTAGGCTCGCTGGTGATGCCCACGACACCTGCCTCCGCCGAAGACCCTGCTGAACGGCCCCGTCCGGAAGAGCGTTCGGCCGTCCGTACGCTGCTGCGCCTGTGGCCGTACGTACGACCGGTGCGCGCGCGCCTGGTCACCGCCGCGCTCGTCGCGGTCGTCGCCTCCTGTATGGGGCTGGTGATCCCGCTCGTACTGAAGTGGATGGTGGACGGGCCCATCGCGGAACGCGACTCCGCAGGTGTGTGGCGGGGCGCGCTGTATCTGCTGCTGCTCGGGGTCGCCGAGGCGCTGCTGTTCGGGCTGCGGCGCTGGCTGGTGGCGCGTCCGCTGTCGCGTGTCGAGGCGGAGATGCGGGCGGATCTGTACCGGCATCTGCAGCGGCTGCCGATCGCCTTCCACGACCGGTGGGCGTCCGGTCAGTTGCTCTCCCGGGGCACGACGGACCTGATGCTGCTGCGCATGTTCCTCGCCTTCCCGATGACGTTCCTCTTCGTCAACGGCGTGACGATCCTGGTCGGCGTGGTCATCATGCTGCTCCAGGACTGGACGCTGGGGCTGGTGATGCTGGCGCCCGCCGTGCCGCTGATCGCCCTGAGCGCGGTCTTCGAGAAGCGGTACGCGCACGCGGCCCGGCAGGCGCAGGACCAGGTCGGGGATCTGACGACGGTGGTCGAGGAGAGTGTGCTCGGCATCCGCATCATCAAGGGGTTCGGCCGCCACCGCAGCCAGGCGCGGGCGTTTCGCGAGCTGTCCGGGAAGCTGCGCGGCACCGAGCTGCGCAAGGCCCGGCTGCTCGCGACCATCTGGGCGGTCATCATGGCCCTGCCGGAGGTGGCCATCGGGGCCACGCTGGTGGTGGGAGCCGTGCAGGTCTCGGACGGCTCGCTGTCGACGGGCACGCTGGTCGCCTTCCTCTCCACGGCGCTCGCCCTGCGCTGGCCGGTGGAGTCGATCGGCTTCCTGCTGGCGATGAGCCAGGAGGCGACCACGGCGACGGAACGATACTTCGAGGTGATGGACGCGCGACCGGAGCAGGAGACCGCGCCCGCCGTCCCCACCGCCGGGCCCGCCGGTACGGGGCTGCGCTTCGAGAACGTCCGCTTCCGCTACCCCGACGCCCCCGCCGGCTCCACACCGCTCCTGGACGACGTCGACCTGCACATCCGCCCCGGTGAGTCCATGGCCCTGGTCGGCGCGACCGGCAGTGGCAAGACGACGCTCACCGCGCTCATCCCCCGGCTGCACGAGGTGACCGAGGGCCGGATCACCCTCGACGGGCAGGACATCACCGAGCTGCGCCGCGAGGAGCTGCGGGCGATGGTCGCCGTCGCCTTCGAGGAGCCCACCCTGTTCTCCGCGAGCGTCGCCGACAACGTCCTCATGGGCGCGAGCCCCGACGCGGGCACGGACGAGCTGCACCGCGCCCTCGCCGTGGCCCAGGCCGACTTCGTCCACGCCCTGCCCGACGGCCCCACCACCCAAGTGGGTGAACAGGGCCTCAGCCTCTCCGGCGGCCAGCGGCAGCGCCTCGCGCTGGCCCGCGCCGTCGTCGACCGCCCCCGCTTCCTGGTCCTGGACGATCCGCTGTCCGCGCTGGACGTGCACACGGAGGCGGCCGTGGAGGCCGCGCTGCGCCAGGTGCTCCAGGGCACCACCGCCCTGATCGTGGCCCACCGCCCGTCCACGGTGCTGCTGGCCGACCGCGTCGCCCTGCTCTCCGGCGGCCGGATCGCCGCCGTCGGCACCCATCACGAACTGCTGCGCACCAACGCCGAGTACGCCCTCCTCATGTCGGGCCGGCCCACGGAGGAAGAAGAGGACGACGACCGATGACGGCTCCCACGACCTCCGCCCCCACCACCGGGGACGCCCAGGACGCGCCGCGCCCCCGGGCCGCCGACGACCCCTTCGACCGGGACGTCCTGCCCTCCGCCCCGGGCGCCACGGCCGCCCTGCTGCGCTCGCTCCTCACGCCCATGAAGGCGCGCGTGGCCGGCACCACGCTTCTGCTGCTGCTCCAGCAGGCGGCGGTGCAGGCGGGCCCGCTGCTGGTGGCGTACGCGATCGACACCGCCGTACCGGCGCTGCGCCGTGACGACCACGGGCCGCTGATCGCGGTGGCCGTCGGCTATCTGCTGTGCGCGCTGGCCTCCGGGGCGTTGCAGTGGGCGTTCATCGTCGCCGCGGCCCGGGTCAACCAGGACGTCCTGCTGGACCTGCGCGGCCGGATCTTCCGCCATGCGCAGGCGCTCAGTGTGGACTTCCACGAGCGGTACACCTCGGGCCGGCTCATCTCCCGCTCCACCACGGACGTGGAGTCGCTGCGCGAGCTGCTGGACGAGGGGCTCCAGGAGCTGGTCACGGTCATCCTGTCCTTCGTCTACATCGCGGCGATGCTGCTGTGGCTGGACCTGGGCATCGGCGCGGTCGCCGTGGCGTCCTTCGGGCCGCTGTATCTGCTGGTACGGCTCTACCAGCGGCGCGCGGGACGGGTCTACCGGGAGCGGTCCACGGCGATCGCGGCGGTGATCGTGAAGTTCGTGGAGACCATGAACGGCATCCGTCCGGTGCGCGCCTTCCGCCAGGAGGCCGCGAACGACGCCGCCTTCCGTACGCTCAACCGCCGTCACGAGGCCACCAACGGCAACGCGCTGCTGGAGATGGCCCGTTATGTCACCGGCTCCCGGCTGGTGGCCAACACGGCGGTCGCGGGCATGGTGCTGTGGGGCGCCTACCGGGTGTCGGACGGCACGCTGGAGCTGGGTGTGCTGGCGGCGGCGGTGCTGTATCTGCGGCGGCTGTACGACCCGATCGACCGGCTCGGCATGTTCCTCAACTCCTACCAGTCGGCGGCGGCTTCACTGGAGAAGATCGCCGGTCTGCTCGCCCAGAAGCCCTCGGTCCCCGAGCCCGCGGCGCCCCGGCAGCTTCCCGCGCGCCGTACGGAACTGCCGGGCCGCGAGGTCGTGTTCGACGACGTGAGCTTCGGCTATCGCACCGGGGGCGAGGTGCTGCCCCGCTTCGGGCTGACCCTCCCGGCCGGGCAGACCGTCGCGGTGGTCGGCTCCACGGGCGCCGGCAAGTCCACCCTCGCCAAGCTGCTGGCCCGCTTCTACGACCCCTCCCACGGCCGGGTGCTGCTGGACGGCGTCGACCTGCGCGACCTCTCCATGCCCGCGCTGCGCGGCGGAGTGGTGATGGTGACCCAGGAGGCGTTCCTGTTCTCGGGCACGGTCGCCGAGAACATCGCGATCGGCCGCCCGGACGCGACCCGCGAGGACATCGAGCGCGCGGCGAAGGCGATCGGCGCGCACGACTTCATCAGCGCCCTGCCGGACGGCTACGACACGGACGTCCGCAAGCGGGGCGGGCGCATCTCGGCGGGCCAGCGTCAACTGGTCTCCTTCGCACGGGCGTTGCTCGCCGACCCGGCGGTCCTCATCCTGGACGAGGCGACCAGCTCCCTGGACATCCCGGGCGAACAGGCGGTGCAGCGGGCGATGGTGACGGTGCTGCGCGGCCGTACGGCCGTGGTGATCGCCCACCGCCTGTCGACGGTGGAGATCGCCGACCGGGTCCTGGTCATGGAGCACGGCCGCATCGTGGAGGACGGCAGCCCGGCCGAACTGATCGAGGGCAAGGGGAGGTTCGCGGATCTGCACCGGGCCTGGCGGGACAGTCTGGCGTGACGGGGAGAGGTTGCCTCACTCCTCCGGCCCGCCGATCAGCTCCGTCACGTCGCAGACCATGTCGCAGTACCCGTCGCCGTCCGCGACCCGGTAGCGCGTCAGGTCGCGTTCGTAGGCCAGGCCCGGCAGGTAGACGTCGAGCATCCCCACGAGCCGCTTCGGCGTCCCCGCGCGGTCACGCAACCGCACATCGACGCCGACCGTGATCTCCTCCGGCTGGTTCTCGCCGGGGATACGGACGTAGTAGCGACCGGTCTCGTCGTCCGCCAGGACGAAACCCCACAGAGCGCAGTCCTCCAGGTCCCGCACCTGCGCGGTCAGGGCGCGCAGGGGCAGGTCCAGGGCATCGCTGATCGTGGGGCCGCATGCGGCGGCGATCTCGGGGTACCGCTGCCGCACGTCGTGTACGGGGATGCCGAAGGTGTCCGTCTCGGCGGGCCGGGCGAGTCGGCCGAGGGCGTGGTCGGCCGCCAGGCGGCGCAGCGCGAGGATGTGCAGAAGGGGGTCCAGCAGATCGCCTTCGGCATCGGTGACGGCGATGTCGAAGGCGACCGACGAGGACAGGTCTCGCCCGTTCCACAGCGCCACACGGGGGCCGCCGTCCGCGCCACGGGGCGGCAGGACACCGCGCAACACCAGTGCGTCGCCGGTCAGCGGTACCGCGACGAAGCCGCGCAGCCAGTACAGCAAGCCCTCGTACTCGGGACCTGCCACGGTGACGTGGGGGTGCCACTCGTCAGGCGCTGTGGGGACGATCCTCATGCACGGTTCACCGCATCCGGGCACTTGTTCCCTGGCCGCCCCGTGCAGTAGGCGGTGATGACGCCGACGATACCGCTGCCGTCCGTGACCCGGTACCGTCCGTCCTGCGTCGCCTTCGCGTTCTGCACCCAGGCCCGGAGCCGGGCGAGTACATGACCGCGGCCGTCGACCAACACCCCGCCGTACTTGAGGCGATGCGGATTGCCCCGCCTCTCCTGCGGGGTCTGTCGTTCCGGATGCTCACTGGTGATCACCTTGATCACCTTCGTATTGGTGATGTTGTGCGGACGCGAGAAGTGGCTCCAGCCCAGTTCTCCGTTTCCGAAGCGTGTCGGAATCCTCAGGCCGTTCGCGTCCTTGCTCCACACCTTCACTCGCTGGTTCCAATGGTCGGACAGGGCCGATCGCGTCTCGGACGAGGCCCCGTCCGACAGAGCCGAGGAGGCGGGCAGTCGCAGCGACCGCGCCGCGGACAGCGCCGCGAACCCTTCGTTGCTCAGGACATACATGCCAGGTGCCAGGGCGGAACCCCGGACCTCCGCCGACAACGGCGCCGCGACGGACGCGGCCATGGCGGAACACAGAAGGGACCCGGACACGACGGCGACGGACAGAATGCGACCGATCTTCATTTCATCTCCCCGTATTCCTGTTCAATTCTGACGGCACATCAACTCTCAATTCATGCGCGCCGACAATGACCCTTTCAGGCGGCCTCGGCACATGTCAACGGAGTGCGGGTGGTGCGGAAATGAGAACGCACCGAGCAGACCGAATCCACCGAACACACCGAAAGGAATCGAAAGGAATTCGCATTCCGCTCGCGATGTCATTCCATGGACGGCAAGGAGGCCGCTGCCCTCCCGTGGGGCCGACGACCGGATACCGCCCCCGGACGTGAGTCACCGCACGAGCCGTCGACGCCCGGGAGTTCGGTCGACGCGACCGGCGTGGACAGCGCGGACGGCACGGCGCGGTCGGCCGTCTTCGGTGAACAGTCCGTATAACGAACATGACCATCCGGGCAACGGAGCCTTTCCGGCCAATCTGTTGACGCAGACCTGACAATCACGGGGTTCTCCTGGCACGCTTCCCCACGGCCCGCTCCACAGCCACCCCACAGTGCCACGGCTGTGCCGTAGCAGGCCATGCTCGTGCTCCTGGTTCCGCGTTCCGCTTGTTCTGCCCGGACGGTCCACCTTCCGTCCGGTACCCCCCGGCCGCGCCAGTGCGCGGCCACGCAGAAGGAGTCAGTGTTGAGACGCAGTTCCTCTCGCAGACGCACCTCCCACACTCCCTCCCGTCGCGCCGCCGCGGTCGCCCTCGTTGGCGTCTCCGCCCTGCTGGCCGCAGCCGTCCAGTCCGGTGCCGCGAGCGCCGCGCCGGCCGCGCCCTCGGCCGGGAAGCTCAACTCCGCCCACGCCGCCGTGAAGCTGACCCCCTCGCAGCGCACGGAGCTGCTCCGCGACGCGAACGCGGCGAAGGCGGACACCGCCCGGGACATCAGCCTCGGCTCCCAGGAGAAGCTGGTCGCCCGTGACGTTGTCAAGGACGCCGACGGAACGCTGCACACACGCTACGAGCGCACCTACGCCGGACTCCCCGTGCTCGGCGGCGACTTGATCGTCGACACGAACAAGGCCGGGAAGACCCAGCGGGTCATCAAGGCCGCCAAGGCGACCATCAAGGTCGACTCGCTCACGCCGAAGGTCGCCGCCTCGAAGGCGGAGAGCCAGGCGCTGGCCGCCGCCAAGGACGCGGGCTCCACGCGGACCGACGCGGACCAGGCCCCCCGCAAGGTGATCTGGGCGGCCGACGGCACCCCGGTGCTCGCGTACGAGACGGTGGTCGGCGGGCTCCAGGACGACGGCACGCCCAACCAGTTGCACGTCATCACCGACGCCGCCACCGGCAAGGAGCTGTCCCGCTACCAGGGCGTCAAGACCGGTATCGGCAACACCCGCTACAGCGGCCAGGTCTCGCTGACGACCACGCAGTCGGGCTCGAACTACACGCTGACCGACGGCGCGCGCGGCGGGCACAAGACGTACAACCTCAACCACGGTTCGTCCGGCACGGGCACGCTGTTCTCGCAGACGAACGACACCTGGGGCGACGGCACCAACTCCAACGCCGCGACCGCGGGTGCCGACGCGCACTACGGCGCCGCCGAGACCTGGGACTTCTACAAGAACGTCTTCGGCCGCAACGGCATCGCGGACGACGGTGTGGGCGCCTACTCCCGCACCCACTACGGCAACTCGTACGTCAACGCGTTCTGGGACGACAGTTGCTTCTGCATGACGTACGGCGACGGCTCGGGCAACAACGACCCGCTGACCTCGCTGGACGTGGCCGGTCACGAGATGAGCCACGGCGTCACCTCCTCGACCGCGAACCTCAACTACTCCGGTGAGTCCGGCGGGTTGAACGAGGGCACGTCCGACATCTTCGCCACGGGCATGGAGTTCTACGCCAACAGCCCGAACGACCCCGGTGACTACCTCATCGGCGAGAAGATCGACATCAACGGCGACGGCACCCCGCTGCGCTACATGGACAAGCCGAGCAAGGACGGCGCGTCCCTGGACTACTGGTCCTCCAGCGCCGGCAACAAGGACGTGCACTACTCGTCCGGCATCGCCAACCACTTCTTCTACCTGCTCAGCGAGGGCAGCGGCGCCAAGGTCATCAACGGCGTCAGCTACGACTCGCCGACCTACGACGGGCTTCCGGTCACCGGCATCGGCCGGGACAAGGCGCTCCAGATCTGGTACCGGGCGCTGACCACGAAGTGGACGTCCACCACCAACTACGCGGCGGCCCGCACCGGCACGCTCGCGGCGGCGGGTGAGCTGTACGGCACCTCGAGCAACGAGTACAACGCGGTGGCGGACGCCTGGGCGGCCGTCGCGGTCGGCGCGCGCTCCGGTGGCGGCGGCAACCCCGGTGGTGGCACCGCGTTCGAGAACGCGGCCGACGTCTCGATCCCGGACGGCGGTTCGGCCGTCACCTCGTCGATCACCGCGTCCGGCCTGACCGGCAACGCCCCGTCGAACCTCCAGGTCTCGGTCGACATCGTGCACACCTGGCGCGGTGACCTCCGGATCGACCTGGTCGCCCCGAACGGGACCACGTACCGGCTGAAGAACAACAACATCTCCGACTCCGCGGACGATGTGCACGAGACCTACACGGTCAACGCGTCCACCGCTCCCGCCAACGGCACCTGGCAGCTCAAGGTGCAGGACATGTACTCCGGTGACACCGGCTACATCGATGGCTGGAAGGTGACCTTCCCGTAAGACCTTCCGCTAGGCGGCTCGAACACGAGGACAGGGCGTCGTTCCGGGAGTCTCGGCCCCCGGAACGGCGCCCGTTCACCTGCCGGAAACACGAAGCGGGCCGACGAGTTTCAGCCAACATCACCGCAGGGTCCTGACATGTACGCGCCGTTAATGCCAGGCTTCCCCCGCACGACAACCCGCACCGCAAACTTCACCCTTCCGCCGGGCCCCCACGCCTGACGGACCCCCACAGAAGGAGCTTGCGTGACTCCCCCCAACGCGCGTCACCACCGCACCAGCCTGGCCATCGCCACCGCCGTCGCGGCCGGAGCCCTGCTCGCCACCGGCCTGACCGCCGGTGCCGCCTCCGCCCAGACCACGGCGGCCCCGGCCGGCGCGGCGAAGTCCCTCGCCGCCGCCCCGACCGCGCTCTCCGCGTCGGCGCGCTCCTCCCTCATCGCCGACGCCCAGACCACGGCGCCCGACACGGCCCGTCAGATAGGCCTCGGCGCCAAGGAGAAGCTCGTCGTCAAGGACGTCGTCAAGGACGTCGACGGCACGGTCCACACGCGCTACGAGCGCACCTACGACGGCCTCCCGGTCCTCGGCGGCGACCTCGTCGTCCACGAGAAGGCCGGTAAGACCGAGGGCGTGACCCGGGCGACGAAGGCCACCATCAAGGTCGCCTCGACCACGCCGAAGGTCGCCGCCTCGAAGGCGGAGAGCCAGGCGCTGACCGCCGCCAAGGACGCGGGCTCGACCCGCACCGACGCCGACAACGCGCCCCGCAAGGTGATCTGGGCCGGCGACGGCACGCCCGTCCTCGCCTACGAGACCGTGGTCGGCGGCCTCCAGGAGGACGGCACCCCCAACGAGCTGCACGTCATCACCGACGCGGCCACCGGCAAGAAGCTCCACGAGTACCAGGCCATCGAGACCGGCACGGGCACCGGCAAGACCCTGTACTCCGGCACGGTCACCCTCGGCACCAACCTGTCGGGCTCGTCGTACCAGCTCTACGACACCTCGCGCGGCGGCCACAAGACGTACAACCTCGCGCGCGGCACGTCCGGCACCGGCACGCTGTTCACCAACACCACCAACGTGTTCGGCACCGGGGCGGCCTCCAGCTCCAGCTCGGACCAGACGGCCGCCGCCGACGCCGCCTACGGGGCGCAGGCCACCTGGGACTTCTACAAGAACACGTTCGGCCGCAACGGCATCAAGAACAACGGCACGGCGGCCTACTCCCGCGTCCACTACAGCAGCGGCTACGTCAACGCGTTCTGGGACGACAGTTGCTTCTGCATGACGTACGGCGACGGCTCGGGCAACACCCACCCGCTGACCTCGCTCGACGTCGCCGGTCACGAGATGAGCCACGGCGTCACCTCCGCCACGGCCAACCTCAACTACTCCGGTGAGTCCGGCGGGTTGAACGAGGCGACCTCGGATATCTTCGGCACCGGTGTGGAGTTCGCCACCAACAACTCCTCCGACGTCGGCGACTACCTCATCGGCGAGAAGATCAACATCAACGGCGACGGCAGCCCGCTGCGCTACATGGACAAGCCGAGCAAGGACGGCGCCTCGCTGGACTACTGGTCCTCCAGCGCCGGCAACAAGGACGTCCACTACTCGTCCGGCATCGCCAACCACTTCTTCTACCTGCTGTCCGAGGGCAGCGGCGCGAAGACGATCAACGGGGTGTCGTACAACTCCCCGACGTACAACGGCTCCACGGTCACCGGCATCGGCCGGGACAAGGCGCTCCAGATCTGGTACAAGGCGCTGACCACGTACATGACGTCGACCACGAACTACAAGGGCGCCCGTACGGCGACCCTGAGCGCGGCGTCGGCGCTGTACGGCTCCGGCAGCACCGAGTACAACGCGGTGGCCGCCGCCTGGACCGCGGTCAACGTGAGCTGAACCGTCGGCCAGTACGTCAACTGGCCGTAGCGACACAGTCCGCGCAGAGCGGACACGACGACCCCCGGCGGGCAAGCGCACGCCGGGGGTCGCCTTACGCTGGGGCCCATGTCTTCGGCTGAGTTCACCTATACCGACGTCGGCGCCACCCGTGAGCCCGGCCACTGTCCCGAGGGGTTCCACCCGCTGCACGTGCGCGCGCGGATCGGCGAGGGCGAGGCGGTGTTCCGGCGGGCGGCCGAGGCGCTGCTCACCTGGGAGCTGCACCGGGCGCTGGGCGTGGGCGTCCTGGCCGACAAGGACCGGGCGGCCCCCGGGGTCGACGTCACGATCGTCCTCGCGGGCATGGTCAAGGCCCCCTGCCGCGTGGTCTGGACCGTGGAGGAACACCGCCGCGCCGGCTGGGCGTACGGCACGCTGAAGGGTCACCCGGAGTGCGGCGAGGAGGCGTTCGTCGTGGATCGTACGGGTGACGGCACGGTCTGGCTGACGATCAACGCCTTCAGCCGCCCGGCCAAGTGGTACGCACGAGCGGGCGGCCCGGCGACCCGCGGCCTCCAGCACGCATACGCCCGACGCTGCGGCAACGTCCTGCGCAAGCTGTGCGAGGAGGCGGCGGACGACTCGCTCTGAGCCCCGCACCGCGATCCGGCCGAAACTCCACGCAACCTTTCCCGTGTTCCCTCCTCGCCGATATGGCCGATTCCGCCCTCCTCGGTGGTCTTGTGGTGGTTCGGTCCGCACGAGAGGCTGCCAAGCGGCGTGTCGGTCGTGAGGGGGCCGGGGACGGTGAACCCCGGTCGGGACGCGCCGAGTTCAGGAGGGGGACTCGAGTCATGGCTCGGATGAGAAGCGGGTGTCTGCGCTGGGCGAGCGGGGTCACCGCGGCCTGTGCGGTCGTGGCACTCTCGGCCACCGCCCAGCCCGCGCAAGCCGCCCCGGTCGGGACCGTGCTCGGCGCCGACGCTCCGGGCGCCGTCAGCGGGAGCTACATCGTGACACTCAAGGGGGAACCGAAGGACCCGTCGGCCACGGGTCGGGACCTCGCCGGGATGTACGGGGCGGAAATCAGCCACACCTACGGGAAGGTGCTCCACGGGTTCTCGATGCGGGTCGGTCCACGGCAGGCCCGGCGCCTCGCGGCCGACCCCCGCGTGGCCTCGGTCGTCCAGGACACCGCCGTCCGGCTCGACGACGTCCAGCGGGACCCGCCGTGGAGCCTGGACCGCGTCGACCAGCCGGGACTCCCGCTGAACCACGGCTACGCCTGGCCCGAACCGGGGGGCGCGAACGTCACGGCTTACGTCATCGACACCGGCATCCGTATCACCCACAAGGACTTCGGCGGCCGGGCCGCGTACGGCTGGGACTTCGTCGACGACGACAGGACCGCCGCCGACGGCAACGGACACGGCACCCACGTGGCCGGAACCATCGCGGGCACCACCTACGGCATCGCCAAACAGGCGAAGGTCGTCGCCGTACGCGTCCTGGACGACAAGGGGGCCGGAACCACCGCGCAGGTGATCGCGGGCATCGACTGGGTGACCAGGCACGCGAAGAAGCCCGCGGTGGCGAACCTGAGCCTGGGCGGTCGCGCCAACGCGCAGTTGGACGCCGCCGTACGCAACTCCATAGCCTCCGGCGTCACTTACGCGGTGGCCGCGGGCAACGACGATCTCCCCGCGAACCTGTACTCCCCGGCCCGCGTCGACCAGGCCATCACCGTGGGCGCCGCAGACCGCGAGGACGCCCGCGCGCGCTTCTCCAACTACGGCCCGGCGGTGGACCTGTTCGCCCCCGGAGCGGCCATCGTCTCCGACTCGTCCCGGAGCGACACGAGCACGGCCACCGCCTCCGGTACGTCGATGGCCACGCCGCACGCCACGGGCGCGGCGGCGCTGTATCTCGCCGGTCACCCGGGGGCCACCCCGGCGCAGGTGCGCCGCGCCCTGGTCCAGCGGGCGGCCACCGTGAAGATCGCGGGGGCGGGCGCCGGTTCGCCGGACAAGCTGCTCCAGGTCCAGCGCCCCTGACCGCGGCCTCCGCCCACCGACCGGCCTCGCCGACGGGCGGGGCCGGTCGGTGACGTCCTCAGGCGAAGGCGTCCGCCAGCGGCTTCGGCAGGTCGCCGGTGTACAGCACGCCCAGCCGCTGCGTGGCCCGGCTCAGCGCCACGTACAGATCGCTCGTGCCGCATTGGCCGGGCTCGACCACCAGGACCGAGTCGAACTCCAGCCCCTTGGACTGGCGCGCGTCGAGCAGCACCACGCTCCGGGTCAGATCCGGTTCCGCGCCCGCCGTCACCCCGTCCAGTCGCGCGGCGAGCGAACGGTGCAGCGCGCGCGGCGCGATCACCGCGAGCCGACCCTCGGCCGGGGTCATCTCCTTGACCGCCTCGGCCACGGCTCCGGGCAGGTCGTCGGTGACGCGCGCCCAGGGCCGTACGCCCGTGGACCGTACCGAACTCGGCGGCCGGAAGCCGGGGTCCGCCGCGCGCACCACGCTCGCCGCGACGTCCATGATCTCGGCGGGGGTGCGGTAGTTGACGCCGAGGCGGGTGTGCTCCCAGCGGTCCTCGACGTACGGCGCGAGGATCCGCTCCCATGAGCCGACCCCGGCGGCCTCGGCGGTCTGCGCCGGGTCACCGACCAGGGTCATCGAGCGGGTCGGGCAGCGCCGCATCAGCAACCGCCAGGCCATGGGCGACAGTTCCTGCGCCTCGTCGACGATGATGTGCCCGAACGCCCAGGTACGGTCGGCCGCCGCGCGTTCGGCCGCGCTGCGGTGGTCGGCCTCCTCGTGCCGCTCGGCGAACCGCTCGGCGTCGATGATGTCGTGCGCGGACAGCACCTCCGAGGCGTCCGGGTCGCCGTCCTCCTTGTCCTCGAACTCGTAGGTCCGGGACGCGTACGACACGTCCAGCACGCCCTGCGCGTACAACACCTGTTCCGTGCGCTCGCGTTCGGCGCGGGCGCGTGCCGACCGGTCGTCCTCGCCGAGGAGTTCGGCCGCCTCGTCCAGGAGCGGCACGTCGGCCGTGGTCCAGGCGCGGGTGACCGGGCGGCGGACGGCGGCGGCGTCCTCGGCGGACACATACCCCTCGGGGTCGGCGAGGAAGTCGGCGACCAGCCGCTGCGGGGTGATCCGGGGCCACAACTGGTCGATGGCCGACCAGACTTCGGAGTTCTCGGCGAGTTCGTCGCGGATCTGCGTGATGTCGCTCGCGTCGAGGAGGTTGGTGCCGTCGTACGGATCGGTGCCGATCCGCTCGGCGACCAGGTCCGTCAGCGTGTTCAGGATGTGGCCCTCGAAGTGCTCGCGGGCCACGTTGTGCGGCAGCTTGGCCGCGCGGGTGCGCTCGCGGGCGACGCTCACGAGACCCTCGTCCAGCATCAGGACCTCACGGTCGTGCTCGATCGCGATCACCGGGTCGGGCAGCGCCTGCCGGTCCCGTACGAGGGCGGCGAGCACGTCGGCCATGTCGGCGCGGCCCTTCACGGCGGCGGCCTCGGGGGTGTCGGTCGCGGTCGCCTTCACACCGGGGAACAGATCGCCGACCGTGGACAGCAGGACGCCCGTCTCGCCGAGCGAGGGGAGCACCTCGCCGATATAGCCGAGGAAGGCGGGGTTCGGGCCGACGATGAGGACGGCCCGGCGGGCGAGCAACTCCCGGTGTTCGTACAGCAGATAGGCCGCCCGGTGCAGGGCGACGGCCGTCTTGCCGGTGCCGGGGCCGCCCTCCACCACCAGGACGCCGCGGTGGGGCGCGCGGATGATGCGGTCCTGGTCGGCCTGGATGGTCTGCACGATGTCGCCCATCCGGCCGGTGCGGGCCGAATCGATCGCGGCGAGCAGCACGGCGTCACCGGAGGGGTCCTCGTGGCCGGTGCGCTCCCGGTCGCCGAGGTCGAGGATCTCGTCGTGCAGGGCGGTGACCTGGCGCCCCTCGGAAGCGATGTGCCGACGCCTGCGCAGGCCCATCGGAGTGTGCCCGGTGGCCAGGTAGAAGGGGCGGGCGACATCCGCGCGCCAGTCGATCAGGATCGGGGTGCGCTCCGCGTCGTCGGCGCGCAGTCCGATGCGGCCGATGTGGTGGCTCGCGCCGGAGGTGAGATCGATACGGCCGAAGCAGAGCGAACCGTCGACGGCGTTCAGCGCGGCCAGCAGCCCCGAGCGCTCGGCGACGAGGATGTCCCGCTCCAGCCGGGCCTGCATGGGTGTATCGCCCTGCGCCAGCGCGTCCGTGACGGAGCCCTCGGTGTCACCGCGCAGCGCGTCCACACGCGCGTACAGCCCGTCGATGAATTCCTGCTCCCGGCGCAATTCGTCGTCCTGGAATTCGGCGTTTGACAATTCTGCTCCCGCGCGGATATACTGTGGCTACTGAACTTCTCCGCGACACATCCCATTCGAAGTCGCGAACCATCGAATATACGCAAAGAAATCCCCCGGGCGCAATTGCTCGGGGGATTTCTTGTGTACGGCTCGCGCCGTATCGCGGCGCGGCCTCAGAGCACGTCGGCCAGCCCCTCCAGCAGGCGCCGCTTGGGCCGGGCGCCCACCATCGACCGCACGGGCTCACCGTCGCGGAACACCATGAGGGTGGGCGTGCCCAGGACGCCGTACTCGATCGTGGTCTTCGGATTCCGGTCCACGTCCAACTGGACGATCTTCAGCCGCCCGTCCCTCTCCGCGGCGATCTCCCCCAGCACCGGTGCCAACTGCCGACACGGCCCGCACCACTCCGCCGTGAACTGCACCAGCACGGGCAGCTCCGCCCGCACGACCTCCGCCTCGAAGTCGTCGTCCGTCACCTCGCCCACACCAGCGATCTGCTTGATCACCGCTCATGCCCTCCCAGCTCGCACACGGGTTCCGGACCACCCGGAACCAGCGCCTCGGCGGCCAGCTCGTCCCGCGCGCTCTCGGCGCGCGCCAACTGAGCCCCGACCTGCTCCCGTACGGCCTGCAACTCGCCGATGAGCGCGTCGAGTTCGTCCAGCTTGCGCCGGTACACCACGAGTGAGGCCGGGCACGAGTCGCCCTGTGGATGCCCGGCCCGCAGACACTCCACGAAGGGCCGTGTCTCCTCCAGGTCGAACCCGAAGTCCCGCAGGATCCGGATCTGCCGCAGCAGCCTCAGGTCCCGCTCGTCGTACGTGCGGTGCCCGTGGGCGTCCCGCCGCGCGGGCAGCAGCCCCCGTGACTCGTAGTACCGCAGCGCCCGGGTCGTGGTCCCGGCCCGCGCGGCCAGCTCGCCGATTCGCATGAGTACGACCGTAGGTGTTGACGTCGGCGTCAAGGCAAGCGCGGCGGAAGAAGCGGCTTACGGGGCACCGGGGGCCTGGCCAGGGCCGGAACCTCTCTCTGTGGTGCGCGAGCGGTTCCGGCCCGTCGATCAGCTGGTTCAGCGGCGGAGTCGGGGTGCGAGGGCCGTGCGCACGGCCCTGGTCACCTTGTGGGCGGTGGACTCGTCCTCTTCTTCGGACTCCGGCTCCGGTTCGAGCATGTCCCGTACCTGCGCCAGCAGTTGGTTGGTCGACTGCCAGAGCGGGACGAACATGCCGGCGACCGGGCCGACGCCCTGGATCGGGCCGTCGGACAGCTCGGTGACCTTCTTGGCGAGCGCGACCGTGGCCGGGTCCCGAAGGATCAGGTGCACCTCGTCGTCGACCAGCCGGAGGTCCATCTTGCGCGCGGCGGCTTCCTCCGGGTTGGCGTCGGCGGTCGCCTCCGGGTCCAGTTCGTCGATCTTGGCGGCGACCGCGTCCGGGTCGACTCCGAGTTCCCGCAGCACCCTGGCCGCCATGCTGTTCTCCGTCCGCAGCATCGCCTCCAGCAGGTGATGGCTGCCGACCGGTGCGCCACCGGCCAGCGCGCCGGCGGTGGCCACGGTCTCCTCGGTGGCGGGGGTGCCGTTCGGCCAGGGACCGGCCGCGCCGTCCTGCGATCCCTCCAGCGTGGTCAGCACCGCGGCACGGACCTTGCCGATCGGACGGATCCGCTCGGCGAGCACCTGCGCGCCGACGCCCTCACCTTCCCTGACGAGGGCGAGCAGGATGTGCTCCGTACCGATGTCGTGGTGGTGCAGTTGCCGCGCCTCGCGCAGGGCGACCTCGAGCGTCTTCTTCGCGCTCGGCGCGAACGGGATATGGCCGCGCAGCTCCTTCGTACCGGGCTCGACCAGAGCCGCGATATCGGCGCGCGCGGTCTCCTCGTCGTACCCGAGCCGGTGCAGCACGTTCGCCGCCGTGCTGTCCGGCACCTGGAGCAGTCCCAACAGGATGTGCTCCGTGCCGATGTGATGGTGCTTGAGCTTCCTCGCCTCCTCCTGAGCGGTGACGACCACCTTGCGAGCTGTCCCTGTGAACCGTTCGAATGTCATGCTTCTATCGTCACAACCCTGTCAATACACTGCTATTGACAGGGTCACCATGCTGAAAGGAGGGTGCGATGGAGACGCCGTCGAACTGGGAGGACCGGCTCGCGCGCTGGCAGAGCGAACTGGAGTTGTTCGAGCAGTTGGACGAGACCCCCTGGGTCACGCTGGCCAAGGCACAGGCGGAGACCGGCGTTTCGCGCTCGGCGCTGCGGTCCTGGTACCGCAACGGCGAGATCAGGTCCCGCCTGGTGGACGGCCCGAACGGCCCCCAGCGCCTGGTCCAACTGGAAGCGGTGATCGAACGCGCCGCCGCGTCACCGCGTATTCAGCGCCGGGCAGAGCAGGAGGTCAGCCTGGAGGCCCAAGTCGCCTTGCTACGGCACCGCGTTGATCAGCTTGAGCTGCGACTGGCGGCGCTGGAGCAGAAGTGACCGAGGCGAGCGCCCGCCCCCGTCACCCCGGCAGCAGCGCCACATGAAGGGCGAAGACGCCGAGGGCCTCCTTCTCCGGTGGGTAGATGTCGCGGCATGCCGCCAGCAACTCCTCGCGGCCCAGGCCGGGTTCACCGATCGCCGTGTTGTCCTCGGCGTTCAGCATCTCCTCGAAGGAGCTGTACTCCCTGATCTCGGTGATGCAGGTGTGCAGGGAGTCCTCGCCGGAGACGAAGCGCAGGCTGTCTCCGGCCGCCATGCGGCGGATCTTGGGGTAGCCGACGCGGATCTCGATCGTCTTGGTGCCGGTCGCGATCAGGTCGTTCTCCGGGGGTTATCCCACTGTCGTGTGATGTCGCACTGAGTGCCTGCGTGGGGCACCGTGCAACGGTTCTCACGGGGTGTAGCTCTGTGGCTCTTCGTTGGATCACGCGAGGAGCAAGGACAGCTAATGCGCGCATTCCCTGTGAGGATGCCGTCCGGAACCCGGTACTGGACGGTGCTCGACGACGAGCTGGAGGTGATGCCGATCGCGGATGGTTTCCTGCAGCACGTTCGCTTCGGTCTGGACCGTGCCGAATCGACAACGAAGGCGTATGCCGGCGCGGTGGTTCTTTATCTGCGGTGGTGCCTTCGCACCGGCCGCGACTGGCGGGTGGCGGCCACCGACATGGGCTTGTTCATGATGTGGCTGAAGTACGTTCCGGTCGGCGCCGAGGACCAGCAGGTGGTACGCGGACCGGGCACGCGGCCGGTCCGCGGCGAGCGACGCATCAACAAGGTACTCACCGCGGTACGCGGATTCCTGGCCTTCGCGGTCGCCCGGGATGAGGCGCCGTCGTGGATCCTCGGGCAGATCTACGATCTGGCGGACTCGCGCGACCTGCCGCTTGAAGCACAGGCAGAGGATGCCCGGCTGGCCTACCGACTGCGGGCTCAGCACCGGTTGCATGAGCCTGAGACGGTGGTCGACCGGGCCTCAGACATCGAGATCGTGGCGATGTTCCGGGCCTGTCGGTCGGCTCGGGACCGCCTGATCGTTCTGCTCATGGCCCGGGTCGGCCTGCGCCGCGGTGAGCTCACCGGTCTGCGACGCAGCGACGTGCATCTGCTGGTCGACAACGCCAGCCTGGGCTGCCTGGTCGAAGGGGCTCACGTCCACGTTCACCGCCGGGCCAACAGCAACAGCGCGTGGGCGAAGTCTCGACGCAGCAGAGCAGTTCCGCTGGACTTCGTTTCCGTCCAAGCCCTTGACCAGTACGTCGCTGAACGCCACCAGATCCAGGCCGCTGGGGACAGCGACTTCCTGCTGGTCAACCTGTTCCGGGCACCGATCGGGGCCCCGATGCGGCCAGACGCCATCAACGACCTGATCGACGCGCTGGTCAGGCGCGCGGGCATTCCGCGCCGGATCACCCCACACATGTCGCGTCACGCCTTCGCCAGCAACGTCAGGGATGCCGGCGGCAGCCAGGACGAACTGCAGGACCTGCTGGGGCACGCCTACGCATCGTCCAGCGAGCCTTACCTGCACCCTGATCCGAGTCGGCTGCGCGAGGCTGTCGAGCGCGTTCCGACGCCCCGGGTCTTGGTCGAGGAGGCTGGGCGATGACGGCGATGCAGCTTGAATCCTTGCCGGCGGCCGAAAAGGTTGCTGACGAGGCCACCGCAGCCCTGCTGGCCGCGATCACTCCAGAGTTCGCCGCGGCGGTCCAGTGGGACCCGACGGACCTCGTGGTGGTCTTCCCCCAGCAGCACCTGACGCTCGGCTGGAAGAAGTGCGTGGTCCCCGGCTGCGTCAAGGCCCGCTCGCTTGCAAGCGGCATCTGTGCGAGCTGCCACACCCGATGGCGCCGGCTGGGAAGCCCGCCGATGGAGGAGTACATCAAGGCTCCCAAGGTCCTCGTCCGAATGGTGGGTGTCCGTCTCTGCACGGTGACCGGCTGCGAGCGCCCCTGGAAAAGCGAACGGACGCAGCTGTGTCTCGCCCACGAGGTGCAGAAGCGCAAGCTACGGGTGTCCCTGGAAGAGTTCCTGGCCATGCCGGAGGCGACGGCCCACGCCTCGCTGGGACCCTGCCGGGCTGCCTCGTGTCTGCGAGAGCGCGCCGGCCGCGGCGCCTACTGCCTGGGGCACTACAACCGCTGGCGCAAAGCCGTGTGGGCCCAGCCGGATCTGGACGAAGAACAGTGGCGCCGCACCGTCCCCGCGATCGCCGAGGACAACAAGATCAGCTTGCGAGGACTCCCGCTACGAGTGGCTGCCGAGTTCGTCTACGGGCTGCAGCAGCGCAGCCATCACGGGGTGAAGACCAGGTTCAACATGGTGCGTCCGTTGATCGACCAGATCCGACTGCAGCAGGCCAGGACGCTGAGCGACGTGCCGCCCGAGTCCTTGAAGTCGTCCATGCGCCACCTGCGCAACGAGTTCGTACGGCACTGCGAGTTGCTTCAGTCCTCGCCGGAGACCGAGCGGCACAAGGATTTCTGGACGCTCGCCGTCTTCGGATACGCCGGCAACCTCCGGTTCACCGACATCCATCAGCCGTGGCTGCGCGAAGCTACCAAGGCGTGGGCATTCGATGTCCTGCCACAGTGCCGGGGCAGAGGCGTCGCCGGCAGTATGCAGGCGCCGATCGAGGGCATCGTCCAACTGTCCGAGAGCCTGCGCCTGCAGTGCGACGACCACGGTGAGGATCCGCGGAACCTGACCCGGACCGACATCACCGCGTTCTGCAACCGCCTCGCCTACCTCCAGGACCAAGGCGCGCTGTCTCCCCGCCTGCGATCGCGTCACTGCCACTCGGTGCTGCGGCTACTTGCCCGGATGCGCACCATGGGCCTGACCCGACCTGGTCGCCCGCTGCACGGCCTCCCCGAGGACTTCACACTCGGCCGCGAGGACCTGCCGGACGAGCCCGAAGACCAAGAAGCTGGACGGGATCTGCCCGTCGAGGCCATCCGTCACTTGTGCTCCCATCTGGACAAGATCGACGGAGGCAGCGGCATTGAGGTCCGCGCCGCCATCGAGCTCCTGATCGACACCGGCCGCCGCCCCGATGAGATCTGCCAGCTTTCTTGGGACTGCTTGATGCGCGACCAGGACGGCAAACCAGTCCTGATCTACGACAACCGCAAATCCCATCGCCTCGGGCGGCGACTGCCGATCTCCGAGGCCACGGCGTCCGTGATCGTCAAGCAACAGGAGGCGGCCCGCGGCCGTTTCCCCGGCACACCCGTCGCCGACCTGGTGCTGCTGCCCTCCACGGTCGCTGATCCTGACGGTCGCAAGCCGATCAGCGCGGACTGGGTGAGCGGTCGGCACCGGACCTGGGTCGACAGCCTGCCAGAAATTCTCGTGCCCACAGCCGTGGAGACGGACGGCAGGACGGAAACCCGGATGCTGCCGTTCGACAAGCGCCGCATCTACCTCTACGCCTACCGGCACACTTTCGCACAGCGGTATGCCGACGCCGGCGTCCGCGTCGAGGTCCTCAAAGAGCTGATGGACCACAAGCAGCTGTCCACCACACAGTGCTACTACCGCGTCGGCGAAAAACGCAGGCGAGAGGCCGTCGACCGCGTCACCACGATGCAGTTCGACCGGCACGGAAGCCGAATCTGGCGCCGGGCCACCGCCCTGCTCGACTCCGAGCACGCCCGCCGCGCGGTCGGCGAAGTCGCGGTCCCCTACGGCATCTGCACCGAGCCCACCAACGTCGCCGCCGGCGGCGGAGACTGCCCAGTCAGGTTCCGCTGCGTCGGATGTGCCCACTTCCGCACCGACGTCTCCTTCCTGCCCGACCTCGAGGCATACCTCAGCGACCTCCTGCGCAACAGAGAGCGACTGCTGGCCACCGTCGACGCCGACCAGTGGGCGAAGGACGAGGCCATGCCCTCAGACGAAGAAATCCGCCGCGTACGACGGCTGATCACGCGCATCAAGGCTGACGTCGACGAACTCAACGACGACGAACGAGCCCAGATCGAACAGGCAGTCACCACCATCCGACGCGCGCGAAACAGCGTCGTCAACCTGGGTATCCCCCGCCTTCGCCAACCTCTCCCCGACATCCGTCCGGACCGGAGCGCATGACCACCACACCCATGGCTCAGGGACGACGCGCCGACTCCGCCCGCAGGCGCCAGCGCGTTCAGAAGGCACTGAACGACGCCGCAAAGAACGGCACGGAGATCAGCGTCTCGGCGATCGCCCGCAGCGCGGGCGTCGACCGGACCTTTCTCTACCGGCACCGGGACCTGCTCGCTCAAGTTCACGCCGCCGCATCCGAACCACCGGGCGGCCCAGACGCCGCACCACAAGTCAGCAGGGCCTCGCTGCAGGCTGACCTCGCGAACGCTCAGAGCCGTTCCGTTCGCCAGGCCGCCCGGATTCACCAGCTGGAGAACAAGCTCAGCGAACTTCTCGGCGAACAAGCCTGGAGGCAATCCGGACTGGGCGCACCAGACGACATCGAGCAGCTCAAACGGCGCATCACCGCACTTGAGCAACAAGCCGTGGACCTCACACGCCAGCTCCACGAACGCCAGCAAGAGCTCGACGCCGCTCGAGCCGCCAACCGTGAACTGATCACCCGCCTGAACACGGCTCCCCGTCCGCGAGAGGTCCCCTAAAGGCAAGTTCTGGCTGCGGAGGGTGTTCGGCGGACGTATCCGCTAGTGTCGAGGACAGGCGGACACTGTGATCCAGGAGGAGCGGTGTACTACAGCGGGTTGGGGCTCGACCGTGTCGTTGATCGGCGGGGAGACTCGGACTGGATCGAGGCACTGCTGACCAGGGCCAGTACCCAGGTCATTCCCCTGTGGCAGGACGAGTGCCTGGTGCGAAACGAAACGCCGTTGCGGCTGCCCTTGGCCCAGGCGAGGGACATCCTCGTCGCGGCCGGCGACCGGGTGCTGCTCGGCCTCGAAGGCGAGAGGGCGGTGTTCGCGGCTGATGTGTCCGGGCTCGAACGGGAGAGCGCCGTCGAGCTGGCCGGCGCGGACAGGATGCTGGACGTGCGGGCGATGGTTCCCACCATCACGCCGGACGAAGCGGGTCTGCTGGCGTACGCGCGGGGAATTCTGCACTGGAACCGCAATCAGCGGTTTTGTGGCGCCTGCGGGGGCCCGGCCCGGTCCTGCAATGGTGGCCACCTGCGGACCTGCCAGAACTGTGGGAAGCTGCTGTTCCCGCGGATCGAACCGGCCGTGATCGTGCTAGTCGAGCTTCCGGGCACGCCCCGGCGCTGCCTGCTCGGCCGCCATGCGGCATCCGGCCCGAACCGCTTCAGCACACTGGCCGGGTTCGTCGAGATTGGCGAGAGCTTCGAGGACACGGTGCGCCGCGAGGTGCGGGAGGAAGCCGGCGTCACCGTGGGTGCGGTGACCTACCAGGGTTCCCAGGGGTGGCCGTTCCCGGCCGGGGTGATGATCGGGTTTCGCGCCGAGGCCGTTTCCGATGCGATCGATGTGGACAACGTGGAAGTGGTGGAGGCACGCTGGTTCACGGCCGCGGAACTGCGCGCGCGGCTGGCGGACGCTACTCTCGGCGGCCCGTACCGGGTCGATTCGATTGGCAAGGCGCTCATCGACCAGTGGCTGGCCGACACAGACTGAACCGATGCGGTGCGAAGACAGATTTTACGCTGCCTCGCTTATCTTCTGCTTCAACTCGGCCACCGCCTGCGTCCGTCGGCTAGCCGACGCCCACCCAGCCGCATACCAAGCCCAGTTGGACCAGTCGCTTCGGCTCCTTGCCTCACTCGAACGGGTATCCGAGTGGTGATGAAAGGCTGGCTGGTGTGCCGCCTCGCGGGACTGGGCCGAGTATCGCGGCGTGGGACCCAAGTGACGAGCTCCCCGCACGACACGCCTGGGTCTTCCACAGCGCATCGGCCGCAAGGCGGGCGGACCGGAACCCTTGGCCCGCAACTGAACACGCCTCTGAGAAGAGGTGGCTGGTCGAGCGGACGTTCGCGTGGCTGATGAGCTCACGCCGCCTGGCCCGTGACTACGAGGCCCGCACCGACAGTTCGGAGGCCATGATCTGGTGGTCGATGAGCATGGTCATGAGCCGACGCCTCGCCCGTCGACGCTGCTGAACATCCCCGGGCTCTCCTCGGTCAGCCAGCCTCGCGCGGCCAGGCGCTTGGTCTTCGACCGGACACCCTCGACCTTCGCGGGAACCGGTTCCAAGCCCAACGCCGAGGCGAGCTGCCGGCAGTCCACCGCCTCGCCCCGCTCCACGAGGATTTCCATGATGCGCCGGTAGTCCGGCGCGAGGATGGCGGCGTCGAGCCCTGCCCGCCACACCGGCACCACCGAGCCGGGCACCGCACCCGCGACCGGCACCGGCCGGTCGGCGTCGACATTCGGCGCCTGTCCGCGCTCATTCGGCTCCGCCAGGACCTGCCAGACCGTTTCACGGGCGATCACGAATCGCTGCCAGACGGCTTCCGCCTCCCGCAGTTCCGCCTGGAGATCCTCAACCCGCTGCCGGGCCGCACGCTCCCGCTCCTCCAACAGCCCCATCACCGACGGCATCAGGCACCTCCACCGAACAGACGACACGACACGTCATCCCTGCCGCCGAGACGCCGTCCTCACTCCCGACCAGCGGTAACTCAGCGATCACCTTCGGCACGACAACGGCTTCTAAAGGGCCGTCACCAGTTGCCGAAGCAGCGTGGGCTCAACCGGGTGAACGGGCCTATCCCAGAAGGCTGTGACGCCGTGATCACACCAGCCACAACGCGATCACGGCATCACATCGGCCGGAAACAGGAGATCACCCTCTTCCCCGTGGAGATCGAGATCAAAAAGGCGGTTCGCTGCTGCAGCCGCCCGCCCAGAGGTCTTCGTCTTGCTCGTCAGGCAGCAGACCTGTCTGTTCTCCCCAGGACTTGAGACCACGGCTGGCGATGAAGCGGTACGAACGGTTGTCGCTGGAGATCAGCACATCACGGACCAGCGGCGTGAGACGGGCACGCTGCTCAACGAGCTCTGGGGCGTCCAGGAGTGGAACAGCCGCAGCAATGGCTGCTTCCTGAACCGCAAGGTCCGGAGAGTGGAGAAAAGCAGAGACAGCCTGGAACAGGCTGGGACGCAGTGCCCGGACCTCGACGGACTCTGGATAGTCCACCGGGCAAAGACCCACGCGAGCCATGTGTGCCTCTGCCTCGCTGTCGACCTCGAAAGCTACCGAATTCACCCAGTCCATCAAGGCAGCGCGCAACGGAAGGGCCTGGCCGTCACGGTCGGTCACAACGGTGTCAGTGCGCGGGTCCCTGAGGATCTTGGCCACATATGCCGCCGCAGGCACGGTCGCTGAGTAGATCGTGTTCTGGTGATGCACCGGATCGTTGAGGTGTCGCAGAGCCCTGGCCTGCGTGCCGACGTCGTCCGCCAACAGCCCGGCCAGCAGAGCAGGCGTTCCTGAGGCCGGCCCACAGGCATGTTCGAGCGAAGCCCAGTCGGTCCCTGCCAGCAGATCCCGCGGGTCAGGCAGCAGACCGTCAACATCCGTGATCGTCGCGCATCGAGTATGGCTGTTGTTCCCATGCCTGCCCCAGCCACCTCATGCGCATAGCGGGACAGCCCTTTGGGAGGAAACCGGTGAGTCCGCCTGCACCACACCTGTCGCAGACGCTACATTCCATATCCAAGCCGCTGAGCTGCAAGAACTTCGTCAAGAGCCTGTATCACGCGCCGGGACCCCCAGAGAATGCCGCAAGTAGGGCTTGCGGATGTTGAGCACGTGCTTGCCGGACGGTGGCTGGGGCTTGCGCATCGCGGGCATCGGAGGCTCCTTCGGTGAAGCGGACCGGGCGGGGTAGCTCTCAGACCAGTACCCCGGCCGACTCCTCCACCTCCAGCAGCGACTCGCTGTGCCGCTCCTCCTCGAACGCCTTGCGGCCGCCGCGCAGGCCGAACAGTCGCTTGGTGAGGGCGATATAGAGGACCGCGATGATGTTGAGGGTCAGCGTGGTGATCTTCACGGCGCTGACGTGCTCGGTGAGTTCGTAGATCTCCAGGGGGAGGAACGCGGCCGTGGCGACCACCGTCAGGTACTCCGCCCAGCGCTTGGCGTACCAGAGGCCCACCGCCTCGATGATCTCGATCAGCGCGTACGCGACCAGCAGCGTGGCCACCAGCAGCAGGGTGGAGTGCTTGTAGCCGAAGGTCTTCTGGATGGTGCCGACCACGGGTGAGTGGTCGAGGTCGTAGTGGAAGTGCCGGAAGACAGGGCGGAGTACGTCCAGGTACTCGTTGAACAGGCGGCGTACCGCGTCCTGGCTGTTGCTGAACTTCCACACCGCCACCGCGACCAGCACGATGAACACCCCGCGCAACGCGCGCTCGATCGCGAGGAAGCGCAGGATGAACAGGTCGTGCAGCACCTTGCCGCGCGGCACCAGCGGCGCGTCCTCCGCCGGGCCCGCGCCGTGCGGCTCGCCGAGCGCGAAGTCGCCGCAGCGCAGACAGCGCCACACCTCCCCGAGGGCGGTCGTGGCGTGCAGGCGGACGCGCAGCCGGGGGTCGTCCGGCGCGTACGTCACATGGCCCTTGCGTGCGCAGGTACGCCGGTCCCAGTCGATCGCCATTCCCCCGTGCTCTCCTTCGTCTGTAACGGCCGTGCCGCGCCTGGTGATTCGGCGCCGCACGGTAGTGCATCGGGGTAAGAGACGACCGCGAGGGGATTTCAGTTCACGTCGCCGCCGGGCGACGGACCGCGCCGACCCCCTTGCCCCGATCAGGAAGGATCGCCATGACCAGCAGCGTGCACACCATCGAGGTCCCGCTCGGGCGCGACGGTGACGACGTCGTCCGGGTGCAGATACGTGAAGTGGACGAGTCGCTCGTGAGAGTCGGTCGCGGGGGGCGTTCCGCCGCGCGTGCCTCGCGGACGTTCGGGGAGATGCTGGACACCGTACGGCCGGTGGCGGAGAGCTTCGTGGGGAAGCTGGGCGGGCTGGTGAACGCGCCGGACGAGATCACGCTCGAGTTCGGGGTGTCCCTGTCCGCCGAGGCCGACGTCGTCATCGCCAGCACCGCCACCGAGGCCAACTTCTCGGTCAGTCTGACGTGGCACAGGAGTGACCGAAAGGGCAGTGCCCAGCAGAGTGCCACGGGGGATACTGAACAAGGGAGTTGACCCCGTGTGAGGGCACCGGGGCCAAGCGTGCCTGGGGGTCACGATGACGTTCGACGCGGCAGCCCACTCCAGAAGTCCTGAGACGGCCCTCGCGGCGGCCGTGGTCCGGGTGTCCGGGGCCGGTACCGGGCCGGACGCCCGGACCGGCGGCGCGGGGTTCGTCGTCGCCCCCGATCTCGTCCTCACCTGCGCGCACGTCGTCGCGGACGCGCTCGACCGGCCGCGTCGCGAGACGCCCGCGCCGGGCGCCGAGGTCGTGGTGGAGCTGGTGCTGGCCGGTGGCGCCCGCTCCCGCGCCACGGTCGCGCACTGGGTGCCCATCAGGGACGACGGCACCGGCGACATCGCCGTCCTGCGGCTGCGCACCCCGCTCCCGCGCGCGGAACCGTTGGGGATGGCGGGACCCCGGACCGCATGGGGCCATGACGTACGGGTCTTCGGGCTGCCGGACCGCTCCCCGGGCGGGATCTGGTACGTGGGGCGGCTGCGCGGCGAGACCGCCGAGGGATGGGTGCAGTTGTCGGGCGCCGACGCGCAAGGGGCACCCATCGAGGAGGGCTTCAGCGGCAGCCCCGTATGGGACGAACAGACCGGCGCGGTCGTGGGCATGGTCTTCGCCACTCAACTGTCGGGCGCCCAGCAGAGCTTCCTGATCCCCACCAGGACGCTGATCGAGGAGGTGCCCGCCCTCGCGGCCGTGCTCGACCCCGCCTCGCCCTTCCGCAGCCTCGTCCCCTTCCAGGAGGCCGACGCGGGCGTCTTCTTCGGCCGTGACGCCGAGGCCGAGGCCGTCGTCGCGCTGCTCACGGGGAACGCCGGTCATCCATGGGTCACCCTCGTGGGTCCCTCCGGCTGCGGCAAGTCCTCGCTGGCCCTGGCGGGGGTGGTGCCCCGGCTCCGGGCCCGCGGGTACGAGGTCATCACCCTGCGGGCCACGGAGTCCGGTTCGCTCCGCTCCGCCCTCGCCGCGGCGCGGGCGCGCAGCGATCGTACGGACGGCCTTCCCCCGCTGCTCATCGTCCTCGACCAGGCCGAGAGCCTCCTCGCCCGCACGGACCGTGCCCTGGAAGAAGCCGTACGGATCCTCCTCCCCGAACACCCGGAACACCCGGAACACCCGGAACACCCGAAACACCCAGGACAACCGGAACACGCGAACCGCCCAGAACGCCGGGCCCCCGGCGTACAAGTCCTGCTCACCCTCAGATCCGACTTCCTGGAGGCGGCGCTCTCCCACCCCCTCATCGGCCCCGCGCTCAGCCGTGGCGCCATGAGCCCGCTCGCCCCGATGCGCCGGGAGCAGCTCGACCAGGTCGTCCGAAGACCCGTCGAGGCGCTCCCGGCCGTGGACTACGACCCCGGGCTGGTCCGGCGCATCGTCGACGACGCCGACCACCAGCCCGGCGTGCTTCCGCTGCTCGGCTTCGTCCTCGGCATGCTGTGGGAGGACCAGTCCGTCGGGCGGCTGCGGTTCGCCACGTACGAGGCCATCGGTGGCGTCGGCGGCGCGCTGGGACGGCACGCGGAGAGCGTGTGGGCCACGGCGGTCGGTGAAGGCGAACGGGACGACGCATTGCGGCTGTTGACCGCACTGGTACGCGTACTGCCCGGCGGCGAGGCCCCGTTGCGGGCCGTGCTCGGCCGCGCGGAGGCGGGCCCGGAGCGCTGGCGGATCGCCGAGGCGCTGGCCCGCGGACGGATCCTCGTTCTCGGCACGGACCCGGAGCACGGCCAGACCGTCGAGCTGGCACACGAGGCGCTGATCACGGCCTGGCCGACGCTCGCCGAACAGGTCGCCCGCAACCGTGAGTTCCTCGCCTGGCGCGCGGAACTGCGGCACGCCATCGACAACTGGCGCGGCGCCGGACAGGAGGCGGAGCAGCTCCTCGCCGGAGAGCGACTCGAAGAGGCCAGGCGCATGCTGGCCGAGCGGCCCGATGAACTCACCGCGGAGGAACGGCGGTTCGTCGAGGAGAGCGAGCGACGGCGGGCCGCGGCGGCGCGCGCCGTAGCGGTGAACCGGCGGATCAAGAGGGCGCTCACCGGGCTGCTGGCCGCCGCCACCGCGGTCGTCCTGGTCGTCGCGCTTCTGTACGTCGCCAAGAACCACGAGCTGGACTCGCAGCTCCGGCGGGCCGCCTCCGATCAACTGGCGTCGCAGGCCGAGCAGTTGGACGACGTCTCGCTGACCACGTCCGGGCTCTTCAGCGCTGCCGCCTACGCGACCGCGGACGGGGCCGAGGCCAGGTCCGCCCTGATCGCGCAGTATCTGCGGACGCGGAACGTCGACCATGTGGTACTCGACGGTCTGGGCGAGGTCGAGGACATCGCCGTGAGCGAGGACGGCCGCCGGATGCACACGCTGCTGCGCAGCGGCGAGACGGTCGACCTCGATCTGGACAGCGGCGGCGCGCGGACGGCAAAGCGTTCGCTGGTGCAGGGCAACGGCACCGCTCTGCTGAGGCTCTCGCCCGACGGATCCGTCTCCGCCCGCGCCTCGGACTGGGGCCATGTGTCCCTGGGCCTCCGTACGGGGAAGACCTGGCGCAACACCTCCCTGCGCGGCAACGAGGACGTGCGCCGCAACCCCCGTGCGGCCACCGATCTGCGCTTCGACGCCACGGGGCGGCGGGTGCTCGCCGCCGTCCCCGGCGAGGGGGTGCTCGTCTGGCGGGTCGAGGGCGGTCGGCGTCTCGGCAAGGCCCTCACCGCCCCCGACGGCTGGGAAGTGACCCAGGCGTGGTTCGGCCCCGACGAGGACACCGTCATCGGCCGGCTCACCCCGCGCGACGCGGCCGAGGACGCGGCGGGCCGACTCGTGACCTGGCGGCTGGGCAGCGGACAGCGGCGGACCCCGTGGGGTACGGGGACGACGGGTCGCGTCACAGTCAGCGGCGACGGCGGCACGCTCGTCCGGTGCACGCCCGAGGGGATCCTGGAAGCGTGGGACCTCTCGGGCACACCGAAGGTACGGCGCTCCTACGACAACCGGGTCCTCGGCCTGCTCTGCCCGCTGTACACGCCCCGCCTGGACCGCACGGGCCGCTATCTGCTCAACCCCGCCCGGCGCGTGGGGACGACACTGAGCCGGTACCAGTTCCTGGTGCTGGACATCGACAAGGGGCGGCCCGGTCTCCTCGAACTGCCCGCGCCCGCCCAGCAGGACCAGGTCGTCACCGGTCAGGCACAGGTGCCCGCGGTCGCGTTCACCGGGCCGCCGGACGCGTTACGGGCCACGGTCACGACCGGCGGCAGCGTCGTCACCGCACGGGTCCGCGTACCGACCGCCTTCGACAGTGACATGCTGCTCAGCCGGATCAGGACGATCGACGCCGACCACCGCCGGATCACCTCCGTCAGCACGGACGGCACGGCTCTGCGTCTGTGGGACCTGACCTCGCACCGGCTGCTCGGCCAGGCGCGCCCGTCACGCACCCTGGCGCAGCAGTACGCGTCGTACACCCCGGACGGCAAGCGGCTGTTGACGGTGTCCGCCGACGGCCGTTCCGTCCTGGTGTGGCGGCTGACCGACGCCTCCGGAAGCCCGGCGCTCACCGAGGACCGCCGGTTCGACCTGCCGACGCCCCCGGGGGTCGACGGGGCGGGCGCGGACAAGAAGACCGGTCTCACCCCGGCCTGGGTGAACGTGTCCTTCCAGGACGACGACCACGCCGTGATCTCCGCGATGTCGTACGTCAGTCGGTGGCGGCTGTCGACCGGGCGGATCGCGGGCGAGGTGTACCACCCGGCGCACCAGGACCCGGCCGAGATCGCGAACGCCGCCGCGAACACCTTCGCCACGGCGCGCCCCGGCCATCCACAGGCGGCCGTCCGTACCGCGGACTACGGGCGGATCGAGATCTGGGACTTCGACAAGGGCAGGTCGGTCGAGACACTCAGCAGGAAGCAGGGCTACCGCTCGGTCAAGGACGTCCGGTTCGCGCCCACCGGCGATCTGCTGGCCGTCCTGGAACACGGTGGCATGGTCAGGCTGTGGGACATGACCGGGAAGAAGTGGCGTGAGCCCCTGACGTACGACGGCGTCTACTGGCTCGGCGCGTTCTTCTCGGCGGACACCCTCGGGACACAGGCCCCGACGAACGAGTTCACCGTGTGGGACGTCCATGACCGCAGCGAGAAGTACCACTTCATGCCCGGTTACGGCGCGACCAGCGACCTGACCTCGGACGGTGGACGGCTCGCCTACGTCGACGGCGGCGACGCCCGGCTGATCTCCCTCGACCCGGCGGACTGGACCGACCGCGTGTGCGCTCTCGCGGGCCGCGAACTCACCTCTACGGAGAAGGAGTTGGCGCCACCGGGGAGCAGGGTGGACGACCTCTGCGAGCACGCCCGCTGACCGGCCGCGCCAACTCCTCCAGCGGCGGCGCGGGGTAGCGCCGGCCGGGGGGTTTCGGCCGGTGGTCCGGGGTGTCGGCCGAGGGGTGGTGCGCGGGGTCGGTAGGAGAGGGGCGTGAGATTCCCTTTCGATTCCCTGAGACCTCCGAGCACATCGAGACCTCCGAGAACATCCGGCGCACCGGGTACACCGGGTACGCCTGACGTCCCGCGCACACCGCGCACGCTGCCGGGAGGCCGGGCGCGCGGCGCGCTGACGGCGATGGTGGCCACGCTGGTCGCGGCGCTCTGCCTGACCGGGCTGGCCGCCCCGTCCGCGAGCGCGCAACAGTCCCCGCCGACCGATGTCGCTCTGGCCACGGGCTGGAACGTCTACGGCGAGTTGGGGGACGGCACCACCACCGCCACCACCACGCCCGTCGACGTACACCTTCCCGCCGGTACGCGGCTCACCGACATCGCCGCCGGTGACTTCCACAGTCTGGCGGTGACCTCCGACGGCCGCGTCCTCGCCTGGGGGTTCAACGACCACGGGCAGTTGGGGGACGGCACCACCGTCAACCGCAGCACGCCGGTGGAAGTGCACCTTCCCGCGGGCGTCCGGGCCACCGCGGTCGCGGGCGGTGAAGTGCACAGTATGGCGTTGACCTCCGACGGCCGCGTCTTCGCCTGGGGGGCCGGCTTCTGGGGGCAGTTGGGGAACGGCACCAACGCCGACACCAGCACGCCGGTCGAGGTGCACCTTCCCGCGGGCACCCGGGCGACAGCCATTGCCACCGGCTACAACCACAGTCTGGCGCTGACGTCCGACGGCCGCGTCCTCGCCTGGGGCCTCAATGACCGGGGGCAGTTGGGGGACGGCACCTTCACCGACCGCAACACGCCGGTCGAGACGCTCCTTCCGGCCGGCGTTCAGGTCACCGCCATCGCCGGTGGTGGCTACCACAGTCTGGCGTTGACGTCCGACGGCCGTGTCTTCGGCTGGGGCCTGAACACCGAGGGTGAGTTGGGGGACGGCACCTTCACCAACAGGAACACGCCCGTCGAGACGCTCCTTCCGGCCGGTGTTCAGATCACCGCCATCGCCGGGGGCGGCCAGCACAGTCTGGCGGTGACCTCCGACGGCCGCGTCCTCGCCTGGGGCCTCAACATCAACGGGGCGTTGGGAGACGGCACCACCGTCAACAGCAGCACGCCGGTCGAGGTGCTCCTCCCCGCGGGCACGCGCGTCACCGCCGTCACCGGCGGTTCGTACCACAGTCTGGCGGTCACGTCCGACGGCCGCATCCTCGGCTGGGGGTACAACATCTTCGGGCAGTTGGGGGACGGCACCACCGTCAACCGCCTGACGCCGGTCGAGATGCTCCTACCCCCGGACGTCCGCGCCACCGCGGTCGCCGCGGGGTACGGGCACAGCCTGGCGCTCGCCGTACGGGCGGAGACCACCACCACGCTCACCGCCACCCCGACCACGGCCACCCCCGGCGAGCCGGTCACCCTCACCGCGCACGTGACGTGCACCACCGGCACGCCCACCGGCACCGTCGAGTTCTTCGACGACGACACCCTCATCGGCACCGCCACGCTGGACCCGCAGGGCACTGCGACGGTCACCACGACGGACCTCCGCCTGGGCACGCATCGGATCACCGCCCGGTACCTGGGGAACGCGGACTGCCCGGCCTCCGTGTCCGAAGTGGCCGTGGTGACCGTCGAGGTGGTACCGGTGGCCGAACTCACCCTGACCAAGCGGGTCGTCTCGAAGGGGCCGTTCCGTGTCGGGCACCGGGTCGAGTACGCCTACACCGTCACCGACACGGGCAGCACCACGCTGCACGACGTGACGGTCACGGACGATCTGGTCCAGCACGTGACGTGTGAGGCGACCTCCCTCGCCCCCGGCGAGAGCACCACCTGCACCGGCACGCACACGATCACCCGGTCCGATGTCACCCCGTGCAAGACGGCCGAGGAGCGCGGCGGGGACCACGGCAAGGGCAAGCACCAGGTCATGCGCTGCGAGGTCACCAACACCGCGCACGCGACGGCGATCGAGCCGAACGGCAACCGGGTCACCAGCAACACGGCCACCGCCACCGTCACGGTCACGGTGGAGAAGAAGAAGGAGCACTGCCGCAAGCAGCACGGCGGCCACAAGAAGACGTACGGCGGACGCGACTGCGACGGTCACCACCGCCGGACGGCCCGACAGGCGTAAGCGGTACGCCTCGTAACACACCTACGCGCGCCCCCGCTTCGGACCGGTCCGGTCCGAGGCGGGGGCGCGCGGTGCGTCCGACGACGAGTCGTGGCTCAGCCCACGGTCACCCGTTCGTTCGCCTTGTCCGTCTCGTCCGTCCCTTCCGCGACCAGCTCAGCCATGGCGTTGGCCTTGTTGCCGCGGGGCAGCAGCAGGGCCACGACGAGCGTGCCCACGCCGAGGATCACGGCGCCGATCAGGCTGGTGTGGGCGACGGCGTCCGCGAAGGACGCGCCGACCGCGTCCTTCATCTGCTGGGCGCCCTGGGCGAGTTGACCCGCCTGCGCCTTGAGCTGCGCGGCCTGCTGGGGGTCGGTCGCCTGCGCGGCCTGCGTCGCGAGCTGCCGGGCCTTGTCCCCGATGCCCTGCGCGACGGCGTATCCGGCGCCGACCGAGTCCTGCGCGGTGGCCAGGGCGCTCGCCGGGAGCTTGCTGCCGGTGGTGGCGTCGGAGAGGTGGTCGGAGTACGAGGTGGCGAGCAGCGAACCGAGGATCGCGATGCCGAGCGAGCCGCCCAGCTCCAGCGAGGTGTCGTTCACGGCGCCGCCGACGCCGAGTTCGGACTCCGGGAAGGCGCCCATGATCGCGTCGGTGCAGGGCGAGAGGGCGAGCCCGATGGCCAGGCCGAGGATCACCAGGGGCGCCACGAGGTCGCCGTACGCGGACGAGGCGTCCACCTGGGTCAGCAGGGCGAGGGCCACGGTGCCGCCGACCATGCCCGCGCTGACCGTCCACTTCATGCCGACCCGCGGGGTGAGGTACCCGGTCAGCGCCGAGCCGACGAAGACCGCGCCGGCCAGCGGCAGCATGCGTACGCCGGTCGCCAGGGCGTCGTAGCCGAGGACGAACTGGAGGTGCTGCGTGAGGTAGTAGAAGGCGCCGAAGACGGCCAGGAAGAACAGCGCGACGGCGAGGTTGGCCCCGGCGAAGCGGCGGTTGGTGAAGCGGCGGACGTCGAGGATGGGGCGCGGGTGGCGCAGCTCCCACAGGACGAAGGCCAGCAGGCCCGCGCCCGCGACGACCGCGGCGGTGATCGCCTTGGTGTCCCAGCCGAAGTGCGGGCCCTCGATGATCATGAAGACCAGTGCGCCGACCCAGACCACGGAGAGCAGACCGCCGACGTAGTCGATGCGGTCGTGGTGACCGGCCTTGGACGGCGGGACCAGGACGAAGGCGGCGACCAGCGCGACGGCGGCGATCGGCACGTTGATCAGGAAGGTCGAGGCCCAGCCGTGGTCCTTCAGCAGCGCGCCCGCGACGACCGGACCGGCCGCGATCGCGAGTCCGGCGGTGGCGGTCCACAGGGTGATCGCCTTGGCGCGCTCGGCGCGCGGGAAGGTCGCGGCGAGCAGGGAGAGCGTGGCGGGCATGATCAGCGCGGCGCCCACGCCCATGACCGCACGCGCGGCGATGACGGTCTCGGAGCTGTCGGCGAGGTAGCCGAAGACGGAGCCACCGGCGAACACCAGCAGACCGAGGACGAGCGCGCCACGGCGGCTGTACTTGTCGCCGATCGCGCCGAGCAGCAGCATCAGCGCGGCGTACGGGACGGTGTAGCCGTCGATGACCCACTGGAGGTCGGCGCTGGAGAGGCCGAGGTCGCGGGTCATGTCGGGCGCGGCGACGGTGAGGGCGGTGTTCGCCATCACGATGATCAGCAGGCTCAGGCACAGGACGAGCAGCGCCCACCAGCGCCGGGCGTAGGGCCGACCCGTCCTTTCGACCGGTTCCTTGATGACGAGACGCATGGGTGCGGGTCCCTTCCTCTTCTCTTCGCTCGTTCCGGCGTGCACGGGGTGCGCGTTCCGGCGGCCACGGGATGCGCGTTCCGGCAGGTACGGCGCTTCCCGGCGGGTACGGCGCTTCGATTTGCACAGCACCGTGCAATTGCACAACGATGTGCAATGTACGACGTTGCACAGTACTGTGCAACTCAAGGAAGTGGAGGTCTTGGGGAGGCATGGGGACGCAGCGAAAGGGCGTGCACAATGGCAGCCATGACCACGGGTAACGCCAGCCGGGCCGGTGCCAACCACCGCCGCATCCTGGAGGTCGCGCTCGCCGAGCTGCTGCGCGACCCGGACGCGTCCATGGACCAGATCGCACGGGCCGCGGGCGTCGTACGCCGCACGGTGTACGGGCACTTCCCGAGCCGTGAGGCGCTGATCAGCACGCTTGTCGACGGCGCGGTGGAGGCCGTCGCGGCGGCGCACGCGGCGGGCCGCGAGGGGATCGCGGACCCGGCGGAGGCGGTCGCCCGCTCGACGCTCGGGGTGTGGGAGGTCGCCGACCGCTACCGGATCCTGGTCGCCCTCGCCCAGCGCAGCGTCACCGTACAGGGCATCAGCGAGCGGCTGGCGCCGGTCCGCGCGGCGTGTGCCGACGTGCTGACCCGCGGTCTGGAGCAGGGCGTGTTCGCGTCGCCGCTGCCGCCGCCCGCGCTGGCGTATGTACACGAGCAGATGCTGTTCGCGCTGATGGAGGCGGTGAACGAGGGCCTGTTGAGCGCGCGTGAGGCGGGCCCCTCCGCCGCGGTCACGCTGCTGACCACGGCGGGGGTACCCGCCTCACGGGCCACCGGACTGGTGGCGAAGCTGACGTCGGCGGCCGGTAACTGAAAGACCCCTCCGGAAGCAGGCGTTGCTGCCGGAGGGGTCGAAATCGGCGGGAAGGCTCAGGCCTTGGCCAGCTCCTTCTCGGACGCCGCGTCGTGGTCGTCCTCGGAGTCGTCCAGCAGGGTCTTCTCGTCGAAGGGCAGTTCACCGGCGAGCACCCGGCGCACGCGGTCCTTGTCGACCCCGCCGGTCCAGGTGCCGATCAGCAGCGTGGCGACGGCGTTGCCCGCGAAGTTGGTGAGGGCGCGGGCCTCGCTCATGAAGCGGTCGATGCCGACGATCAGGCCGACGCCGTCGACCAGCGCGGGCTTGTGGGACTGGAGGGCACCGGCGAGGGTCGCGAGACCCGCGCCCGTGACACCGGCCGCGCCCTTGGAGGCGATCATCATGAAGATCAGCAGCGTGATCTGCTGGCCGATGGAGAGCGGCTGGTCCATGGCGTCGGCGATGAACAGCGACGCCATGGTCAGGTAGATCATCGTGCCGTCGAGGTTGAAGGAGTAGCCGGTCGGCACGGTGATACCGACGACCGGACGGCTCACGCCGAGGTGCTCCATCTTCGCGATCAGCCGGGGCAGCGCGGACTCGGACGACGACGTCGACAGGATCAGCAGGAACTCGCGGCCCAGGTACTTCAGCAGGTGGAAGATGTTGACGCCGGTGACCAGCCGGACCAGGGCGCCGAGCACCACGATCACGAACAGCAGACACGTGACGTAGAAGCCGAACATGATCGCGGCGAGCGCCTTCAGGGCGTCGAGGCCCGTCTCACCGACGACGGCGGCCATGGCGCCGAAGGCACCGATCGGGGCGACCCACATGATCATGGCGAGGACGCGGAAGACCAGCCGCTGGATGTGCTCCACCCCGCGCAGGATCGGCTCGCCCTTGCGGCCCATGGCCTGGAGCGCGAACCCGACGAGCAGGGCGACCAGCAGGGTCTGGAGGACCTGGCCCTCGGTGAAGGACGACACGAGCGTGGTCGGGATGATGCCGAGGATGAAGTCGACCGGGCCCTCCGACCCCGCCTGGGCCTGGGCCTGGCCCGCGCCCTTCACCGCTTCGGTGAGGTGCATGTTGCTGCCGGGGTGCACGAGGTTGCCGACGACCAGGCCGATGGCCAGCGCGACGAACGACATGGTGATGAAGTAGCCGAGGGCGAGCCCGCCCACCTTGCCGACCTGCGCGGCCTTGCGCACGGAACCGACGCCCAGCACGATCGTGCAGAAGATGATCGGCGAGATCATCATCTTGATCAGGTTCACGAATCCCGTGCCGACCGGCTTCAGCTCCTTGGCGAAGTCCGGCGTGAGAAGGCCCACGGCGATTCCGAGCACCACGGCGGCGATCACCGCGATGTAGAGATAGTGGGTGCGGTCCCGCTTGGCTGCGGGCGCGGCAGGTGCCGCCTGGGGTGTGCTGGACACGACTGCCCTCCTCGACGTCGTCGTCGGATCGTCAGGCGTGCGGCTCACGCCCGGGGGAAACCGGGAGACATGGCTCCCGGGGGGACCGGGAGGCGTGCTCCCGGAAGACCGGAAGACGTGCTTCCTGCTGACCAGAAGGCGCGTACCCGGCAGACCAGAAGCGCCTTCCCGGCGGGCCGGGAAGCGGAGCGCTCCTGGGGGGATGGGGCGACTATCTCCCGCCCTGTGAAGGCGGTCACGCTTCTGTTCATTTAGTTCACACCGACATAACCAGCCAGAACGGCGAGGCAGACTTGACTCATGCGTGTGCCCCACCCCCGAAGACCCCGCAGCCTGGCCGGCCAGCTCTTCGCGATGCAGGCCGTACTGATCGCGGTGCTCGTGGCCGGATACGCGCTCTTCACCTTCGTCAACGACCACAACCAGGCCCGCACCGCGGCCGGCCGCCAGGCGATGGCGGTGGCCCGCTCGCTCGCCGACTCCCCTTCCGTACGGGCGGCGATCCGCACCCCCGACCCGTCGCGCACGCTCCAGCCGTACGCGCTCCAGGTGCAGCGGAACACGGGCGTGGACTTCGTCACGATCATGGATCCGCAGGGCATCCGCTGGACCCATCCCAACGCCTCGCTGATCGGTGAGCGCTTCCTCGGTCACACCGCCGACGCGCTGAAGGGCGAGGCCTTCACCGAGACGTACACCGGGACGCTGGGCCCGTCCGTCCGGGCGGTCGCGCCCATCCGGGACCACGGCCGGATCGTCGGCCTGGTGAGCGCGGGCATCACGGTGGAGGCGGTGTCGGCCCAGCTCCAGGAGCAGGTGACGACCCTGGTCGTGGTCGCGGGCGGCGCCCTGCTGCTGGGCGGCATCGGCACGTACGTGATCAACGCGCGGCTGCGCCGCTCCACGCACGGCATGAACGCGACCGAGCTGAGCCGTATGCACGACTACCACCAGGCCGCGCTGCACGCCGTGCACGAGGGGCTGCTGATGCTGGACGGCCGGTTCCAGGTGGCCCTGATCAACGACGGCGGCCGGGAGCTGCTCGGGGTGAGCGGTGAGGTAGTGGGCCGCTCGGTGGCGGACCTCGGCCTGCCGGTGCCCCTGACGAGCGCGCTGCTGTCCTCCGCGCCACGGGCCGACGAGGTGCATCTGACGGCGACACGCGTCCTGATGGTCAGCACGTCCCCGGTCTCCGGCGGCGAGCAGCGCGGCACGGTGGTCACCCTGCGCGATGTGACCCGGCTCCAGTCGCTGATCGGCGAGCTGGACTCGGAGCGGGGCTTCACCCAGGCGCTGCGCTCGCAGGCGCACGAGGCGGCGAACCGTCTCCATACGGTCGTCTCGCTGATCGAGCTGGGGCGTACGGAGGAGGCGATCGAGTTCGCCACCGCCGAGCTGGAGCTGGCGCAGGCCCTCACGGACCAGGTGGTCGCGGCCGTCGACGAGCCGGTCCTCGCGGCCCTGCTGCTGGGCAAGGCGGCGCAGGCGAACGAGCGGGGCGTGGAGCTGGTGGTGTCACCGGACAGCCGGATCGACGACGGGCTGCTGCCTCAGGCGCTGCCCGCCCGGGACCTGGTCACGATCCTCGGCAACCTGATCGACAACGCGGTGGACGCGGCGCAGGGTTCGGTGGGCGCCCGGGTCACGGTGACGGCGTACTCGGCGGGGCCCGAGCTGGTGCTGCGCGTCGCGGACACGGGGACCGGGGTGGACCCCGCGCACGCCGAGGCGGTGTTCGAGCGCGGCTGGTCGACGAAGGCGGCGAGCGGTACCGGCGGCCGGGGCCTCGGCCTCGCCCTGGTCCGCCAGACCGTCCTGCGGCACGAGGGCTCCCTCACGGTGGCGGAGGCGGCCGAAGGCGGGGCCGCGTTCGAGGCGCGGCTGCCGTTGCCTACGGTGGGGGCGGTCCCGGCGGCGGAGCCGGTGACCGGGGCTGCCCCGCACGGAGGTGACGTATGACCGAGCCCATCCGCGTCCTCGTCGTGGAGGACGACCCGGTCGCCGCCGACGCCCATGTGCTGTACGTCGGCCGGGTGCCGGGCTTCGTCGCGGTCGGCAAGGCGCACACGGGCGCGGAGGCGCGGCGCATGCTGGACCGGATCCAGGTGGACCTGCTGCTGCTCGATCTGCATCTGCCGGATGTGCACGGTCTGCATCTCGCGCGGACGCTGCGGGCGGCCGGGTATCACGCGGACGTCATCGCGGTGACCTCCGCGCGGGATCTGGCGATGGTGCGTGAGGGCGTCTCGCTGGGGGTCGTGCAGTACGTGCTGAAGCCGTTCACGTTCTCGACGCTGCGGGACCGGCTGGTGCGGTACGCGGCGTTCCGGGGGACGGCGGGCGAGGCGAGCGGTCAGGACGAGGTGGACCGCGCGCTGGCGACCCTGCGGGCACCGGGTCCCTCGGCGCTTCCGAAGGGACTGAGCGCGCCGACGCTGAAGCGGGTGACGGAGGCGCTGCGGGGTGCCGAGGAGGGGCTCACCGCCTCGGGGGTCGGCGAGAGCGTGGGCATCTCCCGGATCACGGCCCGGCGGTATCTGGAACACCTGGTGGAGACGGGGCGGGCCGGACGGAGTCCGTTGTACGGGCAGGTGGGGCGGCCGGAGCTGATGTACCGCTGGATCAGGAGCTGTTGATCCGCGTGGGCCCCAGCCGCCGTACGGCGCGACCTCCGTGCCCCCACGAGCCGCCGCACACACATTGACCTGACCAGAGCACCCCTCTTACGTTCACCGAGCAGCCATCCCGGCCACAACGACGTGAGCTCGTAGGAGGTCGTGCCCGTGCGCCCCACCGACGCCCGCTCCCGCTCCACCGCCGCCAACTCCCGCTCTACCGCCGCCAACTCTCGCTCCCGCTTCCGCTCCGCTCCCCCGCTCACCGCGCTCGTCGCGCTCGCGGTCGCCGCCACCGCTCTCAGTGCCTGCGGCTCCGGTTCCGGCAGCGACGCGAACACCGTGAAGGTGTCCTTCAAGCAGTCCACGGACAACTCGATCCATGTCACGGACGACTATCTCGCCGCGGTGAAGAAGCAGTTCGAGAAGGCGAACCCCGGCAAGAAGGTCCGGCTGATCCCCATCAAGGCGCCGGACTCCGAGTACTACACCAAGGTCCAGCAGATGCTGCGGTCCCCGAAGACCGCCCCGGACCTGGTCTACGAGGACACCTTCCTCATCAACTCGGACATCACCAGCGGCTACTTGAGGCCCCTCGACCCCTATCTGGCCAAGTGGAAGGACTGGGGCCGGTTCATCGACACCGCGAAGACGGCGGCGCGGGCCGAGGACGGGAAGACGTACGGCGTCCCGGACGGCACCGACACCCGCGGCCTCTGGTTCGACAAGGGCATCTTCGAGAAGGCCGGGCTGCCCGTGGACTGGCAGCCGAAGACATGGGACGACGTGCTGGCCGCGGCGCGCGCGATCAAGCGGAAGGTCCCCGATGTCACGCCCCTGAACGTCTACACCGGCAAGCCCGCCGGTGAGGCCGCCACCATGCAGGGCTTCGAGATGCTCCTGTACGGCACGGGCGACGGCACGTCCGACCCGCTCTACGACAGGACGAGCAAGAAGTGGCGCACCGCGGGCCAGGGCTTCAAGGACGCGCTCGCGTTCGTCCGCACCGTCTACCAGGAGAAGTTGGGCCCGGACGTCTCCCAGGCCCTCGACCCCAACATCCAGACGATCGTCCGCGGTGAGCTGCTCCCCAAGGGCAAGTTGGGCATCGCGCTGGACGGATCGTGGCTGCCGCAGGACTGGTTGCCGGGCAGCGGGCACGAATGGCCCGACTGGTCGAAGAAGTTGGGGCTCGCCGCCATGCCCACCCAGCACGGCCAGGCCCCCGGCAAGGTGAGCGTGTCCGGCGGCTGGACCTGGTCGATCCCCGCGAAGGCGGGCAACCCCGACCTGGCGTTCAGGTTCATCGAGCAGATGCAGACGGAGGCGAACGCCCGTAAGTGGTACATCGCCAGCTCCGGTATCGCGGTCCGCGAGGACGTGGCCGCGGACCCGTCGTACGCGAGCGCACAGCCCGGGATCAAGTTCTTCACGGACCTGGTGAGCACGACGCACTACCGCCCGGCGTACCCCGCCTATCCCAAGGTCTCCACGGCCGTCCAGGAGGCCATGGAGGGGGTGACGACGGGTGACGCGTCGGTGGAGAAGGCGGCGCGCGACTACGACGAGGCCCTCAAGGCGGCCACCGGCAACCAGGTGACCGGCCCATGAGCGCCGCGACGGACACCACCGCCCCGGTCCGACGGGGCGTCCGCCGCCGCTCGTTGACGCGTGCGCTGCCGGTCGCCCCGGCCGTGGTCCTGCTGTTCCTGTTCCTGGCGGGCCCGATCGCGTACTGCGCGTACATCGCCTTCACGGATCTGCAGTTGACCGGGCAGGCCCACTCCTCCTTCGTCGGCCTCGCGAACTTCCGTACCGCGTTCCGGGACGAGGCGTTCCTCAACGCCGTATGGCTGACGCTGGTGTTCACGGTCCTGTCCTCGCTGGTGGGCCAGAACACGCTGGGCCTGGCGCTGGCCTCGCTCATGCGGCGGGCCTCGAAGCCGGTGCGGACGCTGACGGGCGGCATCGTGATCACGGCGTGGGTACTGCCCGAAGTGGTCGCGGGGTTCCTGCTCTACGCGTTCTTCCGCCGGGAGGGCACCTTGAACGCGGTCCTGGACTGGCTCCATCTCCCGCGCCAGAACTGGCTGTTCACCCTGCCGATCCTGGCGGTCTCGTTCGCGAACGTCTGGCGCGGCACGGCGTTCTCGATGCTGGTGTACTCGGCGGCGCTCGACGACATCCCGAAGGAGATCACGGAAGCGGCGGAGGTTGACGGCGCGTCAGGTCCGCGTCGGTTGTGGCACATCACGCTGCCGATGATCCGCCGCTCGATCGGCACGAACCTGATGCTCAACACCTTGCAGACGCTCTCGGTCTTCGGGCTGATCTGGGTGATGACCCGCGGCGGTCCGGGCAACAAGAGCCAGACGCTGCCCCTGTTCATGTACGAACAGGCCTTCCAGAACAGCATGATCGGCTACGGCACGGCGGTGGCACTGCTGCTTCTGCTCGTCGGTTCGCTGTTCGCGCTCGTGTATCTGCGGCTGCTGCGTACGGAGGTGTGAGATGGCCTCCCCGCTCGCGTCCCGCCGCACCGGCCGCCGACTGGCGGCCGACGCCGGACTCCTCGTGGTGGCGGCGACGTTCGTGCTGCCGCTGGCCTGGGTGATCCTGTCCTCGGTGGATCCGCACGCGGATCTGCGGGTGAAGGCCCCCGACGGGCTCACCCTCGCCCACTTCACCGCCGTGCTGAAGCCGGACATCACCTTCACCCCCCTGCTCAACAGCCTGCTCCTGTGCGGCGGGGGAACCCTGCTGACGGTGGTGTGCGCGGCGCTGGCCGCCTACCCGCTCTCCCGCTTCCCCTCCCGGCTGAACCGGCCGTTCCTGCTGACCATCCTGTTCGCGACGAGCCTGCCGATCACCGCGATCATGGTGCCGGTGTACGCCCTGTACGTCCGGGTGAACCTGATCGACACCTTGCAGGGGACCGTCCTCTTCTTCGCGGCCTCCCAACTCCCCTTCGCCATCTGGCTGATGAAGAACTTCATGGACAGCGTGCCGAAGGAGCTGGAGGAGGCGGCGTGGACGGACGGCGCGAACTCGGCGCAGTCGCTGGTACGGATCGTGCTGCCGCTGATGGCACCGGGCGCGGCGGTGGTGACCGTCTTCTCGTTCGTGATGATGTGGGGGAACTTCTTCGTCCCCTTCATGCTGCTGCTCACCCCGGACCAGATGCCCGCGTCGGTGAGCATCAACGAGTTCTTCGGCAACCGCGGCATGGTCGCCTACGGCCAACTGGCCGCGTTCTCGGTCATCTACTCGACCCCGGTGATCCTGCTGTACGTCCTCATCGCACGACGACTGGGCGGGGGGTTCGCGCTGGGCGGGGCGATGAAGGGATGAGAACGGACCCCACAAGCCCCGGAAGCCCCAGCAGCTCCAGAAGCCCTAGAAGACGGACTCCGTCTCGTCCATCCGGTCCTTGGGGACCGTCTTCAGCACGGTCACCGCCTCCGCCAGCGGCACCATCTGCACGTCCGTGCCGCGCAGCGCGGTCATCTTGCCGAACTCGCCGCGGTGCGCCGCCTCGATCGCGTGCCAGCCGAAGCGCGTCGCCAGCACCCTGTCGTACGCGGTCGGTGTGCCGCCGCGCTGGATGTGGCCGAGGATGACCGGCCGGGCCTCCTTGCCGAGCCGTCTCTCCAGCTCGTAGGCCAGCGCGGTGCCGATGCCCTGGAAGCGCTCATGGCCGTACTGGTCGATCTCGCCCTTGCCGTAGTCCATCGTGCCGTCGGCGGGGTGCGCGCCCTCGGCGACGCAGACCACCGCGAACTTCTTGCCGCGGGCGAAGCGTTCCTCGACCATCTTGACGAGATCGGTGGGGTCGAAGGGGCGCTCGGGCAGACAGATGCCATGGGCACCGGCGGCCATGCCGGACTCCAGGGCGATCCAGCCCGCGTGCCGCCCCATGACCTCGACGACCATCACGCGCTGGTGGGACTCCGCGGTGGTCTTCAGCCGGTCCATGGCCTCGGTGGCCACGGTCACCGCGGTGTCGAAGCCGAAGGTGCGGTCCGTGGACGAGATGTCGTTGTCGATCGTCTTGGGGACGCCGACCACGGGCAGGCCCGCGTCCGACAGCATCCGCGCCGCCGTGAGCGTGCCCTCGCCGCCGATCGGGATCAGCGCGTCGATACCGAAGTCGCGGATCATGTCCGAGGCGTTCTCACAGGCCTCGCGGAGACGGTCGCGCTCCAGGCGTGAGGAGCCGAGGATGGTGCCGCCGCGGGCCAGGATGCCGCTGACCGCGTCGAGGTCAAGGCTTCGGTAGTGGCCGTCGAGCAGTCCTCGGTAGCCGTCCTCGAAGCCGATCACCTCGTCGCGGTAATGCGTGACCGCACGGTGCACCACTGACCGGATCACTGCGTTCAGGCCCGGACAGTCGCCGCCTGCGGTGAGTACTCCGATGCGCATCGTGCTGTTTCTCCTGCTCGCTGTGGATTTCGGTGACCCAGTCCGATTGTTTCACGGCAAGCGGCAGGTGGCGTGGGCTGACAACACCGCCCTGACGGGCGCCCTAACCAGCGCCAAGGGTATTGTCAAGAGGGTCCCACTCACCCGTATGGGGAGAATTTTTACGGGACCCACAACCCCATATGCACCGCATATACGCATCACCCCATACATGCGTCCGGAATCGGTTTCGTGGAGTGCCTCGGGGGCCCGCCCGAGGCCTGCCACCCCGAGCGACGAAACGGAGATCACGCGTGACGCGCAGCGTGTACGTGACCGGGATCGACCGCGGCGACGGCCGCCAGGTCGTGGAGCTGGGAGTCATGGAGCTCCTGACGCGCCAGGTCGACCGTGTGGGGGTCTTCCGCCCTCTCGTCCACGACGACGGACCGGACCGTCTCTTCGAACTGCTGCGCGCCCGCTATCGGCTCTCCCAGGACCCGGCGACCGTCTACGGCCTCGGGTACGAGGAGGCGTCCTCGCTCCAGGCGGAGCGGGGCACGGACGAACTGGTCGCGACGCTGGTCGACCGCTTCCACCGGGTGGCCCGCGACTACGACGTCGTCCTCGTCCTCGGCACCGACTACGCCGACACCCAGCTCCCCGACGAACTGGCCCTCAACGCCCGGCTCGCCAACGAGTTCGGGGCGGCCGTCATACCCGTGGTGGGCGGACGCGGCCAGAGCGCCGAGTCGGTGCGCGCCGAGACGCGCAACGCCTACCGCGCGTACGCGGGCCTGGGCTGCGACGTGCTCGCCATGATCGTCAACCGGGTCGCCGCCGAGGACCGCGACAAGATCGCCGAGCGGCTCGACTCCCGGCTCCCGGTGCCCTGTCACGTCCTGCCCGACGAGCCCGCTCTCTCGGCCCCCACGATCGCCCAGATCACCCACGCCCTGGACGCCCGGGTCGTGCTCGGTGACGACGCGGGCCTCGCGCGGGACGTGCTCGACTTCGTCTTCGGCGGCGCGATGCTGCCGACCCTTCTCGCCGCCCTGACCCCGGGCTGTCTGGTGGTGACCCCGGGCGACCGCGCGGACCTGGTCATCGGCTCGCTCGCCGCGCACAGCGCGGGCAACCCGCCGATCGCCGGGGTGCTGCTCACCCTGGACGAGGTGCCCGGCGAGGAGATCCTCGCCCTCGCCTCCCGGCTCGCCCCCGGCACCCCGGTGCTCTCCGTCCCCGGCAACAGCTTCCCCACCGCCGCCCGCCTCTTCGCCCTGGAGGGGAAGCTGAACGCGGCCACCCCGCGCAAGGCGGAGCGGGCGCTCGGGCTCTTCGAGCGGTACGTCGACACCGCCGATCTCCTCACGCGGGTGTCCGCGCCGAGCAGCGACCGGGTCACCCCGATGATGTTCGAGCACAAGCTGCTCGAGCAGGCCCGTTCCGCGCGGCGCCGGGTCGTGCTCCCGGAGGGCACCGAGGAGCGCGTGCTGCACGCGGCCGAGGTGCTGCTGCGCCGCGGCGTCTGCGACCTCACGCTGCTCGGGCCCGTCGACCGGATCCGCAAGAAGGCCGCGGACCTCGGCGTCGACATCGGCGACGCGCAGCTCATCGACCCGGCCACCTCCGAACTGCGCGACACCTTCGCCGAGAAGTACGCCGCGCTGCGCGCCCACAAGGGCGTCACGGTGGAGCTGGCGTACGACGTGGTCGCCGATGTGAACTACTTCGGCACCCTGATGGTCCAGGAGGGCCTCGCCGACGGCATGGTCTCGGGGTCCGTGCACTCCACGGCCGCCACCATCCGGCCCGCCTTCGAGATCATCAAGACCCGGCCCGACGCGAAGATCGTCAGCTCGGTCTTCTTCATGTGCCTGGCCGACAAGGTGCTCGTCTACGGCGACTGCGCCGTGAACCCCGACCCGAACGCCGAGCAGCTCGCCGACATCGCCATCCAGTCGGCCACCACCGCCGAGCGGTTCGGGGTCGAGCCGCGGATCGCGATGCTCTCGTACTCCACCGGTACGTCCGGCTTCGGCGCCGACGTCGACAAGGTGCGCGAGGCGACGGAGCTGGTGCGCCGGCGCCGCGACGATCTGAAGATCGAGGGTCCGATCCAGTACGACGCCGCCGTGGAGCCCACCGTCGCGGCGACCAAGCTGCCCGGCTCCGCGGTCGCGGGACAGGCGTCCGTACTGATCTTCCCGGACCTCAACACCGGCAACAACACCTACAAGGCCGTGCAGCGCTCGGCCGGCGCCATCGCCGTCGGCCCGGTCCTCCAGGGTCTGCGCAAGCCCGTCAACGACCTGTCCCGGGGCGCCCTCGTCCAGGACATCGTCAACACCGTCGCCATCACGGCGATCCAGGCCCAGGCCCCGCAAGGGAAGGCGACCGCCCAGTGAGCCCGTTCCGCGTCCTCGTCCTCAACTCCGGCTCCTCGTCGCTGAAGTACCAGCTCCTGGACATGCGGGACCACGCCCGGCTCGCCGTGGGCCTCGTCGAGCGCATCGGCGAGCAGACGTCCCGGATCACGCACACGGTGCCCGCCACGGGCGAGACCCGTGAGCAGAACGGGCCGATCGCCGACCACGAGACCGCTCTCAAGACCGTCGCGGAGGAGCTGGACCGGGACGGGCTCGGGCTCGACTCACCGGACCTGGCCGCCATCGGCCACCGCGTCGTGCACGGCGGCATGTTCTTCACCGAGCCGACCCTCGTCGACGACGCCGTCATCACCGAGATCGAGCGGCTCGTCCCCGTCGCACCGCTGCACAACCCGGCCAACCTCACCGGCATCCGTACGGCCATGGCGCTGCGCCCCGATCTGCCGCAGGTCGCCGTCTTCGACACGGCGTTCCACACGACCATGCCGGAGTCCGCGGCGCGCTACGCCATCGACGCCCGGATCGCGGACCGCTACCGGGTGCGGCGGTACGGGTTCCACGGCACCTCGCACGCCTATGTGTCCCGGGCGACCGCCGCGCTGCTCGGCAAGCGGCCCGAGGACGTCAACGTCATCGTGCTGCACCTGGGCAACGGGGCGTCCGCCTCCGCGGTCAGGGGCGGCCGGTGCGTGGACACCTCCATGGGGCTCACCCCGCTGGAAGGCCTGGTGATGGGCACGCGCTCCGGCGATCTGGACCCGGCCGTCATCTTCCATCTGCAACGTGTCGGCGGAATGTCCATGGACGAGGTCGACACTCTCCTCAACAAGACGAGCGGTCTGTTCGGGCTGTGCGGGGACAACGACATGCGGGAGATCCTGCGCAGGATCGACGAAGGCGACGAGGAGGCACGGCTCGCCTTCGACATCTACATCCATCGGCTGAGGAAATACATAGGCGCCTACTACGCGGTACTCGGCCGGGTGGACGCGGTCGTCTTCACCGCGGGGGTGGGCGAGAACGCGGCGCCGGTACGGCAGGCCGCCATCGCGGGCCTGGAGGGGCTGGGCCTGGCGGTGGACGGCGATCTGAACGCCGTACGCGACGACGAGCCGCGGCTGATCTCGCCCGCGTCCGCGCGGGTGGCGGTCGCGGTGGTGCCCACGGACGAGGAATGGGAGATCGCCACACAGACCTATGCGCTGATCGGAGCGGATCAGAAGCGGAAAGGAAGCTGACCGCAAGGCGATCGGAAGCTGACCGGAAAGGGAACTGACGTCTGAGCGACCGTCCGCCCATTTGTATCGCTCTGTATGGCCCGTCAGACGGAATATTCCGAAGCGAAACAAACCGATAGGATCGCGCCATGCGCCGTTCGAAAATCGTCTGTACTCTCGGCCCCGCGGTCGACTCCCACGAAATGCTCGTCGCGCTGATCGAAGCCGGCATGAATGTCGCCCGCTTCAACTTCAGCCACGGCTCGCACGAAGAGCACCAAGGACGGTACGACCGCGTCCGTGGCGCGTCGACGGAGACCGGCCGGGCCGTCGGTGTCCTCGCCGACCTCCAGGGTCCGAAGATCCGGCTGGAGACCTTCGCCGAGGGCCCGGTGGAGCTGGTGCGCGGTGACGAGTTCGTCATCACCACCGAGGACGTGCCGGGCGACAAGTCGATCTGCGGGACGACGTACAAGGGGCTGCCGGGCGATGTCAGCAAGGGCGACCAGGTCCTGATCAACGACGGCAACGTCGAGTTGAAGGTGCTGGACGTCGACGGCCCCCGGGTCAGGACGACCGTCGTCGAGGGCGGCATCATCTCCGACCACAAGGGCATCAACCTGCCCGGCGCCGCGGTGAACGTCCCGGCGCTGTCCGAGAAGGACATCGACGACCTGCGGTTCGCGCTGCGCATGGGCTGCGACATGGTCGCGCTCTCCTTCGTCCGGAACGCCGACGACGTCAAGGACGTCCACCGCGTCATGGACGAGGAGGGGCGCCGCGTCCCGGTCATCGCCAAGGTGGAGAAGCCGCAGGCGGTGGCGAACATGCGGGACGTCGTGATGGCGTTCGACGGGGTGATGGTCGCCCGCGGTGACCTGGCCGTCGAATACCCGCTGGAGAAGGTGCCGATGGTGCAGAAGCGGCTCATCGAACTGTGCCGCCGCAACGCCAAGCCGGTGATCGTGGCGACCCAGATGATGGAGTCGATGATCACCAACTCCCGTCCCACGCGCGCCGAGGCGTCCGATGTCGCCAACGCGATCCTGGACGGCGCCGACGCGGTCATGCTCTCGGCCGAGTCCTCCGTGGGCGCGTACCCGGTCGAGACGGTCAAGACGATGTCGAAGATCGTCGCCGCGGCCGAGGAGGAGCTGCTCTCCAAGGGCCTCCAGCCCCTCGTGCCGGGCAAGAAGCCGCGCACGCAAGGCGGTTCGGTGGCCCGTGCGGCCTGTGAGATCGCGGACTTCCTCGGTGGCAAGGGCCTGGTGGCCTTCACCAAGTCCGGTGACACCGCGCGCCGCCTCTCCCGCTACCGGGCGACGCAGCCGGTCCTCGCGTTCACCACGGACGAATCGACCCGTAACCAGCTCACGTTGAGCTGGGGCGTGGAGCCGCATGTCGTGCCGTTCGTGAACAGCACCGACGAGATGGTCGACCAGGTCGACCAGGAGCTGGTGAAGCTCAAGCGGTTCAACTCCGGTGACATCGTGGTCATCACGGCCGGTTCCCCGCCCGGTGTGCCGGGCACCACCAACATGGTCCGCGTCCACCACCTGGGCGGCGAGAACCACTGACGCACCGACATCGAGGGCGCCCCCTGCGGACAGGGGGCGCCCTCGATGCTGTGCGGCTCGCGAACGGGCCTTGAAGGTCGCTCAGTTGGCGCCGGTGACGTACTGGTGCATGCCGGGCAGATGCAGCGTCCCGCCGAACTGACCGGCCTGGGTGATCTTCACCTTCGTGAAGTAGATCAGCGGGATGTTCAGCGGCGGCGGGCTGTCCGGGCTGAACGTGACCGGGATCAGGCCGAACAGATTGCCGGAGATGCTCTCCGTGTACATCACGGTGTCGCCGTCGCGGATGGTCGACGTCGTGCCCTTCCCGGCCTGGACGTGGTACTTCAGGCCACCGGGACCGTCGACGATCTGGTGCAGGTCACCGATGTCGGTGCCGCCCGAGACGACGTACTTCAGGGCCTTCTTGACGGTCCCGTTCGCCGTGCGGACCTGGACGACGCCCTGGTAGTCGGCGTCCTTCAGCAGCAGCGAACTGGCCTCCAGGTGCCAGGGGTCGTCGGGCAGCGCCACGGTGTCCTCGACACCGCCCTTGTCGTCCGTGGCCACGGGGCACTCGTCCGCCGAGGGGCTCGCGCTGTCGGACGGGCTCGGGGTCGTGGACGGGTCCGGGGTCGTGGACGGGTCCGGGGTCGTGGACGGGTCCGGCTGCTCGGGGTCGGGCGTCGGGCCGGGGGTCTCCTCGGCGTCGGTCCCGGGCTGCGGGTCCGGCGTGCCCGTCGTGTCCTGCGCGGGGTCGTCGGCCGTACCGGTGACGGTCTTGGCGGGGTCCTCGGCGGCGCTCTTCGTGCCGCCCTCGGTCGCGGTGGCGGAGGGGGTCGGCTCGGGGGAGTCGCTCGCCGACGGGGCGCCGCCGGGCGTGAGGGCGTCCTTGAGCGCGTTGCCGAGGTCGTCCAGCAGATTGCCGCCGCTCGCCGAGGCGGAGGGGGCCGGGTCCGGCGTCGGGGTCGGGGTGGGGTCCGGGGTGGGCGCGGTCTTGGCGCGTGCGCCCGCGTCCGCCGAGGGGACCGTGTCCGTCGCCCTCTTCGATGCCGTGTCAGGAGTGGCCGGGGCCTGGTCCGCCGAGGTCGAGGGGGCCTGGTCCGCCGTACCGGCGGAGGCCGACGTCTCGGGCGAGGCGGGCGGGGACGCGGGGGCGGACGGGTCCGGGGACTCGGTGCCCTTGTCACCGGTCAGGGCCTCCACGCAGTCCTGGTACTCGTCGGCGGTCAGGCTCCGGGCCGCCGGGTGGTCGTCGGCGGCGGCGAGCGTGGAGTTGAGTCCGAGGCCCATGAGGACCGCCGTCGGCATCGCGGCCAGGGCTATCGCCCGGCCCGCGGGCATATGGAATCTGGTGAACAGCGGCTTCCTCGGGGCCGCGTGGCGCGGCCCGGTTCTCACGCGGGACGCCTCCGCATCAGTCCCACGGGCCACCTCGTCAGCCGGCACTGTGCCTCCCGTTCGCCCCGTTCGCCGGGCTCGTTTCTGACAGATCGTTCGGCTCGCTCACCCCGTCCGCGGCTTCCTCGGGCGCGGGGGCGGCCTGGGGTGCTTCGCCCTGCCCGCCGCTGTCCTGACCGCCGCTGTCCCGCCCGCCGAGGGCCGGCTCCGCGGCCATCACCTTGGGCGCGCCGGCCATCGCCTCGGGCTCACCGGGCGCGGCCTTGGCCTCACCCGGCGCCCAGGCGACCGCCATCGCGCCGCCGATCAGGGCGAACAGGAAGCCGAACAGGAAGCCGCCGAAGTTGGAGACCGGGATGGACACCAACGCGAGGAGAATCGCCGCGACTCCCGCGAAGGTCCGTACATGCCGCTGGAACCAGAGGCTGACGCCCAGGACCACGAGCAGCACGCCGATGATGAGCGACCCTGCCCCCGCGGTGGTGGACATGGCGAGCGTGAGATGCCCGAGCTGGAGGTTCGCATACGGGAAGTACATGATCGGGAAGCCGCCCAGCAGGACGAAGAGTCCGGCCCAGAACGGACGGGTGCCCCTCCAGTCACGGAACTTCCGCCGGATGACTCGGAGGTAGTGCTCGTTCTGCCCAGGCGACTCGGCGCTCATGGAAACAGCTCCCTGGAACGGTGTTGCTGTGAGACGTACTGGTGGTGCGAAAGGGGTGGGCGGGCGAGTCGGCCACCGGGCTGCTCACCCGCCCCGGGGTGCCTAGTAGCACTCCTTGGTGCCCGTGGACAGCGACATCTTCAGACCGCTGAGCTTGAAGGTGCCGGCGGTGGTCGCCCACGCCGTCTGCTTCACGTTCTTCAGCGTCGCCGACTCGGCCTGCTGGGCGAACGCGTTGGGGTTGGCCAGCCCCTTGTCGACCTCGCCCTTCTTCATGCCCGGACCAGGACCGCCCGCGAGCGATCCGGCGGACACACCGATGTTGATGTTGTGGAACTCAGCGTCCGCGTTGAGGTCCTCGACATCGATGTAGAGGTTGTCGGCCTCGACGGGCGTGCTGCCGCCGCCCGCCTTCAGCACCAGGCTGACCGAGCCGAGTATCGGGATGTTCGGCGTCACGACCGACTGGCACATGTTCTTGATCGTGGCAGTCTTGAACGCCGAGACCGCGACCGGGTGGGCGGCCTGCTTGCCGTCGAGGGTGACCCCCTGGTCCAGGGCCCCGTACTGCGAGAAGCCCTGGCCTTCGAGCTGGTCAGCCGTCACCTTGAACGACTGGCCCGACACACTGAACGACGCGGCGAGAGCGCCCTGCGCGAGGGCGACACCTATCGCTGCCGTGGCGGCCACGCTGGGCACCATGACCACAGCGAACCGCTTCCATCTGGTCCCGCCACGCACCTGGGACTCCATATTTCCTCCTTCTCGGACGTACATCTCCTGACCCGGCTCGCTACCGGTCGGCGGCCCAGCCGGGCAGGGATGGGAGAAGTGCTACGTCCTCGGGAAGAAGAGCGCCGCGCTCGACGGCACGAACCGCGCCCGAATCACCGGCGATCACCCCCGAGCGACAACCACTGGTCGCGCCTGACACGCATCACGCACAACCTGTCGGACAGGCTCCGCCATGGCGGAGACCCCCCTGCCCAGGACCCGGTGTCACTGCCACCGGCCCCTGCTCGGTGGGGACCCACGACGTTCCGTCGACCCAACTGGCGGTCGGCGACGGTGATGGACCGAGCGTCGCCGATCGTGGTGCATTCTCGCCGCCCCCGCAAGGGGGCTCGTTACTCGCTAGTAACGGCCGGATAACCAAACAACGACTTGTCGGCATCGACCGGCAACTCTTCGTAGCGGAACGGGAGATGACGTAACGGAAGAAGTACGGACAGAAGCACACGGGTCAACAGGCCCGAGTTACTGCAAGTAACAGCGGCCGCGATTGCCAAGATTTGGCAAAGCGCGGCCGCGGTGTGCCTCCGTCGGCAATGCTCATACCCGGGCATCCCTCACCCGGGGGATGGTCAACGAGCGGTCAGAACAGCGCCCTTGCGAGCGCGCGACGCGCCGCCGCCACCCGCGGGTCCTCGGCTCCGACCACCTCGAACAGCTCCAACAGCCTCAGCCGCGCGGCGTTCTTGTCCTCACCCGCCGTGCGCTGCACGGTCTCGATGAGCCGGCCGAACGCGTCCTCCACATGACCGCCGACCAGGTCCAGGTCCGCGGCGAGGATCTGCGCCGGTACGTCATCGGGCTTGTCCGCGGCGTCCTTGCGCACCCGCTGCGGGTCCATGCCCTGCACCCGCTTGAGCAACTCGGCCTGGGCCAGGCCCAGTTTGGCCTCCGTGTTGCCCGGGTCCTCGCTCAGCACGTTCTTGTACGCCTGGACCGCGCCGCCCAGGTCGCCCGCGTCCAGGGCCCGTACGGCCGCTTCGAGCAGCACGTCATGGGGGCCCGCAGGGGGCTCGGGGGCCGCCTGGGCGCCGCCCGGCTCCGCGTCCGCGTCGACCGTCAGGCCGGTCAGACCGAAGCGCTCCTCGGCGACCTGCACGAGCTGGTCGAGGGTCGCGCGGATCTGCTCCTCGGGGGCGACCCCCTGGAAGAGCGGCAGCGCCTGCCCCGCGACGACGGCGAAGACGGCCGGGATCCCCTGGACCCCGAACTGCTGCATCAGCATCTGGTTGGCGTCGACGTCGATCTTGGCGAGCACGAAGCGGCCGTTGTACTCGGTGGCCAGCCGCTCCAGGACCGGGCTCAGTTGCTTACAGGGCTGACACCACTCGGCCCAGAAGTCGATGACGACGGGCACCTCGGTGGAGCGCTGGAGAACCTCACGCTCGAACCCCGCCTCATCGACGTCGATGACGAGATCGGCCGGGGAGACCGCCCCTCCCCCGCCCTGCCGGGCCGCTTCGGCGCGCGCCTGTTCCGCCTTCGCCTTGGCCTCTTGGGCGGCCTTCACCGCGGCGAGGTCGACGACTCCGCTCATGGACATGTTCCGTGGCTGCATGAGTACATCCTCCCCCTTCCGCAGGCCGCTGTGAAAAGCGCTGTGACGGCCGTGCCCGGCCGGTGCTCGGTCTGCGCCGGGTCCCCACCCGGCGCGCGTGGCTGTCGCTCAGGCGTGCGTCAGTGTCGTCTTGACGCCACGCTTTCGCTACGGGTCGTAGCGTAACTCCCCTGAGGGGGCGCCGTACCCCCTCGGCCGGTGATCTCCCTCACCACTTCACACCACGTACAGATACGGCCGACCACGCCGACGGATAAGGTCACCGCCATGCAGAGCCGCAGGCCCGCCGCCCGAACGGGGCGCCCTCGCAGCGCCGCCGCGGACACCGCGATCCTCGCGGCGACCCGGGAGGCGCTGGTCGAGCTGGGCTGGTCGAAGCTGACGCTGTCGGACGTGGCGACACGCGCGGGGGTCGCGAAGACGACGCTCTACCGCCGCTGGGCGGGCAAGAACGAACTCGTGGTGGACGCGGTCGCGGAGCTGTTCGACGAACTGGAGCTGCCCGACCGGGGCAGCCTGGCCGCCGACATCGAGGGCGTGGTCCTCCAGTTCGCGGCGATCCTGGACCGCCCGGAGGCCAAGAGCGGGCTGATGGCGGTGGTCGCCGAGTCGATCCGGGACGACGCCCTGCGCGCCCGTATCCGCACCTCGATCGTGGACCGGCAGAAGCGCCTGGTGCTGGAGGGCAGGGCACGGGCCACGCTGCGCGGCGATCTGCCCCAGGAGCGGGATCCGGGCGCCGCCTCCCGCGCGGCCGACCTGATCTTCGACCTGGTGGCGGGCGCGGTGGTGCATCGCACGCTGGTCAGCGCACGCCCGGCGGACGAGGCATGGGTACGCGACCTGACGCGGCTGCTGGTGCTGGGACTGGCGGGGGCGGCACGGGCCTCGTAGACCGCGCCGCCCCGTCCCACAGAGGTGGTCAGAACCCGGCGGGCTCCGCGTACACACCCCACTCGTCCCGCAGCACCCCGCAGATCTCGCCGAGCGTCGCCTCCGCGCGGACCGCGTCCAGCATGGGCTCGATCATGTTCGAGCCGTCCCGTGCCGCGCGCAGCATCGCGTCCAGGGCCGTACGCACGGCCGCGTCGTCACGCGCCGCCCGCCGGCCTCCGAGCGCCCGTACCTGCTCCCGCTCCACCTCGTGGCTGACCCGCAGGATCTCCAGATCGCCGGTGACCGAGCCGGTGGCGACGTTGACGCCCACCACCCTCTTGTCGCCCTTCTCCAGCGCCTGCTGGTAGCGGAACGCGGACTCCGCGATCTCGCCCGTGAACCAGCCGTCCTCGATCCCGCGCAGGATGCCGGAGGTGATCGGCCCGATCGGATGCCGCCCGTCGGGGTGCGCTCTCAGACCGCGCTCCCTGATCTGCTCGAAGATCTTCTCGGCGTCGGCCTCGATCCGGTCCGTCAACTGCTCCACGTACCACGAACCGCCCAGCGGATCGGCCACGTTGGCGACGCCGGTCTCCTCCATGAGGACCTGCTGCGTCCGCAGCGCGATCTCCGCCGCCTGCTCGCTCGGCAGGGCCAGCGTCTCGTCGAGGGCGTTGGTGTGCAGCGAGTTCGTGCCGCCGAGGACCGCCGCCAGCGCCTCCACCGCCGTACGCACCACGTTGTTGTACGGCTGCTGCGCGGTCAGCGAGACTCCGGCGGTCTGCGTGTGGAAGCGCAGCCACTGCGCCTTCTCGCTCTTCGCGCCGTACACGTCCCGCATCCAGCGGGCCCAGATGCGGCGCGCGGCACGGAACTTGGCTATCTCCTCGAAGAAGTCGACGTGCGCGTCGAAGAAGAAGGACAGGCCGGGGGCGAAGACGTCCACGTCGAGACCGCGGCTGAGCCCCAGCTCCACGTATCCGAACCCGTCCGCCAGCGTGTACGCCAGCTCCTGCGCGGCCGTCGCGCCCGCCTCCCGGATGTGGTACCCGGAGACGGACAGCGGCTTGTACGCGGGGATGCCGCTCGCGCAGTGCTCCATCAGGTCGCCGATGAGGCGCAGATGCGGCTCGGGCTGGAAGAGCCACTCCTTCTGGGCGATGTACTCCTTGAAGATGTCCGTCTGGAGCGTGCCGTTGAGGACGGCCGGGTCCACGCCCTGGCGCTCGGCGGCGACCAGGTACATGCAGAAGACGGGGACGGCGGGGCCGCTGATCGTCATCGAGGTCGTCACGTCGCCCAGTGGGATGTCCTTGAACAGGACCTCCATGTCGGCCGCCGAGTCGATCGCCACCCCGCAGTGCCCGACCTCGCCGAGCGAGCGCGGGTCGTCGGAGTCACGGCCCATGAGGGTCGGCATGTCGAAGGCGACGCTCAGGCCACCGCCGCCGGCCTCCAGGATCATCTTGTAGCGCTCGTTGGTCTGCTCGGCGTTGCCGAATCCGGCGAACTGCCGGATGGTCCACGTCCGCCCTCGGTAGCCGGTCGGATACAGACCGCGGGTGTAGGGGTACTCTCCCGGCCAGCCGATCCGCTCGAAGCCCTCGTACGAGTCACCCGGCCGTGGTCCGTACACGGGCTCCACCGGGTCACCGGAGAGCGTCGTGAAGTCGGCCTCGCGCTTGCGCGAGGCGTCGTAACGGGCCTGCCAGCGACGGCGGCCCTCCTCGATGGCGTCAGCGTCCATACCCTCGAATTTACTAGGACGTCCAAGTAAATGTCGACGGGAGACCGCCGTACGCATTCCGTACGGCGGTGTGTTCCGGGTCTCAGACGCCGGGCCTCACCCCGCTGAGCTGGGCGTCAGGCCTTGGCGGGCGCGGGCTCCGCCTCCGCGAAGACGGCCTCCAGCTCCTTGCTGATCGCACGCTCCACGAAGAACGCGGCCGTCGGGACCGTGCCCGCCAGCAGCACCCAGAGCTGCTTGCCGACCGGCCACTTCGCCTTGGCGCCCAGGTCGAAGGCGAAGATCAGGTAGAGGACGTAGAGCCAGCCGTGCGCGATGGCCACGACGCGGGTGAGGTCGGCGGCGCCGCTCATGTCGAGGCCGTACTTGGCGACCATGCCGAGGCACAGCAGGACCAGCAGCACACCGGTGATGTAGGCCATGACGCGGTAGCGGGTCAGCACGCTTCGTTTCATGGGTACGAGCGTAACGGCCCGTTTCGGGCGATCTTCCGGCACCCCCGGCGGGGGTTCACGCGTCCTTGAAGTCCCCTGCGGCGACCCGGAGCGGGCGCAGCATCGCGAAGATCTCCCCGCACTCCTCCGCGTCGTACGCGCCGAGCCCGAAGTCCATCGCCATCAGCTCGCGGGTGGCCGCGTCGCACACCTCGCGGCCCTTGTCGGTGATGGAGGCGAGGATGCCGCGGCCGTCGTCGGGGTTGGGCCGCTTGGCGACGAGACCGGACCGCACCAGGCGGTCGACGGTGTTCGTCACGGACGTGGGGTGCACCATGAGCCGCTCGCCGATCGTGGACATCGGCAGCTCGCCCGCCTTGGAGAAGGTGAGCAGCACCAGCGCCTCGTAGCGCGCGAAGGTCAGTCCGTACGGCTTCACGACCGCGTCGACCTCGGCGAGCAGGATCTGCTGCGCCCGCATGATGGAGGTGATGGCGGCCATGGACGGCACGCTTCCCCATCGCTGCTTCCAGTGCTCGTCGGCGCGGGCGATGGGGTCGAAGGAGAGGCTGAGGGGCTTCGGCACGGCATCGACCTTACCGGCCGGTCACGGGCCGGTCAGCCCCGTCCCGCATGGCGGTCGCCCGGCCGACAGCGGGCGCACACTGGAAGCGAAGGCCTGATGTCATGAACCGAGCGTGGGAGGTGGGCCATGAGCACCCTCGAAGAACACGTCGACATCAACGTACCGATCGACACCGCCTGGGACAGTCTTCATCAGGTGGAGAACTATCCGCGCTTCATGCGCGGCGTACGGGAGGCCCGTACGGAGACCGGCGGCCGGGCCCATCTGGACGTCGAGACCGGCGGCCCGACGCGGGAACTCGAGGCCGAGGTCTCCGACCGCGACCGGGACCGCGTGATGACGTGGCAGACCAAGGGCAGCCCGCACCTCGAGGGCACCCTCTCGTTCCAGTCGATCGACCGGAACAACACCCGGGTCCAGGCGCGTGTCGAGTACGAACCCGACGCCGTACGGGAGTCGTTCGGCGGGCCGAAGGGCTTCGCCCAGGCGAACGCGATCGAACGGGTCGTCCGCGGTGATCTGGAGCAGTTCAAGGACTACGTCGAACGGGAGCGGTGAGCAGCGCAAGACCCCGGTCCGCTTCCTGGGACCGGGGTCCTTGCTGTCAGTTCTCCCTGCTCACTCCGCGGAGAGGTAGCGCTCCACCGTCTCCACCTTCGAGGTGAGGCCGTCCGTCACGGCCGGGCGGACATCCGCCTTCAGCACGAGCGAGACGCGCGGCGCGCGCGCCTCGACCGCCGCGACGGCGCGCTTGACCACGTCCATCACCTCGTCCCAGTCACCTTCGATCGAGGTGAACATCGCGTCGGTACGGTTCGGCAGCCCCGATTCCCGGACGACGCGGACGGCGTCGGCGACGTACTCCCCCACGTCCTCGCCGACGCCCAGCGGCGTCACGGAGAAGGCGACGATCACGCGTTCACGACCCCTTCCTTACGGGCGCGGGAGGCGATGACGGCATCCTCGGCCTCGCGCCGCAGCTTGCGCTCGGCGAAGAAGCCGCCGGTCGGCAGCGCGGAGAGGACGAGGTAGAGGATGCCGGTCTTCGCGGACCACTTGGTGCGGTTCCAGGCGTCCGCCCAGAAGAGCACGTACAGGACGAAGAGGACCGCGTGGATCGAGCCCATCACGGGCACCGCGTTGAAGTCCGTGGTGCGCTTGAGCACCGAGCAGACGAGCAGGAGGAGGAAGGAGGCGGCCTCGGGGGCCGAGACCAGGCGGAGCCGTCGGAGGGCGGTGGCGGTCTTTATGTCCACGGGTCACCTTCGGTGGGAGAGTCGTCGGTTTGTGAACGCGCGCACAAGCGGCCCGCCCATTGTGACATCCGGAACCAAGCGAGCCGGACACAGGGGTGCGGGTATGGGCGGATATGGGCGGCCGGATCGACGCGTATGCCTCTCAGGGCCGGATCAGGGTCCGAATCCCCCCGTGGACCCTGTCCGCCCGCCCCGCCCGGCCGCTACCGTCACCCCGTGGCGATGTTCCGACTTCAGGACAGCAAGGTCCTGGCCGTCGACATGACCGGGGACGCCGTGAAGGCGAAGAACGGCTCCATGGTCGCGTACGACGGGCAGATGACGTTCAAGAAGCTCACCGGCGGCGGTGACGGGATACGGGGGATGGTGACCCGGCGGCTCACCGGCGAACGGATGACCGTGATGGAGGTGAAGGGGCACGGGACGTGCTGGTTCGCGGACCGGGCCGCCGAGATCAACCTCGTGCGACTTCAGGGGGAGAAGCTGTACGTCGAGTCGAGCAACCTCCTCGCGACGGACGCGGGTCTGCGGACGGGCACGACCTTCACCGGGCTGCGCGGCGCCTCGCAGGGCAACGGCCTGTTCACGACGACCGTCGAGGGCCACGGCCAGGCGGCGATCATGTCGGACGGCCGGGCGGTGGTGCTGCGGGTGAGCGCGCAGTACCCGCTGACCGTCGACCCGGGGGCGTACGTCGCACACCAGGGGAACCTGCGGCAGACGCTCCAGTCCGGGGTGACGTTCCGCACGTTCATCGGCGAGGGCAGCGGCGAGGCCTTCCAGATCCGCTTCGAGGGTGACGGACTGGTCTACGTCCAGCCCAGCGAGCGCGACACGATCGCGGGGGACCTCTGAGATGGGCTTCCGTGAGGTCAACGCGAAGATGATCGAGGCGACGGTCGTACCGGGGCAGCGTCTGTACAGCCAGCGGGGCGCGATGCTCGCCTACCGGGGCGAGGTCTCCTTCACCCCGGACATCCAGGGCGGCCAGGGCGGGGTCATGTCGATGATCGGCCGCCGGATCGCCAACGAGGCGACACCGCTGATGTCGGTCGAGGGCAACGGCACGGTGCTGTTCGGGCACGGCGGCCACCATGTCCACGTGATCGAGCTGACGGGCGACACGCTGTACGTCGAGGCGGACCGCCTGCTCGCCTTCGAGGGCACGCTGCGGCAGGGCACGATGTTCATGGGCTCGCAGGGCGGCGTGATGGGCATGGTGCGCGGCCAGGTCACCGGCCAGGGCCTGTTCACGACCACCCTCGCCGGGCACGGCGCGGTCGCGGTCATGGCGCACGGCGGCGTCTTCGAGGTGCCGATCACCCCGCAGCGCCCGGTCCATGTCGACCCCCAGGCGTATGTCGCGCACCACGGCGAGGTGCGCAACAAGCTCTCCACGGCGATCGGTTGGCGGGAGATGGTGGGCCGCGGCTCCGGCGAGGCGTTCCAGTTGGAGCTGAGCGGCGACGGTGTGGTGTACGTCCAGGCGTCGGAGGAGAAGCTGTGAGCGGCCACCCGGGCACCGACCCCGTGATCTTCGACCCGATGACGCTGCCCGCCGACGACAACGTCAACGACTACACCTTCTGCGTGGAGTTGAAGGGGAGCCAGTGGTTCCTGCAGAAGGGCAAGATGATCGCCTACTACGGCGGGATCGAGTTCAACGGCATCGGGCACGGCCCGTTGGAGCATCTGGTGCGGGCGTCGTTCCACTCGCCGCTGCACGCGAGCGACTGGGTGGTGGCGCAGGGCTCGGGCAAGATGCTGCTCGCCGACCGGGCCTTCGACGTGAACTCGTTCGACCTGGACGAGGGCAATCTGACCATCCGTTCGGGCAACCTGCTCGCGTTCCAGCCGAGTCTCTCGCTGAAGCAGTCGATCATTCCGGGGTTCCTGACGCTGATCGGAACCGGCAAGTTCGTGGCCGCGTCGAACGGTCCGGTGGTGTTCATGGAGCCCCCGATCCGGGTGGATCCGCAGGCCCTGGTCGGCTGGGCCGACTGTCCGTCCCCGTGCCATCACTACGACCACGGGTATCTGCGGGGCGTATGGGGCGGTCTGCGCGGGCTGACGGGGATCGGCGGGGCCTCCGGGGAGGAGCATCAGTTCGAGTTCGTCGGGGCGGGCACGGTCCTGCTCCAGTCCACGGAGACGCTCATGTCCGAGCAGGACAGGGGTGCGGTGCCGAACGAGCCCGGCGTGCCGGGCGGCGGGGCGTCGCACGGGCAGCAGCAGGGGGCGACGCGGCTGCCGGGGCAGCTCGGAGATCTCTCGCGCCGCTTCGGGCTGTGAGCGATAGTCTGCGAAGTGTGACGGTCGAAACATGCGCCCAGAACGTCACTCACTAGTTCACATTTCAACCTCTTAGGTAGACTTCACTCATGGACACCGAGACGGCCACGCCCTGGCTGACCGAAGCGGAGCAGTGCGCCTGGCGCACCCACCTGGAGGTCAACAGGCTGTTGACCTACCAGCTCGAAAGGGATCTCCAGCCGTTCGGTCTGACCATGAACGACTACGAGATCCTGGTGAACCTCTCGGAGTCGGAGGGCCGGCGCATGCGCATGAGCGACCTCGCCGCCGCCACCCTCCAGTCCAAGAGCCGCCTCTCGCATCAGATCACCCGTATGGAGAACGCGGACCTGGTCCGCCGCGAGAACTGCGAGTCCGACCGCCGAGGCCTGTTCGCGGTGCTCACGGACCACGGCATGGAGACGATGGCGAAGGTCGCGCCCCACCACGTCGCCTCCGTACGACGCCACTTCATGGACCTGCTGTCCGCCGAGGACATGAAGCATCTGCACGCGTCCCTGCGTCCGATCGCCGACCACTTGCGCGGGCAACGCGGCAAACCGTGACGACCGGTTCCGGGCCGCCCTCGCGACGGCCCGGAACCCCGAGTTACGGACGCCCGCCCTCGGGCAGCGGCGACGGCCTGCGGGCCCGGCTCGTGGACCCCAGGCACAGCCCCAGGCCCACGGACGCCAGGGCCACCGACCCCGACAGCGCGAAGCACAACGCCAGCGGCAGATGCGCCACCAGCGCGCCCACCGCCGCCGAACCGCCCGAACCCCCCGCGTTCACCGCCGTGTTGACCCACGCGCCCGCCTGCGTACGGAAGCCCGGCGGGGCGGACTCGTCCGCGACCAGATACGCCGTCGTCAGCGCCGGGGCGATGAAGAACCCCGCGCAGGCCACGACCACCGTGAACACGCCGAGGCCGGGCGCGAGTCCCGCCACGGCCAGCACCAGCCCCAGGGCCGCCGCCGACAGGGACAGCCGTACCCGCGCGGGGATGCCCGTCAGGGCGCCGTTGAGCAGACCGCCCACCGCGCTGCCCGCCGACAGCGCCGCGAGCACCCAGGCCACGACGCCACCGCCGTGGTGCCGCTGCTCGGCGAAGGCCATGACCAGGAGTTCCACGGCGCCGAGCGCCAGCCCGACCCCGGCCGCCACGGCCACCGGCTGCGCGACGGCCCGCCCGCCGCGCACCCGCCCCGCACCGCCGGACCCGGCGGCCCCGTCCGCCGCGGGCCGCAGCCGGGCGACCGCCGGGGAGGTGACGAAGGCGGCGGTACCCGCCCCGACGAGCAGCGCGCTCAGCGCCACCCCGGCCGCGGGCGGCAGGACCTGGACGAGCGCGCCGACGACCAACGGCCCGCAGACGAACAGGACTTCCTCGGCGACCCCGTCCAGGCTGTAGGCACGTCGCAACAGCTCACTGTCGTCGAGGAGTTCGCTCCACACGGCGCGCATCGTGGGCCCCAGCGGGGGCGTACAGGCGCCGGCCGCGACGGTGACCACGCCGAGGACCGCGAGTGGTGCGCCCGGCCGCCATGCGACGACAGCGAGCAGGGTGAGCAGCGCCGCGTACAGGCAGGCCATGGGGACGAGGGCCCGGCGTGCGCCGTACCGGTCGATGAGAGCCGCCCTCGCGGGCGACAGGAACACGCTCGCGGCCCCGAACAGGGCCAGGAGCGTCCCGGCCGCGGCGTACGACCCGGTCGCCCGGGTCAGGGCGAGCAGCGCGGAGAGCGAGACGGTCCCGTACGACAGCCGGGCGACAAGGGCGGCGCCGAAGGTGCGGCGGGCGTACGGGACACGGAGGACGGCGGCATACGAAGGCCGCCCGGAAGAAGGCGTGGACACGCGGGAGTTCCTCGGGAGAAGGCAACAGGGGACGCCGAACGGCCGCGACGACCACGGTCGTTCACCGTGTGTCGAGCGCGGGCCGGGGCGGGCCCTATGCCAAGAGGAGGAACATGCGGGTCAAGTTACCAACGTCGACCGGGCGTCGGCCACGTACTTGTGGTCGGCCACTGCCCGGCGGCTCAGTTGTTCGTCAGGCCCGCGACCAGTTCGTCCGCCGCGCGGTAGGGGTCCAGGTCCCCCGCCACGATGCGTTCGGCCAGCGCGCCGAGGTGGCGGTCGCCGTGCAGGTCGCCGATGCGTTCGCGCAGGGCGGTCACCGCGATGGTCTCGACCTCGTGGGCGGCGCGGGCCAGGCGGCGTTCCATGAGGACCCCGCGCTCCTCCATCCACGCCCGGTGCTTCTCCAGCGCCTCGACGACCTCCTCGACGCCCTCGCCGCGGGCGGCGACCGTCTTCACGATCGGCGGGCGCCAGTCGCCGGGGGACCGCGCCTCGCCGAGGCCCAGCATGTGGTTCAGCTCGCGGGCGGTCGCGTCCGCGCCGTCGCGGTCGGCCTTGTTGACGACGTAGACGTCGCCGATCTCCAGGATGCCCGCCTTCGCGGCCTGGATGCCGTCGCCCATCCCGGGGGCCAGCAGCACCACCGAGGTGTCGGCCTGGGAGGCGATCTCGACCTCGGACTGGCCGACGCCGACCGTCTCCACCAGGATCACGTCGCAGCCCGCCGCGTCCAGGACGCGGATCGCCTGCGGGGCGGCCCAGGCCAGGCCGCCCAGATGCCCGCGGGTGGCCATCGAGCGGATGTAGACGCCGGGGTCCGAGGCGTGCTCCGACATCCGGACGCGGTCGCCGAGGAGCGCGCCGCCCGAGAAGGGCGAGGAGGGGTCGACGGCCAGGACGCCGACCCGCTTGTCCTGCTTGCGGTACGCGGTCACGAGCGCGGACGTGGACGTGGACTTGCCGACGCCCGGGGACCCGGTGAGGCCCACGACGTAGGCGTTGCCCGTCAGCGGCGCGAGGGCCGCCATGACCTCCCTGAGCTGTGGGGACGCCCCCTCCACCAGGGAGATCAGCCGGGCCACGGCCCGCGGCCTGCCTTCCCTGGCCTGGGCCACCAGTGAGGAGACGTCCTGCATCACAGCTCCGTTCGACTCGATACGTACAGAATGCTCGGGCCCTCGGTAGCTCGGGCCCGCCGGGCGGCTCAGGCCTTGGGAACGCGCACGATCAGCGCGTCGCCCTGGCCGCCGCCACCGCACAGCGCCGCCGCGCCGACCCCGCCGCCGCGCCGCCTCAGCTCCAGCGCGAGGTGGAGGACGAGCCGGGCGCCGGACATGCCGATCGGGTGGCCGAGGGCGATGGCACCGCCGTGCACATTCACCTGTTCGGTGGAAACTCCCAGGTCCTTCATTGACTGCACGGTGACGGCCGCGAACGCCTCGTTGATCTCGATCAGGTCGAGATCCGAGACCTCGAGGCCCTCCTTCTTCAGCGCGTGCAGGATCGCGTTCGACGGCTGCGACTGCAAAGAGTTGTCCGGTCCGGCGACGTTGCCGTGGGCGCCGATCTCGGCGATCCACTCCAGGCCCAGCTCCTGCGCCTTGGTCTTGCTCATCACGACGACGGCCGCGGCGCCGTCCGAGATCTGCGAGGAGGTCCCGGCCGTGATCGTGCCGTCCTTGGTGAACGCGGGGCGCAGCTTCGCCAGCGACTCCACCGTCGTGTCGGCGCGGATGCCCTCGTCCTTGCTGAAGACGACCGGATCGCCCTTGCGCTGCGGCACCTCGATCGGGGTGATCTCCGCCTCGAAGACGCCGTTCTTCTGGGCGGCGGCGGCCCGCTGGTGGGACAGGGCGGCGATCTCGTCCTGCTCCGTGCGGCCGATGCCGAGGCGCGCGTTGTGCTTCTCCGTGGACTCGCCCATGGCGATGCCCTCGAAGGAGTCGGTCAGGCCGTCGTGCGCCATCGCGTCGAGCATCTGCACCGCGCCGTACTTGTAGCCCTCACGGGACTTCGGCAGCAGATGCGGGGCGTTGGTCATGGACTCCTGGCCGCCCGCGACGATCACGTCGAACTCACCGGCGCGGATGAGCTGGTCCGCGAGCGCGATCGCGTCGAGGCCCGACAGACAGACCTTGTTGACGGTCAGGGCCGGGACACTCATCGGGATGCCGGCCTTGACCGCGGCCTGGCGCGCCGGGATCTGCCCCGCCCCGGCCTGGAGCACCTGCCCCATGATCACGTACTGCACCTGGTCGCCGCCGATCCCCGCGCGGTCCAGAGCGGCCTTGATCGCGAAGCCGCCGAGATCGGCTCCGGAGAAGGACTTGAGCGAGCCGAGCAACCGCCCCATCGGCGTACGGGCGCCGGCGACGATCACTGAGGTCGTGCTGTTCGTTCCTGACATGAGCTGCGATCCCCTTCCGGCCTGCACAGCCGAGGAGTGAACGAGGGTTTACATCGAATGTACTGAGCGGTACCGCACCACGTCATCGGGCCGTCAGTGTGATCGCGCGCACGTTGCGTAACCGGCGCCGGAGCGCTGCACTGACACCATGCTGACGCGAATCGACCACATCGGGATCGCCTGTTTCGACCTGGAGAAGACCGTCGAGTTCTACACCTCGACGTACGGCTTCACGGTGTTCCACACCGAGGTGAACGAGGAACAGGGGGTGCGTGAGGCCATGTTGAAGATCAACAACACCGACGACGGCGGCGCCTCCTACCTCCAACTGCTCCAACCGGTCCGCGAGGACTCCACAGTCGCCAAGTGGCTGGCGAAGAACGGCGAGGGCGTGCATCACATCGCCTTCGGCACGGCGGACGTCGACACCGACGCCGCGGACATCCGCGACAAGGGCGTGCGGGTGCTCTACGAGGAGCCACGGCGCGGCTCCATGGGGTCGCGGATCACCTTCCTGCACCCCAAGGACTGCCACGGTGTACTCACAGAACTGGTCACTTCGGCGGCCGTTGAGTCACCTGAGCACTGACTACCGCACATCAGGGCTTGTAGGGTTGGGGCGGTCGCCGCTCCCACCAGGGCGACCGGGTCCCGTCGTGGTGGCGGGACGCGAGTCCGGGGTCCGGGTTTCGGGGGACGAGCGTCAGGGGCGGCAGCCCATGCTCCGCCGTTGATCTGACACCATTCCCCGGGGGTCCCGTTCGGCGGATGGACGGGACTCGTTTGGAGAGACTTGCGACCAGGGGACGGATGGGACCGCGCAGTGCGGGGCTACGAACGCCAGGAGCGAGAGCCGGCGGCTGACGTCGACCACCTCTCTCGGTTCGAGGCCGAGATGGAGCGGCTGAAGACCGAGCGGGAGAAGGCGATCCAGCACGCCGAGGACCTCGGCTACCAGGTCGAGGTGCTGCGCGCCAAGCTGCACGAGGCGCGGCGCACGCTCATGTCCCGTCCCGCGTACGACGGGTCCGACATCGGCTATCAGGCCGAACAGATGCTGCGCACCGCGCAGATGCAGGCCGACCAGATGCGGGCGGACGCCGAGCGCGAGCTGAGCGAGGCGCGCGCGCAGACGCAGCACATCCTTCAGGAGCACGCGGAGCAGACCGCCCGCCTCCAGGCCGAGCTGCACACGGAGGCGGTCACCCGCCGCCAGCAGCTCGACCAGGAGCTGGCCGAGCGCCGCCGCACGGTCGAGTCGCACGTCAACGAGAACGTGGCGTGGGCCGAGCAGTTGCGCGCCCGCTCCGAGTCCCAGGCCCGGCGGCTGGTCGACGAGTCGCGGGCCGAGGCCGAGCAGTCCCTGGCCGCCGCGCGCGCCGAGGCCGAGCGGATCACCGCGGAGGCCCGGCAGCGGCTGCACAACGACGCCGAGGCCGCCCGCGCGGAGGCCGACCAGATCCTGCGCCGGGCCCGCGCGGACGCCGAGCGGCTGCTGACCGCCGCCTCCGCGCAGGCCCAGGAGACCACCGACCACGCCGAGCAGGTGCGCTCCGCCACGGCGAGCGAGTCGGACGCCGCGCGGCGGCAGGCGGCCGAGCTGAGCCGGTCCGCCGAGCAGCGGATGTCCGAGGCCGAGTCGGCGCTGCGCGAGGCGCGCGCCGAGGCCGACAAGGTCGTCGCCGAGGCGAAGGAGGCCGCGACCAAGGCCCTCGCCACGGCCGAGGCGACCAACGAGCAGCGCACGCGCACGGCCAAGGAGCAGGTCGCCCGCCTGGTCACGGAGGCCACGAAGGACGCCGAGACCACCAAGGCCGAGGCCGAGCAGGTCGTCGCGGACGCCAGGGCCGAGGCCGAGAAGCTGGTCGCGGAGGCCGCCGAGAAGGCGCGCGCCATCACGGCCGAGGAGTCCGCCTCCCAGCTCGCCAAGACGGCCCGTACGGCCGAGGACGTGCTGAACAAGGCGTCCGCGGACGCCAAGGCGACCACCAAGGCCGCCGCCGAGGAGGCCGAGCGGATCCGCGCGGAGGCCGAGGCCGAGGCGGACCGGCTGCGCGCCGAGGCGCACGAGATCGCCGAGCAGCTCAGGGGCGCGGCGAAGGACGACATCGAGGAGTACCGCGCCAAGACGGTCGAACTGCAGGAGGAGGCGCGCCGACTGCGCGGCGAGGCCGAGCAGTTGCGCTCCGACGCGGTCGCCGAGGGCGAGCGGATCCGCTCCGAGGCGCGCCGTGAGGCGGTCCAGCAGATCGAGGCGGCGGCCAAGACCGCCGAGGAGCTGCTCACCAAGGCGAAGGCCGACGCGGACGAGCTGCGGTCGACGGCCACCGCCGACAGCGAGAAGGTGCGTACGGAGGCCGCCGAGCGCGCCTCGGTGGTGCGCCGCCAGGCCGAGGAGGCGCTGGAGCAGGCCCGCGAGGAGGCCGAGCGGCTGCGCACCGAGGCCGCCGAGCAGTCCGCGGCGGTCACGGAGGAGGCCGAGCGGGCCGCGCACGAGCTGCGCGAGGAGACCGAGCGGGGCGTGGAGGCCCGCCGCGCCGAGGCCGCCCAGGAGTTGACGCGTCTTCAGTCGGAGGCCGAGCAGCGGCTCGCCGCCGCCGAACAGGCGCTCCGCGAGGCCCGCGAGGAGTCCGAGCGGCTGCGCCATGAGGCCGTCGAGGAGACCGAGCGGCTGCGCGCCGAGGCCGCCGAGCGGGTCCGTACGCTCCAGGCGCAGGCCGAGACCGAGGCCGAGCGGCTGCGCACGGAGGCCGCGGCCGACGCGTCCGCCTCCCGCGCGGAGGGCGAGGCCATCGCCGTACGGCTGCGCACGGAGGCCGCGACCGAGGCCGAGCGGCTGAAGACGGAGGCGCAGGAGACCGCGGACCGCGTGCGGGCCGAGGCGCAGGCCGCGGCCGAGCGGCTGGGCGCCGAGGCCACGGAGACGCTGGCCGCCGCGCAGGAGGAGGCCGACCGGCGTCGCCGCGAGGCGGAGGAAGTCCTCGGTACGGCGCGCGAGGAGGCCGACCGCGAGCGCGAGCGGGCCCGCGAGCAGAGCGAGGAACTGCTCGCCGTGGCGCGCGCCCGGGTCGAGGAGGCCCAGGCGGAGGCCGTCCGGCTGGTCGAGGAGGCCGACCGGCGCGCGACCGAGATGGTGTCGGCGGCCGAGCAACACGCCGAGCAGGTACGGGAGTCCGTGTCCGGGCTCCAGGAGCAGGCGCAGGAGGAGATCAGCGGTCTGCGCTCCGCCGCCGAGCACGCCGCGGAGCGTACGCGCACCGAGGCGCAGGAGGAGGCGGACCGGCTGCGGGCCGACGCCCACGCCGAGCGCGAGCGGGCCGGCGCGGACGCGAACCGCGTCCGGCAGGAGGCCGCCGAGGCGTCGGAGGCCGCCAAGTCCCTTGCCGAGCGCATGGTTTCGGAGGCGACCGCCGAGGCCGAGCGGGTCCGTTCGGACGCCGCCGAGCACGCCCAGCGGGTGCGTACGGAGGCCTCGGACACCATCGCCTCGGCCGAGCAGAACGCGGCGCGGACCCGTGCCGACGCCCGCGAGGACGCGAACCGGATCCGGTCGGACGCGGCCACCCAGGCCGACACCCTCATCACGGAGGCCGCGTCGGAGGCCGAGCGGCTGACCACCGAGACGGCAGCCGAGACCGAGCGGGTCCGGGCCGAGTCCGTGGCCCAGGCCGAGAAGCTGCTCGCGGACGCCGCCACCGAGGCGGAGCGGCTGCGCGCGGAGGCCGCCGAGACGGTCGGGTCCGCACAGCAGCACGCGGAGCGGATCCGCAGCGAGTCGGAGCGGCTCAAGGCGGAGGCGGAGGCCGAGGCCGAGCGGGTCACCGCGGCGGCGCGCGAGGAGGCCGAGCACACGCTGGACGAGGCCCGCAAGGACGCCAACAAGCGGCGTTCGGAGGCGGCCGAGCAGGTCGACACGCTCATCACGGAGACCGCCGCCGAGGCCGACAAGCTGCTCGCGGAGGCGCAGCAGGCCGCGCTCAAGACGACGGCGGACGCCGAGGCGCAGGCCGACACGATGGTGGGCGCCGCCCGTACGGAGGCCGAGCGGCTGCTCGCCGAGGCGACGGTCGAGGGCAACGGCCTGGTGGAGCGGGCCCGTTCGGACGCGGACGAGCTGCTCGCCGGGACGCGCCGGGACGCGACCGCGATCCGGGAACGCGCGGAGGAGATGCGCGAGCGGCTCACGACCGAGATCGAGGAGCTGCACGACCGGGCGCGGCGCGAGTCGGCCGAGACGATGAAGTCGGCGGGCGAGCGGTGCGACGCGCTGGTGAAGGCCGCCGAGGAGCAGTTGGCGAAGGCCGAGGAGGAGGCCAAGGAGACGGTCTCGGAGGCCAAGTCCGAGGCGAGCAAGGTGCGCATCGCCGCGGTCAAGAAGGCCGAGGGGCTGCTGAAGGAGGCCGAGCAGAAGAAGGCCAAGCTCGTCGCCGAGGCGGAGAAGATCAAGGCGGAGGCCGTCCGCGAGGCCCGCGAGGCGGTCGAGGAGGGCAAGCGCGAGCTGGCGGTCCTGGTGCGCCGCCGCGAGGACATCAACGCGGAGATCTCCCGTGTCCAGGACGTCCTGGAGGCGTTGGAGTCCTTCGAGACCCCGACCGGCAAGGACGGGGGCCGGGACTCCGGAGTCAAGGCGGGTGCCGGCGCGGGCGGGACACGTTCGGGTGGCAAGGGATCAGACGGGTAGCAGAGAGCGGCGGTTGTGTGCTTGACGGTGCGTTTCCCTCGGGTTCTGGCAAGACCCCGGGGGGTCCACCACCCAAAAGAGGTGTCATTCTCCAGATCAAACGTGCATCCGCTCGATGACACGCCGCTAAGAGGCCTAGGATTTCCTCTATCACCTCACCGGTCTCATTCGACAGGAACCCCATGAGCGACACTTCCCCCTACGGCTTCGAGCTTGTGCGGCGTGGGTACGACCGCGCTCAGGTGGACGAACGGATCTCCAAGCTCGTCTCCGACCGTGACAGCGCTCTCACCCGCATCACCGCCCTGGAGAAGCGGATCGAGGAACTCCACCTCGAGACGCAGAACGCCCAGGCGGCTGTCACCGACGCCGAGCCGTCCTACGCGGGTCTCGGCGCGCGCGTCGAGAAGATCCTTCGCCTCGCCGAGGAAGAGGCCAAGGACCTGCGCGAGGAGGCCCGTCGCGCTGCCGAGCAGCACCGTGAGCTGGCCGAGTCCGCCGCCCAGCAGGTGCGCAGCGACGCCGAGTCGTTCGCCGAGGAGCGCAAGGCCAAGGCCGAGGACGAGGGCGTCCGGATCGTCGACAAGGCCAAGAGCGACGCCGCGCAGTTGCGTTCGGAGGCGCAGAAGGACGCGCAGTCCAAGCGCGAGGAGGCGGACGCTCTCTTCGAGGAGACCCGCGCCAAGGCCGCGCAGGCCGCCGCCGACTTCGAGACGAACCTCGCCAAGCGCCGCGAGCAGTCCGAGCGCGACCTGGCGTCCCGTCAGGCCAAGGCCGAGAAGCGGCTGGCCGAGATCGAGCACCGCGCGGAGCAGCTCCGCCTGGAGGCCGAGAAGCTGCGTACGGACGCGGAGCGCCGCGCCCGTCAGACGGTCGAGACGGCCCAGCGCCAGGCCGAGGACATCGTGGCCGACGCCAACGCCAAGGCGGACCGCATCCGTTCGGAATCCGAGCGCGAGCTGGCGGCGCTCACCAACCGCCGCGACTCGATCAACGCCCAGCTCACCAACGTCCGCGAGATGCTGGCGACGCTCACGGGCGCGGCGGTGGCCGCGGCCGGTGCCCCGGCCACGGACGACGAGCCGGTCTCCCGTGGGGTCCCGGCCCAGCAGTCCCGGTAGGTCGAAGCGCCCAGCGCGCTGATCTCGGCGAAGCCCTCCGTCATGGTCGTGGCGGAGGGCTTCGCGCTGCTCAGGGCACCCGCGACGACCTCAGCGAGCCGCACTGACCTGGGAGGTTTTACTCTCTCTTGGGCGGAACCGTCAGCGCCCCGTTATGCTCCTAACTCTTACGGGGGCAGCACGCGCCCCGACGTCCTGAACCTTCCGATGGGTGCGGAGCATGATCGAGGCAGTCGGCCTGACGAAGCGCTACGGCGCCAAGACGGCCGTGTACAACCTTTCCTTCCAGGTGCGGCCGGGTGCCGTCACCGGCTTCCTCGGGCCGAACGGCTCGGGCAAGTCGACGACCATGCGCATGATCCTCGGCCTCGACAACCCCACCTCGGGGCAGGTGACGATCGGCGGCTATCCCTACCGCAAGCTGCCGAACGCCTCGCGCCAGGTCGGCGCCCTGCTCGACGCCAAGGCCGTGCACGGCGGCCGGACCGCCCGCAACCATCTGCTGAGCCTCGCGCAGCTCTCCGGCATCCCGGCCCGCCGGGTCGACGAGGTGCTCGGTGTCGTCGGCCTCCAGGACGTGGCGGGCAAGCGCTCCAAGGGGTTCTCGCTCGGCATGGGCCAGCGGCTCGGCATCGCCGCCGCGCTCCTCGGCGACCCCCAGGTGCTCCTCTTCGACGAGCCGGTCAACGGCCTCGACCCCGAGGGCATCCTGTGGGTGCGCAACCTCATGAAGTCCCTTGCGGCGGAAGGCCGTACGGTCTTCGTCTCCTCCCATCTGATGAGCGAGATGGCGCTCACCGCCGATCACCTGATCGTGATCGGGCGCGGCCAGTTGCTGGCCGACATGAGCGTCACGGACTTCATCTCCGCCAACTCCGCCGACTTCGCGCGCGTCCGTACGCCGGGCAGCGAGCCGGAGCACCGCGAGAAGCTGACGACCGCGCTGACCGAGGCGGGCGGCCAGGTGCTGCCCGAGCAGGACGGCGCGCTGCGCGTCATGGGCCTGCCGCTGCCGCGGATCAGTGACATCGCGCACGACGCCGATGTCCGCCTGTGGGAGCTGTCGCCCCATCAGGCGTCCCTGGAGGAGGCGTACATGCGGATGACGCAGGGCGCCGTCGACTACCGCTCGACGGCCGACCAGCGCGCCGGGCTCCAGCAGCCGCTGCCGCCCGGGGCCCAGCCCCCGATGCCGGTGCCGGTGCCGGGACAGGGCCAGCCGGACTGGTACGCCCCGCCGCCGCCCCAGCAGGGCGGGCAGCCCTTCGCGATGCCGGGCCAGGTGCCGGGGCAGATGCCGGGCCAGCCGCCCGCGAGCCCCTACGGCGCCCCCGCGGCACCCGCCGCCCCGGCCGGGCAGCCGAACCCCTACGCCCAGCCCGCCCCTCCGGCCGCGGCCCCCGCGGCCCAGCCCGCCCCGCCGGCCGCGGCCCCCGCAGCACCCGCGGCCCAGCCCGCTCCGACCAAGTCCGAGGACGCCCGATGAGTACGCCCCAGCCTCCGCTGCCGCAGGCCGCGCCCGCCTGGCCGGCGGACCCCGGTACCGGCCGGTCCGTCTACACGTCCCCGATCCCGATCGTGCGGACCACCTTCCTGCACGCCGTCTCCTCGGAGTGGACGAAGATCAGGTCGCTGCGCTCCACGATGTGGACGCTCGGGGTCTTCGTCCTGCTGGTGGTCGGCATCGGGCTCGCCACGGGCGCGCTGGTCGCGAACTCCTCGTCCAGCCTGAATGGCGACAGCCCGCTGCCGCTCGGCTTCTTCGGCCTGCTGCTCGGCAGCATGTGCATCATCACGCTGGGCGTGCTCACCACGGCGTCGGAGTACGGCACCGGCATGATCCGTACCACGATGACGTCGTGCCCCAGCCGCGGGCGGGTGCTGGCGGCGAAGGCGACCGTGTTCTTCCTCCTCGCCTTCGTGATCACGCTGGTGACCACCGCGTTCGTCGCCTTCGTGCAGGTGGCGATGGTGAACGGGAACGGCGCCGGGGACCCGACCGGCGGGCAGTGGGTGAAGGCCACGGTCGGCGTCAGCCTCTACGTCGCGCTGCTCGGGCTGCTCTCGCTCGTGATCGGTTCGATCGTGCGGCACTCCGCGGGCGCCATCGCCACCATGATCGGCGCCGTGCTCGCCCCGCTCGTCATCGCGCTGTTCATGATGGCGGATTCCCTGGAGGGCGTGCGCAAGGCCCTGTTCGAGTACTCGATCCCGAGCCAGCTCAGCGTCTTCTACGCCAACTCCCTGACGGATTCCGGCCCGTCGGGCTGGGACCCGCTGTGGATCATCCTGGGCGTGACGGCCGCCGCCTTCGCCGGCGCCTGGCTGCTGCTGGAGCAGCGCGACGTGTAGGAGGTTCAGTACCTCGGCGCGTTACGAGACCGCTGCACCCGTGTGGTGCGGCGGTCTCTGGCGTTCCAGCAGGCCTTGTGCCAGTGCCGCCGGTCGTCCACGCCCGCGTGCTCGGGCCAGGCCACCACATGCGGGACGCCGGAGGGGATCACCTGGTCGCAGCCGGGGCAGCGGTAGGTCTTGCCCTGGACGGCGGCGCCCGCGACATGGCGCACGCTCCACTCCTCGCCCTGCCAGTTCTCGGAGGTCTGACGGCCGCCGTAGCGCGAGATCGCGTCGTCCTCGCTCCGGCCGAACGAGCCGGCGCCCTTGGGTCGGTTGCGACGCGGGGACACTGAACACCTCACAGGCAGTACGGGGATGGGGGCTGCGTCCAGCGTACGCGGCACCGGCGCAGGGAGGCGCACATCACCCATCCCGGCGGATCACCCACCCATCGGCACATTCTCCAGACAATCCGCAAATCCCGCCGTCCCGCCGTGACTTGGGCACATGTCAGGCAGTTATGCCGGGCGGGGGAGCTCCGCGTCGGAGCCAGGAAAGCAGGAAGTGCGATGCGCGTGGGAAGTTTTGTACTGGCGGCCCAGTTCCCGGGGCAGGGCCAGGGGGAGGCGCTGCACCGCGCGGTGCGGTCGGCCGAGGTCGCCGAGGAAGCGGGGCTGGACACGGTATGGCTGGCCGAGCACCACTTCGTGCCGTACGGCACGTGCCCGTCGGCGATCACCCTGGCGGCGCTGCTGCTGGGCCGCACCCGCCGGATCAGGGTCGGTACGGCGGTGAGCGTCCTGCCCACCGCCCATCCGGTGGCGCTCGGCGAGCAGGCCGCCCTGCTGCATCTCACCTCGGGCGGGCGTTTCTCGCTCGGGGTGGGCCGCGGCGGGCCGTGGGTGGATCTGGAGGTGTTCGGCTCGGGGCTCGGGGCGTACGAGACGGGGTTCCCGGAATCACTCGATCTGCTGGTGCGCTGGCTGCGCGAACCGTCCGTGGCGGCCGAGGGGGAACGATTCACCTTCCGTGAGGTCCCGGTGGTCCCGCGCCCCTCGGAGTCCCTCACCGAGACCGCGGGGCCCGAGGTCGTCGTCGCCTGCACCTCGCCGACGAGCGTACGGCTGGCGGCCGAGCGCGGGCTGCCGATACTGCTCGGGATGCACACGGGGGACGAGGAGAAGGCCGAGATGATCGCCCTGTGGCGGCGGACCGCGCGGGCGGCCGGGGTCGACGCGCGAGTGATCGCGGAGGCCGGTCATGTCTCGGCCGGTGTCTGCCAGATCGCGGACCGGCGCACCGACGCGGCGGAGGCACTGACGAAGGCGATGCCGGGTTGGCTGAAACAGGGTCTCGACGCGCATGTGACCGTCGACGGACGGACCCGTTCCATGCGGGATCCGCTCGCCTACACCGAACTGCTCTGCGGGCTGCACCCGGTGGGCACGCCCCGGCTGTGCGCCGACCGGCTCGCGGCGACCGCGGAGCGCACGGGCATCTCCCGCTTCGCGCTGCTCGTCGAGGGCTCCGGCGACCTCGCGGCGACGGAGGACAACGTACGACGGCTGGGCGCCGAGGTACTCCCCCAGCTCCGCTGAGCCGGACGGAGAGCGGCTTGCCGCTCCGGGGAACGGGTACGGAACACCCGTAGCCGGAGCGGCAGGCCCAGGGCCTGTTGCGGTTGTGCCCGCGTCAGCAGTCGCGCAGTTCCGGCGATTGGTTGAGCAACTGATTGCGGACCGAGGTGAAGCGAGCCAGTGTGTCGTCCACCGAGGAGTCCAGCGGGAACACGGCCACCCGGTGGCAGTTCTGGAAGGCCAGGCGCACTCCGAAGTGCCGCTGCAAGGCGCCTCGTATCGCGTCACTCGCAAGCGCACGCAGCAGTTGTCCACGTGCCTGCTCGTCCGGCGGGGGCGTCTGGTTGTCGGCGAACACTCCGCCGTCGACCTTCAGCTGGGCCACCAGGGAGCTGATCATCTCCCATGCGTAAGGCAGGGAAGTCCGGACGCAGTCGACGAAATCGGCTTCGTCGACCTCGCCTCGCTCGGCCTGTTCCAGGAGGGCCGGTGAGACGTCGAGCGACATGGGTTCTCCTCTCGCACCCCTGAGGACCAGGGGCTGATGGACAGGGCAGGGAGTTCGTACTGTCGAACACGCTGCGTACATATCGCACGACCTCCCGGTTACTACCGTAAGCACCGACCGGGGGCCGCACCAGGAGAATGCGTACACAGCGCACTTCCTCTACGCACACAACCGGCCAGTAACGAAACGGCACAAGACGGGAGATACGAGAGGGCGCGACGGGGACCGGTGGGGGTCGAGAGGCCCTTGGAAGGGCCGGAGGAGACGGGGGCGCGGGCGGCCCGGAGGGACTCGTGGGGGTGGGTCGCGACCCACGCGTACGTCGGCTTCCCGGGGCGAATCGCGTCGAGGCGGGGACGTCGAGTAGCGTTGCCGACCATGCGTCTCGTCATTGCCCGGTGTTCCGTCGACTACGCGGGCCGGCTCACCGCCCACCTTCCCTCCGCGCCCCGTCTGATCCTGGTCAAGGCGGACGGCAGCGTCTCCATCCACGCGGACGACCGGGCCTACAAGCCCCTCAACTGGATGTCGCCGCCCTGCACGCTCAAGCAGGGCTCGGGCGACGACGAGGGCGTGTGGACCGTCATCAACAAGGCGGGCGAGAAGCTGATCATCACCATGGAGGAGGTCCTCCACGACTCCTCGCACGAACTCGGCGTGGACCCCGGCCTGATCAAGGACGGCGTGGAAGCGCACCTCCAGGAACTGCTCGCCGACCGCATCGAGACCCTCGGCGAGGGCTACACGCTCATCCGCCGCGAGTACATGACGGCGATCGGCCCCGTGGACATCCTGTGCCGGGACGCCGAGGGGCAGACCGTCGCCGTGGAGATCAAGCGGCGCGGCGAGATCGACGGCGTGGAACAGCTCACGCGCTACCTCGACCTCCTCAACCGCGACCCCCACCTCGCCCCGGTCCGCGGCATCTTCGCGGCCCAGGAGATCAAGCCCCAGGCCCGCGTCCTGGCCACAGACCGCAACATCGGCTGCACGATCCTGGACTACGACGCACTGCGCGGCATCGAGGACGACAAGCTCCGCTTGTTCTGACCAACGGCACGCCTACGCCGAGGGCCGCTTCCGCAGTGTGCGGAAGCGGCCCTCGGCGTAGCGCGAGCGCGGTCAGATCACCGGGCCCGATGCCGTCGGTGAGCCCGTGTCGTTGCTTGGCGGTGTGGTCGCGGAGCGGGTTGTCGGGGCCGGGCCGCTGGCCGAGTTGGAGGCGGGCGGGGTGAGGGACTCCGGGGGTGACGGCGGGGAGCCGGATTCCGTCGGGGTCAGGGTGCTCGGTGGGGTGGTCGGTGTCTTCGACGGCGCCGGGGACGTCGGCTTGTCCGTCGGCTTGTCCGTGGGGTGCTCGGTGTCGGGCGGTGTGGACGCGGGCGTCGACTCCGGTTCCGACGACGGGGCCGACGGCTCCTCCGAGCCCGTGGGGCTGTCCGAGGGGTCGCTGTCGGTGCTGCTCGGCGACGGCGAGCCCGAGGGGCTGCTCGTGCCGTCCGGGCCGGGACCCGTCGAGACGGGGGCGTCGTTCGCCGCCGAACCGCCCGAGCCGCCGCCCGACTGGTCCGACTGGTCCGCGTCGAGGCCGTCGTCACCCGCGTCCTGGCTCACGGACGGGCCCCCGCCGACCTTCTCGGCCGGGAGGTCGTCGCCGTTGCCCGACGTCACGCCGAGCGTGACGACCGTGCCGAGCACGGCCACGAGCACCGCCCCGGCGCCCGCCGCCACCAGATTCCGCCGGGTGCCCTTCATCATCCCGCGCACACGCCCGGCCTTCGGCGCCGGCTTCGGCGTGGCCTGCTGCGCCAACGGCGTGGTGACGCCGATGAGTTCGGTGGTCGCGAAGCCCGCCGGTACCGGCGGGACCGGCTCCTCGGGCCGCGCGAGAGGCAGTTCCTCCGTGGGCCCGCCCGGCGGTACGGCCCCGGTGCGGTCCGTGACCAACGCGAGGGCGCGCCGCCCGGCGACCGTGCCGCGCTTGTCGGCGAGGGCGCCGCGCAGCCCGATGGACGCCTCCAACTCGGCGCGCGCCCGCTCCAGTTGGCCGGAACACAGCGCAAGGATGCCCAACTCGTGGTGGAAGTAGGCCTGATCGCTCACCTCCCCGGCGAGCCGGGACGCCTCCACACCGAAGCGCAGCGCCCGCTCCCAGGCGCCCCACTGCAACCCCGCGGCGAACGCGGGCGCGGCCTGCCGGGCCAGGCGTACGGCGGCGCTCTCCTCGCCCTCGGCGGGCGGTCGCGTACCGGGGACGAGGAGGGCCAGCGCGGCCAGCAGGGCGTCCGCCTCCGCCGAGACCCGCTCCGGGGTGACCGAGGGATGCCCGGCCCACCAGGCGTAGTGCTGGGCGGCCTTGAGCCCGTACTCCTCGGCCCCGGTCCCGTACCCGGCGGCCTCCAACTGCGTCTGCACCCCGGCGGCGAGCCGGTAGCGGGAGCCGACCGGGGAGACCAGCGCGCAGTCGACGAGTTCGGCGAGGGCCGCGTCCGCGTGGTTCTCGTCGGCGAGCGCCGGAAGGTGGGTCTGGTGGGGCACCTCGCCGCCGAGCGCGACCGCGAACTTGAGCGCCTCGCGCGCCGAGGGGCTCAGCCGGGAGGCGAGCAGCGGGGCGGGCGCGGCGGCCTCGGCGAGCGAGGGCAGCGGCTCCTCGGGCGCGGCGTCGGCGTCGGCGTCGGCAGGGGCATCGGCGGGCGCGTCCGCGGCGGCGTCCCCGTAGGCGTCGAACGCCGCCAGAAGGTCACCGGCCCCGCGTCGCCGGTCACGCTGGCGCAGCAGCGCCCCGGCCTGGAGGAAGCGCAGCGGCAGCCCCTCCGACTCGAACCACAGGTCACCCGCCCACTGCGCCTCCTCCTCGCTGAGGACGCGGCCGATCGCGCGCTCGACGAGTTCGAGGCCGCCCGCGCGGTCGAGTCCGCCGAGGGCGACCTCCTCGATCTGCGCGTCGGCGGAGGGCGCCGCCACGTCGGGCGTGACCGCCAGCAGGAAGGCGCACTCGGGGGTCGCGTCGAGCAGCTCGTCCAGCGCGCTGCCGCCGAACTCCAGGTCGTCGAGGATGACGACGGCGCCGATCTCCCGTACGCGCGCGAGCAGTTGGTCCCGGTCGGGCCGGTACAGCGGCGCCTTGTGGACGGCGGCGAAGAGGTCGTCCAGGAGATCGCTCGTGGTGCGCCGGTAGCCGTTGAGGCGGACCACGCCGTCGGGCGCGAGGTCCGCGCAGTCCTCGGCGACGACGTCCAGGAGCGCGCTGCGGCCGGACCCCGAGGGCCCGGTGAGGCGGATCGACTGGCCGCGCGCGAGCAGCCGTACGAGCCGCGCGCGGTCGTCCTGGCGCTCCAGGAGCGGCAGCCGGGGCCGCGTGGCCCCGGGCGGCACGGGCGGGCGCGCGGCACGGGCGAGTTCGGCCCGCTCGGCGGCGGTGCGCTTGCCGGGCCGGGCGGGCCGCTCGCCGGGCCGTACGGCCTCTATCTCGCTGCCGTCGACGGGGTTGATCGTGACCAGGAAGTCACCCGCCACGAGCTGGACGGTGCGGGCGAGCGCCGGCGCGGGCTGGACGAAGTCCGGTGCGGCGGGGTCCCGCGGCGGGCGCTGGCGCGGCGTGTCACGGTCATCGTCATGGCCGTACGCGTCGGGTTCCCGGGTGTTCGGGTCCATGTAAAGGTCCTTGCCCCCAAAAGCGGTGTGCTCGAGCCCCTCCCGGCGCCTCGCCGCACACTGCGCGCTGTCGCTTCTGGTCCGGTGCCCGCACGAGGGTGTCGGGCGGCGGGCAGCCGAACCCTAAACCTTCGCACAGTATCTCCGACAAGCCGGGGTGCCGGTCCGCCCGAGAGGTCACAGCCTCATGAGGATTGCCCCCGACGTACGGTTCGTAGGCGTTCGCTCCTGCGACGCGCGCCCCCTGTGACCCCGGTGAGCCGTCACACGCGGGGCAGCGACTCCACCCCGATACCGCCTTCGATGGCCAGGATCCGGTGCAACCGGGTGGCGACCAGCAGGCGTTGCATCTGCGGTGGCACCTGGCGCAGCACCAGCCGTCGGCCGCAGCGCCCGGCCCGCCGGTGGACCCCCATGATCACCCCGAGCCCGGTGGCGTCCCAGGACTCGAGTTCGGACAGATCGAGCACCAGGTCGCCGGATCCGTCGTCGACGGCCGAGTGCAGGACCGTACGGGCGTCCGCCGCGCTGTGGACGTCGAGGCGGCCCCCGACGACCAGCCCGGCGTGGTCGCCCCTGATGTACATATGCGCTCCCCGTGAGTGCGTGGTCGTCGTACTCCGCGTTCTGGTTGTGCAACATCTGACTGCGTTCAGGGCAATCAGGTTGCCGTCCGTGAGCGAATCGATACCGAATTCACCCCCTGAGGTGACACCTCAGGGGGGTGTGCGGTGGCGGAACGGTCAGATCCGTACGTTCGCGTACGCGGCCGGTGGTGCTGGTACGACTGGTGCTCGGTACGACCGGTGGTGCTCAGTACGAGTAGAAGCCCTGCCCGCTCTTGCGGCCGATGTCACCGGCGTCCACCATCCGGCGCATCAGCTCCGGCGGGGCGAACTTCTCGTCCTGGGACTCGGTGTAGATGTTGCCGGTGGCGTGCAGCAGGATGTCGACGCCGGTGAGGTCGGCGGTGGCCAGCGGGCCCATCGCGTGACCGAAGCCCAGCTTGCAGGCGAGGTCGATGTCCTCGGCGGTGGCCACGCCCGACTCGTACAGCTTGGTGGCTTCCACGACGAGCGCGGAGATGAGGCGGGTCGTCACGAACCCGGCCACGTCGCGGTTGACGACGATGCAGGTCTTGCCGACGGACTCGGCGAACTCCCGCGCGGTGGCGAGGGCTTCGTCACTCGTCTTGTAGCCCCGGACCAGCTCGACGAGCTTCATCATCGGGACGGGCGAGAAGAAGTGCACGCCGACGACGCGCTCGGGGCGCGCGGTGGCCGCCGCGATCTTGGTGATCGGGATGGCGGAGGTGTTGGACGCGAGCACGGCGTCCTCGCGGACGATCTTGTCGAGCGACCGGAAGATCTCGTGCTTGACCTCGAGCTTCTCGAAGACGGCCTCGACCACGATGTCCGCGTCGGCGACGGCGTCGAGATCGGTGGTCGGCGTGATGCGCGCGATCGCCTCGTCGGCGTCGTGCGCCTCCATCTTGCCCTTGCTCACGAACTTCTCGTACGAGGCCTTGATGGCGTCCGTGCCGCGCGTCAGCGCCTCGTCCGTGACGTCACGCAGCACGACGTCCCAGCCGGCCTGAGCGGATACCTGGGCGATGCCGGAACCCATGAGTCCGGCCCCGATGACGGCAAGCTTCCGTGCCACTGTGCGACTCCCCTGACGCGCTGTCGATGTATGCCTCTCCGGCGGACCTTAGCGCTCATACGGGGGCTTGTGACCGGTAAGTAACGCGCGTCACGGTCTCACATGACGGACATCACACCGTCCCGGGTCATGAGACCGCGCGCACGGCGTAGTTGAGCACCTTCTCGCTCAGCAACTCCTCGATGTCGTCGAGGAGGACGAGCACCTCCCGCGAGACTTCGGCCGGTTCGCGCCCGGCGAGCATCTCGCGGCCGATGTGGACGAAGACCGCCTGATGGACCCAGCAGATCTGACCGGCCATCAGGTCCGGCAGCGGGTCGCCCTCCGGGGCCCCGGTCTCCTCCCGCAGGGCCACCACCACGTTGTCGTGGATCTCCTGTTGCAGGCTCCACAGCCGGGAGCGCAGCGGCGGTGCGTCCTGGATGACCCGCATGAACCGGTCGTATCCGGCCATGAGGCCCATACGGGGCGAGACGGCCTCGACCTCGCCGCGCAGCTCGCGCAGGACGGCGCCCGCGGCGGACTCCCCCGCGTCCCGGGCGCGGATCCAGCGGGCGAGCCGGTCGGCCACGCCCGCGGAGCGGTCGAAGAAGAGGTCTTCTTTGGCCGGAAAGTAGTTGTAGACGGTGTTCACGGAGACGTTCGCCGCCTCGGCGATCTCCGCGACGGTCACGGCGTCGAAGCCGCGCTCCACGAACAGATGCGTGGCGACATCCGAGATGTACTGCCGGGTCTGCCGCTTCTTCCGCTCCCTGAGCCCCTCAGCCATACCCGCATCCTAGCCGTGCATGGGGTCCCCCAAACTTTGGAGTCATTGCAAAATTTCAGTGACTCTGATTCTCTGGGGCCATGCCACCAGTCATCAGCACGGCGGGCCTGGCCCGCACCTTCCGTACGAAGACCGGCTCCGTCGAGGCCGTACGGGGCATCGACCTCACCGTCGGCGAGGGCGAGATCCTCGGCTTCCTCGGACCCAACGGCGCGGGCAAGACGACGACCCTGCGCATGCTCACCACCCTGCTGAAGCCCACCGGCGGCACGGCCTCGGTCGCGGGCTGCGATCTCGCGGCCGACCCGGCGGGGGTGCGACGGGCCTGCGGTTACGTCGCGCAGTCGGGCGGGGTGGACGGACAGATCAGCGTCCGGGAGGAGTTGGTCACCCAGGGCCGGATGTACCGGCTGCCGAAGGCCGAGGCGCGCGCCCGCGCCGAGGAACTCGCCCGCGAGCTGGACCTCACGGACCTGCTCGACCGCAAGACGGGCGCGTTGTCCGGCGGGCAGCGGCGGCGTCTCGACATCGCGATGGCGCTCACGCACCGCCCGAAGGTGCTGTTCCTGGACGAGCCGACGACCGGTCTCGACCCCGGCAGCCGCGCGGACCTGTGGGCGCTGGTGCGCCGCCTGCGCGACGAGCGGGGCACGACGGTCTTCCTGACCACGCACTACCTGGACGAGGCCGACGCTCTCGCCGACCGGCTGGTCGTCGTGGACGAGGGCAGGGTCGCCGCCGAGGGCACACCGTCCGCGCTCAAGCTGCGCCACGGCGGTTCGATCGACGCGACGCTCCAGGACACGTTCCTCGCGATCACGGGCCGGGGTCCGGCCCCGGTCGACACCACCCCCGTAGCCGTATAGCAGTTGAGGACGATCGAGATGCTTCTCCAGGACACGGCCCTGATCTACGGCCGCTATCTGCGCCAGTCCCTGCGCTCCCGCTTCGCGTTGCTCTTCGGGGTGTTGATGCCCCTGCTGTACCTCCTCTTCTTCGGTCCGCTGCTGACCCATCTGCCGCTGGGGGTGCGCGGCAGCTCCTGGCAGGTCCTCGTGCCCGGCCTGCTGCTCCAACTTGGCTTGTTCGGAGCGTCGTTCGCGGGCTTCATGATCATCGTGGAGAAGGGCCAGGGCGTGGTGGAGCGCATGCGGGTCACCCCCGTGAGCCGACTCGCGCTGCTGCTCGGCCGGGTGCTGCGGGACGCGACGGTGTTCGTCTTCCAGGCGGTGCTGCTGGTGCTGGCGGCGACGGTGATGGGTCTCCGGGCCCCGCTGGCCGGGGTGTTGATCGGCTTCGTGTTCGTCGCGCTGCTGACGATCTCGCTGGCCTCGCTGTCGTACGCGCTCGCGATGAACGTCCGTACGCCGCAGGAGTTCGGCCCGGTGATCAACGCCCTGACCATGCCGGCCATGCTGCTGTCGGGCCTGATGCTGCCGATGACCCTCGGCCCGAAGTGGCTGGACGTCCTCTCCCACTTCACCCCGTTCCGCTACCTCGTGGACGCGGTACGGGACGCGTACGTGGGCTCCTACGGCACGGCGCACATGCTGTACGGGACGCTGGTGGCGGTGGGCTTCACCGCGCTGTCGGTACTGGTGGGCACGCGGGTGTTCCGCACGGCGGGGGCGTGAGGGCTGCCCGCTGTCATGAGGAATTAGGCTGAGTCGATGGACGTCGGGGCGGCGCTGATCGCGGTGGTGGGTGTGGCGGGCACATTGGGGGGCGCGTTGCTCACCCAGCGGGGCGCCGACCGGGCCAAGAGGCGCGAGTTGGAGATGGCCCAGGCCATCCAGGAGGCCCGCGAGAGCCGTGAGCTACGGCGCCGTTGCTACTCCGAACTGCACCGGGACGCACGGCAGTTCGCCACGGCGCTCAGCCGTCACCTGTACGTCCTGCGGGACCAGGCGCCCGGGGACGAGGACGTCCGGGCGCTGGAGGAGATCAAGGGCGTGTACCGCGACCGGTGGTCCGAGGCGCTGATGATCGCGCCCGACACCGTGGTCGTTCCGGCGCACGAGGTGAACGAGACGCTGACCCGGGTCCACGGACAGATCAAGCGCCTGGAGCAGGGGAATCCCCGGCCGGGCGAGAGCCTGCGGTCAGCCGCGGCGGCGCAACACGCGCTGTGGCCCCTGATCGACGCCATGCGAGAGGCGATGCGCCGCGATCTGGGCATCACCGGGGAGGCCGCCGACGACGCACCCGCCCGTCGGCTTCCCCCGCCGCCCCCTTCCAGCAACTACCCCGACGTGATCCGGGACTTCACGGAACCGGGCGTCTAGAGAAGAGCGCTGTGGCGTTCGGTGAGGGGGCCGAAGCCGAGGTCTTCGCGCATGAGCTTGCGCATCCTCGCGGCTGCCGTGCCGCGTTGCTCCCAGCGGGCGCGGTCCTCCGGGCTGCTGACCGCCGTGCCGTCGACGTAGCCCTCACAGATGTGCCGCAGGCAGTGGAACACGCTGTTGGACGCCTCCACGACGGCTTGCGGCGCGACGAGCCACATCCGTTCCGACGCGATGGCTATGCCCGAGTCCCGGAAGGCCTCGCGCAACGCGAGCGCCCGCTCGTCATCGGACGGATGCTCCCGCCCGGCCAGAGCCCGCAAGGTCTCACCGAGGACCTTCACGGTGGTCGCGTACTGCGTGTAGATGTCCAGCCGCAGCCGAAGCGTGTCCTTGGCGTCCTCGCGCTTCCACCGGTTCCGATCGGCGATGAGCGTGGCGACGATCCCGATCGAGGCCCCGGCCAGGGTGGAGAGCAGCGGCAACCAGTCCATACCGGCTGACTACTCGGGCAACCCGGCGGACTCCAGGAACGCCACCCAGGCGGCGGGCGCGACGGTGACGTGGGGGCCGGTGGGGTTCTTGGAGTCGCGGAGGTGGATGGCGGTGGGGTGGGCGGAGACCTCTAGGCAGGCGCCGCCTTCGTCAGCGCTGTAGCTGGACTTGCGCCAGGCGTAGGCGGCTTCGAGGCAGGCGCCGCCTTCGCTGCCGCTGTAGCTGGACTTGAACCACTCAAGTGCGGTGCCGCTCATGCCTCTCCTAGGAGTTGGTCCAGCAGATCCCTCGTATCCTCGGTGTTGAGGGCCTGCGTCCGCAGCATCGCATACTTCTGCATCAGGATGGCCACAGCAGTGGGATCCCCCATCAGTTGGCTGCCACGATGAGTCTCCATATAGGCAAGCCGCTGGTGTTCAGGCGTCTCCAGCAGGATGAACGGACCGTCGAGTCCAGCGTGGGATGTCCGCCCCAACGGCAGGACTTGGAGCGCAAGTCCGGGCAGGTCCGCGTACTCGCGCAGATACCGCAACTGCTCGACGTACACCCTCTCTCCGCCCAGGCAGTCCCGCAGGGCCGCCTCCCAGATCACGAAGCTCCCGGTCGGCGGCACCTTGCGATGCAAGATCTCGCGCCGTTCGATACGCGCCGCCACCAACCTCTCGATCTCGTCCTCGTCGTAGACGGGTACACGGCTCCGGAAGACCGCCCGCGCGTACTCCTCGGTCTGAAGCAGACCGGGCACCAGCAGGCTCTCGTACCATGAGATCGAGACAGCCTCCCGCTCCTGGTCCAGGTACTCCTCCGCCCACAGCGGTACGAGGTCCACGTCCGGCAAGTGCCTCAACGCGGCGCTCAACGCACCCTTGGTATCGAGGAATTCATCGAGCTGCTCGGCAAGGTCCGGCTTCAGTGGTCGTCGTCCCTGCTCGATGGAGGCGATCTGCTGTTCACTGATGAAGAACCGCTCGGCCAGCGCGCGTTGGGTGAGCCCGGCGGCTTCGCGGAAGACGGCGAGCAGCGCGCCCACCATCTTCATCGCCGAGGCGTTCTTGCGTGTCCGAGACCGTGTCGTGGTTGCCATGCGGCCGAACTCCCCACCAGCGTGCGTACGTTCACTGGCGCGCGAGCGTACGGAGCGGCCGTACGCAGAAGCGCGCTGGTCCATGATGGGCACACGGTGTGAACCTCGTCACGTGAACAGCGAAACTTCACTCCTGACCGCGCGTGAGCGGTTCTACCGGCGGGAACGCAAGTCCGTACCGGCCTCGCGGGCGTTCACGCGCCTCGCGCTCGTGGACTGGGGGATGACCGCCCGCGCGGACGACGTCCTGCTGTGTGTCAGCGAACTCGCGACCAATGCGCTGGTGCACGGTGTGCCACCGGGGCGCGGGTTCCTGCTGCGGCTGCTGCCGCAGGACGGCGGCGGGCTGCGCGTCGAACTGCACGACAGCGGGGACGGCGTACCGGCCGTACCGCAGAGGGTCACGGAGGAGCCGCACGAGGGCGGACGCGGCCTCTTCCTGGTGGCAGAGCTGGCGGACAAGTGGGGCGTGGGCGAGCGCAGCCCCGGCAAGGTGGTGTGGTGCGAGTTCGCGGGCCGGTGACACGGTGGCGCCTCAAGCCCTCCACCGCACATCATGCGTACATGTGAGACCATGTGTACACTTGGTCCATGATGCAGATGCCCATAGAGTCCATCCGTGACGTGCGCGCCCACCTGGCGGAAGTGGTCGAGCGGGCGGACCGGGACGACACGCCGACGGTCATCACGCGACGCGGCAAGGAAGTAGCCGCCGTCGTATCGATCGAGGTCCTGCGCAAGTACCAGGAATGGGAGGAGCGCGAGATCAACCGGATCATCGACGAGCGCATGGCGAATCCGGCGGCCGGCGTCCCCATCGAGGACGTCATGAGGGAGACGCTGGCGCGTGGTGAGTAAGTACCGCACCGTCTTCCGGCCCGAGGCTCAAACAGAGCTCCGCAAGGTCCCCCGGGCTATAGCGCTCCGCATCCTGGCCAAGCTCACCGAGCTGGAAACCGACCCTTTGGGCTTCAGTACGACTGCGCTCGTCTCGCAGCCGGACCGGCGCAGACTCCGCGTCGGTGATTACCGGGTCATCTACACGATCGAAGACGGGGAACTGGTGATCTGGGTGGTTGCCGTCGGACACCGGTCCACGATCTACGGCAGTTGATGCCGCTGCGGAATGCCCAGCCCACACCGACGGGCGCGCCCGCGAAGCGCTCGCACCAGACGTTCGGTTTCCCGAACCCCCGGTTCGGGGGCGGGCACGATCGACCGTCGCGTCCCGCTCGCCAAGGATGAACGCATGGCTGAGACGGCGATGGATATCGGGGCGGCGGCCGCCGCGCGGGCGGAGGACCTGCACCGTGAGTACGGGCGTGGTGCTGCCGCCGTACGGGCGTTGCGCGGGGTGTCGGTGGCGCTCGCGCCCGGGACGTTCACGGCGGTGATGGGGCCCTCGGGCTCCGGCAAGACCACCTTGCTGCACTGCCTCGCGGGGATGGACCGGCCCACCCGGGGCTCCGTCTGGTGGGGTGATACCGAAGTGTCCGGGCTGCCCGAGCGGCGGCTGGCCGAACTGCGGCGCGACCGGGTCGGGTTCGTCTTCCAGGCGTTCAACCTGATGCCCGCGATGACGGTCGCGCAGAACGTGGAGCTGCCCGGTCGGCTGTCCGGAAGGCGGCCCGACCGGGGCCGGGTGCTGGACGCGCTCGACCGGGTGGGCCTTGCCGGGCGTGAGCGGCACCGGCCCGGTCAGCTCTCCGGCGGACAGCAGCAACGCGTCGCGATCGCACGGGCGTTGGTCTCCCGGCCCCAGGTGCTCTTCGCCGACGAGCCGACCGGCGCGCTCGACCGGGCCACCGGCCACGAGATCCTCGCCCTGCTGCGCGCCGGGGTGGACCAGGACGGCCGGACGTGTGTGATGGTGACCCACGATCCGGTCGCCGCCGGGTACGCGGACCGGGTGCTGCTGCTCGCCGACGGCTTGGTGGTGGACGAGTTGGACCGGCCCACCGCCACCGAGGTCGGCGCACGCCTCAGTCGGCTGGGCGGGTGAGCGCGATGGCCTCGATCGCGCTCGGGCAGATGCGTCGGCGTCCAACGGCCTTCGTCGGCTTGGCAGTCGCACTCTTCCTCGCCATCGCCACGATGACGCTGTTCGGTTCGCTGCTCGCCGCCGATGTCAGCGCGCCGACTGCCGTCCGGAAGGCGTCCAGCGGACCCGGACTGGCGCTGATCGCCGGGGCCTTCGGTGAGATCGCCGTGCTGGTCGCGTTCTTCACCGTGGTCAACGCGCTGGGCTTCGCGCTACGTCAACAGCACCGCGAGCTGGCCCTGTTGCGCACGATCGCCGCGACACCGCGTCAGGTGCGACGGCTCGTCCGTGGACAGATCGTCGCGACCGTCCTGTCGGTGGCCGTGCCGGGGTGGGTCGTCGGCGTCGCGGCGGCCCGGCGGTTCCTTGTGGCGTTGCAGGAGCGGGAGTTGGCGGCGCCGGGTATGCGGGTGCCGGGGACACCCGTACCGCTGCTGGTCGCGCTGGCCGCCGCGCTCGTCGTCGGGCTGTCGGCCTCGGCGGTCGCGGCGCGGCGGATCTCCCGGATCGCACCGGCCGCGGCGCTCGCCGCGAGTGCGACCGAGCAGGGGCGTACGGGGGTGCCGCGCCTGCTCGTCGGGCTCGGCGCGCTCGCGGGCGGCGTGCTGCTGCTGCGGCTCGCGGCGACGCGTTCGGCGGAGCAGGTGGACAAGGCGGGGCAGGCGGCCTTGCTCGGTTCGGTCGTGCTGCTGATCGCGGTCGCCCTGGCGGGGCCGCTCGCGGCGCGCGTCCTGGCCACCGTATTGGGCGCGCCCGTACGGGCGTTGGTACCCCGTGCGGGGTGGCTGGCCCACGCCAACCTGTGCGGCTACGCGCGGCGGTTGGCGTCGGCCGTGGTGCCGGTCGCCCTGCTCGTGGGGTTGTCGGGGACGATGCTGACCATGACGTCCACCTCCGAGCGGGCCGCGGGCGCGGCGGCGACCACGGTCACCTCTGCCACCGATGTCTGGTTGCGCCAGGCGGAGTTGGCGCTGCTGGTGTGCTTCGCCGCCGTCTCCACGGTCAACACCCTGGTCGCGGTGACCGCCGACCGGCGCCGCGAGTTCGCGCTGCTCCGACTGGTCGGCGCGACGCGCTCGCAGATCCTGCGCATGCTGACGGTGGAGTCGGTACTGACCACGGCGGTGGGTGTCCTCCTGGGCACGGCGGTCGCGGGCGCGGCGTCGGCGGCGTTCAGTACGGCGGTGACAGGTTCGGCGATACCGTCCGTCCCGGTGGCCGCCTGCGCCTGGATCGCGGCGGGCGCGGCAACGCTGACGGTCCCGGTCATCCTGACCACGGGGCTACGAGCGGTACGCGGCCCGGCGACGGAGGTGGTGGGCGGTGGCCGTGACTGACCACGGCGGCACCGACCGTCCCGGCCGTCCTGGCCTCCGGCCCGCGAGCGATGCGCCGCCCGGTGACGGAACGCGCAGGCGGTGGCCGTGACCGAGCACCGCGTTCGGGGCGGTGAATGGGCCTTCGCCGTCGTCGGGTTGCCGCTCGCGCTGCTCGGCGGCTGCTACGCGCTCGCCGTTCTGTACGCGGGGGCGCTGCTCTCGCTCACCGTGCTCGGGCTGCCGTTCGTGGTCGTCGCGTTGCTGGGCGCGCGTGGAGTCGGCGCGCTGCACCGGCGGCTGGTCGGCCGGTTGCTCGGCGAGCGGGTCGAGGAACCGGCCGGGCTGCCGCGCCCGGCGGGGGTGATCGCCCGTGGTCGTGTCGTGCTCACCGATCCCGTCGCCTGGCGGACGCTGCTCTATCTGGTGCTGCGGCTGCCGCTCGGCGTGCTCGGGTTCGTCGCGGCCGTGGTGCTTCCCCTCGGCTCCTGCTGGCTGATCGGCTTCCCGCTCTGGGGGCGCCTGTTGGAACCCGGCCTGCGGACGGCCGTCTGGCTGGAGGCCGCCTCCGTCGTACTGGGCCTCGCGCTCCTGTCCGTAGCGCCCTTCGCCGTCCGGGCGTCGAGCGTGGCGAACCGGTGGCTCGCCCGGCTGCTGCTGGGACCCGCCCATGTCCAGCGGCGCGTACGGGAGTTGGAGACCGCCCGCGCCGTCCTGCTCGCGGAGAACACCGACCGGCTCCGCCGTCTGGAGCGCGACCTGCACGACGGCACCCAGGCCCAACTGGTCGGTCTGGCCATCACGTTGTCACTGGCCGAGGACGCGCTCGCGCCCGAGGCCGGCCCGGACGTCGCACGGCTGCGCACCCTGGTGGACCGCGCCCGTGGTCAGACCGACGACACCATCGCGGAGCTGCGGCGGCTGACCCGGGGCATTCACCCGGTGGCGCTGGACGGCGGACTCGGCGAGGCGTTGCCGGGGCTCACCGCCACCTCGCCCGTACCCGTCACCGTCCGCCTGGACCTGCGCGAACGCCCGGACCACGTGGTCGAACGGGCCGTCTACTTCTGCGCCGCCGAGTTGCTGACCAACATCGCCAAGCACAGCGGCGCCCACGCGGCCGACCTCGCCGCGAGCGCGTCCGACGGCCGGATCCGGCTGGTCGTACGCGACGACGGGTGCGGCGGCGCGGCGCTCGGCGTCGGTACCGGGCTGACCGGCCTGGCCGAGCGGCTCGCGGCGGTGGACGGTGTCCTCCGGGTCGACAGCCCGCCCGGCGGGCCCACCGTGATCACCGCCGAGCTGCCGACGCGGCTCTGAGGAGCGGCTTCAGCTTCCGCTCTCGGCCAGGTAGGTCAGCACGGCCTTCACCCGGCGGTTGTCGGTCTCCGTCGCGCGCAGCCCGAACTTCGTGAACACCGCGGCGACGTGCTTCTCCACCGCGCGCTCCGACACCACCAGCAGGGTGGCGATGGAGCGGTTGGAGTGGCCTTGCGCCATCAGCTCCAGCACCTCACGCTCGCGCGGCGTCAGGGCGTCCACCCGGCCGCGCTGTCCACCGCGCATGAGCTGGGTGACCACCTCGGGGTCGAGCGCCGTACCCCCGTCGGCGACGCGGTGCAGCGCGTCCACGAACTCCGAGGTGCGGGCGACGCGTTCCTTCAGCAGATAGCCGATGCCCGCGGCGCCCTGCGCCAGCAGCCGGGAGGCCCAGGCGGTCTCGATGTGCTGGGAGAAGACGAGGATGCCGACCTCGGGTGCGCGCGCACGGATCTCGACGGCGGCGCGGATGCCTTCGTCGGTGTGGGTGGGCGGCATCCGGATGTCCACCACGGCCACGTCCGGCCGGTGTGCGTCCACCGCGGCGAGCAGCTCGGGCGCGGTTCCGGCGGTGGCCACCACCTCGCAGCCGCGGGCGGCGAGCAGTTCGACCATGCCGTCACGGAGGATGACGGAGTCCTCGGCGAGTACCACGCGCAGGGGCCTGTTGATCACCGCACCATTATCCGGTGCGCCGCACTACGCTGGCCGCATGGTCAACCTGACACGTATCTACACGCGCACCGGCGACAAGGGCACGACGCATCTCGGGGACATGAGCCGGGTGGCGAAGACGGACCTGCGGATCGCCGCGTACGCGGACTCCAACGAGGCGAACGCGGTGATCGGTACCGCGATCGCGCTGGGCGGTCTGGAGGAGGAGGTCGTCAAGGTCCTCACCCGTGTGCAGAACGACCTGTTCGACGTGGGCGCGGACCTGTCGACACCGGTGACGGAGAACCCGGAGTACCCGCCGCTGCGGGTGGAGCAGTTCTACATCGACCGCCTCGAATCGGACTGCGACCGCTTCCTGGAGGAACTGGAGAAGCTGCGCTCGTTCATCCTCCCCGGCGGCACCCCCGGCGCGGCCCTGCTGCACCAGGCCTGCACGGTCGTACGCCGCGCGGAGCGCTCGACATGGGCCGCCCTGGAGACCCACGGCGAGGTGATGAACCCCCTGACCGCGACCTACCTCAACCGCCTCTCAGACCTCCTGTTCATCCTGGCCCGCCACGCCAACAAGCAGACGGGCGACATCCTGTGGGTCCCGGGCGGCGAGAGGGAGTAACCCGGCACGGGGCCTGTGAGGCGTACGTCAGACGGCGTCCGGCTCCCGCGTGCCGAAGATGTCCGCGAGCACGTCCGCCAGAGTGGCACGTGGCGCGTCGCCCTCCTCGGCAAGGGTTCGCACGGCCTGACGCGTGAGCCAGGCGTCCGCCGCCTCCCGCAGCGCCTCGTGCTCCTCGATGGGCACGAGCGCGGCCACCGGCGTGCCGCCCCGTGTGATCACGGTGGGCTCCCCGTTCGCCGCACGGTCGACCAGTCGCGACAAGTCGGCTCGCGCCTCGCGGACGGATACGGATGCTGAATCGACCATGGCGCGAATCTACCCGTCTTCGTGTACGCGGCCGGGTCAGCGCTTGATCGCGGTCCTGCCTTCTGCCGCATCCTTGGCGGCACCCTTCGCGTCCTTCGGCCCCTTCTTCGGGAACAGCAGGTATGTCAGGGCGATCACCGCGTGGATCGACGCTATGCGCAACGACGTCGCCTGCCAGGACTTCAGCGGGTCCGTGCCCGTGCCGTCGCCCACGTACCAGATCGCGCCCTGGAGCAGGGCCAGGGTCACGGCCGTGGCGAGGGCCGTGCGGAGCCAGAGGCGGCCCTCGTGGGCCGCGCGGGGCATGCCGTGCTTCGGGGGCTTCGGTGGCGGCGGGGCGTCGGCCAGGCGGTGCGCGGCGTGGCCGTCCAGCCAGCGGATCGTGTAGTGCCCGTAGGCGACGGTGAAGCCGATGTACAGCGCCGCCAGACCGTGCTCCCAGCTCGGCTCCGCGCCGTTCTTCAGATCGATGGCGGTGACCACGAACAGGACGACTTCCAGCAGCGGTTCACCCAGCAGCAGCGCTGCGCTCGTACGGCGCAGCTTCAGCAGATAGCGGACGGCCAGGCCCACGGCCAGCAGCACCCAGAAGCCGACCTCGCAGGCCACGATCAACCCGACGATCACACCTTGCCCCTTTCGCTCCCCTCCAGCCTCCCCGCGAACGGGGCTCGTCTCGTCGTCGGCGATGAGGAACCACGACTGCATCCTTCGATGTAGTCGAGGCGGTCGCGGACCGTGCCGCGGAAGGGTCCGCACGCCCGGAACACCCTGTTGGATAGGACCATGGCCGCATCTTTGCCCCGCCCGCACCGCGACGACGTCCTGATCGCCGCGGGCGGACTCCTCGGCGGCCTCTTCCTGATGAGCCTCGGCCTGCACAGCCGGACCCGCGCCGACCCGATGAGCCTCCTCGACCAGGACTGGGCGGTCCTGATCCCGCTGCTCGTGACGGCGGGCTGCGAGCTGCTGCGCCGTACGCGGCCGAGGCCGGCCCTGGTCATCGGGACCCTCGCGATCGTCATGGACCTGTTCACCCGGGGCAACCTCGCGACCTTGGTGATGTTCACCGACCTGGTGTACGCGGCCGTCCTGTACGGCACCGCCGCCACGGCCCGCCGTCTCCCCTGGAGCATGGGCGCGCTCACGGTACTGGGCAGCGTCGTCCCTTTCGCGATCTGGCGCGTCCCGCAGGCGCTGCTCATCGGGGTGGGCGTCGGAGTGGTCGCTCTGGTCCCCGCGTCGACCGGCTCGCTGGTGCGCCACCACCGGGACACCGCCGAGGCCGAACGTCTGCGCGCCGAACAGACCGCCCTGCTCGCGGAGATGGACCGCACCCAGGCCGTCACCGACGAACGCGCCCGGATGGCACGGGAGTTGCACGACATGGTGGCCAACCACCTGTCCGCGATCGCGATCCACTCCACGGCCGCGCTCTCCATCGACGATCCGCAGACCTCCCAGCAGGCCCTGGCCGTCATCCGCGAGAACAGCGTGGAGGGGCTGGCCGAGATGCGACGGCTGATCGGCATCCTCCGGAAGGACCCCGCCGAGAGCGAACCGGCCGCGACACCCACGCTCGACGGGCTCGGCGCCCTCGTCGACGGCGCGCGGACCAACGGGCTCGACGTCACGCTCGACGCGGCGCACGAGAAGGTGCCCGCACCGGTGGAACTGGCCGCGTACCGGATCGTCCAGGAGTCCCTGACCAACGCCCTCAAGCACGCCTGCCCCGGACCGGTCACCGTACGGCTCGCGCAGCACGACAAGGCCCTGGAGGTGCGGGTGACCAGCCCGTACGGCGACCGGGGCGGGCCGCGCGCACCGGGCTCCGGCGCCGGGCTCGTCGGGATGCGCGAGCGGGCGGCCCTGCTCGGCGGCGCCTTCGAGGCCGGTCCGCAGGGGGCGCGGTGGACCGTACGCGCCGTACTTCCCCTGAGCGACCTCAGCAGCGTCAGCGACCCCGACGAAGCCGGTGAGGCTCGCGCCGCCCGCGATGCCCACGCCGCCCGCCAAGGAGAACCCGCATGATCCGTGTACTCGTCGCCGAGGACCAGTCCGCCGTCCGGGCGGGGCTGGTCCTCATCCTCGGCAGCGCGCCCGACATCGAGGTGGTCGGGGAGGCGGCGGACGGCGAGCAGGCGGTGGCGCTCGCACGTGAACTCCGTCCGGATGTCGTCCTGATGGACGTGCAGATGCCGCGGCTTGACGGCGTGTCAGCCACCCGGCAGGTGGTGGCGGAGCAGCTCGCCGACGTCCTGGTGCTCACCACCTTCGACCTGGACGCGTACGTGTTCGGCGCGCTGCGCGCGGGCGCCGCCGGGTTCCTGCTGAAGAACGCGGAGGCGAAGGACCTCATCGCCGCCGTACGGACGGTGGCGCGAGGTGAGGGCACGATCGCCCCCGCCGTGACCCGGCGCCTGATCGCCCAGTTCGCCGCCGCGCCCGCACCGGAACCGGCCGCCGACCCCGCGGTCCTCGATGGGCTCACCCGGCGCGAACGCGAGGTGCTGTCCTGTCTCGGCCAGGGGCTGTCCAACGCCGAGATCGCCGCCCGACTGGACATGGCGGAGGCCACGGTCAAGACGCATGTCAGCCGCATTCTCAGCAAGCTTGAGCTACGCAGTCGAGTCCAAGCCGCCGTACTGGCCCAGGAGTTGGGGGTTTAGCAGCAGCCGAGCGCACCACCGGAAGCGGCACTGGTCCAGACCTATTGACCTCTGGTCCAGACCTTTCTATTCTCCCGGCACAGCGCTCAGTCATGCCCCCGACAACCGAGGAGGCGCACCATGCGCTTCAGACACCGGGTCGCAGCAGGCTTCGCGACTCTCCTGCTCCCGCTCGCCGGCCTCGTCGGCCTCGCGGACCCCGCCCACGCCGCTTCGTCGGCCACCGCCACGTATGCCAAGACCCAGGACTGGGGCACCGGCTTCGAAGGCGCGTGGACGGTGACCAACTCCGGTACCAGCGCGATCAGTTCCTGGACGATCGAGTGGGACTTCCCCTCCGGCACGTCCGTCACCTCGGCCTGGGACGCCGACGTGACGAACTCCGGCACCCACTGGACGGCCAAGAACAAGTCCTACAACGGCGGCATCGCCCCCGGCGCCTCCGTCACCTTCGGCTTCAACGGCTCAGGTACCGGATCGCCCACCAACTGCACGCTGAACGGCGGCAGTTGCGACGGCGGCCCGACCGTCCCCGGCGACGAGCCGCCCTCCGCACCGGGCACCCCGACCGCGTCCGCCGTCACCGACACCTCGGTGAAGCTCTCCTGGACGGCGGCCACGGACGACAAGGGGATCAAGAACTACGACGTCCTGCGGGACGGCGCCAAGGTCGCCACCGTGACCGCCACCTCGTACACCGACTCCGGGCTGACCGCCGGGACCGACTACTCGTACACCGTCCAGGCCCGTGACACCGCCGACCAGACCGGTCCGGCCAGCGGCGCCGTCGCAGTGCACACCACCGGCGGCGGCTCCACTCCCCCGCCCACCGGTGACAAGGTCAAGATGGGCTACTTCACCGACTGGGGCATCTACGAGCGCAACTACAACGTCAAGAACCTGGTGACGTCCGGCTCGGCCACGAAGATCACGCACATCAACTACGCCTTCGGCAACGTCACGAACGGCAAGTGCGCGATCGGTGACGAATACGCCGACTACGACAAGGCGTTCACCGCCGACCAGTCCGTCAGCGGCATCGCCGACACCTGGGACCAGCCGCTGCGCGGCAACTTCAACCAGTTGCGCCAGCTCAAGGCCAAGTATCCGCACATCAAGGTGCTGTGGTCCTTCGGCGGCTGGACCTGGTCCGGCGGCTTCGGCGACGCGGCCAAGAACCCCACCGCCTTCGCCCAGTCCTGCTACGACCTGGTGCACGACGCGCGCTGGGCCGATGTCTTCGACGGCATCGACATCGACTGGGAGTACCCGAACGCCTGCGGACTCACCTGTGACACCAGCGGGTCCGCGGCCCTGAAGAACATCATGGCCGCGCTGCGCGCCAAGTTCGGCAACGACGCCCTGGTCACCGCGGCCACCACCGCGGACGCCTCCTCGGGCGGCAAGGTCGACGCGGCCGACTACGGCGGCGCCGCCCAGTACGTCAACTGGTACAACGTGATGACGTACGACTTCTTCGGCGCCTGGGACGCCCAGGGTCCCACCGCCCCGCACTCCCCGCTCACCTCGTACGACGGCATCCCGCAGGACGGGTTCAACTCGGCCGACGCGATCGCCAAGTACAAGGCGGCCGGGGTCCCCGCGAACAAGCTCCTGCTCGGCATCGGCTTCTACGGCCGCGGCTGGACCGGGGTCACCCAGGACGCCCCGGGCGGCACGGCCACGGGCCCGGCGCACGGAACGTACGAGCAGGGCATCGAGGACTACCGGATCCTCAAGACGTCCTGTCCGGCCACCGGCACCGTCGCGGGCACGGCGTACGCGCGCTGCGGCAGCGACTGGTGGTCCTACGACACCCCGGCGACCATCAACTCCAAGATGGCGTGGGCCAAGTCGCAGGGTCTGGGCGGCGCGTTCTTCTGGGAGTTCAGCGGTGACACCGACAACGGCGAACTGGTCGGCGCGCTGAGCAACGGCCTGTCGTAACTCCGATACTCCCCGGGTCGCGCTGCCCGGGGAAACGGGGGGAACCCCCCACCGGCGGGTGGATGTGGCTCCTACGCCACATTCACCCGCTGTCCAGGCGGTGCGGCCTCCAGCCACGCCAGGAACCCGGTCAGCGCGTCCTCGCTCATCGCCAACTCCAGGCGCGTACCCCGGTGCTGACAAGCGAGGATCACCGCGTCGGAGAGCAGCGCCAGCTCCTCCTCGCCCTCCGGGCCACGACGCCCGGCCACCTCGATCGCCGAGCGCTCGAGAACCCGGCGCGGACGCGGGGCGTAGGAGAAGACCCGGAACCACTCGATGCGGTCGCCGTTGTAGCGGGCGACCCCGTAACTCCAGCCCTTGCCGCTGGTGTCGGACTCCTCCGGGACGTCCCAGCGCAGGCTGCAGTCGAACGTGCCGCCGGAGCGCTGGATGAGGCGCCGCCTGAGCCCGAAGACGAACAGCCCCACTACTACGAGTGCCAGGACCGCTCCGATCACACTCAGGGCGAGGACCATCGACACCGACCTCCTCGTCTCCTAGGTAACGGAACGGAAAAAACACCCGGATTCACCTCAGCCGCGGCCGGCACCGGATTGCTCCGGGCCGGCCGCGGCTGAGTCACATCATGCGGCGCGCTGGGTTCAGTGCGCGTTCACCGCGCGCAGTCGGACCTCCGCGCGACGCTCGGCCGAGGCATCGGCCTTCGACTTCGCGCGCTCGAGAGCCCGCTCCGCGCGCTGGACATCGATCTCTTCCGACAGCTCGGCGATCTCTGCCAGCAGGGACAGCTTGTCGTCCGCGAACGAGATGAAACCGCCGTGCACTGCGGCGATGACGGTCGCACCATCACTCGTACGGATGGTCACCGGGCCCGACTCCAGCACACCCAGCAGCGGCTGGTGACCGGGCATGACACCGATGTCGCCGGACGTGGTGCGCGCGACGACCAGGGTGGCCTCACCGGACCAGACCTTGCGGTCGGCGGCGACCAGCTCGACGTGCAGCTCAGCAGCCAAGGGTGGCTCCTCGGGTCACCACCCGGCGGTGATGCCGGGTGTTGGTTCGTAAGTCTAGTAGGGCTCAGGACACCGAAGTGCCCGGGGCCCGCCCCGCCGGGTGGCGAGGGGTGCGGGGCCGGGTGGCCCCGCGGTGGCGTGGAGAGGGGGACGGGACGCGGCCCGTGGCCGGCGCCGGTCTCGTCCCCCACCTACCAAGAGCCCGACGTCAGGAGACGCCCAGCTCCTTCGCGTTGTTCTTCAGGTCCTCAAGACCACCGCACATGAAGAACGCCTGCTCCGGGTAGTGGTCGAAGTCACCGTCGATGATCGCGTTGAAGGCCGCGATCGACTCGTCCAGCGGGACGTCCGAACCGTCGACGCCGGTGAACTGCTTGGCGACGTGGGTGTTCTGGGACAGGAAGCGCTCCACGCGACGGGCGCGCTGGACAACGAGCTTGTCCTCTTCGCCGAGTTCGTCGATACCGAGGATCGCGATGATGTCCTGGAGGTCCTTGTACTTCTGCAGGATCGTCTTGACGCGCATGGCGGCGTTGTAGTGATCCTGCGCGATGTAGCGCGGGTCCAGGATGCGGGACGTGGAGTCCAGCGGGTCCACGGCCGGGTAGATGCCCTTCTCCGAGATCGGACGGGAGAGCACCGTCGTCGCGTCGAGGTGGGCGAACGTGGTGGCCGGGGCCGGGTCGGTCAGGTCGTCCGCGGGGACGTAGATCGCCTGCATCGAGGTGATCGAGTGACCACGGGTCGAGGTGATGCGCTCCTGGAGGAGACCCATCTCGTCGGCCAGGTTCGGCTGGTAGCCCACCGCGGAGGGCATACGGCCGAGCAGGGTCGACACCTCGGAACCGGCCTGCGTGAAGCGGAAGATGTTGTCGATGAAGAACAGCACGTCCTGCTTCTGGACGTCACGGAAGTACTCGGCCATGGTCAGGCCGGCCAGCGCGACGCGCAGACGGGTGCCCGGCGGCTCGTCCATCTGACCGAAGACCAGCGCGGTCTTGTCGATGACGCCCGAGTCGGACATCTCCTCGATCAGGTCGTTGCCCTCACGGGTGCGCTCACCGACACCGGCGAACACGGAGACACCGTCGTGGTTGTTGGCGACGCGGTAGATCATCTCCTGGATGAGCACCGTCTTGCCGACACCGGCACCACCGAACAGACCGATCTTGCCGCCCTTGACGTACGGGGTCAGCAGGTCGATGACCTTGACGCCGGTCTCGAACATCTCGGTCTTCGACTCGAGCTCGTCGAAGTTCGGCGCCTTGCGGTGGATCGGCCAGCGCTCGCCGTCGTACTTCTCGTCGACGTTCAGCACCTCACCGAGGGTGTTGAACACCTTGCCCTTGGTGAAGTCACCGACGGGGACGGAGATGGCCGCGCCCGTGTCGGTCACCGGGGCCTGGCGGACCAGACCGTCGGTGGGCTGCATCGAGATCGTACGGACCAGGCCCTCGCCCAGGTGCTGGGCGACCTCGAGGGTCAGGGTCTTCTGCTCGCCCTCGTTCGCCGGGTCGGCGACCTGGACGTGCAGCGCGTTGTACATGTCCGGCATCGCGTCGACGGGGAACTCCACGTCGACGACCGGGCCGATGACCCGCGCGACGCGGCCCGTCGCCGTGGCCGTCTCAACAGTGGTGGTCATTACTTGTCACTCCCCGCGGTCGCGTCGGCCAGGGCGCCCGCGCCACCGACGATCTCGCTGATTTCCTGGGTGATTTCGGCCTGGCGGGCCGCGTTGGCAAGACGGGAGAGCGTGTTGATCAGCTCGCCCGCGTTGTCGGTGGCCGACTTCATCGCGCGCCGCGTGGCGGCGTGCTTCGAAGCGGCTGACTGGAGCAGCGCGTTGTAGATCCGGCTCTCCACGTAGCGCGGCAGCAGGGCGTCGAGGACGTCCTCTGCCGACGGCTCGAAGTCGTACAGCGGAAGGATCTCCTCCTTCTTCTGCTCCGACTTCTCACCGACCTCTTCGAGGCTCAGCGGAAGCAGCCGCGAGTCGATCGCCGACTGCGTCATCATCGAGACGAACTCGGTGTAGACGATGTGGAGTTCGTCCACGCCGCCGTCTGCCGTCGGCTTCTCGATGGCCTCGATCAGCGGGGCCGCGACCTTCTTGGCGTCCGCGTACGAGGGCTCGTCGGTGAAGCCGGTCCACGACTCCGCGATCTTGCGCTCACGGAAGTTGTAGTGCGCGACACCGCGGCGGCCGACGATGTACGTGTCGACCTGCTTGCCCTCGCGCTCCAGGCGCTCGGTGAGCTGCTCCGCCGCCTTGATGGAGTTGGAGTTGAACGCGCCGGCCAGGCCGCGGTCGCTCGTGAGGAGCAGAACCGCGGCGCGGGTCGGGTTGTCCGACTCCGTCGTCAGCGCGTGCTTGGTGTTCGAACCCGTGCCGACCGCCGTGACCGCGCGAGTCAGTTCCTCCGCGTACGGCGAGGAGGCCGACACCTTGCGCATCGCCTTGACGACGCGCGAGGCGGCGATCATCTCCATCGCCTTGGTGATCTTCTTGGTCGCGGTGACGGATCGGATGCGACGCTTGTAGACCCGGAGCTGGGCTCCCATGAGTCAGGTCCCTTCCTTACGTCACTTGGCCGCTGCGGCCGGGGCGTCCTCGCCGAGCAGCTTGCCGTCCGAGGTCTCGAACTGCTTCTTGAACTCGGAGACGGCGTCGTCGATCGCCTGGATCGTGTCGTTCGACATCTTGGCGCCCTCCTTGATGGAGGTCATGAGGCCCTGCTCCTTGCGGTGCAGGTACTCCAGCAGCTCCGTCTCGAAGCGGCGGATGTCGGCGACCGGCACATCGTCCATACGGCCGTTGGTACCGGCCCACACGGAGACGACCTGGTCCTCGGTGGCCATCGGCTGGTACTGGTTCTGCTTCAGCAGCTCGACCATCCGCTGACCACGCTCGAGCTGCGACTTCGACGCGGCGTCCAGGTCGGAACCGAAGGCGGCGAACGCCTCCAGCTCACGGAACTGGGCGAGGTCGACACGCAGTCGGCCGGACACCTGGCGCATGGCCTTGTGCTGGGCCGAACCACCGACACGCGAGACCGAGATACCGACGTTCAGGGCCGGACGCTGACCGGCGTTGAACAGGTCGGACTCCAGGAAGCACTGGCCGTCGGTGATGGAGATGACGTTGGTCGGGATGAACGCCGAGACGTCGTTGGCCTTGGTCTCGACGATCGGCAGACCGGTCATCGAACCGGCACCCATGTCGTCGGAGAGCTTGGCGCAGCGCTCCAGCAGACGGGAGTGCAGGTAGAAGACGTCACCCGGGTAGGCCTCACGGCCCGGCGGGCGGCGCAGCAGCAGGGACACGGCGCGGTAGGCGTCGGCCTGCTTCGACAGGTCGTCGAAGACGATCAGGACGTGCTTGCCCTGGTACATCCAGTGCTGACCGATGGCCGAACCGGTGTACGGCGCCAGGTACTTGAAGCCGGCCGGGTCGGACGCCGGGGCGGCGACGATGGTCGTGTACTCCAGCGCACCGTTCTCCTCCAGCGCGCGGCGGACCGACGCGATGGTGGAGCCCTTCTGGCCGATGGCGACGTAGATGCAGCGGACCTGCTTCTTCGGGTCGCCGGTACGCCAGTTGTCACGCTGGTTGATGATCGTGTCGACGGCCAGAGCGGTCTTACCCGTCTGACGGTCGCCGATGATGAGCTGACGCTGGCCACGACCGATCGGGGTCATGGCGTCGACGGCCTTGTAGCCCGTCTCCATCGGCTCGTGCACCGACTTGCGCTGCATGACCGTGGGGGCCTGCAGTTCGAGGGCGCGGCGGCCCTCGGTCTCGATCTCGCCGAGGCCGTCGATGGGGTTGCCGAGCGGGTCGACGACGCGGCCGAGGTAGCCCTCGCCGACGGCCACGGAGAGCACCTCACCGGTGCGCTGCACCGGCTGGCCCTCCTCGATGCCGCTGAACTCACCGAGGACGATGGCACCGATCTCGCGCTCCTCGAGGTTGAGGGCGAGGCCGAGGGTGCCGTCCTCGAACTTCAGCAGTTCGTTGGCCATGGCCGAGGGAAGACCCTCGACCTTCGCGATGCCGTCGCCGGCAAGGGTGACCGTACCGACCTCCTCGCGCGAGGCCGCGTCCGGCTTGTACGACTGGACAAAGTTCTCCAGCGCGTCCCGGATCTCCTCCGGCCGGATCGTGAGCTCCGCCATCTGGGTTCCCTGCTCTCCTTGTTGGGCCCGAAGTTTCTTTGGGGGTCTGGGGGCGGCCCCCAGGAATCCTCTGCACGGCCCAACGCGGGCCGTAGTACTGCGTATGGAGTTGCGCTTAGCTCGCCATGCGGCGGGCGGCGTCCTCGAGTCGGTCCCCGACGGAACCGTTGATGACCTCGTCACCGACCTGCACCCGCATCCCGCCGAGGACCGCGGGGTCCACGTCGAGGTTGAGGTGCATCGGGCGGCCGTAGACCTTCGCCAGCGCGGCACCGAGGCGCCGCTTCTGGGTGTCGCTGAGCGGCACCGCCGAGGTGACGACAGCGACCAGACGGTCACGGCGCGCGGCGGCGAGCTTGGACAGGGACTCGATTCCCGCTTCCAGGCTACGTCCACGCGGCGCGGTCACAAGACGCGTCACCAGACGTTCCGTGGTCACGTGGGCCCGGCCACCGAGGAGCCGGCGCACCAGCTCGCCCTTCGCCGAGGCGGTCGCGGCACGGTCGGTCAGCGCGGCGCGCAGCCCGGTGTTCGAGGTGGCGATACGGCCGAACCGGAAGAGTTCGTCCTCGACGTCGTCGAGCCCGTTCGCCTTCTCGGCGGCGGTGAGGTCGGCGAGGTTCGCCAGCTCCTCCGTCGCGTCCACCAGGTCGCGCGGCTGCGACCAGCGCGTGCGCACCATGCCGGCCACCAGGTCCGCGGTCGCCCCGCTGACCTGGCCGTCCAGCAGGCGCTGGGCCAGCCCCGCCTTGGCCTCGCCGGACTGCGCCGGGTCGGTGAGGACCCGACGCAGCGACGCCTCGCGGTCGAGCAGCGCGGTGACGGCGGCCAGCTCGTCGGCGAGCTGCGCCGCGTCCACGGACGTGGCGTCCGTCAGCGCGTCGAGACGCTCGCGTGCGGCTGCCAGGGCCTCGCGGCTCGCTCCGTTCATCGCGCGGCCTCGGCCTTCTCCTCGAGCTCGTCGAGGAAGCGGTCGATCACGCGGCTCTGCCGGGCGTGGTCCTCGAGGGACTCACCGACCAGCTTGCCCGCCAGGTCGGTGGCCAGGCGGCCGACGTCCTGACGCAGGTGCTGGGCGGCGGCGCTGCGGTCGGCCTCGATCTGCGTGTGACCGGCGGCGACGATCTCCTCGCGCTGCCGCTGGCCCTCCTCGCGCATCTCGGCGATGAGCTGGGCACCCTGCTCCTGCGCCTCCTGGCGCAGCCGCGCGGCCTCGTGCCGGGCTTCGGCGAGCTGAGCCTTGTACTGCTCAAGCACGCTCTGGGCCTCGACCTTCATGGCCTCGGCCTCTTCGATCCCGCCTTCGATCGCCTTGTGCCGCTCGTCCAGAACCTTGTTGATGTTCGGAAGCAGCTTCTTCCAGAAGAAGAAGAACACGATGGCGAAGGCGATGGTGCCGACGAGCAGCTCGGGACCGGCCGGGACGAGCGGGTTCTGCTCCGTCTCCTCAGCCGCCAGCTGAACCAGGTTGGCGATCACATCAGTGCCTTTCGTCGATACGTGTCGGTCAGGAGTTGATTACCGACCGAACACGAACGGCATAACGATGCCGATGAGGGCGAGCGCCTCACAGAAGGCGAAGCCCAGGATCTGGTTGGCGCGGATCAGACCGGCGGCCTCGGGCTGACGGGCCAGGGCCTCGGTGCCCTTACCGAAGATGATGCCGACGCCGATGCCGGGGCCGATCGCGGCGAGGCCGTAACCGATGGAGCCGGTGGAGCCGTGAACGCCGTCGGCGGCGAGGGTCTGGAGAGCGGACATGCCGGTTCTTCCTTCTCTTTCATGGACCGGTGGGGGTTGGCCACCGGACGTCAGGAGGTGTGCGGGCGGGTGGTTCGACTCAGTGGTGCTCGGCGAGAGCGCCCTGAATGTAGGAGCAGGCGAGGAGCACAAAGACGTACGCCTGGACGGCCTGCACGAAGAGCTCGAAGAGGATCATGGCGATGGTCATCACGAACGAGACGCCAGCGGCCGGGATCATGTAGCTGTTCATCAGGTACCAGGAGGCGACGGTGAACATCACCAGCATCAGGTGACCCGCGAACATGTTGGCGAACAGTCGCACCGCGTGCGTGAACGGGCGGACGATCAGGTTCGAGAAGAACTCGATGACCATGACGAGCGGCAGCACGCCACCGAGCGACTTGTCGTAGCCCGTGACGTTCTTGAAGAAGCCGACGAAGCCGTGGCGCTTGAAGGTCAGCGAGATCCAGGTGATGTAGACGACCAGCGCGAGGACCGTCGGGAAGGCGATCAGCGAGGAGACCGGGAACTGGGCCAGCGGGATCACGGACCAGATGTTCATGATCCAGACGAAGAAGAACAGCGAGACCATGAGCGGGACGTACTTCTCGCCCTCGCGCTTGCCGAGCGTCTCGTAGACGATGCCTCGGCGTACGAAGTCGTAGCCGGCCTCGGCGATCAGCTGGAGCTTGCCCGGGACGACCTTGGCCTTGCCGAAGGCGAGCGCGAAGAACGTCACGACCAGGGCGGTGGTGATGAGCGCGAGCAGCATCACCTTGTTGAACTCGAAGCCACCCGCGGTGAACAGGGGCTTGAAGAGGAAGGAGTTCAGGCCCGGTGCCGGAAAGCCACAACCGTTGTCGGACAGGATGCGGCAGCTCCAGTCAAAGGCGAGCTGGGTCTGGTCAGCACTCACCGCGGGCTCCTTCGGCGTGACGCATGGGTTGGGCAACCTCGTTGTGTCGGTGCGGCGCGCAGCCGCGGAACGGCACCGGACTGGTGTTACGGATGTGGGGGCGGCAGTGGGGCATCAAGCCTCGCGATTGAGCAGGCGTCAGCTCAGATGCCCTCGCCCGCGATGCCGCAGTTGGCACCGGACGATAGCAGGATCTCGCACACGTCTTTATCCCGGCCCTACCCCTCACGACGGGGAGCCCGTCTTCTGGGGCTTCTCGTGCTTCTCGGAGTCCGGTTCGATGTAGAAGATCTTGGCCTTCATGTGCGCACGCGCCTGCGCCGCCATCCACACGACCGTCGCCACGACGAGCCCGGCCGCGAACGTCTTCGGGTTGAACAGGGAAGTGTCCTTGAAGACGCCCGCGAAGATCAGGAGCAGCAGAAGCTGGGCGACATAGAGCATCAGTCCCATGGCCTGGAACAGATGCGGAAGCGATTTTGCCGTCCACTGAAGGACGTAGAGACCGATCCCCATGAAGAGAACGGCGAGCACCGTACCGACGGCCGCACCGAGCGCACCCTTGCCCCCCGCGACCGCACCACTGACGGCGACGGCGATCACGCCGACAGCCACTGTGGGTACAGCGATCTTGAGAAGGTTCCGGGCGTCAGAAGACGGCATGGCGGCAACTCCGCTGAGTGAAAGGGGCAGGGTGTCGTCATGGACGAGCGTAGTCCCGGGCCGAGTGGAGACCTCGCGCCCGAGGGACCCAGCGTATTGGGACCCTTTGGCTCTACCCCGGGGTTCTCGTGAACGGTATCACAAACTATTTGATGCGGTCTTTACCTACCGGGTGTGCATGCCGTCACACATGAGTGTGACCCTGCGCTATTGGGCAAATACGAGAGGGAGTTGTCTGGTATTGGGGCACTTTGCACCCCCATGACTCGGCAACGCACTCGTCAGATTCTTACCTTGCCGATCGGCGCCCGACGGCTTCCGTCAGCGCGAGGACTCGGCCTTGCGGCGGTCCAGCCGCGCCCGGGAACCGATCGCCGTGGCCCCGTTGACCCCGGAGACGCCCGCGACGACCGGGGTCCGGCAACCCTCGGGCTCCGGCCCCTCCCCCGCCTCGTACGCGACGGCCGGTGCCTTCGAGGCGGCACGGCGGTAGCGCGGCGGCACGACGGCCTCGGCCCAGCGCGGGGCGCGCGGCCGGAACCGCGGCAGCAGAAGCAGGACCAGACCGACCGCGCTCAGTGCCACGATGCCGAGCACGATCCACATGGACGCCGACTTGACGGAGTACGCGAGCGTCCCGAAGGCGATGAGCGCCGACCAGAAGTACATGATCAGCACAGCCCGGCTGTGCGAGTGGCCGATCTCCAGGAGCCGGTGGTGCAGATGCCCGCGGTCCGCGGCGAACGGCGACTGCCCGCGCCAGGTACGGCGCACGATCGCGAGGACGAGGTCCGCGGCCGGGACCGCGATGATCGTCAGCGGCAGCAGCAACGGGATGTAGACCGGGACGGTCTGATGGACCGTGGCGCGCTCGGATCCGGAGAAGAGGTTCATCGCGTCCGGGTCGACCTGACCGGTGATCGAGATGGCCCCGGCGGCGAGCACGAGCCCGATGAGCATCGACCCCGAGTCGCCCATGAAGATCCGCGCCGGATGCATGTTGTGCGGCAGGAAGCCGAGGCACATGCCCATGAGGATCGCCGCGAACAGGGTCGCGGGGGCGGCGGCCTCCAGCCCGTAGCCGTACCAGATCCGGTACGCGTACATGAAGAACGCGGCCGACGCGATGCACACCATGCCCGCGGCGAGTCCGTCGAGACCGTCGACGAAGTTGACCGCGTTGATCGTGATGACCACCAGGGCGACCGTCAGCAGCGTGCCCTGCCACTGGGTGAGCGCGACCGAGCCGACGCCGGGCACCGGCAGCCACAGGATCGTCAGACCCTGCATCACCATCACGCCCGCGGCGATCATCTGGCCGCCGAGCTTGATCAGGGCGTCGATCTCGAACTTGTCGTCCAGCACACCGATGAGCCAGATCAGCGCGGCACCGGAGAGCAGTGCCCGGGGCTCGTTCGACTTGGCGAAGACCTCGTTGAGGTTCTCCAGATGGGAGGCGACCAGCAGACCCGCGCACAGACCGAAGAACATCGCGATACCGCCGAGCCGGGGTGTCGGTTCCCGGTGCACGTCCCGCGCCCGGATCTCCGGCATGGCTCCCGCCACGATCGCGAACTTACGTACCGGCCCTGTCAGCAGATACGTCACCGCGGCCGTGATGCAGAGCGTCAGCAGGTATTCACGCACAGGCTTCCCCACAGGTCTCGCGGACGTCCTCAGCCCCACACCTTAGCTTCGCGTGCATATGGTTGAGGACCGGCGGGTAGCGAAGATGGTTGCATGTGCGGCGGCGCACATCGCCGCGCCCGCTCGCACCGGCCGGGTCACAGGCCGCTTCAAGGCCGGTTCACAGGCCGGGATAGGGCGGAAATCGCCCGGTCAGCTCCCGTACCTCGGCGCGCACCTGGGTGCCGTCCGTCTCCTCGCGCAGCACGGCCGCGAACAGCGCGGCGACGCGCTCCATCTCGGCCTCGCCCATGCCCTGGGTGGTCACCGCGGCGGTGCCCAGGCGCAGCCCGCGGGCCTCGCTGTGCGGCAGCGGGCAGGTGTCCATGACCAGTCCGGCCGCCATCAGCCGGCCGCGCGCGGTGCGGCCGTCGACGCCCAGCGGCGCGGGGTCGACGATCAGCATGTGGGTGTCGGTGCCGCCGGTGACGAGCATCAGCCCCTCGTCGGCCAGACGCTCCGCCAGCGTCCGGGCGTTGGCGACGACCTGGTGGGCGTAGACCGCGAAGGCCGGCCGCGCCGCCTCGCCGAACGCGACCGCCTTGGCGGCGACGGCGTGCATCTGGGCGCCGCCCTGGGTGAACGGGAAGACGGCCCGGTCCACCCGCCCGGCCAGCTCGCGCCCGCACAGGATCATGCCGCCGCGCGGGCCGCGCAGCACCTTGTGCGTGGTGGCGCAGACGACGTCCGCGTACGGCACCGGGCTGGGCGCCGCTCCCCCGGCGACGAGCCCGATGGGATGGGCGGCGTCGGCGATGAGATACGCGCCCACCTCGTCGGCGACCTCGCGGAAGAACGCGTAGTCGATATGGCGGGGCGCGGCGATGGACCCGCACACGACGGCCTTCGGCCGGTGCGCGCGGGCCAGGGCACGCACCTGCTCGCGGTCGACGAGCCCGGTCTCCGCCTCGACGCCGTAGCCGACGAAGTCGAACCAGCGGCCGGAGAAGTTGGCGGGCGAGCCGTGCGTGAGGTGGCCGCCGTAGGGCAGCCCCAGGGCGAGGACGGTGTCACCGGGCCGCAGCAGGGCGGCGTACGCGGCGAGCACCGCGGAGGACCCCGAGTGCGGCTGCACATTGGCGTGTTCGGCCCCGAACAGTGCCTTCGCGCGGTCCACGGCGAGGCGCTCGGCGACGTCGACGATCTCGCATCCGCCGTGGTAGCGGGCGCCGGGATAGCCCTCCGCGTACTTGTTGGCGAGCGGGGAGCCGAGGGCGGTCAGCACGGCGGGCGAGGTGAAGTTCTCGGCGGCGATGAGCTGGAGCGTCGTCGACTGCCGGAAGAGTTCCCCGAGGAGGATGTCGGCCATCTCGGGGTCCTGTCGGAGCAGGAGGTCGGCCTCGAGGGTGGGGGTGAGCGCCATGGTGCACTCCGGGCGTCGGGGACGTACGTCCAACTGTAGGCCCGGGGCTTCTGGGGCGCCCGGTCGTCGCGTTCCCCGCAGGTACGCCTGTGCGTGCCCGTGACGAGGGCGGTGGACCGGAACCCCGGCAGGGCGGAGCGGAGCCGTCAGTGCGGCGTCCGCGCCCCGGGAACGCGCCGTCCGGGGCTCAGGCTCGGGCGGATACGCCCGTCAGCGCGGTCACCACCGGGTCCAGCGCCTGCTGGATCTCGCAGCCGATCGACCGGAAGAACGGCAGCGGCGCTCCGTACGGGTCGTGCACCTCGTCCGCGTCCGCCGTCGGCGCCAGCAGCCAGCCGCGCAGCGCCGCGGCGGCACCGACCAGCGCGCGGGCGCGCGCGACCACGCCGTCCTCCAGCGGAGGCAGCGTCGCCGGGTCTATCGCCCGCACCAGGCGGGTGAACTCCTTCAGCGTGAACGTGCGCAGCCCCGCCGAGTGGCCCATGGAGATGACCTGGGCGCGGTGGTCGCGGGTCGCCGTCAGGACCAGGTCGGCCCGGATGACGTGCTCGTCCAGCAGCTCCCGGCCGACGAACCCGGAGGCGTCCGCGCCGAAGTCCGCGAGGACGGCCTCGGCGTTCGCCTCCATGGGCGCGCCCTCATGGCCCCAGGTGCCCGCGCTCTCCACGATCAGACCGCCGCCGAGCGCGTCGCCGAGCCGGTCCGCCAGGGCATGCCGGGTCAGCCGCTCGGTGATCGGCGAGCGGCACACATTGCCCGTGCTGACGTGGAGGATGCGAAAGGTGTCACCGGGGAGACCGGGTTCCACCAGGCTCCCCGTCGTCCCGTAGCCGTACCCGTTGCCTATGCCGCGCATGGGGGTCCCCCCTGCTCGGGGGTGTGGGGGGCGGTCAATTCGCCACCTCGAGGTCGGGTACGACCTTGCGCAGCTCCTCGGCCGAGATCGCGCCCTCGCGCAGCAGCACGGGCACCGGGCCCGAGACGTCGACGATCGAGGAGGGGACGATGCCGGGGGTCGGGCCGCCGTCCAGATACACGGAGATCGAGTCGCCGAGCATCTCCTGCGCGGCGTCGCAGTTCTCCGGCGCCGGGTGGCCGGTCAGGTTCGCGGAGGACACGGCCATCGGGCCGACGTCCGTCAGCAGCTCGATGGCGACCGGGTGCAGCGGCATCCGGACGGCGACCGTGCCCCGGGTGTCCCCGAGGTCCCACTTGAGGGACGGCTGGTGCTTGGCGACGAGCGTGAGGGCGCCCGGCCAGAACGCGTCGACCAGTTCCCAGGCCAGCTCGGAGAAGTCCGTGACGAGGCCGTGCAGGGTGTTCGGGGAGCCGATGAGGACGGGCGTGGGCATGCCTCGGCCCCGGCCCTTGGCCTGGAGCAGATCGGCCACGGCCTCCGCGGAGAACGCGTCGGCGCCCACGCCGTACACGGTGTCGGTGGGCAGCACCACGAGTTCGCCACGGCGGACGGCGGACGCGGCCTCGCGCAGACCGGTCGCTCGGTCGGTCGCGTCGTTGGTGTCGTATCGCCGTGCCATGTCTAGAGGGCCTCCTCGTACACGTACTGCTGGATCTCGTACTGGATCTCGTACTGGCTTGAAGTCTTCGCAAGGGGCGTGCGCCACGCCCCGAGGCGGGCCGGGCTCACGGCAGGGCCTTGCGGGCGGTGGCGAAGCGCGGCCGGTTGTTGAGGTCGGGGTGGTCGGCCGCGTCGGCCCAGCCCCGCTCCTCGGTGAAGATCCACGGCACCTGGCCGCCCTGGGTGTCGGCGTGCTCGATGACGACGAGACCGCCGGGGCGCAGCAGCCGGTGCGCGGTGCGCTCCAGGCCGCGGATCAGGTCGAGGCCGTCCTCGCCGGAGAACAGGGCCAGTTCGGGGTCGTAGTCCCGGGCCTCCGGAGAGACGTACTCCCACTCGGTGAGCGGGATGTACGGCGGGTTGGAGATCACGAGGTCGACCTGGCCGTCGAGGTCGGGGAAGGCCGTCAGGGCGTTCCCCTGCCGCAGGTCGACCCTGGACCCGTCCATGTTCTTCCGGGTCCACTGGAAGGCGTCCTCGGACAGTTCCACGGCGTGCACGCGCGAGCGCGGCACCTCCTGGGCCAGCGCGAGCGCGATGGCGCCCGAGCCCGTGCACAGGTCCACGATCAGCGGCTCGACGACGTCCATCGCGCGTACCGCGTCTATGGCCCAGCCGACCACCGACTCGGTCTCCGGCCGGGGCACGAACACCCCGGGTCCGACCTGGAGTTCCAGATACCGGAAGAAGGCGCGCCCGGTGATGTGCTGGAGCGGCTCGCGCGCCTCGCGGCGGGCGATGACCTCCCAGTAGCGGGCGTCGAAGTCGGCGTCCTTGACGGTGTGCAGCTCGCCCCGTCTGACACCGTGCACGAAGGCGGCTAGCTCCTCCGCGTCGTTGCGCGGCGAGGGCACGCCGGCGTCGGCCAGCCGCTGGGTGGCCTGGGCCACCTCCGCGAGCAGCAGGTTCACGCTCGTCCTCCGGTCCGTGTGCGGTGCCTTGGGGTCTGAATGGTCAGTCGTGCCGGGGTCGCGGGCCCCGGCACTCGGCGCGTCGGGCCTCGACGTCACGCAGCCGCGAGCTTGGCGGCCGAGTCGGCGTCGACGCAGGCCTGGATCACCGCGACGAGGTCGCCGTCGAGCACCTGGTCCAGGTTGTACGCCTTGAACCCGACGCGGTGGTCCGAGAGGCGGTTCTCCGGGAAGTTGTACGTACGGATCTTCTCGGAGCGGTCGACCGTGCGGACCTGGCTGCGGCGGGCGTCGGCGGCCTCCCGCTCCGCCTCCTCCTGCGCGGCGGCGAGCAGCCTGGAGCGCAGGATACGCATCGCCTGCTGCTTGTTCTGCAACTGGCTCTTCTCGTTCTGGCAGGAGGCGACGACGCCGGTCGGAAGGTGCGTGATCCGCACCGCGGAGTCGGTCGTGTTGACGGACTGGCCGCCGGGCCCGGACGAGCGGTAGACGTCGATGCGCAGGTCGTTCGGGTTGATCTCGATGTCGACCTCCTCCGCCTCGGGCGTGACGAGCACACCGGCCGCGGAGGTGTGGATACGGCCCTGCGACTCGGTGGCCGGCACGCGCTGCACACGGTGCACACCGCCCTCGTACTTCAGCCGGGCCCACACGCCCTGGCCGGGCTCGATCTGCCCGCGGGCCTTCACCGCGACCTGGACGTCCTTGTAGCCGCCCAGCTCGGACTCGGTGGAGTCGATGATCTCGGTCTTCCAGCCGACGCGCTCGGCGTAGCGCAGATACATCCGCAGCAGATCACCTGCGAACAGGGCCGACTCGTCGCCGCCCGCGCCCGCCTTGATCTCGAGGATGACGTCCTTGTCGTCGTTGGGGTCACGCGGGATGAGCAGGAAGCGCAGCTTCTCGGTCAGTTCCTCGCGCTGCTTCTCCAGGTCCTTGACCTCGGCGGCGAAGTCCGGGTCGTCCGCGGCCAGTTCACGCGCGGTCTCGATGTCGTCGCCGGACTGCTTCCAGGAGCGGTACGTGGCGATGATCGGGGTCAGCTCCGCGTAGCGCTTGTTCAGCTTGCGCGCGTTGGCCTGATCGGCGTGGACCGATGGATCGGCGAGCTTCTTCTCCAGATCGGCGTGTTCACCGACCAGTTCCTCGACCGCCTCGAACATCTCCGGCTCCCATGGGGTGTCCCCCGCCCGGCCGGGGCGTGAGGGACGTAGGTACGACTGACAGGGGCTGCACCGCAAAGCGCCGGTCCCGACGCCCCCGGTACGGGAGCACCGGAGACCGGCGCGATGGGCTCGCTACTTCTTGGCAGCGGCAGCCTTGCCGAAGCGGGCCTCGAAGCGGGCCACTCGGCCACCGGTGTCGAGGATCTTCTGCTTGCCCGTGTAGAACGGGTGGCACTCGGAGCAGACCTCGGCACGGATGGTGCCGGAGTCGATGGTGCTACGAGTGGTGAACGACGCGCCGCAGGTGCAGCTGACCTGCGTCTCGACGTACGCGGGGTGAATGTCGCGCTTCAAGGTGTCTCCTAGGTTTCGGGAGGGCGCCGGGTCGCAGACGCGGGATGCGGGTGCGTGAACCGGAGCCGACGTACCAGTCTGCCAGGACTGGCCGCATCACCCAAAACCGGGGGATCAAGCGATCTATTCCGCCCGGTCCCGGAAGGCCCCGGATCGGCTCCGGACAGGCCCTGATCGACCTCGGGAAGGCCGCTCAGGGGCTCGGGGATCAACCGGTGACCACGCCGTCGGCCTGACCCGTGGCAGCGTCCTCGGTCGCGCTCGCCGGGATCGGCCGGTCGTTCTTCAGGGCGTCCCACACGAGCTGCGCCTTGTCCTTCTCCAGCAGGACCCGGTTGGGGTTCGCCGGGTCGTAGCGGACCGGCGTCGTCACCATGTTCATACGGGACGAGTCGATCCCCTTGAGCCCGCCCGCGAAGGAGACGAGCTTCTTCACGGACGCGAGGTCGGAGTCGGTGGTGACGGCCTTGGTCCCGGTGTCGGCGAGGTCGTACAGCTTGCTCGGGCTGGTCAGCACGCCGATCTGCCCGACCTGGTCGACCAGGGCCTTCATGAAGGCCTGCTGGAGCTGGATACGGCCGAGGTCGGAGCCGTCGCCGACGCCGTGCCGGGTGCGGACCAGGCCGAGGGCCTGCTCGCCGTCGAGCGTGTGGGCCCCGGCCTTCAGATCGAGATGGCTGTCGGGGTCGTGGATGTCCCTGGTGGTGGTCACCCGGACACCGCCGAGGTCGTCGATCAGCTTCTGGAAGCCCGCGAAGTCGACCTCCACGAAGTGATCCATACGGATACCGGTGATCGACTCGACGGTCTTCACGGCGCAGGCCGCGCCCCCCGTCGAATACGCGGAGTTGAACATCACACCGGAGGCCGCGGGCTGCGCGGCGCCCTTGCTGTCGGTGCACTCGGGGCGGTCGACGAGGGTGTCGCGCGGGATGGAGACGACACTGGCCCGCTTGTGGCCCTTGTAGACGTGGACGATCATCGCGGTGTCCGAGCGGGCCGTCCCGTCGTCGGCGCCGCCGCCCAGCTTCTCGTTGCCGCCCGAGCGGCTGTCCGAGCCCAGGACCAGGATGTTCTGGGAGCCGTTGTCGACCTTCGCGGGCCGGTGGCCGCCGAGCATCTGGTTGAGGTCGACGCTGTGGATGTTGCCGTTGAGCTTGAAGTACACGACGCCGAGTCCGGTACCGCCGAGCAGCAGGACGCCCGCGGCCGTCCAGGCGGTGACGAGGAGAGCCCTACGACGTCTGCCGCCGCGGTGCCGGTGCCGATGGCCCTTCGCACGGTGGCGCGGGCCGCTGGTCGTGGCCTTGTCGGCTATGCCGGGGTTCGGCTCGCGCTCGGCAGGCATGTGCTCCTCGGTCCTTGTGGCCCCCGCTGTTCCATCGTCGCCCCGTACGGTCAGACGGAGTAACCGGAGCAAGGGTTGCACGGCGTGCTATGACTCTCCGTAACACTATGTACGCCGTAAGCGATCTCCCTGATCTGTGAGAACCCTGCTGACCTGCGGTTTCGCCGAGACCACGCTCGGACCGGACATCAACACCGAGACCGCTGCTTATGACATTGATCTCGGACATAGAGACTCGGACATGGACCTCGGACCTGCCCGGACAGGAACATGCCCGGACACGGCGAAGGGCCGCCCCTTCCGGCCAGGTGCTGGGCACCGGCCGGCGGGAGCGGCCCCGCGGTCGATCGTGATCGGGTGACGATCGTGATCGGGTGATCGGGTCGGACGCGCTCAGTCGCCGTTGCCGGGCGAAGGCGTCGTCTTCTGGATCTGCATCAGGAACTCGACGTTCGACTTGGTCTGCTTCATCTTGTCGAGGAGCAGCTCGATCGCCTGCTGCTGGTCGAGCGCGTGCAGCACCCGGCGCAGCTTCCAGACGACGTTCAACTCCTCGGCGCCGAGCAGGATTTCCTCCTTACGCGTACCGGACGCGTCCACGTCCACCGCGGGGAAGATGCGCTTGTCGGCGAGCTTCCGGTCGAGCTTGAGCTCCATGTTGCCGGTGCCCTTGAACTCCTCGAAGATGACCTCGTCCATGCGCGAGCCGGTGTCGACCAGCGCGGTGGCGAGGATCGTGAGGGAGCCGCCGTCCTCGATGTTGCGCGCGGCACCGAAGAAGCGCTTCGGCGGGTAGAGCGCGGTCGAGTCGACACCACCGGACAGGATGCGGCCGGAGGCGGGCGCGGCGAGGTTGTACGCACGGCCCAGACGCGTGATCGAGTCGAGCAGCACGACGACGTCGTGGCCCAGCTCCACCAGGCGCTTGGCGCGCTCGATGGCCAGTTCGGCGACCGTGGTGTGGTCCTCGGCCGGGCGGTCGAAGGTCGAGGAGATGACCTCGCCCTTGACCGACCGCTGCATGTCGGTGACCTCTTCCGGACGCTCGTCGACCAGGACGACCATCAGGTGGCACTCGGGGTTGTTGTGCGTGATCGCGTTGGCGATCGCCTGCATGATCATGGTCTTGCCGGTCTTCGGCGGGGCCACGATCAGACCACGCTGACCCTTGCCGATCGGCGACACCAGGTCGATGATGCGGGTGGTCAGCACGCCCGGGTCGGTCTCCAGGCGCAGCCGGTCCTGCGGGTACAGCGGCGTCAGCTTGTTGAACTCCGGGCGGCCACGGCCGTGTTCGGGCGCCATGCCGTTGACGGAGTCGAGGCGGACCAGCGCGTTGAACTTCTCGCGGCGCTCGCCGTCACGGGGCTGACGGACCGCACCCGTGATGTGGTCGCCCTTGCGCAGGCCGTTCTTGCGGACCTGGGCGAGGGAGACGTACACGTCGTTCGGGCCGGGCAGGTAGCCCGAGGTACGGATGAACGCGTAGTTGTCGAGGATGTCCAGGATGCCCGCGACGGGGATCAGGACGTCGTCCTCGGCGACCTGCGGCTCGGCGATCTCGTCGCGTCCGCGACGGCCCCGGCGGTCGCGGTAACGCCCGCGACGACCGCGACGACCACCGTCGTCGTCGAAGCCGTCGTCCTGACGGTCCTGACGGTCCTGACGGTCCTGCCGACCGCCGCCGCCCTGCTGCTGACGCTGCTGGCCCTGCTGCTGGTCGTCACCCTTGCCACGACGGTCGCGGTCGCGGTCCCGATCACGGTCGCGGTCGCGGCCACGGTCGCGGCGGTCACGGCGGCGGCCCTCGCCGCCCTCACCGGCTTCGCCACGGCTCTCGCCCTGCGCCTGCGTCTGCGACTGGGCGGGCGTCTCCGCCTTCGGCTCGCTCTTCGCCTCGGCGGCGGCCGTCTCGGGGCTGCCCGCCTCGGCGGTGGCACGGCGCCGACGACGCTCGGCCGGAGCGTCGTCCCCGGCGCCCTGGCCGGGGATCTCGATCTGCTTCGGAGCCTCGGCCGACTTCTCGGCCTTGGCCTCCGCGTCACCGGTACGCGTCCGGGCGGTGGCCCGGCGCTTCGGCTTGGTCTCGGTGGCGTCCCCGGTGGAAGCGGCGGTCTTGGCCGCGGCGCCCGAAGCCGCCTGGGAGCCGCCCCCGGCCTGTGCCTCCTTGATGACCTCGATCAGTTGGCTCTTGCGCATGCGCGCCGTACCCCTGATACCGAGGCCGGATGCGACCTGCTGAAGCTCGGCCAGCACCATGCCCTCGAGGCCGGTACCGCGGCGCCGCCGGGAGCCGGCACCGGTGGCAGGCGCGGAGGCGTCCGTGGCGGGCGCGGCAGCGGTCTCCTCGACACGTGCGCCCATCAGATCGGTGGTGTCGCTCACGAAGGGTCCTTCCCTGGAGCGGACGTCGGCCTGTCTGGCTCGGCGACCGGTTGTGCTGTCCGGCTTCGGTCCTCGTCTGTATGGACCGTGCCGGGGCGGTGGTCCGCCATAAGCGGCGGAAGAAACATCTGGTGACTGGCGCTTCCCGGAGCCGTGACACCCGGGTCTGTGTCACGCGGCTCGGTCACACCGATTCCGGAGCATGCTCGGCAATTCGCCCAGTGCCATATACGACGTACCGCTCACGTACGGAATACGGAACACAGTGCGACTTGGGAGGCTCCCGGAAGAAGGGTTGTCCCGGACGGGGACACGAAGCACCACGCCATGGCTGGGTCGGGTGCTGACTTGAGATTAACACTACCGGATCCAACAAACATTCCCCCTCTCGAAACCGGCAACCGTGTGTCAGGGCGCGAGCGGCAGTACGCACGCTCCCTGACTGTCCAGGTCAAGCCGGTTGGCGGCCCATCCCTCACCTGCCAGGTGGGCCACCTTGTCGGCGCTGTCGCCGTCGGCCAGCGCCAGGACCGTGGGTCCGGCGCCGGAGATCACTGCGGGGATGCCGTCCGCCCGCAGCCGTTCCACCAGCGCGGCGCTCTCCGGCATGGCCGGAGCCCGGTATTCCTGGTGGAGTCGGTCCTCGGTGGCGGGCAGCAGCAGCTCGGGGCGCCGGGTCAGGGCCTCGACGAGCAGTGCGGCGCGGCCCGCGTTGACGGCAGCGTCGACGTGCGGCACGGCGCGCGGGAGCAGTCCGCGCGCGGTCTCGGTCAGCACGGGCTTCCCGGGCACGAAAACCACCGGAACGATGGAACGGGTGGGGTCCAGGCGGATCGCGCGCGCGGCGCCGCGGTCCATCCAGGAAATCGTGAACCCGCCGAGCAGACAGGCCGCGACGTTGTCGGGGTGGCCCTCGATCTCGGTGGCGAGTTCGAGCAGCGCGGCGTCGTCGAGCCGGTTGTCGCCGCCTATCGTCACGGCGCGGGCGGCGACTATGCCGGCACAGATGGCGGCGGAGGAGGAGCCGAGGCCGCGGCCGTGCGGAATGCGGTTGGCGCAGACGATCTCCAGGCCGCGCGGCTGGCCGCCGAGGGCGGCGAAGGCGGCGCGCAGGGATCGTACGAGGAGATGGCTCTCGTCGCGCGGCAGCGTCTGGCTGCCCTCACCCGCGATGTCGATGTGCAGCCCGGAGTCGGCCACCCGGACGACCACGTCGTCATAGAGCCCCAGCGCGAGGCCGAGGGCGTCGAAGCCCGGCCCGAGATTGGCGCTGGTGGCGGGGACGCGCACCCGGACGGCGGCGGCGCGGAACGCTGGACCGGCCATCGCTCGTTGACTCTCCTTGAGCTGCGTGATGGTCGAATGACACTCGATGCGGTACGGAAGACCCGAAGGCCGCAGGGACGGCGCGGCACCGCGGCATATGCGGCGGGCGGGTTGAGTACAGCCTATCGAAGGAAGGTTCTGTGGCGACATAGGGCGCACAGGAGGCGCACGATGCGTGTCGTAAGCCCCCTGTGCATCCGCTGTCGGGCGGCGTGCGGGGTCGTCCCCCGCAAGCGCCCCGATTACGCCAGTCCGAGCCGTTCGGCCGCGGTTGCCGCGTCGACCGGGACCGTGACCGGCTGCGGGGCGCCCGCGACGGCCCAGTCGGGGTCCTTGAGTCCGTTGCCGGTGACCGTACAGACGATCCGCTGGCCCGGGTCGACCTTGCCCTGCTCGGCCGCCTTCAGCAGACCGGCGACGGACGCGGCGGACGCGGGCTCGACGAAGACGCCCTCCTGCGCGGCCAACAGCCGGTAGGCGCGCAGGATCTCACGGTCCGTCACCTCGTCGATGAGGCCGTTCGACTCGTCGCGGGCCGCCAGCGCGAACTTCCAGGAGGCGGGGTTGCCGATCCGGATCGCGGTGGCGATGGTCGAGGGGTCCTTGACGACCTCGCCGCGCACGATGGGGGCCGAGCCGGAGGCCTGGAAGCCCCACATGCGCGGAGTGTGCTGCGCGATGCCGTCGGCGGCGTACTCCTTGTAGCCCTTCCAGTAGGCGGTGATGTTGCCCGCGTTGCCGACCGGGAGGACATGGATGTCGGGCGCGTCGCCGAGCATGTCGACGATCTCGAAGGCCGCCGTCTTCTGGCCCTCGATGCGCACCGGGTTGACCGAATTGACCAGCGCCACCGGGTAGTTGTCGGACAGCGCGCGGGCGAGGTCGAGACAGTCGTCGAAGTTGCCGTCGACCTGGAGGATCTTGGCGCCGTGCACGAGGGCCTGGCCCATCTTGCCGAGCGCGATCTTGCCCTGCGGCACGAGGACCGCCGAGACCATGCCCGCGCGTACGGCGTAGGCGGCGGCCGACGCGGAGGTGTTGCCGGTGGAGGCGCAGATGACCGCCTTGGCGCCCTCCTCCTTGGCCTTGGAGATGGCCATGGTCATGCCGCGGTCCTTGAAGGACCCGGTGGGGTTGGCCCCCTCCACCTTGAGGTGGACCTCGCAGCCCGTGCGCTCGGAGAGCACCTGCGCGGGTACGAGCGGCGTACCGCCCTCACGGAGCGTCACGACGGGCGTGCTGTCGGACACCGGAAGCCGGTCCCGGTACTCCTCGATGATTCCGCGCCACTGGTGAGTCATTGCTGGTTACTCTCCTTCAACCCGCATGGTGCTGGCGACACCCCGCACGGTGTCGAGCTTGCGCAGCGCCTCGACGGTCCCGCGAAGCGCGGCGTCGGAGGCGCGATGGGTGACGACGACGAGGGAGGCCTCGCCTTCCTTGCCCTTCTGGCGCACCGTGTCGATCGAGACATTGTGCTCGGCGAAGACGGTGGCGACCTGGGCGAGGACACCCGGCTTGTCGGCGACGTCGAGGCTGATGTGGTAGCGCGTGACGACGTCGCCCATGGGCGAGACGGGCAGGGCCGCGTACGCGGACTCGCCGGGTCCGGTGGTGTTGCCGAGGCGGTTACGGCAGACGGCCACGAGATCGCCGAGGACGGCGGACGCGGTCGGCGAACCGCCCGCGCCGGGCCCGTAGAACATGAGCTGGCCCGCGGCGTCCGACTCCACGAAGACCGCGTTGTACGCGCCCCGTACGGAGGCGAGCGGGTGGGTCAGCGGGATCATGGCGGGGTGCACGCGGGCGGTGACCGAGCCCCCGTCGGCGGCGCGCTCGCAGATGGCGAGCAGCTTGATCGTGCAGCCCATCTGTTTGGCGGAGGCGAAGTCGGCGGCGGTGACCTCGGTCATCCCCTCGCGGTAGACGTCGTCGAGACGTACGCGCGTGTGGAAGGCGATACCGGCGAGGATGGCGGCCTTGGCGGCGGCGTCGAACCCCTCGACGTCGGCGGTGGGGTCGGCCTCCGCGTACCCGAGCGCGGTGGCCTCGTCCAGGGCCTCCTGGTATCCGGCGCCCGTGGTGTCCATCTTGTCGAGGATGAAGTTGGTCGTGCCGTTGACGATCCCGAGGACGCGGTTGACCTTGTCACCGGCGAGGGACTCGCGCAGCGGCCGGATCAGCGGGATGGCACCGGCGACGGCGGCCTCGTAGTACAGGTCCTTGCCGTGCTCCTCGGCGGCGGCGTGCAGGGCGGCGCCGTCCTGGGCCAGGAGGGCCTTGTTGGCGGAGACCACCGACGCGCCGTGTGCGAAGGCGGTGGTGATGAGGGTCCGCGCGGGCTCGATCCCGCCGATGACCTCGATGACGACGTCGATGTCGCCGCGTTTGACGAGGGCGGTGGCGTCGGTGGTGACGAGGGCGGGGTCGATGCCCTCACGCACCTTGGAGGGCCGCCGGACCGCGACGCCCGCGAGCTCCACGGGGGCGCCGATGCGGGCCGTGAGGTCGTCGGCGTGCGTCGTCATGATGCGCGCCACCTCTGAGCCGACAACCCCACAGCCCAGCAGCGCCACCTTCAGCGGACGCGTACGCATCATCCGACCTCGTTTCCTCATGCGGTCCGGTTCCTTGACCAGTGTTTTGACCAGTCTCACTCACCGGACGACACTTTCCGCCCCTGGTCCGGATCGTGAGACATTTCTTTCGTTTTCCGACACGGGGCGGGGGATCTTTCGAAGCCAGGCGGTTGCGGGCTCCGGCCGTAGCCCGCGTCCCAGGGGTTTCGGCCGTCACCCGACATCGAGACGCAGCAGGTCCTCCTCGGTCTCCCGGCGGACGATCACCCGGGCCTCGCCCTCGCTCACGGCGACGACGGGCGGGCGGAGCGCGTGGTTGTAGTTGCTGGCCATGGACCGGCAGTACGCACCCGTGGCGGGCACGGCGAGCAGGTCGCCGGGGGCCAGGTCAGCGGGCAGGAAGGCGTCCCGCACCACGATGTCCCCGCTCTCGCAGTGCTTGCCGACGACCCGGACCAGCATGGGCTCCGCGTCGGACGCGCGGGAGGCGAGCGCGACGCTGTACTCGGCGTCGTACAGCGCGGTGCGGATGTTGTCGGACATGCCGCCGTCGACGGAGACGTACGTACGCAGCCGCTCGAGCGGCTTGATGGTGCCGACCTCGTACAGCGTGAACGCGGTGGGGCCGACGATGGCGCGCCCGGGTTCGACGGAGATACGGGGGGTGCTCAGGCGGGCGGCCTCGCACTCGCGGGTGACGATCTCGGTCAGCGCCTTCGCGATCTCCTGGGGCTCGCGCGGATCGTCGTCGCTGGTGTACGCGATGCCGAGGCCGCCGCCGAGGTCGATCTCGGGAAGCTCGACGCCGTGCTCGTCGCGCAGGTCCCTGAGCAGCCCCACGACGCGGTGGGCGGCCACCTCGAAGCCCGACATGTCGAAGATCTGCGAGCCGATGTGGCTGTGGATACCGATGAGTTCGAGCCCGTCGAGCCGAAGGGTGCGGCGTACTGCCTCGGCGGCCTGTCCGTCGGCGAGCGGGATCCCGAACTTCTGGTCCTCGTGCGCGGTGGCGATGAACTCGTGGGTGTGAGCCTCGACGCCGACGGTGATACGGATCAGCACGCGCTGCCGCTTGCCGAGCGAGGAGGCGATGTGCGCGACCCGCGCGATCTCCTGGAAGGAGTCGAGGACGATCCGCCCGACGCCGCTCTCGACGGCCTTGGTGATCTCCTCGGTGGACTTGTTGTTGCCGTGGAAGGCGATGCGGTCGGCGGGCATGCCCGCGAGGAGGGCGGTGGTGAGTTCGCCGCCGGAGCAGACGTCGAGGTTGAGCCCTTCCTCGTACAACCAGCGCACGACGGCGCGGGAGAGGAACGCCTTGCCCGCGTAGAACACGTCGGCGGCGGGCCCGAACGCGGTGCGCCAGGCCCGCGCCCGCGCCCGGAAGTCGGCCTCGTCGATGAAGTAGGCGGGGGTGCCGAACCGCTCGGCGAGCGTCTTGACGTCGACACCGCCGACGGTCATGACACCGTCGGCGTCACGGCGTACGGTCCGGGCCCACACCTTGGGGTCGAGGGCGTTGAGGTCGGCGGGCGGGGCGGAGTAGTGGCCCTCGGGGAGGACGTCGGCGTGGCGGGGCCCGGCGGGATGTGCGGAACGGCTCATGTCGATCTGGGGCTTTCTCGCAGGTCAGAGGTAGTCAGGGGCGCTGATGCCGAGCAGGGACAGGCCACCGGCGAGCACCGTCCCGGCGGCTTCGGCGAGCGCGAGCCGGGCCCGGTGGGCGGCCGAGGGTTTCTCGTCGCCGAGCGGGAGCACGGTGTGCTGGAAGGCGAGCAGGGCATCGGCGACGGCGACGAGATGCCGGGCGAGCCGATCGGGCGCGCGGTGGGCTGCCGCCTGGGTCAGGGCGTTGGGGTACTCGGCGAGGGTGCGCAGTACAGGACCGGCTTCGGGTACGTCGGCCACGTCACCGGGCTCGCTGTCGAAGCCGAGCCGCCCGGCGTTGCGGACGAGCGCACGGGCGCGGGAGTGGGCGTAGCGCACCCGGAAGAGAGGGTTGCTCTCGCGCTGCACCAGATGCTCGCCACCGATCCGGGGCCGGTCGTGCGCGGCGGGATACAGCAGGGCCCAGCGAGCGGCGTCGGGACCGAGGGGGGTGGGGTCCTCGACCGCGGGAACGGGCCGCACCTCGCACGGCTCACCGGGACGCGCGTACCGGACGTCGGCGCGGCTGCCCTGCGTGGCGAGGATACGGACGAGGGCGTCGGCGAGGACGAGGGCGCGGGGGTCGGGGGGGATACGGAGGGTGAGGCGTGCGTCGCCGCTTGTCGATGTGTTCGAAGTGTTCGAAGTGTTCAGTGGGCGACGGTGGAGAATCTCCCGAACGAGGGCGGCGCCGGCGGTGGCGGGTTCCAGATGGATGTTGAGGAACCCGGGCCCGGTGATCTCGACGTCGGCGATACCGGGGGCGCCGCTGATACGGGACCGCAGGATCTCGGCGACCCGAAGCGGCGGCTGCCCGGCGGGCCGGGCGAGCTGGAGGGCGATGTTGGTGGCGTAGTCACCACGCCCACCGGGCCGGGGCGGAGCGACAACGGCCCGCGAGGGCACGGCCACCCGCAGCTCCCCCGCGTCCACAGCACAACGCACCGCACACAGCACGGTACGGGAGAGCTCGACGGGGGTCACGGGACAAGGGTAGGGGAGGAGGGGGGTGGGCCTGCGAGTCGGTTTGGGCGAAGCGAAGGGACGACCAGAAGGCGCCCGGAGACTGAGCCGAAGGACGCCCGCCCCCCTCGTTCCCCCTCAACCCCCCACATGCCCCGCATGCCCAGGAAGCCCGGGGAGCCCGGGACGCTTGACGTGCGTGAGGTGCTCGGAGTGCTGGGGGTGCTGCTGAGGATGCTCGACATCTCTACGACGATGAGTCCCCATCAACTCCCGTACGACCTGGACGAGTTCGGCCGGGTCAAAGGGCTTGGCGAGGAAGGCGTCCACACCGACACTGAGGCCGCTGGCGACTTCGTGCTGTGTACAGGCGCTGACGATGACGAGGGGCAGCTCGCGCGTACGGGGATCGGACCGGAGCCGCGCGGCGGCCCGCAGCCCGTCGAGCCGGGGCATGACCACGTCGAGGGTGACGACATCGGGCCGCACCTGATGGACGACGTCCAGACACTCGGCACCGTCAGCCGCGGTCACGACCTCCAGCCCCTCCAGCTCGAGGTTGACCCTGATCAGCTGCCGGATGACCTTGTTGTCGTCCACAACAAGAACCCGGCCGGACGCGCCTGACACAACTCGAGAGTAGGTCGAGCAACGGCACCGCGTCCGGGTTTTCCCCACTTCCACCCCGTCCGTGGCCCCTCCCCACGCAACCGCCCGACAACCCGTTCCTGACGACCCGGAAAGAGCTGGTAGGGTTCTACCCGTCGCCGCAAGAGAGCAGCAGACACGCCCCCGTAGCTCAGGGGATAGAGCAACGGCCTCCGGAGCCGTGTGCGCAGGTTCGAATCCTGCCGGGGGCACTTCGCATGAAGTGCCTAAAGACCCCGCCATCAGCGAGTTTGCTGAGTGCGGGGTCTTGTTATATGTGCAGGCGGATGCGGCCCGATGCAGCCCCATGACAGTGATCACGTAATGACGACGTAATGATCTTGATGGGTCTTTTGGCAGGTCAGAACCCTTTCGAGAGGCCAACGGGACCGCGGCCATCTGGGCACACAGACGATCTCGTGATGTTCTGCTCTCCGTGGCCAGCGTTCTCTCCGCTCTGATCGCAGTCCTGGGGACTCTGCTCGGCGTTGCCATGACACATCTGTTTCAACGCCGATCGGCTGCCCGCGACCAGCTCTTCGCGGCTCAGCAGCAACTCCGGTCTGAGCGCATGTCCGTGTACAGCGATTTCGCGGGAGCCGTGACCGAGTTCAGGCGAGGTCAACAGGACCGCTGGCACCGCAAGAACGAGGACCCGAACAGCTCAGCCCGCTTCGAAGCCCGGGTCGAGGCGTATCGCCTTCGAGGGGTTGCGCTCCATGCGCTGTTCCGAGTCCAACTCATAGCGAGCAGCCAAGCAGTGATCGATGCCGCACGACACGCCTACACACTGACGGATGGGGTGCACAAAGCAGCCGAAGTGACGGAACTGAGTTCACTCGGCGCGCAGGCACGAGATGCTCTAGAAGGCTTCGTGAAACTCGCAGCGTCTGACGTGCGATAGCAACGCGGGAGCCCTGGATCTCTCCAGGGCTCCCAAGATCAGCAGGTCGCTTCGTTCTACTCGTCCAACTCCTCCCCCAGTCCCTTCAGGATCCGGTCGTTCATCTCCTGCTCCTGGCCGTCGACGCACTTCGCGTAGATCTTCAGAAGTACGTCCACGGAATGGCCTGCTCGGGCCGCCACCTCTGGAGCCGGAACCCCGGAGTTGAGCCATTGAGAGACGCTCGCGTGCCGGAGGTCGTAGGGGCGAGCCGCCAAAACAGAGGGAACCTGTTCGGGCGGCAACGCCAGCCTCCGGGCCTCCTTCCACGCACGCGAGTACGACGACGCGGCGACGACGTTGCCCCTCTCACTGGCGAACAGCCGGCCGCCCTCCACCGTGCCGAACTCCTTGATGTGGTCCTGGAGCAGCCGCACGAGCGGAGGCGGGATCGGCACGATGCGCACTTCCCCCTCTGCCCGTTGCTTCAGGCCACGACGGTCGTGGGCTTCTCCGGAGTCGGTCCACGCTTTCCCGGCGGTGGGCCGCGTCTCGGTCAGTTCGATCCGACCCCACCCCTTCTCCGGGAGAGTGCAGTCAGAGAGGCGTGGGCCCAGCGCCTCACTGGGCCGCATCGCCGCGTAGTACAGACACCCGAAGAACGCCCTCAGCCGTCGCCCACTCGCTCGTTCATAGCCGCCGACGTACGTGACCGCCGTCAGCAGCTCCCGCGCCTGTCGAGGGTTGACCACCACGCGGCGGTCGACTTCCTGTACGGCTCGCTTCCCTCGCTTGCGCCGTACCCGGCTCAGCGGGTTGGAGGGCAGCATCTCCAATTCCACTGCGTATTCGAGGACGTTGAAGACCACCGCACGGCGCCGGCGGTAGGTCTGCGTGGCCGCAGGCTTGCCGTCGAGCTTGCGCGTGAGCGCGTCGATCACGTCGTGTGCACGGCTGATCTCCTGGAGTTCCGCCACTGGCAGCGAGGCTTTCTCCATCCACTTCGCCGCCATCGCGATCTCCTCAGGCCGCTCGCGCTCCCGCTGAGGTGGAGGCAGGACGTACGAACGCAGCGCCCGCCGGAGATCAGCCGAGGCAGGTCGCCCGCGGAGTGACTTGACCAGCGCGGGCAGGACAGTGGCCAAGGCGTCGGTCATGCTGTCGCGCTGTTTCGCCGAGGCCTCCGCCCACCGGGCATCGATGTACTTGAGCGCAAGCCCCAGGAGGGACAGGGCCGCTTTGCCCCCGCGCAACGAGTCGGGCAGGCCGGTCACGGTGTCGAACGGCTCGCCCTTGTCGGCCGCCCGGAGCAGCTTGGCGCGGAAGCGATCGGCCAATGCCTTCGTCTTGTGCGAGTCGTGGAAGGGTTCGCCGTCGACCGACCAGCGGACGAGGTACGTCGGTTTCTTCGCGGAGCGGTTGATGCTCAGCTTCCAGATGACGACCTTGTAGGACTTCACGAAGCGGCCCCCTCCGCGCGCTCTTCCAACCAGGCGTTGAGCACGTCCCGACGCACCCGAAGCTCACCGTTCGGGAGGCGGATGCAGGTCGGGGCGAGGCGCAGTTCCCGCCAGCGGTAGAAGGTGCGCCGGGAGATACCGCCCAGTTCGTCGACACCTGCCGCACGGTGAGCAGCTCGGCTGCCTTCATACGGGTGTCACGCGCCATGGAGAGCACCGCCCTCCCGCACCGAGGCGGCCAGGAGGGCAGCTTCCGGGGAGTAGCCGCGCCCCGCGTACTGCCACTGGCCGACCGTGATCGTCGGGCGGTCGGCCAGGCCGAGGAAGGTCCGTTGTTGCTCCGCGCGGTGGTCGGCACGGGCCTGCCGGAGAGCGGTCAGCGTGGTCGAGTAGCTGCGTGACTTGGTGGAGAAGTGGCCGCCATAGCCGAGCATGTGGGCCCAGCGCCGCAGTCCGAGCGGCGCGAACTCCGGCAGTCCCCCGAGCCACCAGCACGTCCCGATCATGCGCAGTACGTGTGCGCGCACGGGCAGCATGACCATCTCCCGTGCGTGATGGATCCGACCGTCCACCGCGCCCGCCGTCTCCGCTCCCTTGGTGGCGTACTTGGCGATGTAGCCCGCCACAGCCCCCGCGGAGGCGGGCCGCTCCCCCGGTTGCCGTTCGTACGAGGTGACCGGCCGCGCATCAACCTGAGTGCCGAACCGCAGCACCCGCGGACCGACGATGTTCGCACCAGGGGCGGTCAGCCGGACCCGATCGACCACCGAAGGCACGGTCTCCACCAGGAGCGGCACGGTGGCCCAGCCGGGCGGTGCCGAGTCGGGTCCGTCCGGTCCGTCGAGGCGGATCACCGCATGGAAGTGGACTAGGCCTCGCCGCTGGTACTCGGCGACTTTCGTGTACGACAGTCGGGCGACTTCCCCGAATTCCGAGCGCGACAGACCGGCCCGCCGCGCGACTTCCCGCCGCAACTCCAAGCCGAACCGATGCCAGAGCCGACCCGCGTACGCCTGCCAAAGCACGGCTCCGGCGTAGTCGTAGCAGCGCGGGCAGAGCGGTTCGCCGAGGCGGAGGTCATCGGCCGCGTGCCGCTCATGGCATCCGGTAGGCGTCCCGTGCGGGCAGCACTCCCCCGCCCGGCGGGGACGGCAGGCCCGTACTCGACCCTCGCGTTCCCGTCGGGTGTGTACGGGGCCGAAGCCGGGAGCGGTGAGGGTGGCGAACACCCGAGGGTGCTTGCTCACCTCCTCCGTTACGTTCTTGCCGCCGACGAGTCCGGCCCGGACGAGTTGGTACGTGTCCGCCCGGTACAGGCCTGAGCAGGCCGGGCACACCGTTGCCCGCCGGTTGCCGCACGCGGTCAGCAGTCGACCGCCGTAGACGTCCGACCCGTACGACAGCAGGGCTTCGCCCGTGGCTGCATCGAGGACGGTTGCCCCGCCGACCAGGTGGATCGGGTTGGTGCAGCCGCCGAGACGGATGATGTTGCGGCGCCAAGCAGCGAACTCGGGAGCCGACGCCTTGGCGACCAGGGCGGCAGCTTGCTTCGGCAGGGTCGCGGTCATCGGCGACCACCGCCCCCGCCGAAGGCCTCCCACATCACGGCCGAGATCCCCTCGGGTCGGGTCTTGGCGCTGAATCGGAGGGTCGGGTCTGTCAGCCAGAGTGCGGCAGCATGCGCCGGGCACAGGTGCTGCTCGATGCCATCGAGCCCGACGAGGACGACGCGTTCGGGTCCCGCGCAGTCGAGACCTCTGGGGCGTTCCCCCTCAGCTCACAGTCGGGCAGAGGGGATTTGCGCGAATGAGGCGCAGTGGACAAAGTGTGGGTGCTCCTTTCACTGCTCACGTGGCGGTTGGAGTGGGTTCCTGACGGGGTCGGGTTTGGCGACTTCGCGCCCCGTCGGGAGCCCGTCATACGGGCGATCACTGCCGCTCCTCGGGCGGGATCGCAACGACGCCGTACGCGATCGGCCCGAAGTAGCGGCGTGCGTCGAAATAGCCCTCACCGATGTCCTCCACGGGCACACCGAGCGGGGCGGCGGCGTACTCCGCACCCTCCCTGCGAGCCGCGGGGTCGGATGTGTCGACGAAAACGCCGAAGAACGGGTGACGCGGGACGAGGACGGTGGGATTGGCGGTCAGGAAGTCCGCCAGTTCACGAAGCCCGGCGAGGAACGGGTCGCGGTCGCCGGAGCGGATGACGTACTCGGGCACAGGTTGCCCCTTTCATGGGTCATCGGGTGGGTTCAGAAACGGAGTTGGCCGAGGAAGCCGCTCACGCCGTCGAGGAACGCCAGGACGACGGGTGCGGCCACGGTCCGCGAGAGCAGGAAGCCGAAGGTCCCGCAGAGCAGCAGGTCGGCCGTGCGCAGGTAGCGGATGCGGAGCAGGAACCAGATCAGGAGACCGAGCAGCAGTACGGCGGACATGGACACCAGCACGGTGGGCCCTCTCACAGGGTTTCGGCGTGCAGCTCGGACAGGACGGGGGTCAGGTGGGCGTACTCGGCCGCGATGGCTTCCGCTTCCGCCTCGGTGATCAGATGGGAGCGGGCGCGTTCCCATCCGTCACCGGAGGCAAGGACTGCCGTACCGGCTTGTTCCGGGGTGATGGCCTGGGCCGCCTTGAGCGCGTCGGGGTTGAGGTCGCCAAGTGCCATTTCCGCCGTGCCGGGATCGGCCACGCGGTGGCAGACACGTCCGCCGAGCTGGGCTCGTAGCGCGGTGACGCCGGGGCCCAGGTCGGAGCCGACGCGTTGGCCGGCGACGACGAGGAACACTCCGAGTGCGGCGCCGAGCTGGGCCAGGCGGATCAGCGCGGTACCGGCGGCTTGCGCTTCGTCCTTCTCGTCACGGCTCGCGACGAGGAACAGTTCTGCGATCTCGTCGACGATCACGACGATGGGGACCGGGCGTGCCTTCTCCGGAAGGCCCCAGATGTTGCGTACGCGGGCCGTTCGGCAGACGGTCATGCGGTCGAGCGTCAGCTCCACGAGTGCGGCCAGTAGCTTGATCGCCTGCCTTCGGTTGGTGGCGAGCGCGGACAACCGCGGCTCGTAGAGGGAGAGTTCCATGCCGCCCTTGCAGTCGATCCCGACCAGGGCGACGGGTTGCGGGGCCAGGCCCGCGACGAGGGCGTTGATCAGTGTCGATTTGCCGGAGCGGGTGGCCCCGACGATCAGCCAGTGCGGCACTCGGCGCAGGTCGAGCACCCATGCGGCACCGGTTTCCAGGGCGCCGACGGTCACGCGGAGCAGGTGGCCAGGTCCTCGGCTACGCGGCACCCGAGGAGCGGCCAACGGGTCGGTCACCGAGGCGGCGATCCGTACGACCCCCGGTTTCCAGGAGTTCACCCGTACCGCGTGCACGCCCCAGTCCTCCGCCATAGCGGGCGCCGCTTTCACGAAGTCGTCCGGCACCTGGCCCGGTAACAGCCGCACCAGAAGCCAGAAGCCGCCTGCGGTCGGGCGTATGAGACCGCGTCGGGGCACGCGTGGCTGCGGGGGCGGCGCCCCGTTGCCGACGAGCCCGGACACGACGGTCAGGGCGGGCCGACGACTTACGGCAAGTCGGCACCCGGCCATCAATGGCCGCCAGGTGTGCATCACCCGGACGGCCACGGCCGGGAAGCCGACTAACAGCCACCAGGCCGCGGGATAGCGGCGGCGCAGGGCCGGGCCTGCGAGAAGCAGACCCGACACCAGCACTGCGGCCACCACCAGAGCCCAACTCGGCCAAACCACACCAGCCGAAGCGGCGGAGGCCAGGGTCATCACTGCCCGGCCCCCTTCCCCGCCGGGGCCGGAGCGCTCAGGGGCCGGATCTCCGCCGCACGGAAGGCGATCCCGTGCCGCCCCTCGTTCTCCCACGGCGTGGCGACCAGGTCCCGCACGGCCACCGGCATACCGAGCTGCATCATCTGTGCCGTACCCCCGGCTCCGCGGGTCGCCAACCGAGAGACCGGTCAGCTCCGCGTCGACCGCGAGACCGGCAAGACCATGTACCAGGTCGGTCTCTGCCTGATGGCCGGCGCATCGGCGGACGTCGTGAACGTGAGAGTGGCCGGTGAGCCGACCGGCGTCCCCGTGAACTTCGCGGTGTCGATCGGAAGGCTTGCCACTGTTCGGATCTCCTCATCTCTGGCACCCGAAGGCCAACCCTTCGGGTTGCTTTACAACTCGTACTACGGGTCGCGGTTCCAGATTGGCGACCCGTAGTACGGGTTGTCAAGCGACTCGAGGTGAGGGAAGCTACTTCCGATCGCGGTAGGTAGCTATCTACCGCGAAAGAACGAAGCAGTGACCACGGCCGTGGAGGGCCCGCATGCCGCCGAAGAACACGCAGCCGAAGTACCGGCAGATCGCCGACTACCTGCGCGAAGGCATCCTGAACGGAACCTTCCCGGCCGGCCAGCCACTCCCCTCCGAGGAGACGTTGGCGAAGCAGTTCGGCGTGACGCGCCCGACAGTCCGTCAGGGCCTCACGGAGCTACGGGCATCCGGGCTCGTCGAGGTGATCATGGGCAGGGGCACGTTCGCCCGCTCCCCGCACAGCCGCCCGAGCCTCACCCGCCCGCGCGGCGTCCGCCGGACAGCCAACGGCCAATACGCGGAGGCGGACGGCATCCGCTGGACGGACGCCGAGCCTTCCGTAGCCACCCGGACAGACGCCCCGCTAGCCCTGGCGGATCTCCTGCGCATCCCACCGGGCGAGCCGATGTTCACGTACGACGCCCTACAGACGGCTGACCAGGGCCGCCTACGCCAACTGCACCGGACCTACGTGCCGTTCTCGGCCCTGCTCGACACCAAGTACGAGGAGGAGCCGCCACCGCCGGCACCGGAGCTTTATCGCGCGCTGGCTGAGTTGGGCCACGAACTCCACTTCACGGAGTACGTCCGCACCCGCATGCCCCTACCGGACCAGGCCCAGGCCCTCCGACTCGCGGACGGGGTACCCATGCTGCACGTCCTCCGCGTGATGCTCACGGAGGCAGATAAGCCCTTGGCCCTGGAGGAATTCCACCTACCGGGCGACGGGTTGGAGCTGTCGTTCAGGCTTTAGCCGAACCTAAGTTGGCTCAGACTTTCTCTACGTCATCAAGGCGGCTCGCTCCGCTCACCGCGCGCGGCCCGGCCGACGTCCGCCACGCACAGCAATCAGCCGCCTGATGCCAGAAAAGAGGTACGTCGTGGCTGGGGCGGTCAGCTCCACGGCTTTACGGAGCCACTTTGGCGCGAGCCTCGAAGATCACGGCCCCAACATCGTGCTTTACCGGGCAGATCCACTACCTGCCCGACGCGCCGCAAGCTTACGGGGCCGTGATCACTCGCGCCAAAGCAGCGCCACCCCAAAGCCGTTACACCGACCGCGTTATGGACTCAGCACCTTCGGCGGCAACCGCCCATCCCTCCAGGGCAGCGGGACGGCACTGACGCCAGCAACCCAGGCAGGCATTAGCGCACCAGGGACACATTCCCCTTAACGGGAAATGCCAATAGAAGTCCGATCGCTATTTTTCGAAATATCTTCGAACAAGATTCCTATCATCCCCGCACTCAGACTCGCGGTAACATACGGGCCCGCCTGAGCCACCCACTCAATTGGGTAATATACGGGGATATTCACTAGAAGGCGAAGGCTAACTGGATCCCAGATGCGCAGCGTGCGATCATCACCGGCACTTACCAGTACTGCACGCTCTCCGAGAGTTGACACCCAAAGCTGCCCCACTCTGCCAGAGTGCCCTTCGAGTACGGCAATCGACTTCTCCGCGTCCAGGTCCCAGAATCGAATGTCACCACTCTCATGACCAGTCACTAGAAGCATTCGATCTTTTACCTTCGCCACACACTGTGACGTAATTACCGATCTCCCGATTTCCAGCCGAGCCACTTCTTCGCCCGAGGTCGGGCTCCAGGCCTGGACGCGCCGCCCGTTAAGATTCAAACCAGCAATTGCGAGCCGCCCACGAACCGGCACTGGGCAGATATTCCACGCCACTCCGAGACCCAATTTAAGCGATTGCACGGGATACTCTTGCGTCACGTCCCAGAAATGTAGAGAATTACCGAACGAGGCCACCAACAATGGTGTCGAATCGACCTTGATGGCGCACAGAGAAGGAACGCCGGCGTACGGCACGGGGCGATACTTGAGCGCCCTGACCCTGCGACCGACCTGTGGATCCCAAATCTCGAGCCGCTTTCCAGCAACCGCGAGAAGAGTCCGCCCGTCGATTACAAGTCTGCACATTGCCGTCGCATCCTCTGCGGGCATCCTGCGCACTACTTCCCACGACGCGGGATCCCGAATATCGATGAAATCATCACCGACTCGCCTGGTCGCAGTAAGTAGCCCAGATTTAGCGCGGAGGACGCAGGCATCATCGAACAACTGAGTTGGCCGCTCCACCAGTTCGGTCTGCCCGCCGGCAGCAGGATCCCAGATACGGATCGAACGATCATCGCCAGTGCTGGCAAATCGGAGGTTTTTTGCGGCACTGACTGCGGATACCGAGTAAATCGCGCCAGCATGCCCAAGCCACATAGCGAGCTGACTCTTGGTTTCCGGAGACCAGAGCCGGAGCGTCCCATCCTCGCCTCCGCTCACCAAGACTGGTTCGCCTTCACTGGTTGCAGCGCACACAGCGAAGACAGCTCCGTCATGTCCCGTGAGCAGCCCGACTTCCGTACCATCGCATGGATCCCACAGCAGAATTGTAGAGTCATACCCGCCACCGGCAAGCAATGTGCGGTCGCCGACCTCGATTGCGCACAATGTCCGGATCCAAACATCACCCCATGGGTCATCATCGCTCACGATCCAGCGATTTATTCCCTCCTTTGGATCCCACAACCGCACAGTCCCGTCCTCACTACTGGAGGCCAGGAAAGGAACCCCTTCCACAAGAATCTCACACAGAGCGGTAACCCACTCATCGTGGCCATCGAGTACGGCGACCTCTTGGCCAGAATTGGGGTCCAGCAGTTGAATTACCGCATCTGATGCCCTTGCCGCAGCCAGCAGCGTCTGCCCGCTCCGATTGATCGAGCAGAGCGCCGAGTACCCTCCTGGATCCCCGGTAAGGCTGTGAACGGATTCGCCGGTAAGGGGGTCCCAAAAGCGGATGGTTCCGTCTCGGCCAGTGGAAACCAGTGCCTCTACTGTTCCGAGGCGGATGGGAATGATGGACCGAATCTCGTCCGTGTGCCCCTCCATGACATGCACGACCTCGCCGAGTGCCGGGTCCCAGATCCGTACAGTGCGGTCGCCACCCGCGCTAGCTAGAAGTTCCCGTCCTTCGAGATTGAAGGAGCAAAGGACATAAGCCCAACGTGTATGGCCATCTAGTACGGCCTCCTCACTTCCGGGCACCACGTTGGACCATCTAGCCCGATATGGGGCAGACGCGGGAAGGTCGCGGTAGACCTGGCCGAGGCATTGCTGAGCCTCAGTCACGCTGAAGAGAGCGAGCCGTCGGCCAGGATCGGCATTGAATGCCTGAGGAGTACGCCGAATTAGCTTGGCTTTAGTGCGAGCGATATCAGAAGCTGTGCGATCAGCTACCGGAAGGAGGCGGCGCAAATCCGCATGGAGGAGATACTCATCTTGGACCAGAAGTTCGCCCACTACCCCCGCAGTCTCTGCATGCGCGGGCAGTGAACGTTTTAGGTACGAGTCCGCATTCGTCCATCCATTTCGCTCCCCTTCGGCGATCATGGCGCGCGTGAGCGCCTGTTCGTCCTCACGGCGGGGATGCAAATCTGCTCGCGCACTGATCAAAGTGTCATTGAGAGCCTGGTGGAAGAGCCGATATACAGTTCCCCATCCCTGCCCTGCGCCCGACTCTACAAGGAAATTCGCTGCAGAGGAGCGGGCAAAGGCAGCGAGGCTTCTGTCTGGAATGATTGGCCCACCGAGGGCCACGATCGCCATACGCCAAAGCCGGATGGAGAATCCCGGGGACTCTGCGAAGGCGAGAGCCGTAAGCACAGCTTGTGCTGGGCAGCCATCCACCGGCTGAATGCGGTCGAGATAGTCACGCAGGGCTCCGTCCACCGTTGGGACAAAGGCGATTTCCTCGGGCCGGACAGGTCTTTGGTCGTGCAGCCCATGCGCCCGTGCCACTAGCCCAGCGACCAGAAAGTTACGGTCGGCCATTTCGGCGATACGTCTGGCAATTAGTTCGGCAACAGCGTCTTCGGTGTAAGGATTGTTTCGCCGTTCGTCACCACGCAATTGGAGGGTGGCAAGGGTATAAGCCTCAAGATCTTCCTGATCAAAATATTGGGGCTGGTCAAGGTCGACGAGCGACAGGGCCCTGCCAAAGGAAGCAAGCAGGTCACCGGAATCATCTCGACGCCGACTCCCCACGACAACGCGGACATTGAGGTCCGCGCAGGTCTCCACCAACGGAGCCACGATCCGCCGGATGACCAGTCGCGCCTGCTGCGGGGTTGCGGCCTCATCAAGCGCGTCGATGACCACATTGAACGGGAGGCAAGGGTCATTTCCATCGGCAGGAAGGCGTGAAGAAATAGCCTCGCGTAGCAGTTCCGGAAGGTACTCAATGCTGTCCGGCAAGGCAGCCGAGGCCGCTGCAGCAATTTCGACCGCGACATCGAGAGCCGTCTTACCTTTGGCGTGCACCGCACAGGAAATAGAGCCAATCGGTGCACGCACAGCCGTGTCATCACGAGGAAGCTCGTCGGAAATTTCCCGGTCCGCCGTGGTGACGATCCGACCCAGAACAGCGGACTTGCCCACGCCAGGGGACCCCGTGATAAGGAGGGCTCTCCGCTCCGGCGGGTTGTTAAGCCAGTCAACGATGGCGGTAAGGGCAGTTGTCCGCCCACGGAAGCGGAAGCCTTTCTCGGTTTCGATGCTGACCCCGCGGGCGCGCGGGCGCCAATGGCGTCCCGCCTCCGGGTCGCTTTGGAGTGACCATCCCCAAGAGGCGAGAGCGGACTCCCCAGCTGCCTCCACCGACCAGGCTGCCAGGTCGTGGATGCCCTCGTCAGGGAAGATGCGATCGATCTTCCAAAGTGACAAGGCGCGTCCATCGCCTTCGCCGCCCGCCTGACCGACCACGCCCACGATCGCGTCATACTCGGGTGACCAGAGAGCAGAACCACTAAAACCGGACTTGACGACGTACCTCGAGTGGGTATCGAGCCGCACCCAGCCATAACCGAGGGCTTCACCGATCACGCCAGCAGCCGAGTTGCCAAGTTGCTCGCCGCCGGGGAAACCAAATGCCCACCATTCCCGGCCGACCAGATCGGCTGGCGTTGGGAAGCGTAGGCGGGGAATTCGCGTAGCAGGCACAGGCTCAACCAGCCGGAGAATCGCCACATCTTGGGTGCCTTGGAGTTGCGGCGGCGGAAGCACAACCTCCCGAACGCGTATCCGTACTGTGTCGCCCTCCTCCGCCTTAGGAAAAGCCACCCAAAGCGGGGTACCGGATTGAGCAACGCTAGCCACTACGTGGGCGCACGTTATGACGCGGTGGGTATCCAGTACAAAAGCCGACCCGAGGGATCTCTCGTCGCTCTCGGCGCGATGGACCGCAGCAACCCATGTGTCATTCGTGGGCCTGCTAGGCTGATTGTCCATAATCGATCTTCCGGCTGATGTGCCGCGCTGGCTCCTTTCTCGCTACTGCGCGGCGGAGTCCGGCGAGACCACCGCATCGCGCCATGTGAGAGTGACCTCGAAGTTCGCCTCGGTTGCGGTCTTTGCAACCAGCCAGTTGGCGTTTCCGCTGACCTTGATGCCGAATTTGAGCTGAATTTCACCGGGCTTCATCGCAGCCAGCTCGTCGAGCACACTACGTGCCGCCTGTACAGCAGGCTGAACAGCCTCCCGGACGCGAGCGACGGTCTGCTCTGCGCCGACAGGATGGAAGTCGTCGCCCGGCTCGATTTCGAAACCGACTGTGGTCTGCTCATCCAGCATGTAGGAGACGACGTGCGACGACATATGTTCCCCCTCGAACGTACGGTGCCCTCATGCTACCGCTGAGGTCAGCACCCACCAGGCATCCGCAGTGTTCTAATGCTTGGCGCCAATGGCCCATGCCGCTTGCCCGAGCCGTCTCTGTGTGAGGCGCAGCCCGCACCACAACTGCACAACATCGAGCGGGGAACCACGGGGAAACCAGCCCACTAGACGAGACCACGCATCAGCCATTCGCCCAGGTCAGCGCCCGAACGAGCCCGAAGTAATCGCGGCCTCCCAAGCTGATAGATCTTGCAACAAGCCTGGCAATCACTGCTTTTGAAGGTCTGCCGCTTCGTCCGGGCTGCGGCGCTGGGGCGCCGGTCCCGGCCGAGCGGCAGACCGACAAACGGGGCAGCAATGCGCGCAGCAAAGAGCCCCGCACATCGACCGCCGGGGGGTACGGCGACGTGCGGGGCCGAGCCGGACAGTCGCGGGAGCGTGCTCAGACCGCGACCGTTCGGGGACTCTCGGGCTCAGGCAGCCGACGAGTTCGGGTAGGCAGGCACCGAATCGCACATCAACCCATCGGTGTGTGCTGGTGTTTCTGCGGCAAGGCCCGAATCGATCAGCGTGGCCAGCAGCAGAGCCGCTTCAGGCCGGATGACGCCCAGGCGCACTAGGCCGCCACCGAAGACGTTCACGTCGGCCGTGAGTCCGGAGAAGTCCGCTTCCAAACCCAGAGCCGTCAGCTGTGCGGCCAAGGTGCTGGCACTTCGCCGAGCTTCTGCCCAGCCGCGGACGTAGGGGACGCCGGGCGCCAGGTTCTCGGCCCGCTTGGCGACAACTCCCCGTCGGTCGGTCATGACGTCAGTCCTTTCCCGCGCTGTGTTCGGCAGTTCGACTGCCCTCCCGCATGTGCTGCAAGAGCGACCATCATCAGCTCACGCAGGTCCGCAAGCGTTTCATACCCTGGCCAGTTCATCAGGTCGAAGCCGTAGCGGTGCACGAACTCGGCGTACTGCGCCTTCGTGTGCCAGCCGTAACGGTCGTAGTAGATCGCCGTGAGGATCAGGTCCCACTCACGTGGGGCGAGAGCGAAGCCGTCCAGATCGATGAACACCGCGTGCCCGCCCCGATGCCGGAGGACGTTCCCGATGTTGGCGTCACCGTGAATCATGCCGAAGGGAAGTACGAAGTCCAGCCGGTCGTAATCCTTGGCGAGGCTCGCCGCTCGTTCCTCCAGGAACGTTCGGTCCCCCTCTGAGATGCTGTCCAGCCCTTCGAGGGAGGTCGCCAGCTTGGCCAGTGGGTCGAAGTACGGCACCCAGCGATTCAGGCTCTTCGAGCCAGTGCAAGCGGCGCAGGAGATCGGCCAACTCCCCTATCGTCGCGTACTCCTCGGTCTCCTGGACGCTCTCCCAGAAGGTGACCACCAGGCCGCCCACGACGAGCGGTTGGGTGACCAACGCAGACACTCGCGTGGCCGGGAAGTCGTGCGTCTCAAGCCATCTCGCCACGCCCACGGCCCGTTCCATCTCCGCGAGAACGGACGGATCACGCGCGATACGGACGATGACCGGTAACGAGGTCAAGCGGTAGACCGCGTTGGACCCGAGACGCAGCAACTCGGCGCCGTTGGCGTCGAATCCGGCTGTCGCGCATGCCTCCCGCAGGACAGGCGCCAGGCCCTCCGCCGTGAACTCCGTGCTGCTGCCGTCCGGTCCCCCGCTGCTGCCCGAGATCGTGCTTCGACCATACGGCCCGGACCGACCGCCCGACAGGCCGCCTGCGTAATAGGGACGTAATGACCTTGGCCAGCATCCGTTCACGCGGAGTCTCCGTCCCAGGTCAGAGAGTTGACTGGGTATCGCTCTCACCTGGGCTCCGGAGCCGTGTGCGCAGGTTCGAATCCTGCCGGGGGCACCCGAAAATGGGAACAGATATGCCGGTTTTGCCGGGCTTGTCCACCTCGAGTGCCATGATCGGGCGCCAGCACTTCGGTGCGGGCGCCCGATTTTTTGTTCCATGGATCCAGCTCACGGTTGACGGACACCAGTCCGTCAACCAGGCAGCCCGGGATCACCACCCGCAGGGTCATTCTTCGCGGGGGCGGCTGTAGCGGACCTCCAGCCCGAAGGCGTCCTGCCTTCATGGCCCCGCGCGGCCGCCATCACCTGAACAGCACACTCGTACTGAACCCCTAACCCCACACTCGGTTTCGAAGAGCCCTCTCAGCTCAGCCCGCAGCTGTGCCGAGCCACTTGGCCACAGCCTCTGAGCGGCTGGTGCTGTGGAGCTTGGTGAAGATGCGGTGGATGTGGTCCTTGACCATCCTCTCGCTGATGAAGCAGGTGGTGGCGACGTCGTGTGCAGTAGCGCTGCCGAGGCCGTCAGGGGCCAGTAGACCATCCTGCGTTCGGCCGCCCTGGTTAAGGTGCGCCGCCAACGCCTCGACCGCCGTGGGCGTGAAGGTTGCGAGCCCTTCCTTGATGTTGCGTACGCCGGCCACCAGCTCGTTCGCTGTGAACTCGCCGTGAACCAGGTAACCACCAGCACCTCGGCGCAGGGCCTCCTGGACGATCTCCTGCTCGCGGCTGTCCGTGAGAATCATGACCGGAGCGATCAGCACCAGGTGCGGGAGCGCCGAGATGGCGTCCTCACCGGGCATGTGGACGCCCAGAAGAACGACGTCCGGGTGGTGGTGAGCCACCGCCTCATGGGTCTGGCGGCCATCCGCCGCCTCCGCGACAACCGTGATGTCCGCGCGACCAGAGAGGATAGCCGTCAGGCCAGCACGGACTACCGGATTATGGTCCGCCACGACGACCTGCAAAGGGACCCGTGGTGATGCCTCAGCGAAGGCCAAGTGGCTCTCGCCACTGAGCACATGGTCCTCGGCACTTGCTCGACGGCTTGCCTCCGCCCGGACACGTGCGAGCGCACCGGCTACGACCTCCTCCACGATGGATTGAGGGGATCCGCACGCCCCCTACCATCCATTTGCCTCACCAGGTATCTTGCATCGCATGGAACCAGGTGATTCGACCAAGCAGGCACGGGCAGCCGCCCAGCTGCGCAAGGGTGTCCTGGAGTACTGCGTACTCGCCCTGATGCGGGACCGCCCCCGCTACGGCGTGGAACTCCTCCACGCTCTGGAGGACTCCGGTGCCCTGGCCACCAGCCAGGGCACGGTCTACCCGCTGCTCTCCCGGCTCCGCCGCGACGACCTGGTCACCACCACCTGGCAGGAGTCCACTTCCGGGCCACCCCGTCGCTACTACGCGCTCACCGACAGCGGCCGGGCCGCACTCGACGAGTTCACCCGCGTCTGGCCCGGCTTCCGCAACGCCGTCGACGCTTTCCTGACCACCCCTCACCCCTCCACCGGAGACCTCGCATGAAGACCTCTGCCGACCCCGTACGCGACTACCTCGCCGCCGTCGAGCGCGAAGCCTCCGCACTCCCCACCGACCGCCGCCAGGAACTCCTCGCCGACCTCACCGAACACATCGAGGTGACGCGCGCCGAACGCCCCGACGCCGCGATCGGCGAGGTCCTGGCGGAGCTGGGGGACCCCCGCACGATCGCGACGACGGCACTGGCCGAGGCGGGGAACGGGGCCGCTGAGGCCTCAGCCCGGAGCGGTGTCGGCGCACCAGCCCGGCGCGGCAAGGTGCACCCCTTGGTCCCGCTCCTGATGCTCACCCTCTCGCTGCCCTTCATGATGATCTTCCCCGACCTCCCCGGGCCGCTGTTCGGCGTCCTGTTCCGCATCACCGGCGCCGTACTTCTCTGCACCTCAGTGCACTGGACCGCCGTCCAGAAGACCACCGGCGTACTGCTTACCGCCGTCCTGCCGACCGTCATCATCGTCTCCTGGAACCTGTCCAGCGGCGGCTCGACGGGCGGCACCCCGGCCCTCCTAGCCAACCTGGTCGCGACCGCCCTGCTGGCCGGCGTGGCGGCATGGCTCTGGCGGGTCCGTCGCGCCTGAGCGCAGCGGCGGAGCCCAGGCAGAAGAGCACGGAGCCGGCGACGAGGTGCGCCACCAAGAACCATCGCTGAGCGCTCCCCCAGAGCGGCATGGACGCGCCGCTACGAGCCGTACAGCCCGGACTACCGCACCCGTGCCAGACGCGTGCCAGATCAAGAGGGGAACTACAGGGAATAGCGGGGTGCGGACTCGGTGAGCGGACAGACTTATCTGCCGCTCTCCCGGACGTGCGTGTCGCCGACTTCGAGGAGCTGTCTGAGCACTGACTGGACGAGGAGCGAGCTACTCGCTTGGAGTGGACGGTCCCTCTGGATGTCGACGCGGGGCCCTGTACCGACCTCGCTCAGGGCCGCCTGGCAGGAAGAACCGAGTGCCGAGGTAGAAGAACCCGTCAGCCGACGGCAGGCTTACGAGCATTGACGGTGCACAGATTGCGGTGATAGCCGAGGTGCGCCTCGTCTATCGGATGCCTGGGGTCGCGGCGGAGCGGGCGGGGGTCTCTGCTGCCTCTCGTCCCGCTGACCAGGCCGTCGGAGTCGACGTAGATCTCCAAGCCGTCGAAGAGAACATGGCAGTTGGCACACAGGCACAGGAGGTTCTGCAGTTCGTCGGGGCCGTGGTGGGGGCTGCCCAGGCCTCTTATGTGAGCCGCCTGGCTGTACGGGCGGTTCAGGTAGCGGAGCGTCGTGCCACAGATCTGACACTGATCGCCCTCGAGTTCCTTGACCTTCCTGGCCAGGGCTTCGTCGCGGACGATCACGGAGCGGGTCGCGTCACGGCGCGGTGCGGGGTCGGTCGCCCGCTCGTACCCATCCACGTCGGCACCGCTGCTCCCATCCTCCGACGGGCTCAACAGGCCGCCGGCTGTGGTGTATCCGTCCAGGCCTATTCGCTCGAAGAGGGCCTGGCGATCGACATCCTCGAGATACGTCTCGCAGATCGCGGCGATGGCGTCGAGGCGTGTCACCGGGTCTCGAAGGAGACCAGCGGCCTGTTCCGTGAAGCCGGCCTGCGGGTGGTGCGCGTCGAGGACGCTCACCTTCGGCATCCCCTTGGCCAGCTCGGTCGGTATGCCCTGGACCTCCCACAGTCCGCTGCCCCGGAGATGCCAGAACGGATACTCCGGTGTGGCCTTCGCGTTGGGAAGTCCGAACTCGACCAGGAGCGGACCGACTTCGTCTCGAAACTGTGGCCACGGGGTCATGCGGGGCCGCTCGTCGGCTGCGCGCGATATCGCCCACAGGAGGCTCAACGGCTGGTGACGGCTGGGTGCGGGGTTCCCGGGGCCGCGGGAGACCTTGAGTTTCCGGAGGCGCTCCAGCAGGGCCGCACGGTTCTGGGATGTCTCCCCGGTCTCCACCGCGAAGCCGAGCTCGCCCAGGCGTCGCGCCACCGTGGCCGCGCCGCCGCTGAACTCTCCGGCGCTCAGGAAGTCGCCGGTGGCATACCCGTGGGCGACACCGGCAATGGCCTTCGAGTCGTAGCGAAACCCGTCCAGGACCAGCTCGTACGACCTGGCCCGCCCGAAGCCGTACGTCTGAAGGAAGTTGTCCCGCCCCAGGCGGCGGAACTCTTCGGTCGCCGCGATGACGTCTTCGTACTCAATGTCCCCAAGCCCCATACATCGAAGGCTAGTCGGACAGTACGACAATCCACATTGGCCGTTGGCGCCCAAGAAGTCGGCGGTCACCGTCCCTGTGGGGCGGTTCGCGGGCGTCATAGCGTTCACGGTGCGGTGATCGCCAAGGGCGATGGGCTTCAGGGCGCGCTGACTTCCCGCTTCTTCCCGTGTCGAAGCGTCTCAGACCAGAGCCCGGCCCCGTGCGAGGAGCAGGGACACCGCCGTCACCGCCAGGGTGAGGGTGGTGAGGAAGGGGATGCGGCCTCGGGGGCCCTTGTCGGGGAGCAGGGCTGTGGTGAGGGCCAAGGCGCCGGTGATGGTCAGTGTCGCTGTGCTGGAGATGGCCGATCGGTCCGGGGGGCCGAACACCAGTACCGTCGAGGCGGCGAACAGGGGTACGGGGGCGAGGCAGCGGGTTCTGCGGCGGCCCAGGCGTTGCGGCAGACCCCGTACCCCCGCGGCCAAGTCGGCGTCGATGTCCGGCAGTACGTTGGTGAAGTGGGCGCCCACCCCGAGCAGGGCCCCCGCGGTGACCGCCCAGATCGGTGGCCACGGGCGGCCGGGCAGGCCCAGCGTGATGACCGCGGGCAGCAGTCCGAAGGCCACGGCGTACGGCAGCCAGGACAGTACGGTCCGTTTGACGCCGAGGTTGTAGGCCCAGGCGGCGGCCACACAGGTCAGATGCGCGGCTCCGGCCGCCGGTCCGCTCGCCAGCGAGAGGGGGACGCAGAGGCCGAGCGCCCAACCCGCCGCCACCGCTACCGCCCTCGGCCGCGACGCACCCACCACCAGGGGCTTGTCCCGGCGAGCCGCCGCGACGTCCCGTGCGCGGTCGATCCAGTCGTTGCTCCAGCCCACCGACAACTGACCGGTCAGCACCGCGGCGGCCACCAGCGCACAGCCCGTCGGGCCGCGCCCTGACGTCGCCGCCAGCGCGGTCGCCAGCGTCGTGACCGTCACGGCGGGTTCGGGGTGGCTCGCCCGTACCAGACCGGCCGTCGCGGAGGCGGAACGGCGCGGCTTCTCTTCCTCGGGAGGGGGGACGGGGACGTCATGGCGTCCGGCCGCGGGGGCTCCGGTACCAGGCACGCGATGATGCTAGTGCCCCGGCAGGCCGCCTTCGCGACGCCACAACGCCGCGACGCCACAACCCTCCACGCCGCGATGCCGCGATGCCGCGATGCCCTCCACGTCCGCGGGTTCGGTGACGTTACGCGTCACCGACGCCCGGCGCGCCCCAAGTTCGGCAGCATGGCGTCTCGTAGGCGCGTTTGCTCGGATATAGGACATTCCATTCCCGTATGAACCTATGCTGCGGCGATGACGCGAATCGCTGCCGTGTGCGCGGTGCTGCCTCCGTACCGCTACCAGCAGGACGAGATCAGGGACGCGCTCGTGGCCATGGGGGTCGTGGGAGAGCGGGAGGTCGCGGTGCACGAGCGGCTGCATGCCGCGTCCACGGTGCGCACGCGATCGCTGGCCATGCCGCTGGACCGCTACGCCGCCCTGAACGGCCTCGGCGCGGCCAACGACGCGTTCATCGAGGGCGCCATGGAGCTGGGCGAGCGCGCGATCACGTCGGCGCTGGACGAGGCGGGGCTCAGGCCGCCGGACGTGGATCTGATCGTCTCCACCTCGGTGACCGGTCTCGCGGTGCCCTCGATCGAGGCCCGGCTGGCGTGGCGGCTCGGGATGCGCCGCGACGTCAAGCGCGTGCCGATGTTCGGTCTGGGCTGTGTGGCGGGGGCCGCGGGGCTGTCCCGGCTGCATGACTATCTGGAGGGCCGGCCCGAGGGCGTGGCCGTTCTGCTGTCGGTCGAACTGTGCTCGCTGACCTTGCAGCGGACGGACGGCTCCGCCGCGAACCTGGTCGCCGGGTCGCTGTTCGGCGACGGGGCCGCCGCGGTCGTCGCCGTCGGCCGGGACCACCCGGCGGCGTCGGACGAGGCGCCCACCGTCGAGGCGGGCCGCAGCCATCTCTACCCGGACACCGAGGAACTGCTCGGCTGGCACATCAGGGACCAGGGGTTCCGGATCGTGCTGAGCGGTGACCTGCCCGACCTGGTACGCAGTCAACTAGGCGGTCAGGTACGGGAGTTCCTTGACGATCATGACGTGAAGCCGCAGGAGGTGACGGCCTGGGTCTGCCATCCCGGCGGGCCCCGGGTGATCGAGGCCGTACAGGAGTCGCTCGAACTTCCCGCGCGCGCCCTGGAATCGACGTGGCGCTCGCTCGCCGCCGTGGGCAACCTCTCCTCCGCCTCGGTCCTGCACATCCTGAGCGACACCCTGCGGTCGCGGCGCCCCCTGGCCGGGACACCGGGGGTGGTGCTCGCGATGGGGCCGGGCTTCAGCTCCGAACTCGTCCTGCTGCGCTGGTAGGCCGCCCATGTCCCGGCGCGTGATCGACCTCCTGGTCGCGGGCGGCGGCCCGGCGGGGCTGGCCACCGCCATCAACGCCGCGCTGGCCGGTCTGGACGTGGTGATCGTCGAACCGCGGCCGGGGCCGGTCGACAAGGCCTGCGGGGAGGGGCTCATGCCCGCGGCCGCGCGGGCGCTCGCCGACCTCGGCGCCACCGCGGACGGCCGTCCCCTGCGCGGCATTCGCTATCTGGACGCCGACCACCGGGTCGAGGCGGCCTTCCCCACGAACCCCGGGAAGGGCGTACGGCGCACCGAACTCCACCGCGCGCTGTCCCGTCGCGCCGCCGACCTCGGCATCCCGGTGGTCACCGCCCGGGTCGACGGGCTGCGTCAGGACGGCCGGAGCGTCACCGCGGCCGGGATCACCGCGCGTTACCTCGCCGCGGCGGACGGCCTGCACTCACGGATCCGGCGCGAACTCGGCCTCGGGCTGCACCCCGGCGGCCGGGCGGCACGGTACGGGCAGCGCCGTCACTTCGCCGTGCCGCCCTGGACGGACTACGTCGAGGTGCACTGGACGGCGCGGGCGGAGGCGTACGTCACCCCGGTCGGCGCGAACCTCGTCGGCGTCTCCGTCCTCACCGAGGACCGCGCCCCCTTCGAGACACTGCTGGCCCCGTTCCGGGAGCTGGCCGCCCGCCTTCCCGTGGCCGCGGCGACCGACACCCGCGGGGCGGGGCCTCTGCGTCAGCGGGTCCGTACCCCGGTCGCGGGCCGTGTCCTGCTGGTCGGTGACGCCGCCGGGTACACCGACGCCCTGACCGGCGAGGGCCTGGCGATCGCGTTCCACGCCGCGGCCGAGCTCGTACGGTGTGTGCGCCAGGACCGGCCGCAGGACTACGACCGGGCCTGGCGCGGGGTCTCCCGGCGCTACCGCCTGCTGACGGCGTCACTGCTGTGGCTGCGTACGCACCAGCCGCTCGGGCAGCACATCGTTCCCGTCGCCGCCCGCTTCCCGGCGCTCTTCACCGCCGCCGTCCACCGCCTCGCGTGAATCGCGTGAATCGCTTGGATCAGGGGCGTGCGGCCCCCGCCACCGAGGGCTGGTCCGGCATCGTGAACGCGTAGCGCGGGTCGCCACCGCGGCTCAGGCGTACGAAGCGCAGGAGTTCGCGGACGATGCCCGCGTTGCCCATCCCCCAGCCGACGTACGGTTCGAGGTCGGCCGGGTCGGCCCGGTACTCGACGTTGGACCAGCGGGCGCCGTCGGTGTCCCGGATCGCGTGGGCGACGAGGTCCGCCACGAGAACATGGGCGAAGTCGTACGGGTCCTGCTGCTCGGCGATGCGGTCGCAGGCCAGGGCGAGGACGCCCGCGGTGCCGCAGCAGCGGCCGTTGTTGTCCCAGAAGCCGGGGCGCAGCCGCCGGGGCAGGCCGGAGTGGGTGACCGTGTGCCAGCAGCGGTCGGCGAGGGCGGACCAGGCGGGGTCGCCCGTGACGTCCCGCAGCGTCCGGAAGACCTGGGCGTCGCCGGTCGGGCCGTGGCACCAGCCGTAGTTGAGGGGCTCGATCAGATCCGGGAAGTACTGCGGGGTGGAGTGCCGCACCAGGAAGCCCTCCGGCCCCCCTTCGTCCCGCGCCAGGACGTCCGCGGCACCGGCCAGCCCCAGCTCGACCAGGTCCGTACGGCCGGTGGCGCGGCCGACTCGCGCGAGCGCCAGGACGATGCCGAGCGTGCCGTGCGAGATGTGGTGCATACGGGGCTCGCCGACGTCCGTGCGATGGGGCCAGTGGACACCCGCCGGGGTCTGCTCCGCCGTGCGCAGATACGGCTCCATGGCGAGGACGGCCAGGTCGGGGTCGCCGAGCAGGAGCGCCCCGAGGCCGATCCCCGCGTTGCCGCCCAGCAGTTCGAACAGTTCGCCCCAGCGGGTGCCGTCGAAGTGTGACCGTACGAGGTCCGGCGCGCGGTCGGCGGCGGCGCCCGCGGCCTCGTCGCCGAGTTCTTCGCACAGGGTCCGCAGGACGAGCGCCATTCCGGTGCGGCCGAAGTAGAGGGAGTCGTCCTCGGTGCTGTCGACGGCGTCCACGAGACTGCGGCCCGCGCGCAGGGCGGCGTCGGCGTACGTGTCGTCGCCGAAGTGACGCCAGGCCTCCAGGAGTACGGGAACGACACCGGCCGTGCCGCTGTAGAGCATGGGCTCCGGCTCGTCGTCCGAGGGTCTGGTGGGCCAGGCGAGCCCTCCGCCCTCGGTGTCGCGCGCCGCCGCGGTCAGCCACCGCAGCCCGTCCAGCGCGAGTTCCTCGACCTCCTCGATGGCCACGGCCGTGGCTTCAGGCACTGTCATGGGCCCACTCTCACACATCCTCGGGACCGGCGGAGATCGCGATGCGACTCAACAGACGTGCTGACAGCGGGAGTTCAGCCTGTCAGCCATCACGGACGCTCCGGCGGGGGGCTGTTCAAGCCAGGGTGGGCACGAAGCCGCCGTGCGCGATGCCCGACGACAACAGGGCGGACCAGTCGAGTTCCTCGGGCAGTTGCTCCAGGGACAGGACGACCACTCCCCCGGCCCGCTCGGCGGCCGTGCACCAGTCGGCCATGTCACCCGATGCCGCACCAGCGTCGGCACCGCCGAGCACGGGCGCCGTCAACGTCGGTACGAGGACGCCGTGTTCACCCGGTCCGTCCACGACACACAGGGTGAGCCGGGGCACGATGCTCCACCCCTCGCACACGGGCACCGCGCCGTCGGGCCCGGTCAGGGGCGGCAGGACGTCATGGACGGGCGCGTCGGCCAGCAGGAGTACGGGCGTGGCACCGCAGACGAACAGCGTGTTCTCGGGATCCAGCAACATGGGGCCATGCTCGCAGGTCACAGGCCTCAACCCGCCAGCAGGGCACAGAGGTTGGACGACAGTCCGTCGCTCACGCCGTGCGCTTGCGGGCCGCTGTCTTCTTCCCGTTCGACGACGCCGTCTTCTTGGTCTCCGACTTCCCCGCCGCGGACCCCGACTTCGCGGCCGTCTTCTTCGACGCGGTCTTCTTGGCCGTCGGCTTCCGCCCGGCCGGTGCCGTCTTCCGGCCCTCGCCCTCCTTCGGCGCCCGTCGGGTGCTCTTGCGGCTCGGCAGCCGCCTGACCTCGGCCTCCGCGGCCTCCTCCCCTGCGGCTTCCTCGCCCCTCGACTCCTTCGCCGCGCGCACGCTGTTCTCCAGGGCGGCCATCAGGTCGAGGACCCTGCCGCCCTTGGCCGGTTCGGGAGCCTCGGGGGGTGTGACTCCAGCGGCCTTCGCGGCGATCAACTCCTCGACGGCCGCGCGGTATTCGTCGTGCAGGTCGTCGAGGTCGACCTCGCCGAGGGTGTCCATGAGGGTGTGCGCCAGGTCGAGTTCCTTGTCGTTCACCGTGACCTTGGTGTCCGGGGCGACACCCTCGGGGGCACGGACCTCGTCGGGCCACAGCAGCCCGTGCAGGACGATGGCGTCCTCCATCACCCGCAGCATGCCCAGCCGTTCACGGCCGCGCAGCGCGAACTTCGCGATGGCGACCTTGTTGCTGCGCTTGAGGGCCTCGCGCAGCAGGGTGTACGGCTTGGCGGCCGGGGCACCGCTCGCGGCCAGGTAGTAGGCGCTCTCCATATGGAGCGGGTCGATCCGCTCGGCCGGTACGAACGCCACGATCTCGATCGTGCGGGCCGTCGGGATCGGCAGATGGGACAGGTCCTCGTCGGTGATCGGGATGATCGAGCCGTCCGCGTCCTCGTACCCCTTGCCGATCTCCTCGTACGCGACCTCGCGGTCCTCCAGCTCGCAGTACTTGTGGTAGCGGATCCGGCCACCGTCCTCCAGATGGATCTGCCGGAAAGAGATCGAGTGGCTCTCGGTCGCGTTCACCAACTTGATCGGGATGCTGACCAGGCCGAACGAGATGGTGCCGTTCCAGATGGATCGCACGTTCCGCACCTTTCCGACCAGTACTCACTGATACCGACCTGTTTCGTGGGATTCTCATCGTATGACGCCGATCACAGTGGTGGAGGGGCGACGGATCGCGCTCAGCAACCTGGAGAAGGTGGTCCATCCCGCGACCGGCTTCACCAAGGGTGAGCTGCTGCACTACTACGCGACCACCGCGGACGTCCTGCTGCCCCATCTCCACGACCGCCCGCTGTCCTTCCTGCGCTATCCGGACGGCCCGGACCGCCAGGTCTTCTTCGCCAAGAACGTGCCGCCGGGTACGCCCACCTGGGTCAGCACGGCGCATGTGCCGCGCTCGGAGGGCACCGCGCGCATGGTGGTGATCCAGGATCTGGCGAGCCTGATGTGGGCGGCCAACCTCGTCACCGAGTTCCACACCCCGCAGTGGCGCGTCGACGCGCCCGACGAGGCCGACCGGCTGGTCTTCGATCTCGACCCGGGCCCGCCCGCCACGGTCGTCGAGTGCTGCGAGGTCGCGGTGTGGTTGCGCGAGCGGCTGGCCGCCGACGGCATCGAGGCGTACTCGAAGACGTCCGGCTCGAAGGGGCTGCATCTGCTGGCCGCGGTGGAGCGGACGCCCGCGCGGCGGACCACGGAGTACGCCAAGCTCCTGGCCGTGGAGGCGGAGAAGGCGCTGCCCCGGCTCGTCGTCCATCGCATGACACGCACGCTGCGGCCCGGGAAGGTCCTCGTGGACTGGAGCCAGAACGCCGCGGGCAAGACGACGGCGGCGCCCTACACGCTGCGCGCCCGCGCCGAGCCGACCGTGTCGACGCCGGTGACCTGGGAGGAGGTCGCCGACTGTGCCTCACCCGACGCGCTCGTCTTCCGCGCCCCGGACCTCGCGCCCCGCCTGGAGGCGTACGGCGATCTCCTGGCCCCGCTCCTCGACCCCGCCCACGCGGGACCGCTGCCCTGACCACCGCCATCGAGGCCGTCCGGAATCCGTAGAGCGGGGTCCGGAGTCACACCCTCGCCCACGTATGCCGGTCCCGTGCCATCGCGTGCAGCGCCTCCACGTCCGCCGGTTTGAGCACGCCCCCCAGGCGGGCGAGGTCCGCGAGGTCCGTCACGGTGTGGACGCGGACCTCGCGGGGCGCGGTCGTGGTCTCCACGCGCGCGGGGTCCACCAGGGCCAGCACCGGGTGGACCTCGGCCGTCAGCGCGTACGAGGCGCGGTCCGCGTCGGCCCGTACCCGGCGCAGCAGCGGCCGCGGCTCCTGGCGGCCCACCCGCACCAGCGGGTCGGCGAGCACGACCCGCTGCCCGCGCACGGGCAGCGAGCGCACCGCGAACAGCCCGCCGGGGCCGATCACCAGGTGGTGGACGCGGTCCCCGCCGGGCAGCGGCACCGAGTGCAGGGTGTGCCAGCCCGCGCCCTCCAGCCGGTCCAGCGCCTCGCCGACCGCCTGCTCGGCGGCGAGCGCGCGGCGGCGCGGGTCGGGGCGCAGCCGGTGGGCGGGCGCCGGGGCGCGGTCCAGGGCGATCAGCAGGGCCTCGCCGGGCCGGTTCGGCGCCAGGTCGTCGTCCGGGTGCAGGGAGAGCCGCGCCAGCTCGGCAGGGGTGGGGACGGGCGGCGGGCCCACCGCAACCGGGCCGGTCAGGAACGGGTGGAGCGCGGCGAGCACCTCCTGCCGCCGGTCCTCGCGGACCAGGTTGACCCGGCCCGCCTCGCGGTCGTACCAGGCGACGGTGGACCCGTCGGTGCCGCACACGTACAGGCGTTCCTGTCCCTGTCGCCGGGCCGGTACGACGCGCAGTCCGCTCATTCCGCTCATATGGCATACCCCCTCGACCATGGGAACAGGGAGGGTGCTGTACGGGCAAGAACCCGGTTACCTTGGTGAGCGCTTGGGACGTCAGTGGGAGGCCTCGTTGCGAACCCGCGGAACACCACCCGATGTGCCCGCTCCGGACAGTCCGTGGAGCGAGATCGTGCCCGGTCTGTGGATGGGCGGCCATGAGTTCGTGCGGCATGCCGGAGAGCCGGAATTCGCTGTCGTACGACGTGAGTTCGACCTGGTGCTGACGCTGTTGCGGCTGCCGGGGCACGGGCCGGACGACGGCGTCGAGCACCATGTGTGGCCGATACCGGACGGGCCGCTCGACGGCACGCAGCTCGCCGGGGTGATGCGGCTCGCGCAGGCCGCCGACGACGCCCTGGAGGACGGCCGCCGGGTCCTCGTGCGCTGCTTCCACGGCTACAACCGCTCGGGCCTGGTCGTCGCCCACGCGCTGATCCGGGCCGGTCACACCGCCGACGAGGCGATCAGGATGATCCGCTCGCGGCGCGGACCCTGGGCGCTGCACAACGAGTTGTTCGTGGAGTATCTGCGGGCCGGTCTGGACACGGCCCGGCTGCTGGAGGAACTCGCGGAGTGACCGGCCGCCGCCCGGCCCCGCGTCATCGCCCGGCCCCGCGTCACCGTCCGTGTGCCTCACCTGCCAGGAAGCGAACAACTCGGTCACCTCGGTCATAGAGTGAGCAACCTGCCCTCAGGTGACCCCAAGGACGTGGCCGTGTTCCCCAGCCGCCGTGCGCGCGCAAGCCTCACTCTCGCCGCCACCGCCTTGCTGGTGGCGGGCTGCGGCGACTCCGGTGCCCTGCGCGGCGCGGGTCCGACCGCCACCGCCGTCGGCCCGGTGAAGCTGTGGCCCCAACTGCCGCCCGCCGCCACCCCCGCGCTCGACTTCGGCATGGCGGCGCACGAGACCGTCAAGGGCATCACCGCCGAGGACGACGACGTCCACCGTGTGGATCCGCTGGACGTCGTACGGGCCGAGGTCGCCGCTCACCCGGACGTGTACTCGGACCCGCACGCGGTGTACGGGCAGACGCACGATCAGCTCGCGGACTGCGGCAGGCGGGGCGCGCACGGCGCGAAGTGCCCGCTGCTGCGGGCGTACTACCGGGATCTCACCGGCGACGGGAAGGACGACATGGTGCTCGGCATGCGCTTCCCCGGCAACCAACTCGCGGTCCGTGTCTACACGTTCGAGGCGCATCGGCTGGTGCAGGTCATGGGCACCGCGGACAGTGTGATCAGTGTGGAGCTGGCGGGCCGGGACGTGATCATCCGCTCGCCGTCGACGCTTCCGGGCTACGAGTTCCGCACGGTGTGGACCTGGGACGCGCACCAGCACGCGATACTGGCCGGCCGGGAGGAGATCCTGCGGGTGCGCACCGCGCTCCGGGGCCGCCCGGACTCGCCCGCCCCTGCGGAGGGTCCTCGGTGACCCCGCCGTGGCGGACGCTGGGGCGGCTGTCGCACTGGACCGCCACGCTCACCTGGAAGGCGGCGGCCTTCATCACCGTCATGTGCTGCGGCCTGGCCGCGGTGCTCGGCATGCTCGTCCATGTCCAGGTCACCGACCAGACCGTCGGCGCGGCCCGCAGCCGGGCGCTCGCCCGGCTCACCCAGGCGACGCGGGCGTACGAGGCGGGTGCGCGGCTGCCGCGGCGTACGGGGGTGGATCTGCCGGGGCTGCCGGAGCGGCTGCGGGAGCTGGCCGAGGACGGGCAGCGCGGCACGATGGTCGGCACCGGCGACCATCGTGCCGCGATGTGGGCGGCGGGCCCCGCCGACGGCGGACGGGCGCTGGCCGTGCGGGTCGACTACGCGCAGGGGGCCGACATCATCGCCGGGCTCGACCGGGCGATCCTGTGGTCCTCGGCCCTGGCGATCGGCGCGACCCTGTTCGTCGGGGCGTTCGCGGTGACCCGGGTGACCCGGCGGCTCCAGGACACCGCGCAGGTGGCCCGGCGGATCAGCGCGGGCGACCTGGACGCGCGCGTGGCGGACCCGCGCGCGGCGGACCGGGCGCGCCCGCAGGACGAGGTGGCGGCGGTCGCCGGTGCCCTGGACACGATGGCGGCGACACTCCAGGGCAAGCTGCTGACCGAGCAGCGCTTCACGGCGGACGTGGCGCACGAGCTGCGCACCCCGCTGACCGGGCTGCACGCGGCGGCCGAACTGCTGCCGCCCGGACGCCCGACCGAGCTGGTGCGCGACCGCGTGGCCGCACTGCGCACGCTCACCGAGGACCTGCTGGAGATCTCCCGGCTGGACACCAGGCGGGAGCGGCTGGAGCTGGGCAGTGAGCGGCTGGTGCCGCTGGCCGAGCGGGTGGTGCGGGCCTGCGGCGCGAGGACCGAGGTACGGGTCGTGCGCGACACCCGCGTGGAGACCGACCGGCGGCGCCTGGAGCGCGTGCTCGGCAATCTCGTGGCGAACGCGCACCGGCACGGGCGCGGCCCGGTGGTGCTGACGGTCGACGGTCCGCGGGTGACCGTACGGGATCACGGGGACGGCTACCCGGACTACCTGCTGGCGCACGGGCCGCAGCGCTTCCGTACCGAGAGCGGCGGGAAGGGGCACGGGCTGGGCCTGACGATCGCGCTCGGCCAGGCGGAGGTGCTGGGCGCCCGGCTGGAGTTCGCCAACGCCCCGGGCGGTGGCGCGGTGGCCGTGCTGACGCTCCCCGAGCGCGTACGGCCCGCGGCCGACGACGGCTCCGAGATCCCTCGCCCGCGGCCTCGGACGGGCCCCCGCCCGCGACCCGATTGTCGCTCATAACGGGGCATCACGGTCGGGCGCTTGTTACGTTCCGCACATGATCCAGCCCGGAACGCCAGGGACGAGCAGGGCGGCGGACACCCCCGCTCCCGCCCCGCGGCTGCCCCGGCGCCGGGGCATCGAGTTCGCGCTCATCCTGCTCGCCGTGCTGATCTCCGTGTACGGCTACTGCGCGGTCGGCCTCGCCAAGCACGGCACCCTGCCGCCCGGTGCCGTCCACTACGGCGCCGGGCTCGGTCTGCTCGCGCTGCTGGCGCACGGCGCGGTGCGGCTGCGCGCCCCGTACGCGGACCCCCTGCTGCTGCCGATCGCCGTGCTGCTCAACGGCGTGGGCCTGGTGCTGATCTACCGTCTGGACCTGGAGACGCCGGGCGACCGGGAGGCCCCGGCCCAGCTCTACTGGTCCACGGTCGGGGTGGTGCTCTTCGTCGCCGTCGTGGTGCTGCTGCGCGCCCCTCGGCTGCTCCAGCGCTACACCTACGTCTGCGGGGTCGCGGCCCTGCTCCTGCTCGTCCTGCCGATCTTCTTCCCGCCGCTGAACGGGGCCCGGCTCTGGCTGCGGATCGGTGACTTCTCCATCCAGCCGGGCGAGTTCGCGAAGGTGCTCCTCGCCGTCTTCTACGCCGGGTATCTGGCCGCCAACCGCCATGCGCTGGCGTTCTCGGGCCGCCGGATCGGGCCGCTGCAACTGCCCGCCGGGCGCGTCCTCGGCCCGGTCGTCGCCATCTGGCTGCTGAGCGTCGCCGTGCTGGTGCTGGAGCGGGACCTCGGCACCTCGCTGCTGTTCTTCGGCCTGTTCATCGTGTTGCTGTACATCGCCACAGGCCGCACCGGCTGGATCGCGGTCGGGCTGCTGCTCGCGTCCCTCGGCGCGCTCGCCGTCGCCCGGCTGGAACCGCATGTGCACAGCCGGGTCCATGAGTGGCTGCACCCCTTCGCCTCGATCGACGCGGGCCAGGGGGCGGGCCAGATCGCCCAGTCCCTCTTCGCGTTCGCCGCCGGGGGCGCCCTCGGCACCGGGCTCGGCCTCGGGCACTCGATCCTCATCGGCTTCGCCGCCAAGTCGGACTTCATCCTGGCGACGGCGGGCGAGGAGCTGGGCCTGGCGGGGCTGTCCGCGCTCTTCCTGGTGTACGCCCTGCTGGTGGAGCGCGGCTACCGGGCGGGGCTCGCGCTGCGCGACCCGTTCGGGCGGCTGCTGGCCATCGGGCTGGCGTCGATCGTCGCGCTCCAGGTGTTCGTGATCGCGGGCGGGGTGACGGGCCTGATCCCGATGACGGGCCTCGCGATGCCGTTCCTCGCGCAGGGCGGCTCCTCGCTCGTCACCAACTGGATCATCGTGGCGCTGCTGATCCGGATCAGCGACGTCGCGCGCAGCCAGTACGACGGGAGCGCGGCACCGTGAGCCTGCCCAGGGACCTCGGCTCCGCCCGGCGCAAGGGGACCCGCGCCATCCGCCGGGCGGCGGCCCTGTACGCCCTGCTGCTGATCGCCCTGCTGGTGAACGCGACGCGGGTGCAGATCGTCGAGTCCTCGCGCTACGGGGACAACCCCGCCAACCGCCGCCCGATGATCGCCCGGTACGGCCAGCCGCGCGGTGACATCGTGATCGACGGGCGGGCGGTGACCGGTTCGCGGGACACGGGCGGGCTGTTCCGCTACGCGCGCACCTACCGCGACGGCCCGCTGTACGCGCCGGTCACCGGCTTCGCCTCGCAGGTGTACGGGACGACGCTGCTGGAGGACGCGCAGGACAAGGTGCTCGCGGGCACCGCCCCGCTGCTCGCGCCGGTGCCCGCGTGGAGCGACGTGCTGCGCGGGCGCAGTCCCGGCGGTGATGTGGTCACCACGATCGACGGGGCGGCGCAGCGGGCGGCTTACCAGGGGCTCGCGGGGCGCACGGGCGCGGTCGCCGCGATCGAGCCGGCCACGGGGCGGATCCTGGCGCTGGTGTCCGCGCCGTCGTACGACCCCGGGGAGCTGTCCGGCACGTCCGCGTCCGTGACCCGGGCCTGGGCCCGGCTGACCGCGGACGCCGCGCGGCCGATGCTCAACCGGGCGATCCGGGAGACGTATCCGCCCGGTTCGACGTTCAAGGTGGTGACGGCCGCGGCGGCGCTGGACTCGGGGGTGGTGACGGATCCCGACGACGCGACGTCGTCCGCGGACCCCTATCTGCTGCCGGGCACGCGGACCCGGCTGACGAACGAGGCCTCCGGCTGCGAGGACGCGTCCTTGCGCTACGCCTTCACCTGGTCGTGCAACACGGTGTTCGCGAAGCTCGGCGTGGACATCGGGCTGCGGAACATGAGGGTCGCGGCGACGGCCTTCGGCTTCGACGACCCGACGCTGCGCGTCCCGTTCGCGGTGGCGCCGAGCACCTTCGCCCGGACGCCGGACGCGTCCCAGCTCGCGCTGTCCTCCATCGGGCAGTTCGACACGCGGGCGACGCCGTTGCAGATGGCGATGGTCGCGTCGGCGGTGGCGGGCGACGGCACGATCATGGCGCCGTACCTGGTGGAGCGGACGACGACCCGGAGCGGCCGGACGGTCTCGACGGCCGGACCCCGCGCCCTGCACCGGGCGATGAGCGCGGCGACCGCGACGCGACTGCGGGAGCTGATGCGGAACGTGGTGGAGGAGGGCACGGGCCGCAACGCGGCGATCGACGGCGCCACGGTGGGCGGCAAGACGGGCACGGCCCAGCACGGCGTCGGCAACTCCGGGAAGCCGTATGCCTGGTTCATCTCCTGGGCGCAGGCGGACGACGCGCCGCAGCCCGCGGTGGCGGTCGCGGTGGTGGTGGAGGACGCGGCGGGCGAGCGCGGCGAGATCAGCGGAGGCGGGAACGCGGCGCCGATCGCGCGGTCGGTGATGGAGGCGGTCCTGAACTCCCGGCCGCACGGGCTGAATTCACCGCAGCACCCGAGGAACTGCGCCACGTCCGCGTGCTGGGGCGGCGCCTTCGCCCGCTGAACCCCCGCCTCAGCCCGCTCCCCCCGCCTCGATCGCCTCGGTCACCTCCGCGACACGCGCCTTCTCCTCCGCGGCGAAGCGTTCCGCGTCCAACGTCTCGGCCAGCTCCTCGTCCTGGGCCATCAGCAGGTCCAGGTTCGAGTTGCCCAACTCGAAGACGCCCATGTCGACGTACGCCCGCTGCAGGCGCTCGCCCCACAGGCCGATGTCCTTCACGCACGGGACGATGCGGCTGAACAGCAACTGCCGGAAGAGCCGGAGGAAGGGCGAGCGCTCGCACAGCTCCTCCGCCTCCGCGCGCGGGATGCCGAAGTTCTCCAGCACCGCCTCCCCGCGCAGCCGGTCCCGCATCAGATAGCAGCCCTCGATCACGAACTCCTCGCGTTCGCGCAGTTCCGCGTCCGTGAGCTGCCGGTAGTAGTCGCGCAGGGCCATGCGGCCGAACGCCACGTGCCGGGCCTCGTCCTGCATGACGTACGCGAGGATCTGCTTCGGCAGCGGCTTGTCCGTGGTGTCGCGGATCATGCCGAACGCCGCCAGCGCCAGGCCCTCGATGAGCACCTGCATCCCGAGGTAGGGCATGTCCCAGCGGCTGTCGCGGAGGGTGTCGCCGAGGAGCGCGCTCAGATTGTCGTCGATCGGGTAGAGCATCCCGACCTTCTCGTGCAGGAAGCGGGCGTAGATCTCCGCATGCCGCGCCTCGTCCATGGTCTGGGTCGCGGAGTAGAACTTCGCGTCCAGGTCGGGGACGGACTCCACGATCCGGGCCGCGCACACCATCGCGCCCTGCTCGCCGTGCAGGAACTGGCTGAACTGCCAGGAGGCGAAGTGCCGGCGCAGCTCGCCCTTGTCCCGGTCGGTCATCTTCGCCCAGTGCGGGGTGTCGTGGAGGGCCAGCGACTCGTCCGGGGTGCCGAGGGGGTCGTACGGATCGACCTCCAGGTCCCAGTCGATCCGCTTCTGTCCGTCCCACTGCTTGTCCTTGCCCTTCTGGTAGAGGGCGAGCAGTCGGTCGCGTCCGTCGTCGTACTCCCAGCTCAGCCGTGCCGCACCGGTCGCGGGCACCTGCCAGCCGGGACTTCCCGGGTCATCGGCATACAGCTCGTAGCTCGGCATACCGCCACGCTCACACGAGGTAGACGCCCCGTCAACAAGTCACGCAGAGGCTCTTGACGCGCTTGCTGACAGGCAGTCTCATAACGGATGACCGCCGGTGACCGGCGTCCCGTTCGACAAGGTGGGGACAGCGATGACGACCGTGACGGAAGCCGATGTGCTGCGCGACGCGCTCGGTCTGCTCAAGGACCGGGAGCAGGTGGCCGAGCGACTGCTCGACGCTTCCGCCAAGCACTCCTTCGACCCGGACAAGGAGCTGGACTGGGAGGCGCCGTACGAGGACGGCAAGTGGTTCTGGCCGCCGGAGCTGGTGTCGCTCTACGACACCCCGCTGTGGCGGCGGATGAGCGAGGAGCAGCGCATCCTGCTCTCCCGGCACGAGGCCGCGGCGCTCGCCTCGCTCGGCATCTGGTTCGAGCTGATCCTGATGCAACTGCTGGTCCGGCACGTGTACGACAAGGCGGCGACGAGCGCGCACGTGCGGTACGCGCTGACCGAGATCGAGGACGAGTGCCGCCACTCCAAGATGTTCGCGCGGCTGATCGCGCACGGCGGGACGCCCTGGTACCCGGTGAGCCGGACCCATCAGCATCTGGGCCGCCTCTTCAAGACGATCTCGACCACGCCCGGTTCCTTCACCGCCACGCTCCTCGGCGAGGAAGTACTGGACTGGATGCAGCGGTTGACGTTCCCCGACGAGCGCGTGCAGCCGCTGATCCGCGGGGTCACCCGGATCCATGTGATCGAGGAGTCCCGCCATGTCCGGTACGCCCGCGAGGAGTTGCGCCGCCAGATGCTGACCGCGCCGCGCTGGTCGCGGGAGTTCACGCGCATCACCTCCGGCGAGTTCGCCCGGGTCTTCTCGGTCGCCTTCGTGAGCCCCGAGGTCTACCCGCACGTGGGCCTGGACAAGCGGGAGGCCATGGCGCAGGTGAAGGCGAGCGGCCACCGCCGGGAGGTCATGCAGTCGGGCGCGAAGAAGCTGACGGACTTCCTGGACGACATAGGGGTGCTCAGAGGTCCGGGCCGCCGGCTGTGGCAGTCGTCCGGGCTGCTGGCGTGAGCGCGGGGGCGCCCCGGGTGCTGGGTGCCCCTTCCCCCGGCGGCGCGATTACGCTGCGGGCATGACCTCCGAGGCGCCCACCCGCTCGTACCGCAGGCTCAGTGTCGAGGAGCGGCGCCGCCAGCTCCTCGACGCCGCCCTGTCCCTCTTCGCGCACCGCGCCCCGGAGGAGGTCTCGCTGGACGACGTCGCCGAGACGGCCGGGGTCTCCCGCCCGCTGGTGTACCGCTACTTCCCCGGCGGCAAGCAGCAGTTGTACGAGGCCGCGCTGCGCTCCGCCGCCGACGAGCTGCGGCAGTGCTTCGCCGAGCCGGCGCGCGGGCCGCTCGTCGGGCGGCTGAGCCGGGCCCTGGACCGCTATCTCGCCTTCGTCGGGCGGCACGACGCGGGCTTCAGCGCGCTGCTGCGGGGCGGCAGCGTGGTCGAGACGTCCCGCACCACCGCCATCGTGGACGGGGTGCGCCGGGCCGCCGCCGCGCACATCCTCGGCCATCTCGGCGTCGAGGAGCCGGGCCCGCGGCTGCGGATGACCGTGCGGACCTGGATCACCGCCGTCGAGGCCGCCTCCCTGATCTGGCTCGACGAGGACAAGCAGCCGCCGGTGGACGACCTGCGGGACTGGCTCGTGGACCAGTTCACGGCCGGTCTGGTGGCCACCGCCGGGCGCGACCCGCAGACCGCCGCGGTGGTCCGCGACGCGCTGGGCCTGGAGAGCGGCGAGGCGTTCGGCGCGCTGCTGGCGCGCGTCCTGCCGGTGACCGGCGCGGACGACCGGTCGCCGCGCCCCGGCGGCGCCGAGCCGGTGCGGGAGACACTGCTGCCGTGAAGAGCGAAGACACCCCGTTCGTCGGCGGGCCCCTGGACGGGCGGGTGCTGCCGGTCCTGGTCGGCCCGACCGGCCACCCGCCGAAGACCTACCGCGTCCCGGTCCCCGACGCGGCCGGCGGCCCGCCCACCGTCCTCGTCTACCGGCGCGTCGAGGCGGCCCGGAGCAGGCGGCTCGGCCTCCATCTGGGCTGGCGGTACGAGTACGACCCCGAGGGAGACAGCGGCGGCCCGCGCTGGCCGTGGTCCAAGCCGCGCCGGAAGCCAGGCGCCACGCCGGGCGGCGCGCAGGACACCGCCGACGAGTGAGGTCCTTGGGCCGACCCGACCAACTCGGCGAGGCGTCGGGGCTCGGTCCGTTCATCATTCCGGTGCGAGGTGGACGGACCACCGGCCGCACCGGAGGTGATGTATGTCGGATGTGCTGCTCCGCCTGGTCTGCACGGCGGCGGTGACCGCCTCGGCCGTACTCGTCCCCGCCCCCGCCGTCGCCGCCACGGCCCCGAGCAGCGCCTCGGCGAAGCCCGCGGACACCCGCTCGGTCCCCCGGCTGCTGCGCGACCTCCAGACCCTGTACCGGCAGGCGGAGCAGGCCACCGAGGCCTACAACGGCACCGCCGAGAAGCTGCGGCGGCAGCGCGCCGAGGTCGCCCGGCTCGACCGGCGGCTCGTAGGGGCCCGGCGCGCCCTGGCCGGGAGCCGCAGCGCGGTCGGGCGGCTGGCCCGGCAGCAGTACCAGGGCAACACGGAGCTGTCCCCGTACGTCCGCCTGCTGCTGTCCCCCGATCCGGAGCACGCGCTCGACCAGAGCCAGGTCATCGGGCAGCTCGCGCGTGAGCGGGCCGAGAGCGTGGTCCGGCTGACCGGCGCCGAGCGGCTCGCGGACACGCTGGCCCGTACGGCGCGCCGGGCGCTCGCCGAGCAGCTCGCTCTGACCGGGCGGCAGAAGCGGCAGCGGGACGACGTCCAGCGGCGCCTGAAGGACGTCGAGGCGCTGCTCGCCTCGCTCAGCGCCGGGCGGCGCGCCGAACTGGCCGAGCTGGAACGCGACGGCGTCGCCGCGGCGCAGCAGAGGTTCCTGGCGTCCGGCGCCCTCAGCGACACCCGTCCCCCGACCGAGCGCGGCGACCGGGCCGTGCGCTACGCCGTCGACCAGATCGGCAAGCCGTACCAGTGGGGCGGCGCGGGCCCGAAATCGTACGACTGTTCGGGACTGACCTCGCAGGCCTGGGTGCACGCGGGCCGGGCCATCCCGCGCACCAGCCAGGAGCAGTGGGCCCGCCTGCCGCACGTCCCGCTGCGGCGGCTCCGCCCCGGCGACCTCGTCATCTACTTCCCCGAGGCCACCCATGTCGCCCTCTACCTGGGCGACGGCATGGTCGTCCAGGCCCCCCGCCCCGGCACCCGGATCAAGGTCTCGCCGATCGCGGCCAACCCCGTCCTCGGCGCCGTGCGCCCGGACCCCGGCGGCCGGCCCCTGCGCTCCTACGCGCCGCCGCCGCTGCCTCACGGGGCGTCGCGGGGCTCGGACACGGGCTACTCCGCGACGGCGCCCGCGGGCGGCGCCGGATAGGTCCGACGACACAAGCTCCACGCACGTTATCCGTGGCCACCCGCCAGGTAACGACTGACCGGCAACCAGGTAAAGTCCGACCACTGCATCATGAGAGAACATCTGTGCGCACCGGCTTCGATCCGCGGCATTCGAACGCGATCGGAAGCACGGCCCGAGGATGTTTGAGTTGCCTGGAGCCCGCGAAGTGTCAGCATCGCCCCTGCCCGCTCGGTTGCGTACCGCGGCGGCACGTCTCCTGCTACCCACGGTGATCGTCCTGTCGTTCGCCGGTCAGGCGGTAGGCGCCTTCCTCCCCAGCGTCCCGCTGCTGGTGGCCGCCACCGCCGTCGGGCTGGCGGCGGACATCGCCCTGCACCGCTGGCAGCGGCGCATGGTCGCCACCTTCGGGAGACTCCACGCGACCGTGACGGTCCGTCAGGTCGCCCGGGACCTGCTGCTGGTGATCGGTCTGCTCCGCCTCGAGGACAAGAGCCACGAGACGCGGTATCTGGCGTTCGTCTGCGGCCTGTTGGCCTTCTACGGTCTGCACTTCGCGTGCCGGGCGGTCGGGATCCTCGTGCGCCGCAGCCGCACCCTGCCCGTGCTCACCCGGAACATCGACGCCTCCGCGCTGCGGCTGAGCCCCGCGCCCCCCGCGCTGCTGACGCATCGCACCGGGCAGCGGCTCCTGGTCTTCAGCCTGCCCTCGACGGCCGGTCTGCTGGCCACCGCGGTGACCGGCTCGGCCTGGTGGGCCGTCGCGGGCATCGCCCTGTCCGCCGCCCTCGCGGCCGTGTCCGTCGGCATGCTGCTGCTGCGGCTGCTGCCCGGCCGCCGACCGGTCACGGCCGAGCAGGCGCTGGAGTGGTTCGAGGAGTGGCTCGCGGAGTACGAGCCGACGGCCGGCATGTACTTCTCCGGCGGCACCGCCTCCGCCTACCAGGCGAACATGTGGCTGGAGCCGCTGGCGAAGCTGGAGGGCCGCCCGCTGATCGTGCTGCGCGAGCGCTTCATGGTGAAGCACATCACGTCCACCGACATCCCGATCGTGTGCCTGCCCAAGGTCGCCGATCTGATGCGCCTCGAGCACTCCACGCTGAAGATGCTGATCCACCCCTCGAACTCGGGCAAGACCTCGCAGGTGCTGCGGATCCCCACCATCAAGCACGCGTTCGTCAACCACGGCGAGAGCGACAAGCTGTCGAGCTGCAACCCGTACGCGAAGGCGTACGACGAGGTGTGGGTGGCCGGTCCCGCCGCGCGTGAGCGCTACGCCCTGGCGGACGTCGGCATCGAGGACAAGGACATCGTGGAGATCGGGCGCCCGCAGCTCGACGCCATCACGCCGTACGCCGGCGCGCCCACGGGCCCGTACACCACCGTGCTCTACGCCCCCACCTGGGAGGGCTGGGACGGCAACCCGGGCAACACCTCGATCATCGAGGCGGGCGAGAACCTCGTCCGCGCCCTGCTGGCCGATCCGAAGGTCCGGCTGCTGTACAAGCCGCACCCGCTGACCGGCTCGGTCGTGCCCCAGGCGGGCGCCGCGAACCTCCGGATCCAGGAGATGGTCCGCGCCGCGAACGCCGCCCGTGCCGCCGAGCACACCGACGGAGGGCCGTCGCCCGCCGCCGCCGCGGAGCTGGCCCGTACGACCGCCGAACTCGAGCGGCTCACCACGTCCTCGTTCCGGGCCAGCGCGGACGACACGGAGCGGATGCTGCTCCAGACGACCCCGGAGCCCGGCCGCGCCGAGGCCGTGGCCGCCGCGACCGCCGCCTGGGAGAGCGCGTACTGGGCCTCGTTCCCCGCGTGGGAGCACCAGATCGTCACCGAGGCCCGGCCGAACGTCTACGCCTGCTTCAACGCCGCCGACCTGCTGCTCAGTGACGTCTCCAGCGTCATCTCGGACTATCTGGCGAGCGAGAAGCCCTACGCCGTCACCAACACCAGCGGCCTGCTGGAGCCGGACTTCCGCGAGGCCTTCCCCACGGTCCGCGCGGGCGCCGTGCTCACTCCGGACGCCTCCGGGATCCCGGCCCTGCTGGAGTCGGTGCGCGACCCCGGGAAGGACACCTACGTCGAGGCGCGCGCCGAGCTGAAGCGCCATCTGCTGGGCCCCTCCGACCCGCCGTCCGTCGTCCGCTTCAACGAGGCGGCCCGCGCGCTGTGCGCGGAGGCCGACGCGCACCGGGCGGCCATGGCCGTCCGCACGCTCTCGGCGATCCCGACGCAGCCGGACGCCAGGTCGGCGCTGGACAACCGGCAGCTCGAGAGCTGAGCCCGCGGGGCTGCCCTGCGGCAGGAACGCGATCCGCCCCGGACGCGCCGTGCTCGGCTCGTCCGGGGCGGATCTCGTCCGGGGCGGTGGACCGCCCGGTCAGCGGCGGGTCACTGAGCGGCGACCGCCGCCAGATACGCCTCGGTCTTCTCGGGGTCGTAGAAGAAGTTCTCGAAGTCGGACGGGTCGTCGAAGCCGTTGGCGAAGCGGTCGGCGACCGGCTGGTACGCGCCGCCCGAGCCGATCAGCTTCAGCACGTGGTCCGGCGGCACGTCGAGCATCGCGTTCGTCCACTTGGTGACATGCCGGGCCGTGTCCCAGTAGCGGTCGAAGGTCTGCCGCATCCAGGCCTCGTCGAACTCCTTCTCACCGTGTTCGAGGATCGAGGCGAGGTACGAAGCGGCGCACTTGGACGCCGAGTTGGAGCCCTGGCCGGTGATCGGGTCGTTGGTGACGACGACGTCGGCCACGCCCAGGACCAGACCGCCGCCGGGCAGCCGCCCGATCGGCTGGCGGACGGTGGGCGCGTACCGCCCCGAGAGCGTGCCGCCCGCGTCGGTCAGCTCCACCTTGGTGGCGCGCGCGTGCTCCCACGGCGTGTAGCGCTCCATGAGCGCGAGCGTCAGCGCCAGGTGCTCCTCGGGGTCCCTGATCCCCCGGAAGGCGTCGACCGGGCCGCCGGGCACGCCCTCCCAGAACAGGATGTCCGCGCGCCCCGAGAGGGTCAGCGTCGGCATGACGAACAGCTCGCCGACGCCCGGGACGAGATTGCAGCGCACGGCGTCGAAGTCCGGGTGCTCCGGGCGGGGGCCGAGGCCGTGGACGTAGGCGACCGCGAGGGCGCGCTGCGGCTCGCTGTACGGGGAGCGCGCGGCGTCACGGGCGAACATCGACACCAGCTCGCCCTTGCCCGCCGACACCAGCACCAGGTCGTAGGCGCGGGAGAAGTAGTCGAGGTCGGAGACCGCCGCGCCGTGGATGACCACCTGGCCGCCGCGCTGGGCGAACGTCTCCAGCCAGCCGGCCATCTTCACGCGCTGGTCCACGGACTGCGCGTACCCGCCCTCGAACATGCCCACCCAGTCGACGGCGCGCCGGGACTCCGGTCCCGTGACGGACACACCGAGCCCCTCGACCCTCGGGGCCCGCGACTCCCAGAAGTTCAGCCGGAGGTCACGCTCGTGCTGGAGGGCGGTGTGGAACATGCACTGCGTCGACATGACCCGCCCGGTGCGGATCTCGTCCACGGTCCGGTTGGACATCAACGTGACCTCGTACCCGTGCGACTGGAGGCCGAGGGCGAGCTGGAGTCCGGACTGACCGGCTCCGACGACGAGTATCTTCCGCATGGGGGGTGGTGCTCCTAACCGGGCGATGCGGGCCCATGGTTGCGCGCGGACACCGCGACGCCCGTACGCGACCCCCTCACTCGGGGGTGACGTCGAGCGCGTGGCCGACGAGGGCCAGCAGTGTCTCGACCGCCGACATCCGGCGGCGCGCGTCCATGATCATGACAGGTATGTCCTCGGATATCGTGAGCGCGTCGCGCACGTCGTCGGGCTCGAACCGCTCGGTGCCGTCGAAGTGGTTGACCGCGACGACGTACGGCATCCCGCTGCTCTCGAAGTAGTCGAGCGCCGGGAAGCAGTCCTCGAGGCGTCGGGTGTCGGCCAGGACGATCGCGCCGATCGCGCCGCGGACCAGGTCGTCCCACATGAACCAGAACCGCTGCTGGCCCGGCGTGCCGAACAGATAGAGCACCAGGTCGTTGTCGAGCGTGATGCGGCCGAAGTCCATGGCCACGGTCGTGGTGAGCTTGTCCGGCGTCTCGCTGAGGTCGTCGGTGCCCTCGCTGGCCGCGGTCATCATCGCCTCCGTCTGGAGAGGCTTGATCTCCGAGACGGCGGTCACCAGGGTGGTCTTGCCGACACCGAAGCCGCCGGCCACGACGATCTTCGTCGCGATCGGGGGCCGGGTGCGGTCCGTCTCCCAGGCCCGCAGGTCCTCCTGCTGTTCCCGGTCGACGGCAAGCGGGGAGACGTCCCGGGAGACGTCAGAGACGACGGAGTCCACTCAGCACCCTTTCCAGCAGAGCGCGGTCCGGCTGTCCGGGGCCGTGCCCGGTTCCGTACACACGGATCTTTCCTTGGTCCGCGAGGTCGCTCAGGAGGACACGGACCACCCCGAGCGGCATACGCAGCAGTCCGGCGATCTCCGCCACCGTGCGCATACGGCGGCAGAGTTCGACAATGGCCTGCGCCTCGGGCATGACCCGGGCGCCGGACGGGCGGTTCGTCAGTTCGAGGCGTTCCTCCGGGGCCTCAAGGGCCGCCACGAAGGTCTCGACGAGGAGGACATGGCCGAAGCGGGTGCGCCCCCCGGTGAGGGAGTAGGGGCGCACCCGTGCCGGTTTGCGGTCACTGCCGCGCACCGGGAGCTTCTTCGGCGTTCCGCTCATCGCGCGCTCCCCGCTGCCTCTGTCTCTGTCTCCAGGGACCGCCGTAGCTCGCTGCGCAGTTCGGGGGTCAGGACGTGCCCGGCGCGGCCGACGAAGAGCGCCATGTGGTACGCCACCACGCTCATGTCGCAGTCCGCGGAGCCGTGCACGCCCAGCAGTGAGCCGTCGCTGATGGACATGACGAACAGGCTGCCCTCGTCCATCGCGACCATCGTGTGCTTGATCCCGCCGAACTCCATCAGCTTCGCGGCGCCGACGGTGAGGCTGCCGATGCCGGAGACGATGGTGGCGAGGTCGGCCGAGGACCCCTTGGGGCCGCGCGGTCCGCGCTGGCCGGAGCGGGCCTCGGCGTTGCGGCCGGGGTCGGACGACAGCAGGAGCAGGCCGTCGGAGGAGACCACCGCGACCGACAGCAGTCCCGGCACCTCCTCGACGAGGTTGGTCAGCAGCCAGTGCAGGTTGCGTGCCTCACTGCTCAGTCCATAGGTACTGGGCGCGGTCAACTGCTTGCCTCCTCGACGGTGCCCCCCGATGCTTCTGCGTCTGCTGGGGTCCCTGGTACGGCGGTGGACGGTGGGGGCGTGGACCGGGGCGGGACCGCCTCCGTCTCCCCCGTCCTCTCGGCGTTCTCCGCCTCGACGTGGCGGTAGCCCTCCGTGGCGCCCCGGTGGAACCCGCCGAGCCTGCGGCGCAGTGCCTCGGCGTCCACGCCACCGGCACGGGGCCGGGGGGTCTGCGGGGGCGCGGAGATCCTGGGGGTGCGCTTGGGGAGACCCTTGGCGGTGCGCCGGGGGGTCTCGGGCTGCTGGGAGGTCGGGGGCTCCTCGGGGTGAAGCTCCGGTGCGGTGGGCCGCGACGCGCTCTCGTCGGGGGTGCGTTCGTGCGTGTCGGGGCCGATCGCGTACGGGTCGGGGTCGGTGGTGCTCTGGGCGGGGATACGGGCGGCGGGGGCCTCGTCCTCGGTCAGGGGAGCGTGGTCCGCGTCCGCGTGTGCGGCGGAGTGCCGGTCCTCGGGGTCCTTGTCCTCGGTGGTGGGCGCGGGGTCCGCGTCCAGGACCGGGGCGAAGAGCTCCATGGTGGTCTCGGGGGACACCTCGGGCTCCGCGGGAGCCTCCTCGGCGGCCTTCGCCGTCGCGGGCGCGTCCTCGAGCGCCTCGGTGCCGGTCTCCGGCGCCTCGGTGGCGTCCTCGGACTCCGCGGTGGCGGCGTGCTCCCGCAGCGCCTGTTCCGCCGCCGCGATCAACGGGTCCTCGTCGCCGCGCGGTTCCTGGATGGTGATCCGGGTACGGGCCTTGAGGACGTTCGAGTTGACCTCGGCGTCGGCGCCGGGCAGGGACAGCGAACCCCCGGCCGGGGCCGCCGACTTGGGGGCGGCGGCGAGGAGCGACTTCGTCAGGGTGACGACCGCCGCGACACCGCCCTCCTTCTGCTTGCGCAACTGGACGCGGATGCCGTGCCGGTGGGCGAGGCGGGCGACCACGTACAGGCCGAGCCCGAGGCCCTCGCCGCCGTCCTCGTCGTAGGGCGCGCTCGGGTCGAAGTCGGCGAGGCGGGCGTTGAGCCGGCTCATCCGCTTCCCGGACATGCCGATGCCCTCGTCGTGGACGGAGAGCATCAGCTCGCCGTTCTCCCTGAGCCAGCCGGAGATCTCGACGGCGGACTCCGGCGGCGAGAACGACGTGGCGTTCTCCAGGAGTTCGGCCAGCAGATGCGAGAGGTCGTCGGCGGCGAAGCCCACCACCTGCGCGTGCGGCGGCAGCGCGCCGACGCGCACGCGCTCGTACCGCTCGATCTCGCTGACCGCGGCGCGCACGACGTCGACGAGCGGTACGGGCCCCGCGTGCTGCTGCACATGCTCGGCACCGGCCAGGACGAGGAGGTTCTCGCTGTGGCGGCGCATGACCGTGGCGAAGTGGTCGAGCCGGAAGAGCGTGGAGAGTCGCTCGGGGTCCTGCTCCCGCTCCTCCAGGCCCTCGATGAGGGCCAGTTGGCGGTCGACCAGGCCCACGGTGCGCAGGGCGAGGTTGACGAAGGTGGCGTGGATGCTGTGCTGGACCTGGCCCAGGTTGGCGGAGGCGTCGGCCAGTTCGGTGCGCAGCTTCTCGCGCTCGTCGGCCATGGTCTGGCGCTGGCCGACGAGGTGCTTGCGGTCGGACTCCAGGGTGGACAGCCGCTCCTGGAGCGCGACGGCGTGCGCGTGCAGGGCGTTGACGGAGCGGACGACCTGGGCGAACTCGTCGTTGCGGCCGGTGAACTTCACCGGTTCCTCGGTGGCCGGGGAGGCGGCCACGCGGGCCGAGCCGAGGCGCAGGACGGCGAGCGGGCGGGTGAGGCTGCGGGCCATCGCCGTGGCGATGCCGAGGGCGACGAGCAGAAGGACACCGAGGGCGGCGACCCGGATCTCCAGCGCGGTGACGTCGTCGTCGCGCAACTGCGCGAGCTGCTTGCTGCGGGCCTCGTAGAGCGAGGTCTCGGCGCCGCGCATCTGGTCGACGCGGGCGGACAGCGCCGCCCCCACCTTCTCGGTGCTGTAGGCGAGTTCGGCGTCGGAGAGCGTGGGCTGGTCCGTGAGGTCCGCGAGGTACTTCTCGGCGGAGGTGACCTCGGGGCCGGTGACCGTGGAGTCGTAGGAGTTCCGGGCTGCCGCGGGCGCGGTCTCGCGGAAGGCGGCGATCGCCGCGTCGGAGCGGACGGCGGCCTGCTGGGCGGCGGCGGTGAGGTCGTCGCGGCGCTTGGCGTCGGCCCCCGAGGCGCTCTCGGTGGTGGTCGGCAGGCCGGTGACCGGGTCGTAGGTGGTCTGGGTGACGCGCGGGACGCTCAGCGCGGCGAGGAGCAGTCCGCGGGCGGCGGCCGACTGCTGGACTGCGTTGTCGAGTTCGGCGAGGGCGTGGGCGCCCGCGCCCGCCCGGGGCGGCATCTGCTCGGCCAACTCCACGGCGACGGCGTGGAGTTCGGCGATGGCGGAGGAGTACTCGCGATGGGCCTCCAGAGCGGTGCTCTTCCCGGCGAGCGCCGCTCTGCGCGCGGTGGCCACGTCCCCGAGTCCCTTGCGCAGCCCGGCGGGCAGGTCCGTACGGGCGCGCAGGTCCTCGATCTGCCGGTCGACGCGGGCGCTCTGCTGCTCGGCGGGCGCCTTGGACTTGGGGCGCCCGGCGGCCACGTACGAGGTGACCCCGTCGCGTTCGTCGGCCAGCGCGTGGGCGAGCACCAGCGCGTCACGGGTCTGCTCGGCGAGCGTCACCAGGTTCTGGGTGTCGTTGAGCTGGGCGGAGGCGGCGATGACGGTCGGCGCCCCGGCCCCGGCGACCGCGGCGGCGACCACGGCCACCGCGACGATCAGACGGTTGCGGACATGGGCGGTACGGCCGCTGCCCGTGGACTTCGACGGGGCGCCCTGCGCGGGAGCCGTCTTCCTGTCTGCGCGCCGAGGCCGCATCTTCTGCACCGGTGCTCGCCATCCTGACTCGTGTACCCATGGGCCGGGGTGAGGGGGCGTCAACTGGGCCGCCTCCCCGGTACGACGGTTTCCGACCCTCCCAGTGCCGGTGGGCGGCGATCCCGCTTCCCCTGTCCCGCCACCCGAAGGAGTGAACCCTGGCGGGGAGTTGGCGGGCAAGTCCCTCTGGCCCATGCCAGGGCCTTGCGCGGCGGGCCGGTTGGACGTCGGCGGCACACTTTGGCAGTATTCGCCGCCACGTTTCCCTGGAATTGATCATTCCGTCCCAAATCAGGCACCTGACCTGCCCGGTCGCGCCGTGGCGGCGATCGATGCAGGCCGTTATGGGCCGGTGAAGAGGTCGTGCAGACTGGCCGGATGCGTACGGAACTCATCTCCGAGCCCGGCGACCCGGCGCGCCCCGACGAGGACTTCGCCGCACTCGCGCTTCCGGCCTCAGGACAAGGCGGAGCGCTGGTGGTCCTGGACGGGGTGACGCCCCCCGAGGACGGTGACGGCTGCATGCACTCCGTCCCCTGGTTCTGTGCGCGCCTCGGTGGCGCGCTGACCGAACTGTCCGGTTCCCGCAGGGATCTGACGCTTCGAGAGATCCTCTCCCACGCCATCCTCCGTACCGCCGAGTCCCACGCGTTCACCTGTGACCTTTCTCACCCGCGTACCCCTCAGGCAACAGTGGCCCTCGCCCGCTGGTCCGCGACCGAGGTGGAGTATCTGGTCCTCGCCGACTCGGCCCTGCTCTGCGAGGCACCGGACGGCACGGTCACGGCCTTCGTGGACGACCGGCTGGCCCGGCTGCCGCGCGCGAGCCTGGCGACGGACGCGCTCGTCGACGCCACGGTGCGCAACAAGGAGGGCGGCTTCTTCACGGCCGCCGCGGACCCGGCCGTGGCGGACCGCGCGGTGGCGGGCGAGGTGCCGCGCGCCGCGGTGCGCTCGCTCGTGGCCCTGACGGACGGCGCGGCCCGCTGGACGGAGATGTTCCGCGCGGGCGACTGGGAGGAACTGGTCCGCGTCGTCCGCGCGGAGGGCGCGGCGGCGCTGGTGGCGCGCGTCCGCGCGCTGGAGACGGCCGACCGTGCGGCGCGGACGTATCTGCGGCGGGGCAAGACGCACGACGACGCGACGGTCGTGTACGTGGAGCCCTGAGCGGCGGGCCGGAGCGCCTGTCCTACTTCTCCATGACGAGGTTCAACTGGCGGATCAGGCGCGCCAGTTCGGCCACCTCGTGCCGGTCCCAGTCGGAGAGCTGGCGCACGTACCGCGCGCGGCGCGCCTCGCGCACGCTGCCCACGCGGTCGCTGCCCTCCGCGGTGAGGTGGACCAGCCAGGCCCGGCCGTCCGCCGGGTCGGGCTCGCGGGCCACGAGGCCCAGCTCCTCCAGGGCGCGCAACTGGCGGGACATGGTCGCCTTGCCGACGCCGACATAGGCCGCGAGGTCGGTCGCGCGCTGCCCGCCGCACTCGTCGAGGCGGACCAGGAGTCCGTACGCGGCCGACTCCAGATCGGGGTGGACCTCGCGGGCCATCTCGCCCTGGCTGGCCCGCGCCCGGCGCAGGAACACCGTCAACTCGCGTTCCAGGGAGAGGAATTCCTGGTCGGCGGCGCCGTGACCGATGCCGCGAGCGCAGCCGTGACCGGCGCCGTCGCCGCTGCCGTCGCCCGGCTCGCCGGAGGGCACCGGACGCTCCTCGCCGTTTCCGTCCTCGCGCACGTCAGCACCCCTGCCCTGGTTTCCCGATCCTGAAAGTTTCCGCCGGGCATCGCCGTTGCCGCAGCTAGGCCAGTATTTCGCAGGATTAGACCAACGGCAGACCCCGGCCCCTCTTCTCAAGCCCGCGCTCCACGTGTCAGCTTCCTTGGCAGATAGTGGCATGCCCACGCCATCAAGGAAGCGCGGAGGACCCCGACTCTCCCCGCGTCCGGCGCGGGTGTGCCGACGCACCGAGCATTCCCCCCACCGAGCTCCACCGAGCTCCCACCGAGCGACTCGGAGGCACGTCATGCCCGTGCACAGACCCGGATCGGTCCGGCGCCCGCGCTTGTTCGCGGCCGGCACCCTGCTCGCAGCGTTCTCCCTCCTGTTCTCCCTGCCGGCCCACGCCGCCGACACGCCCGCGCGCGGCTCCGCCACCATGGGGATGGGCGTCCTGGCGCACGACGGCCAGGACGGCAGGCCCAGCGGCGCCGACGCCACCCAGACCGAAGGCGTCGACGTCTCCGGCTACCAGGGCAACGTGGCCTGGTCGACCCTGTGGGGCAGCGGGGTCAAGTGGGCCTACACCAAGGCCAGCGAGGGGACGTACTACACGAACCCCTACTTCACCCAGCAGTACAACGGCTCCTACGACGTCGGGATGATCCGCGGCTCGTACCACTTCGCGACCCCGGACACCACCAGCGGCGCCACCCAGGCCAACTACTTCGTGGACCACGGGGGCGGCTGGTCCAAGGACGGCAAGACCCTGCCCGGCGTGCTCGACATCGAGTGGAACCCGTACGGCGACGCCTGCTACGGCAAGTCGGCGAGCGCGATGGTCAGTTGGATCACCGACTTCCTGAACACGTACAAGGCGCGCACCAGTCGGGACGCCGTGATCTACACGGCCACGAGCTGGTGGACCCAGTGCACCGGCAACTACAGCGGCTTCGCCTCCAAGAACCCGCTGTGGATCGCCCGTTACGCCTCCGACCCGGGCACGCTCCCGGCCGGGTGGTCGTACTACACGATGTGGCAGTACACGTCGTCCGGCCCGACGGTCGGTGACCACGACAAGTTCAACGGCGCGCTGGACCGGGTCCAGGCGCTGGCGAACGGCTGACCCACGACAGAAGGCGAAGGCCCGGGGCTCCCGCGCGGAACCCGGGCCTTTCCCCTGCGGTGGTCCCGTCGCGCCCCGCTTGACCACAATGGGACCCATGCCTCATCCGGACCACACCTACGACGCCCCCCGGATCCTGGACCGCCGCGAGGGCCCCCACGGCGAAGTCGTGCTGCGCCGCCACGGCGAATTGCTCCAGATCATCGCGAACGGCTGCTTCCTGATGGACACGTCCGACGGCCGCTCGGAGCGGCTGCTCGTCGACCTCGCCCGCGACGCACTCGCCGGACGCCCGCGGCCTCATGTGCTGATCGGGGGCCTCGGGGTCGGGTTCTCGCTCGCACACGCCGCCGCCGACCCGCGCTGGGGCCGGATCACCGTGGTCGAACGCGAGCGCGCCATCGTCGACTGGCACCTCGACGGACCGCTGTCCGCGCTCTCCGCCGAGGCCCTCGCCGACCCCCGTACGGACATCCTGGAAGCCGATCTCGTCCGCCATCTCCATGAGACGTCGGACACGTACGACGCCTTGTGCCTCGACATCGACAACGGGCCCGACTGGACGGTCACTCAGGACAACGACAGCCTGTACTCGGGGACCGGACTGGCGAGTTGTGCAAGGGTGTTGAGGCCTGGTGGCATCCTCGCGGTATGGTCCGCGCAGCCCTCTCCGGAATTCGAAGGAACCCTACGGAATGCCGGGTTCCAGCATGTGCGTACCGAAGAGGTCCCCGTTGCCCGGGGCGTTCCCGACGTCGTGCACCTGGCGGTCAGACCTGGATAGCCGACTCGCGGTCACTCCCCGTACGCTGCTTCCCTGACGCGGATCACTCATGCGTCAGGCGCAGTCATGGGATCACCCCACGGATTCCGGAAAGCACACTCAGGGGCGGGCGATGGAGCAGACACACACCTCGCACAACGGCACGACGGCGACCCCGGGCGCCCAACGGCGGGTCCTCGTGGTCGAGGACGACCCGACGATCGTCGACGCCATCGCCGCCCGCCTGCGCGCGGAGGGATTCCTCGTGCAAACGGCGGGGGACGGCCCGGCGGCGGTGGACACGGCCGAGGCCTGGCAGCCCGACCTGCTGATCCTCGACATCATGCTGCCGGGCTTCGACGGCCTGGAGGTCTGCCGCCGGGTCCAGGCACAGCGCCCGGTACCGGTGCTGATGCTCACCGCGCGCGACGACGAGACGGACATGCTGGTCGGGCTCGGCGTCGGCGCCGACGACTACATGACCAAGCCGTTCTCCATGCGGGAGTTGGCGGCGCGGGTGCATGTACTGCTGCGCCGGATGGAGCGGGCCGCGCTGGCCGCCGCGACGCCGCGCAGCGGCATGCTGCGCCTCGGCGAGCTGGAGATCGACCACGCGCAGCGCCGGGTCCGGGTGCGCAGCGAGGACGTCCATCTGACGCCCACCGAGTTCGATCTGCTGGTGTGCCTGGCCAACACCCCGCGCGCCGTGCTCTCGCGCGAGCAGCTCCTCGCGGAGGTGTGGGACTGGGCGGACGCCTCCGGCACCCGCACCGTGGACAGCCACATCAAGGCCCTGCGGCGGAAGATCGGCGCGGAGCGCATCCGCACCGTGCACGGCGTCGGCTACGCGCTGGAGACACCGACGCCATGAGCGGCGGGCCGGACCGGCGCAAGAGCCCCGAGGACTCCTGGGGCAGTGTCCGCCCCTTCTCGGTCAAGACCAAGCTGGGCGCGCTGGTCGTCATCTCGGTGCTGATCACCACGGGTCTGCTGCTGATCGCGGTGCGCACGGCGACCGAGCTGCGCTTCATCACGGTGTTCTCGATGATCGCGACGCTGCTGATCACGCAGTTCGTGGCGCACTCGCTGACCGCGCCGCTGGACGAGATGAACGCCGTGGCCCGCTCCATCTCGCACGGCGACTACTCGCGCCGGGTCCGTGACCACCGCCGGGACGAGCTGGGCGATCTGGCCCACACGATCAACCTCATGGCCGACGAGCTGGAGGCCCAGGACCGCCAGCGCAAGGAGCTGGTGGCCAACGTCTCGCACGAGCTGCGCACGCCCACCGCGGCCCTGCGCGCGGTGCTGGAGAACATCGTGGACGGGGTCACGCAGGCCGACCCCGAGACCATGCGCACGGCGCTGAAGCAGACGGAGCGCCTCGGGCGCCTGGTGGAGACGCTGCTGGACCTCTCGCGGCTGGACAACGGCGTGGTCCCGCTGACCAAGCGCCGCTTCGAGGTGTGGCCGTATCTCTCGGGCGTGCTCAAGGAGGCCCAGATGGTGTCCTCCGCGCGCGCAGGCCTCGCCTCCGGCTCCGGCAGTCACACGCGCACGGACGTCCATCTGCGCCTCGACGTCTCGCCGCCGGAGCTGACGGCGCGCGCGGACCCCGAGCGGCTGCACCAGGTCGTCGCCAATCTGGTGGACAACGCGGTCAAGCACAGCCCCCCGCACGGCCGGGTCACGGTGAAGGCCCGGAGCGGCCCCGCGAAGGAGTCGCTGGTGCTGGAGGTCGTGGACGAGGGCCCCGGCATCCCGCAGTCGGAGTGGCACCGCGTCTTCGAGCGTTTCAACCGCGGCGCGGTGAGCCGGCCGCACGGGCCGGGCAGCGACGGCGGTACGGGCCTCGGCCTCGCGATCGCCCGCTGGGCGGTGGACCTGCACGGTGGCCGGATCGGCGTGGCCGAATCCGCGCGCGGCTGCCGGATCAGGGTCACCCTTCCGGGAGAGCCTTCCGTCTCAAGTTGACGTAAAGTTCGAAAGGGAAGAACAAGATCCTTGTCCGCCCCGCGGACGGACACCCTGTTGATCAGGCAGCGGCCCGCGCGCTCTTCGCGTCGGGTCGGCGTCGCCGTACCCGTCACACACCGGAACCTCGCTTGTTTCCCGCCATTTACACCCCCGAAACGCGCTTTCCGATGTGACATACACGACGATGACACGGTCCGACCTGACCTTCCCGGTCAGGGAGGCGTAGCCTTAATCCCCGCTGTCCATCACCTTGCGAAGAAGCGGAAGAGGGCGGTTGCCGCCGTGTCGCCACAGTCCCCCAGTAACTCGAGCGTCTCGACCGACGACCAAACCGGGAAGAACCCGGCAGCCGCGTTCGGTCCGAACGAGTGGCTCGTCGACGAGATCTATCAGCAGTACCTCCAGGACCCGAATTCGGTAGACCGTGCCTGGTGGGACTTCTTCGCCGACTACAAGCCGGGGGCGCCCGCCGCCTCCCCGGCCGCGGCGAGCACTGCCACCACGACGGCCCCGGCCGCGTCCACCCCGGCGGCCCCCGCCGCCCCTGCGACCCCCGCAGTGCCGCAGGCCCCGGCCGCCCCGGCGCCGGCTGCCCCGCAGCCCGCCGCGCCTGCGCCCGCCAAGCCCGTCGCCGCGCAGCCCGCGGCACCCGCCAAGCCGAAGAAGGACGAGTCCGTGGCCGAGGCCCCCGCTGGCCCCGAACTGCTGACGCTGCGCGGCCCCGCCGCCGCCGTCGCGAAGAACATGACCGCCTCCCTGGAGCTGCCCACGGCCACGTCCGTGCGCGCGGTCCCGGTGAAGCTGCTCTTCGACAACCGCATCGTCATCAACAACCACCTCAAGCGCGCCCGGGGCGGGAAGATCTCCTTCACGCACCTGATCGGCTACGCGATGGTGCAGGCCATCAAGGCCATGCCGTCGATGAACTGGTCGTTCGCGCAGAAGGACGGCAAGCCGACCCTGGTCAAGCCGGAGCACATCAACTTCGGCCTCGCCATCGACCTGGTGAAGCCGAACGGTGACCGGCAGCTCGTCGTCGCGGCGATCAAGAAGGCCGAGACCCTGAACTTCTTCGAGTTCTGGCAGGCCTACGAGGACATCGTCCGCCGCGCCCGCGACGGCAAGCTGACGATGGACGACTTCACCGGCGTGACGGTCTCCCTCACCAACCCCGGCGGCCTCGGCACCGTCCACTCCGTGCCGCGCCTGATGCCCGGCCAGTCGGTGATCATGGGCGTCGGCTCCATGGACTACCCGGCGGAGTTCCAGGGCACCTCCCAGGACACCCTGAACAAGCTCGGCATCTCGAAGGTCATGACGCTCACGTCGACCTACGACCACCGGGTGATCCAGGGCGCCGCCTCCGGCGAGTTCCTGCGCGTCGTCGCGAACCTCCTCCTCGGTGAGAAGGGCTTCTACGACGAGATCTTCAAGGCCCTGCGCATCCCCTACGAGCCGGTCCGCTGGCTCAAGGACATCGACGCCTCGCACGACGACGACGTCACCAAGGCCGCGCGGGTCTTCGAGCTGATCCACTCCTACCGGGTCCGCGGCCATGTCATGGCCGACACCGACCCGCTGGAGTACCAGCAGCGCAAGCACCCCGACCTGGACATCACCGAGCACGGCCTCACCCTGTGGGACCTGGAGCGCGAGTTCGCCGTCGGCGGCTTCGCCGGCAAGTCGATGATGAAGCTGCGCGACATCCTCGGTGTGCTGCGCGACTCGTACTGCCGCACCACCGGCATCGAGTACATGCACATCCAGGACCCCAAGCAGCGCAAGTGGATCCAGGACCGGGTGGAGCGCCCGCACTCCAAGCCGGAGCGCGAGGAGCAGTTGCGCATCCTGCGCCGTCTGAACGCGGCGGAGGCCTTCGAGACGTTCCTGCAGACCAAGTACGTCGGCCAGAAGCGCTTCTCCCTGGAGGGCGGCGAGTCCGTCATCCCGCTGCTCGACGCGGTGATCGACAGCGCTGCCGAGTCGCGGCTGGACGAGGTCGTCATCGGCATGGCCCACCGCGGCCGGCTCAACGTCCTCGCCAACATCGTCGGCAAGTCGTACGCGCAGATCTTCCGTGAGTTCGAGGGCAACCTCGACCCGAAGTCGATGCACGGCTCCGGCGACGTGAAGTACCACCTGGGCGCCGACGGCACCTTCACGGGCCTGGACGGCGAGCAGATCAAGGTCTCCCTGGTCGCGAACCCCTCGCACCTGGAGGCGGTGGACCCGGTCCTCGAGGGTGTCTCCCGCGCCAAGCAGGACATCATCAACAAGGGCGGCACGGACTTCACGGTCATGCCGGTGGCGATCCACGGCGACGCGGCCTTCGCGGGCCAGGGCGTGGTGGCCGAGACCCTGAACATGTCGCAGCTCCGCGGCTACCGCACGGGCGGCACGGTCCACATCGTCATCAACAACCAGGTCGGCTTCACGGCGGCCCCGGAGTCCTCCCGCTCCTCGATGTACGCCACGGACGTGGCCCGCATGATCGAGGCCCCGATCTTCCACGTGAACGGCGACGACCCGGAGGCGGTCGTGCGCGTCGCGCGCCTGGCCTTCGAGTTCCGCCAGGCGTTCAACAAGGACGTGGTGATCGACCTCATCTGCTACCGCCGCCGCGGTCACAACGAGTCGGACAACCCGGCCTTCACGCAGCCGCTGATGTACGACCTGATCGACAAGAAGCGCTCGGTGCGCAAGCTGTACACCGAGTCTCTGATCGGCCGGGGCGACATCACCCTGGAAGAGGCCGAGCAGGCCCTCCAGGACTACCAGGGCCAGCTCGAGAAGGTCTTCACGGAGGTCCGCGAGGCCACCTCGCAGCCCGCCGAGGCCGCCGCGCCCGGCCCGCTGGACGGCTTCCCGGTGGCGGTCGACACGGCCGTGTCCGCCGAGGTCGTCAAGCGGATCGCCGAGTCCCAGGTCAACATCCCCGACCACATCACCGTCCACCCGCGCCTGCTGCCGCAGCTCCAGCGCCGTGCGGTGATGGTCGAGGACGGCACGATCGACTGGGGCATGGGCGAGACCCTCGCCATCGGCTCGCTGCTGCTCGAGGGCGTCCCGGTCCGGCTGTCCGGCCAGGACTCCCAGCGCGGCACCTTCGGCCAGCGCCACGCGGTGATCATCGACCGCGAGTCCGGCGAGGAGTACACGCCGCTGCAGTACCTGGCCGAGGACCAGGCGCGGCTGAACGTCTACAACTCGCTGCTGTCCGAGTACGCGGCGATGGGCTTCGAGTACGGCTACTCGCTGGCCCGACCGAACGCGCTCGTGATGTGGGAGGCGCAGTTCGGTGACTTCGTCAACGGCGCGCAGACCGTCGTGGACGAGTTCATCTCCTCGGCCGAGCAGAAGTGGGGCCAGACGTCCGGCGTCACGCTTCTGCTCCCGCACGGCTACGAGGGCCAGGGCCCGGACCACTCCTCGGCCCGCCCAGAGCGGTTCCTCCAGCTCTGCGCCCAGAACAACATGACGGTGGCCATGCCCACGCTCCCGTCGAACTACTTCCACCTCCTGCGGTGGCAGTCGCACAACCCGCACCACAAGCCGCTGGTGGTCTTCACGCCGAAGTCGATGCTGCGCCTCAAGGCCGCCGCGTCCAAGGCGGAGGAGTTCACCACGGGCCAGTTCCGTCCGGTCATCGGGGACGCCTCGGTGGACCCGGCCGCCGTCCGCAAGGTCGTCTTCACGGCGGGCAAGGTCTACTACGACCTCGACGCCGAGCGCCGCAAGCGCGGGGTGACGGACACGGCGATCATCCGGCTCGAGCGCCTGTACCCGCTGCCGGGTGCCGAGCTCCAGGCGGAGATCGCCAAGTACCCGAACGCCGAGAAGTACCTGTGGGCCCAGGAAGAGCCGGCGAACCAGGGCGCGTGGCCGTTCATCGCCCTGAACCTCATCGACCACCTGGACCTGGCGGTCGGCGCCGACATCCCGGCGGGCGAGCGGCTGCGCCGTATCTCCCGTCCGCACGGCTCCTCCCCGGCCGTCGGTTCCGCGAAGCGGCACCAGGCGGAGCAGGAGCAGCTCATGCGCGAGGTGTTCGAGGCCTGAGCGGCTGAGCACGGCTGACGACAGGGCCCGGCCCCGGGAGTTCTTCCCGGGGCCGGGCCCTTCGGCATGTCCGGTGCCTGTCGCCGGTCAGATCGGCTGAGGCTCGAAGTCCCAGTGCGGGCGGTGGCGTTCGAGGATGCGGCGGATGTGCGGATGATCGGCGCCGAGGAGCCCGGTGAGCCGGGTGGCCGCGTCCCGGCGCAGCGCCTCGGCCTCCTCGTGCTCCCCCAGCCCGGCCAGGTCGACCGCGAGTCCGGCCCGCAGGCTGATGGTGAGGATATGGGCGTCGCTCAGGGTGCGCGCGGCCCGCTCGGCGCTCTCGCGGCCCAGGGCGGCCGCGGCCTCGGTGTCGCCGTCGGCGGCGAGCGCGGCGACCTGGTTCTTGGCGCAGCCGATGGTCCAGGGATGGTCGGCGCCCACCGCCTCCTCCATCTGGGCGCGGACACCGCGGGACAGTTCGAGCGCCTCCCGGTCCTCGCCCGCCTCGCGCAGCAGGACGGCGACGTTGTCCCGCGCCCCGATCGCGTACGGATGGTGGTCGCCGAGCTGGGCCGCGTACTGTCCCGCGCTGAACTCGGCCAGTTCCCGGGCCTCTTCGATACGGCCGAGGTCGCGCAGCAGCATCGCGTAGTCGCAGGTGACCATCAGGGACTCGGGGTGCTGGGGGCCGCGGCGGCCCAGCAGCCTGCGCCGGGCCGCGCCCATCATGGCCTCCGCGAACTGGAGGTCGCCGACGCGGCGGGCGCACAGGGCGAGGTTGTGCTCGGCGAGCAGGGTCTGGCTGTGGTGGCGGCCCAACGCCTGGCTGTGGGCTCGGGAGTTGTGGCCCTGGATGGCCAGCGCCTCGCGGTAGTCGCCGAGCAGCCGCAGCATCCAGGCCGTGCCCAGCGCGGAGTTGAGGGTGAGCGGGTGCTTCCCGCCGAGGACCTCCACGCGGGCCTCGAAGACCTTCAGATGCAGGGAGAGCGAGTCGGCGTAGTGACCCTGGAGGCCGAGGGCGACCGCGAGGTTGCTGCGGAGCGCGAGGGTGCGCGGCACATGCTCGTCGCCGAGTTCGGCGGCGGCGATCGAGGCGGCCTCCTCGAACAGAGCGCCCGCCTCGTCGTACCGGGCGAGCGCCATGAGCGTGCCGCCGAGGCCGTCCTTGGCGCGGATCAGCTCGATGGGGCGGGTGTTCCCGGCGACCTCCAGCCGCTGGAGGATGTCGCGGCCGACGCTCTCGGCCTCCGCGTACTTCCCCAGTCTGCGGAGCATGTTGGCGAGTTGGTGGACCGCGACGAGGACGTTGCGGTCGGTGGGCGCGGCGGTGGCGCCCCAGTTCTCCACGGCCATGCGGCTCAGCCACCAGCCGTCGTGGTACTCGCCCCGCATCCGCAGGTATTCGATGCAGTTGAGGACGAGTTCACGGACGTCGTCGTCGGGCGACTCCAGGGCCCGGGACGGTTCCAGATGCGGGATGAGGGCCGCGTACCGGGCCCCGTTGGCGGTCGAGGCGGGGTCGCGCGGGTCGGCGGAGACCAGGACCCTGCGGGCGGCGGCCGAGTAGCGCGCGGCGTCGTCGGGTGACTGGATGGAGCGCACGAACCGGTGGAAGAGGCGGTGCATGCGCAGCGTGCCGACGGTCTGCGTGTCCATCCGCGGGTTCTGCTCGTACTCGATGCGCATGGAGGTGATCTCGGACAGCTTGCGCAGGGCGGTGTTCCAACTGCTGGGCTCGGCGACCAACTCGGCCAGCTCGGGCGGCAGATCGCCGTGCCGGGCCGTCTGGAGCAGCCGTACGGGGACGACGTCCGGGGAGAAGCAGACCAGCAGGTTGAGCAACTGCCAGGCTGATTCGGCCCCTTCGCGCAGGCTGTTGACGAGCTTGGCCCAGGCGACCTCGAAGCTCTGCGGGTACTGGCCGGAGGCCATGACCCCGAACCGGTCGGGCCGCCCGTCCCGGATGTCCCGGAGATACGCGTCCACGGGCACCGCGGGGTTCAGGTCCAGCCAGGTGGCCGTCTGGTCGAGCAGCAGCGGCATGTCCTCGACGGCCTCGGCGAGCCGCTCGGCCTGCTCGTCGCTCAGGCGCGCGGTGCGACGCCCGACGAACGCGACGCTCTCCTGGCGCTCGAACACCGGGATGGTGACGGTCTCGGCGTGGGCGCCCCAGTCGGTGCGGTACGTGGTGATCAGGACGTGCCCGCGCCCCTCCGGGAGGAGATCGAGCACCCGGTCGGGGTCCTCGGCCCCGTCCAGGACCATCAGCCAGGGCCGGATCGTGCGGTCCAACTCCCGTCGTACGGCCTTGATGGTGGCCGCGAGGTCCGCGGCGTCCGGCAGCCCCAGCCGTGACGCGAGTTCGGCGAACTGCTCGCGTGCGGTGACCCGTTGGGCGGCGTTGACCCACCACACGATGTCGTACTCACCGGCGAACCGGTGGACGTACTCCAGCGCGAGCTGTGTCTTGCCGAAGCCGCCCGGACCGAGCAGCACCACGGCGGCGCCCTCGGTACGGCCCGCGGAGAAGGCTCCGTACATCTTCTCCAGCAGTTCGGTCCGCCCGATGAAGCGGCGGTTGCGGCGCGGGGCCTGCCACACCTCCGGCGGGTCGTCCGGGAAGCGGGGGCCGCGGCGCAGGTCGACCAGGATGCCGGGGGCCGGGACGCCCGCGCACTCCAGGACCCGGCTGCGCGCCACTTCCGGGCGCAGGCCGCGCAGTTCGACCGGTGCGAGGGCGATGACCTCCTCGGGCATGGGCCGGGCGGTGACGCTCACGGCGGCGAGCCGGTCGCGGTAGGCCGGAAGTCCCTGTCGCAGGACGTCCGCCCACGCCGTGAACCGCTCGCGGCCGAGCCGCTCGTACCAGTCGTCGAGCAGGAGCAGGACCCGCCCCGGCGCGCTCAGCAGGTCGGCGAGCGCCTCCACGGTCGGTGGTCGGCGCAGCGGGTTCCATCTGATGAGCGTCGTGGCCCGGCCCGCGGCCTGGATCTGGTGGTCGATCCACCGGGCCCAGGACTCACTCTGCCCGGCGAAGACCACCGTGACGTGTTCCAGCTCCGCCGTCATCTCGCCGTCCCCTCAATTGAACCCGGTCACGACTGTCCACACGTCCGTCAATTGTGCGTCAAGGCAGTTGTGCCACAGGTGAGTTGTCATGAGCTTCCGCTTCGGCCCGTCGTACGGGCGGTGTGTTCCAGCCGGTGCGCGATGTGCCGTATGAGTCGTTCCAGGTCGGCGCAGTAGACGCTGGGGTGGTGGAAGCCGGTGCCGGATGCGTACCGGTGGACGTAGTTGCCGCCTCCGCACACCTTCCCCACCGGGCAGTCCAGGCACTCCTTCGCGAGCGCGCCCTCGCCCAACTGCCGTGCGGCGATGCCGGGATGGCGCAGCGCGGCGTCGAAGGTGTGCCGGAAGACGTCGAGTCCGGTCTCCGCCGCGCCCGGATAGGCCGACCGCAGCGAGTCGACCTGCTCGATCGCGCCGTCCGTCTCGATCACGACGGCGGCCATCGGCGAGAGCCCCACCGCCTCGGCCGAACTGGGCGCGCCGAGCAGCAGCGCGGCGATCTCCTGGAAGAGCCGCACCCGCGTCGGAGGCCGCCGCTCGTCCCACCAGGCGTCGAAGACGGCGGCCAGCCAGTCGCCGTACGGGGTGGGCCGCGGCCGGTGCCGTCCGGGGCTGCCGGGGCTCGAACCCGGCGGCGGATGGGCCCAGTTGGCGTGCGGGAGCAGGAAGTCCACACCGGGCGGGTCCAGTGCGCGCAGGGAGCGGTAGACGTCCAGGGGATCGGTGTCCGCGTCGATGGTGCACAGGACTCCGGCGTACGTGGCCGGGCGCGCCGCGAGCCGGACGGCGGCGGCCCGCGCGGCGGACCAGGCGGGGCGCCCGGCGTGGTCGACGCGGCGGGCGTTGTGGGCGGCGCGTCCCCCGTCGAGGCTGAGCCCGACCCGGATACCGGCCCGCGCGAGCCGGTCGAGGACGGCGTCGGTGAGACGGGTGCCGTTGGTCTGCACGGTGGCGGTGACCGCGCAGTGCGCGGGGACGGCCTCGCGGACGGCGCGGGCGTAGGCGAGGACGGGCGCGGGACCGGCGAGCAGGGGCTCGCCGCCGTGGAGTTCGATCCGGATGCGGTCGAGGCCGTGGGTGCGTACGTGCTCGGCGACGCGGGCGGCGGTGCGGTGCATCGTACGGCGGTCGGCGCGGTGCGGGCGATCGCGCCAGCCGTGGTCCTGGCCCTGGTAGAGGTAGCAGTAGGCGCAGTCGAGATTGCAGCGGCTGTGCAGCTTGAGCACGAACTGCCGGAAGGGGGTGGGCCGGTGGGCCCCGGCGTCGAGGAGGGCGTGCGGCCAGCGCGGGTGCGGGTGGGCGGTCACGGCGCGTCTTCGTAGTGCGCGACGACGGTGGACTCCCCGTCCCGGGCGCGGACTTCGGCGAGGACCGCGGCCAGCACCGGGTGATCGGTGTGCTCTGGCGGGGTGATCTCCGGGAGGGGTCTGGGGGTGTTGTCGGGAGTGGTCACTCGTCGGGCGCTTCCGGAGCCAGGCGGGAGATGTGGGTGCGGAGGGCGTCGATGGTGTCGGGGTTCCCGGTGAGGTCGAGTGCGGTGCGGAATTCGGTCAACGCGGCTTCGGGCTGGCCCAGTTGCTCCCGGACGCGGCCTCGCGCCTCATGGGCGTCGGAGAGCAGTTCGTCGTCCCCGGCCGCGCGGGCGTGGACGGCGGCCCGGGAGAAGCAGTCGAGCGCCTCGTTCTGGCGCGGTCGCGCGTCCGCGTGCGCGGCCAGCAGGACGAGCGCCGCTCCCCGGCTCATCCACGCCTTGGCCAGGAACGCCTGGTCGTCGGAGCCGCGGATGGCCTCGCCGAACAGCCACTCGGCTTCGTACAGGTCGGACTGGACGAGCTGTGCTCCGTACCGCAGGACGTGGGCGTACGCCAGGGTTCCTCTCCGTCGTGGCAGCTCCGGATCGTCCGGCGGGGAGTCGTCGACCGCGCGCCGCAGCAGGTCGATGGCCTTGGCGATGTCCTGGGGCCGCGCGGGTGTCCCCGCCCGGCGGATCAGGGCCGCGGCGAAGTCGGCCAGCACGGCGGGCCGCCGGGGATCGTCCTCGCTCAGCAGCCATTCGGCGTCCGTCCAGGCCACGATCGCGCTGTCCAGATCGGCCGGGGCCTTGGTCTTCCTGAACCGGGCGCGGTGGATCCGGGCGGCTTGCATCGCGCACTCGAGCCTCAGTTCGGGGTCGCCGCCCGCCGTGATCAGCGCGTGTTCCAGTACATGCGCGAGCCGGTCGGGCTCCGGCCGGTCGGCGATCTCCTCGGCGGAGGCCAGGTCCAGCCAGGCCCGGCAGTGCTCGGCGGCGGACAGTCCGCTGCCGTCGTTGGCCGCCACCAGGAGGTCGTCCGCGGCACGCGAGGCCAGGTCCGCCGCGCGCCCGGGGTCGGGGACCACTGCCTCGATCGGCCCCCGCCCCTGGTAGTGCCGCGCCAGGTCGAGCCAGACGCGTCCCCGTACGAGGTGGGCGGGCTCCGCGACGTGGAGGTCGATCCGCACGCTCGCGGCTTCGGCCGCCCGGAGCAGATGCAGTACGTACCACTCCTCGGGGCCGAGGTCTTCCCCGGTGCCGGGGCCCGCTTCCGCCAGGGCCCGGCGCACCTCCGTCAGTGTGCCCCCGGCGACCGACAGCCGCTCAGGCGTCCCCCCGTCGCTCAGCACCGCCGTGAGGTCCCGGTCCGCCACGCACAGCAGCAGGGCGTACGCGTGGTCCTCGGCGCTCCCCGGCATCGTGCCCGCCCACGCGCGCAGGCTGTCCGGGATGCCCGGGAAGCCGATGCCCCGGGTGCGTACCTTCCGCGCCTGAGCCCAGCAGACCAGACCCCGTACGAGCCTTCCGTCGAGGGTCAGCGGCCTTCGGCCGTCGAGCGACTCCCAGGCTTCCCGAAGGTCCTCCCCCACGCCCCGTACCTGCCAGCGGGCCAACAGCCCCTGGGCCAGGGCTTCGTGGGCGGCCCCCTGGCCCGCTTGCGTCCGGGCGATCCCGGTGGCCCGTCGCAAGTACTCCACCGCGGCGTCGAGTTCGCGGGTGAGGCCCTCCCGCGCGAACCGCGCGAGCGCCGCGCGGCCCTTCTCCAGCAGTTCCCTGTCGTTGAGTTCGGGGCGGACCGGCACCACCGGCATACGGGCGCCGAGGTCCCGCAGCACCTCCGCCGACACCTCGGCGAACGCCCGCAGGCCGACCGGCTCGTCCTCGCCCGGTCCGCCCGTGGGCGGCAGAAGCTGCTCGGGGGGCACCGCGCCGTGCAGGAACGCCCCTGCCAGCGCGGGGAAGTTGCGCACACTGCGGCCGAACTTCCGTCCCACGTACTCGGAGCAGTGCTTGAACAGCAGCTCGGCGTCCTCGACGGTCAGCCGCGTGCGCAGCTCCGTGGCGACCCCGGGCAGGAACTCGTAGCGCACGCCGTCGGGTCGGCCGGTGTCCTCGCGGCGTCGGACGAGGCCGCTGAGCAGCACCTCGGAGAGCACATCGGGTCCGCTGCGGGCGAGCATCGCGTGCTGGACCAGTTGCATCACGGGCAGATGGAGCGGCACCGCGGTCAGATACACGGCCAGGCGGCGCGCCTCCGAGGAGGCGGGGCGCCAGAAGGCGCGCACGCGCTCGGCTCCGCTGAGGTCCGCCGTGGCCCGTACCGGCGCCGCGGACGGCGCGTGGTCGGCCCGCACCCATCCGGCCGCCGCGTCCAGGGACTGTCCCGTGGCCCCGGACACCAGCCGCGCCCAGCCCTCCACCGACGCGCGCCGCGGCGCGAGCACGGGCACGGGCAGCGCCCCGCGCTCCGTACGTCCCCGCTCGGGCCGGAACTCCAGGGCGCCCGCGGGCCCTTCGCGGCGGTGCAACAGCCCGCGCCGGGCGGGCAGATGGGTGCGCAGCCACATGCGTTGCGGCAGCGGTTGTACGACGGCTACGGGTGCCGTCGCGGCCCAGCGGTGCAGCAGCCGCTGCATGGCGCCGCCACGCCACATCGGCCCGGCGCAGTCGCTGAGCACCAGAGTGACACGCCGTCCCGTCGGGTCGCTGAGCTGCTCCGGAGCGTGGAGCGGGCCGGTGGGCTCGGGGGTGGCGGAGCAGCCGGGCAGGCCGCCCGGCGCCTCGTGCAGATACTGGACCTGCACCTCGCGGAAGGCTCCGGCGCGCGCGCAGACCTGTTGCAGTTCGTCGAGGGCCTGCTGCCACACCACCGTGGAGGTGGAGACGTCCATCACGAGCAGCATCCGGGCCTCGCGGCGCCGGTCGGTGCGCAGGACGGGCAGCACGAGCCCGGACTCGGCGGCCCGTTCGGCCGTGGCGGTCTCGTCCAGGACGCGCGGGACGGGCCGTACGGGCGCGCGGTAGCGCTGGAGGGGGCGTAACCCCCGTTGCAGGGCGAGGGGTTCGGGGAGGGCGGGCGCGGCCGGGACGCCTATCGGCGCCAACGGGACGGCGGTACCGGTCTCCCCTGGTTCGGGCGCGAACAGCCGGGCCGCGTCCGGTGGTTGCGGCTCGGCGTGCTCGGCCGGGAGCCGGGGGTGCCGCACGCTCGGAGGCAACGGGCTGGTGTCATCCTGCCGTTGGGAGCCGCCGTCCGGTGTGTGTGCCTCTGCCGGGTCGGGCCGCTCCGCCGTGGCGGGCAGCCAATGGGCCAGCCACAGCGCGTCGGCGAGCTCCTCGACGCCCGGCACGATCCCCGCGTCCCGCAGGCGCGCCACCAGCGCCGTGAGCGCGGGGCTCACGACGTCGGCGAGGGGACCGGGCGCCCGGGAGGTCATGGCGGCTACCGCGGCCCTCGGTCGAGGGGCTGCATCAGCAGCTCCGAGAGTTCCTCGCGCCGCTCGGAAGCGTCCCGCGCGGCATGCTGGGCGAGGAAGATCGCGTTGAGCAGTTGGTCGGTGGGGCGCAGCGCGCCGTCCGCCCCGGCGCGGGTGAACCGTTCGACGATGTCGCGGTTGTCGTCGTACCCCAGTGACCCGAAGTGCGCCTGGACGAGGGCGGCGAGGCGTTCGTCGCGCGGGGCCTTGAGGTCGAGCGGGATGCAGCGGCGCAGCAGCGGGGTGGGGAACTCCCGCTCGCGGTTGCTGGTCAGGACGACGAACGGAAAGGTACGGCAGCGTACTTGGCCGCCGGTCACGGCCACCCGGCGGCCGTCGTCCGTGAGGACCTCGACCACCGGGGTCCGGTCGGCGATCCGCTCCAGCTCGGGAAGGGCGAAGCGGCCTTCCTCCAGGACGTTCAACAGATCGTTGGGCAGGTCGATGTCGCTCTTGTCCAGCTCGTCGATGAGCAGCACGCGGGGCCGGTCCGCGGCGAGCAGCGCGGTGCCGAGCGGGCCGAGCTTGATGTACCGGCCGATGTCCTGCGCCGAGGCGTCGCCGGGCAGTTGGGCGTCCTGAAGACGGCTGATGGCGTCGTAGGTGTAGAGCCCCTCGCGCAGTTCGCTGCGGCTGACGATCGGCCACTCCAGGACCCGGCCGAGGCCGAGTTCATGGGCGATGGAGTGCGCGAGCGTCGACTTGCCGACGCCGGGTTCGCCGGTGACGAGCAGGGGGCGCCGCAAGTACAGGGCGGCGTTGATGAGTTCGAGGGTCTCGGCGTCCTGGACGGGCAGCGGGACGGGCTTGCCGAGCCTGCGGCCGGTGGCCGAGTCGAGGTCCGGCACCTCGTAGGCCACGGGCGGGGCGTCGAAGGCCCGCCACGGCGGTGGCGGCGGCAGCCCCTCGATCCTGCTCGGATCGGGTTGCCCGGTGCCCTGGTAGATGAACCACTCGCTCATGCTGTGCTCCTCGCCGACGGTCGGTGGTGATCCACGTCCTGGCCGACGGGGGCGTTGTGCGCCCGCAACGGGCCCCTGAAACCGTACCCGTGATCAGCCGGTCGCGGAGGGTGTTTCGGCCATGCGCGGCGCGCGCTCGACGCGGCGTTCACAGCGGCGCGTCCAAGGTCTCGGCCTCCTCGGGAGGCAAGGGGCGGCGTGGATCGTCGTACAGAAGCGCCATCGGCTCGGCCCAGGCGCGGTCGGCCCGGTGCTCGCTGATGTCCTGGCGTACCTGCCGTAAGCGGTCGGGGAGTTCGGCGAGCGCTCCCATGGTGCCGAGCAGTTCCTCCACGCGCGCGTAGAGCGTGTCGCACGCTTCCGGGCAGGCGCGCGAGGCGTGTCCGTCGATGTGCCAGAGCGCGACGCCGTGGCCGTTCTCCAGCGCGAGCCGCAGGGAGGTGCGCCCGGGTTCGCGCCCGGCGGGCCGGCACATCACCGGGATACGGTCGAAGGCGGCCTCGCGGTAGCCGCGGGCGCTCGGGACGTCGTGCCGCGCGGGGGTGCGCCAGGCGCGGAAGCGGCGTCGGCCGAGCATGGCCTGCCAGCGCTCCGTCCACAACTTGTCCGGATCCCCACGGCGTTCGAGGGCGCGCAGCACCACGCGGCGGCGTACCGCGAGATGCCCGGTGTCATGGAGTTCCGCGATGTCGTCGAACCGCCAGCGGTGCACCGCGGTGTCGAAGTGGCCTGCGGGCAGGGCGACTTCGAGGGGTACGGGGCTGCCGTCGCGGTCCTTGGCGCGCAGCAGTCTGCCGAGCGGCTCGCGCAGCTCCCGGACGAGATCCTCGGGCGCGCAGCCGTGGACGGAGGCGTCCGCCTCGTACATCTCGGGGTCGCCCTCGCCGTCGTCGTACCAGATCTGCCAGAAGAAGCGGGCCGGGTCCGCTCCGATCACCGGGTCGAGCAGGACGGCGACGGTGGGGCCCTCGCCGGGCCCGGGGTAGGGGATGACGATCTGGTCCGGCAGGTCCTCGGGGGCGGGCCTGAGCGCCGCGGGGAGGCTGACCTCGCGGACGAAGTCGTGCATGGGCTTGCGTGGTTCCTTGCGCAGCCGCCGGTCGATCCATCGGCCGAGCGCGGCGCAGTCCCCGCGCCGGGAGTCTATGTACGTCTCGACGTGCTTCAGGTAGCGCAGGAAGGTGAGCGCGTCGAGCGGCTGGACGCCCTCGTAGAGCAGCCCGTAGCCGTCGCGCCAGGTCAGCAACTCGGGTGTGCCGCCGGGCCACTTGTTGCCGCTGCGGGCCTTGGCCGCCAGGAGTTCGACGGTGGGCGCGTCGGGTGGTGCGGGCAGGTCGGCGAGCAGCCGCAGGGCCTCGCGGCGGTCGGCCGGGGTCCACCGCTCGCCGCCGCCGGTCGACGGGCCGCCCTGGAGGTCGATCCAGTTGTCCCCGGCGGCGGACTGCGGCTCGTCGCCGTGCCAGCGGTCATGGGCGGCCATGACCGTGCGGTAGGTGTCCCCGAAGCGGCGCAGCGCGGAGATCGCCACCGCCTTGCCGCCGTCCTGCTGTCTGCGGCGCGACTTGATCAGCCCGACGACGGCTCCGGTCCCGGGGTCGAGCAGCGGGCCGCCCGAGACGCCGGCCGGGAGTTCGATGTCCGGCTTGATGATCAGCCCGTAGGTGTCCTCATGGCCGTTGATCTCGGCGTCCACGCTCCGGAAGTGCGTCTCGGGCGGGCCGGGGTAGAAGCCGCACGCCTTGAGGGCACCGGAGTGCCGTACGGCGCGGTCGGCGAGCCACACGCATTCGTGCGGATGCTCGTCGGGGTCGCCCGCCAGCCGCACCAGGGCCAGGTCCTCCTCCGGCGGGACGGTGGGGCAGCGCGGGTCGGTGAGCAGCCACTGCGCGAGGTGGGCCTCGGCGTCGACGCCCTCGCCGCGCACCCGGAAGCCGAGGGTGCGGTCGGCCGCCAGATGGGGGCGCAGGACGTGGGCCGCGGTCAGCACCCATCCGGGCGCGACGAAGAAGCCACTGCCCCACAGCGGCCGGTCGTCGCCGTCGGCGGCCAGCAGATGGACGGTGGCGGCGCGGGCGAGGTCGCAGAGTCTGTCGTTGCGCTCAGTCATGCGCCGCCGGGTCCCCGTCGCCGGGTGTGGCGGGCTGGGCGTCGAACTGCCAGGTGAGGGTGACCTGCAGGGAGGCCTTGGCCTCGCCTCGGGCCAGCACGGCGACGGCCAGCCCCTCCTTCGCGGCGAGTTCCACCCCGAAGGTGATGGACGCCTCGCTGGGCTTCGCCGCGCGGGCGGCGTCGAGGACGCTGCCGCCCACGCCCCTGATCAGGTCCTGCAACTGGTCCATCTTGGCGAGGGCCGCGTCCGTGAAGCCGACGTCCTCCTGTTCCCCGTACGCCTCCCCCGCGCCGATCCGGGCGGTGATCACCGTGCCGTCCGGCAGCCGGACGTCCTGGATGTGGCTCATGCCGCTCCCCCGTCGAGTCCTTGCGTCTCTACGGCCGACTGCGGTCGGCCGTCACGTGAACTGCGACGAGGCTAGTGGCCGTAGCGGTTGCGGGCGAGAGGTTCGCGGTCGCTGCGCGAAAGGGCGGGGCACCCCGTCGGGGCGCCCCGCCCTGAGGCACGGCCTGGCCCCACCCTGAGGCACGGCCTGGCCCCGCCCTGAGGCAAGGCCTGGATCAGAGCCCTACTCGTCGTCCTCGTCGTCCAGCCGCGCCAGCCACGTGGCCAGCCGCTCCACCGGCACCTCGAAGTCCGGGTTGAGGTCGACGAACGTACGGAACTGTTCGGCGAGCCATTCGAAGGTGACCTCTTCCTCGCCGCGCCGCTTCTCCAGCTCCTCGATGCCTCGGTCGGTGAAATACAACTCTTGCTCCAGTTGCGAACGAAGTTCCAGACAGGCCCACAGGCCCTGGGCTCACCCCTCAGGGTAGGCCGTGGGCCGTCCCGCCCGCGGTCCGGAGGTGCGTCGCGACGGTCTCGCTCGCCGACCGCGACGGGTCGTCACCGGAACGAGTGTCTTGACTCCGCCACACCGCGATATATCGTGTTCTTACGAGGACGCGATATGGCGCGTCGTGTCCTGTCCGGTCGAGTCATCCGGCTCCGGCCCTGTCCCGCCGCGCGGTCCGGCCCGTTCCAGGAGGTCAGCACATGTCCGAGTGGTCCATCGCAGAGCCGAGGAGGCTCACCTTCGACGCGCCGGTGACGGCGTTGCACGTGCGCATCGTCAACGGCACGGTGAACGTGGTGGGCGGCGACGAGGGTTCCGCCCGCCTCGAGGTGTCGGAGGTGGAGGGCCCGCCCCTGGTGGTGACCCAGAAGGACGGCACGCTGACCGTGGCGTACGACGACCTCCCCTGGAAGGGCTTCCTCAAGTGGCTCGACCCCAGGGGCCGGCGCCGCAGCGCGGTGGTCTCCCTGACGGTCCCGGCGTCCACCCGCGTGGAGGTCGGCGTGGTCGGGGCCAATGCCGTGATCTCCGGGATCGACGGCGGCGCCGACGTGAAGGGCGTCACGGGAGATGCCACGCTGGTCGGCCTGAGCGGCCCGGTCCATGCGGCGACGGTGTCGGGGAGCGTGGAGATCCAGGGCGTCTCCGGCGAGTTGCGGCTCAATTCCGTCAACGGCGATCTGACCGTCGTCGAGGGCGCCTGCCCCCGGGTGAAGGCGGACTCGGTGAGCGGCTCGATCATCCTGGACCTGGCCCCCACGGGCGGCCCCACCGACGTCCGGCTGACGAGCGTCTCGGGTGAGATCGCCATCCGGCTCCCCGACGCGGTGGACGCGGCGATCGACGCGAACACCACGAGCGGCGCCGTGTCGAACGCCTTCGACGAACTGCGCGTGAGCGGCGAGTGGGGCACGAAGAGGGTCACCGGCCGCCTGGGCCGAGGCAACGGCACACTGAAGGCGACCGCGGTCTCCGGCGCCATCGCCCTCCTGCGCCGCCCGCCCTCGGAGGACGAACCGGGGGACGAGCCCTGGGACAAGGAGCCGAGGCTCAAGAACGCGATACCCGAGCCGCGCGACGCGTCCGACGATTCCTCCGACGGCACGACGCCCGGTCCGACCGAGCGGAAGGGGCTCTGACATGCCTCCTGTCTTCGCCCATGGCCGACTGCGGCTCTACCTCCTGAAGCTGCTCGACGAGGCGCCGCGCCATGGATACGAGGTGATACGGCTGCTGGAGGAGCGCTTCCAGGGGCTGTACGCCCCCTCCGCGGGCACGGTCTACCCGCGGCTGGCCAAGCTGGAAGCCGAGGGCCTGGTCACGCACACCACCGAGGGCGGCCGGAAGGTGTACGCGATCACGGACGCGGGCCGCGCCGAACTGGCCGATCGCAGCGGCGAACTGGCCGACCTGGAGCTGGAGATCCGCGAGTCGGTCGCCGAACTGGCCGCCGAGATCCGGGCGGACGTCCGGGGCGCGGCAGGCGATCTGCGCCGCGAGATGCGGGCCGCGGCCACCGAGGCCCGGCAAGGCGCCCAGCAGCATCGCGGCCGACACGGGGAGTTCGGGGACCTGACCGACAACGAGTCCTGGCGCGCCGCCAAGGAGGAGATGCGCCGCGCCAAGCAGGAGTGGAAGGAGCAGGCCCGGCGCGCCAAGGACGAGAGCCGACGCGCCCGCGACGAGGCCCAGCGGGCGCGCCGCCAGGCCGACGAGGCCGAGGAGCGGGCGCGCGCCAAGGCGCAGGAGGAGTTGCAGCGCGTGGCGCGGCGGGTCCAGGAGCAGGTCCAGGACCACTTCACGCGAGGCGACTGGCCGACGGGCGTACGCGAGGGACTGTCCGAACTGGCCAAGGAATTCGGCGAGTTCGGAAAGACCTTCGGGAGCGAGTTCGGGAAGGACTTCGGAAGGGACTTCGGCACCGGGCGCAAGGGGGCGCCGGGCGAGTCGGGCGCGCCGGGTACGTCAGGCACGTCGAGCATGCCAAGTGCGTCGGGTGCGTCGAAGACGAAGGAGGAACCGGAGTACTCGACGACCCCGGAGGAATTCCCCGGCGTCTATGAACCCTCCTGGGCGCATGAGGACTTCTCGGGTGACCCGGCCCGCGCGCTCGACCGGCTGCTGGACCGCTTCCGCGACGACATCCGCGACCTGGCCCGGGACCACGGCGTGAGCGAGGACCAACTACGCGAAGCGCGCCGCCATCTGTCGACCGCGGCGGCACACATCGGTGCGACGCTGCGGGCACCGAAGGGGTGAGACGAGGCGGCCTTGACGTCACACCCCTCGGGGCGGCGGCGCACGGTCACAGGCACTGCCAGAGGAAGCGGCCCTCCTTGGCGTCCGGTGCGGTGAAGGCGTAGCCGACTCCGGAGTCGCCGAAGTTGACGGTGAAGGGCAGGCGGCCGGAGTCGAGCTGGACCAGGAGGCGCCAGCCCTCGCCGGGGGTCTCCTCGCCCTGGAGCCAGCGCGGTTCGATCCCGGGTCCGCCTAGGAACTGCCAGGCGTGTCCGTCCGGATCGGTGCCGCCCGCCCCGGCCGGGCGCGGCAGATGGTCGGCGCCCACCGTCGGCCCCTCGGCCTGGGCCCGTACGGAGACGAACTCCGGGGTCCGGCCGCCGGGCTGAATGAGGAGGGCGTTCTCGCCGCCCTCCGGTTCGAAGGTGCCCTCGGCATCGCCGTCCGCCATGAAGAGATAGCCCAGCGCGCCGCTGTCCAGGGTGAACTGCCCGAGGAACTGCAGGGGTTCGCCGGTCCGGCGGGACAGCGGCCACTGCGGTTCCTCCAGCCACGCGGGCTGGCCGCCGAGCTTGGTCACCGCCTCCCGGACGGGCGCCGCCGCGGGGGCGAACTCCACGGGCAGGGGCTCGGAGACGGGCGACGACGGACGCTCGGACACGAGTTCTCCAAAGGATCGGATGACCGGGACAAACCCCACCCTAGGTTCCTCGTCACCGTCCGAGCCCGACCGCCACGAGTCACCCGTCCTCCATCGCCCCTCCGCCCCACGACACCCGCTCCACGGCCGCGTAGGTCCCCCGTGAACGAACGCGTGGCCGAGGTCAGTTCGTGGTCAGGACGATCTTGCCGAACTGGTCGCCCGTCTCCATGCGTTCGAAGCCCTCGCGGGCGCGGTCGAGCGGCAGTACCTGGTCGATGACGGGCCGTACGCCGGTGGTGGCGCAGAGGGAGAGCAGGTCCTCCAGCTCGTCCTTGGAGCCCATGGTGGAGCCGACGACCTTCAGCTCCAGGAAGAAGATCCGGGTGAGTTCGGCGTGGGAGGGACGGTCGCCGCTGGTGGCGCCCGAGATGACGAGCGTGCCGCCGGGCCGCAGGGACTTCACGGAGTGGGACCAGGTGGCGGCGCCGACGGTCTCGAGGACGGCGTCCACCCGCTGCGGCAGCCGCGCCCCGGACTCCAGGGCCTCCACGGCGCCCAGTTCCAGCGCCCGCTTGCGCTTGGCCTCGTCACGGCTGGTGGCGAAGACCCGCAGTCCGGCGGCCTTGCCGAGGGCGATCGCGGCCGTGGCGACACCGCCGCCCGCGCCCTGGACGAGGACGGAGTCACCGGGGCGCACACCGGCGTTGGTGAAGAGCATCCGGTAGGCGGTCAGCCAGGCGGTGGGGAGGCAGGCGGCCTCCTCGAAGGAGAGTTCCCTGGGCTTGGGCAGGACGTTCCACGTGGGTACGGAGACCTGCTCGGCGAAGGTGCCCTGGTAGCGCTCGGTGAGGATCGAACGGGGCTCGTCCGGCCCGACCCCGTAGCCGCTCTGGCCGATGACGGAGTGCAGGACGACCTCGTTGCCGTCCTCGTCGACACCGGCCGCGTCGCAGCCGAGGATCATCGGGAGCCTGTCCTCGGTCAGACCGACACCCCGGAGGGACCAGAGGTCATGGTGGTTGAGGGAGGCGGCCTTGACCGTCACGGTCGTCCAGCCGGGCCTCCGTTCGGGAGCCGGGCGCTCTCCCAGCTCAAGGCCGGTGAGGGGGTGGTCGCGGTCGATGCGGGCAGCGTAGGCGGCGAACATGACCCTGACGATAGGCTCCGCCGCCGGACGACGGAACCAGGGCCACTTGTGACACACGTCCCCGGGACAGGCCCCTTGACGACGATGGGCGGGGACGTATGCCCCCGCCCATCACCCCACAGCAACGGCTAGCGCCGCGCGACGCCCTCGGCCCGTGCCGCGGCGGCCACCGCGGCCTTCACCGCCGGGGCCACCCGCTCGTCGAAGGGCGAGGGGATCACGTAGTCGGCCGCCAGGTCGTCCCCGACGACCGCCGCCAGCGCCTCGGCCGCCGCGAGCTTCATGCCCTGGGTGATCCGGGACGCCCGCACCTGCAGCGCGCCCGCGAAGATCCCGGGGAAGGCCAGCACGTTGTTGATCTGGTTCGGGAAGTCGGACCGCCCGGTGGCCACCACGGCCGCGTACTTGCTCGCGACGTCCGGGTGCACCTCGGGGTTCGGGTTGGCCATCGCGAAGACGAAGGCACCCTCGGCCATCGAGGCCACGGCGGCCTCCGGGACCGTACCGCCGGAGACGCCGATGAAGACGTCGGCGCCCGCGAGGGCGTGCTCCAGCGAGCCGCTCAGCCCCGCCTTGTTCGTGAACTGCGCGAGCTCCTGCTTGACCGGCGTCAGATCCTCCCGGTCGCGCGAGACGACGCCCTTGCGGTCGGCGACGGCCACATCGCCGATGCCCGCCTCGACCAGCATCCGCGCGATGGCCATCCCGGCCGCGCCCGCGCCCGAGATGACGGCACGCAGATCGCCGAGCCCCCGCCCGGTCAGCCGCGCGGCGTTGCGCAGGGCCGCCAGCGAGACCACGGCCGTGCCGTGCTGGTCGTCGTGGAAGACCGGGATGTCCAGCCGCTCCTGGAGCCGGCGCTCGATCTCGAAGCACCGCGGCGCCGAGATGTCCTCCAGGTTCACGCCCCCGAAGGAGGGCGCGAGCCGGGCCACGGTCTCGACGATCTCGTCCACGTCCGTGCAGTCGAGCGCGAGCGGGACCGCGTCCACGCCGCCGAACTGCTTGAACAGGATCGCCTTGCCCTCCATCACCGGAAGGGAGGCCTCGGGGCCGATGTCACCGAGCCCCAGCACCGCGGTGCCGTCGGTCACGACGGCGACCACGGAGGATTTCCATGTGTAGTCGTTGACCAGCTCCGGCTGCTCCGCGATGGCCGTGCACACCCGGGCGACGCCGGGCGTGTACGCGAGGGCCAGGTCGTCCTTGTCGCGGACCGGCACGGTGGCCTGCACAGCCATCTTGCCGCCGCGGTGCAACGCGAACGCCGGGTCGAAGGAATCGTGGGGCTCGACCCCGCCGTCCTGATCCGTACTGTTGTCGCTGCGAGGATTGACGATCTCCGCTGCCACTGTCTCGTACCCCTTAGATGTTCATGGTTTGAGGGTTTCCACTCCTGGTTGAGGGGTGGGCGGGCACCGCGTATGGCCCACATCGGTGATACGCGCGGGCGCATACGCGACGGGCGCGCCGCACACGCGCCCTGAGCCCCGGATTCGGGGTGTAAGGAACCTTCTTACCGGACGGACGCTGTTCGGGACGAGTCCATAACACTAAGGTCACGCCGGTGAGATGCCTCATGCCCGGAAAGCTGGACAAGACGGCGACACTTCCCCACACGGTCACACATACGGCGCGTGAGTGACCACATCGTGAGATGGGCCGTAAATCTTCCGGTCGGAAAGGGGGAATTCCGAACAAGGTCATGCCTCGCTCGGCCTTCCAAGAGCGGCTCGGGGGTCACCCGTTATCCGATTTTGACATAGCGAGTCACCTGAATGCTGGAGTCCGAATGGCAAGATGCCTCAACCACGCGAGGTCGCGACACCCAATGGTGTGTGTTCTCGTCGACCCATCGGCTATCCCATCCCGCCGGAGGAACCACCATGACCGCACGATCCACCCGCCGCTCGGCCACCACGCGCTCCCGGATAGCCGCGGTCGGTGCCATCGCGGTCGCGAGCACTCTGCTGCTCACCGGCTGCGGCGACCAGACGAAGAACAAGGACGGGGGCTCGCGCGACACATCGGCGCCGCTGGCCGACTCGCTCCCGGACCAGATCCGCCGGGCCGGTGTCATCAAGGTCGGCTCGGACATCGCGTACGCACCGGTCGAGTTCAAGGACAAGTCCGGCAAGACCACCGGCATCGACCCGGATCTGGCCGACGCCATGGGCAAGCAGCTCGGCGTGCGGTTCGAGTTCGAGAACGGCACCTTCGACGCCCTCCTCACGGGCATCCGCTCCAAGCGCTACGACGTCGCCATGTCGGCGATGACCGACAACAAGAGCCGCCAGCAGGGCGTCGACCCGCACACCGGCAAGAAGGTCGGCGAGGGCGTCGACTTCGTCGACTACCTGACCGCGGGTGTCTCCATCTACACGCGCAAGGGCCAGACCGGCGGCATCACGGGCTGGCCGGACCTGTGCGGCAAGAAGGTCGCGGTGGAGCGCGGCACGGTCTCCGAGGACCTGGCCAAGATCGAGGCCAAGAAGTGTCCGGGCGGCAAGAAGCTCACCATCGAGGCCTTCGACGACGACCAGCAGGCCCAGACGCGGCTGCGCTCCGGCGGTGTCGACGCCGTGTCCTCCGACTTCCCGGTCGCCGCGTACGCGGTGAAGACCTCGGGCGGCGGCAAGGACTTCGAGATCGTCGGCGACCAGGTCGAGGCCGCCCCGTACGGCATCGCGGTCGCCAAGGGGAACGACCAGCTCCGTAACGCCCTCCAGGCGGCGATGACCGCGATCATCAAGAGCGGCGAGTACCAGAAGATCCTCGACAAGTGGGGTGCCGGGGCCGGTGCCCTGAAGGAGTCCGTCATCAACGGCGGCAAGTGACCGCGCCGCAGCGGCCACTGAAAGGTATGACCCGTGACTGTTGACATCGACAAGACGGCGGGCCGGGAGACTCCTCCGGACGGACCGCGGGCCGTCAGGGCCGTCCCGGTCCGGCACTACGGACGGTACATCTCCGCGGTCATCGCGATCGCGGTGCTCGTCGCGATCATCTACGCGTTCGGCCAGGGCAAGATCAACTGGCAGGCCGTGCCGGACTACTTCTTCGACGACCGCATCCTGACGGGTGTGAGCAAGACCCTCCTGCTGACGGCCCTGTCCATGGTGATCGGCATCGTCGGCGGCATCGTGCTCGCCGTGATGCGGCTGTCGAAGAACCCGGTGACCTCGTCGATCGCCTGGTTCTACATCTGGTTCTTCCGCGGCACCCCGGTGCTGGTCCAGCTCTTCGTGTGGTTCAACCTCGGCCTGGTCTTCGAGTACATCAACCTCGGTCCGATCTACAAGGACTACTGGTCGTCGTTCATGACGCCGCTGCTGACGGCGCTGCTCGGACTCGGCCTGAACGAGGCCGCGTACATGGCGGAGATCTGCCGGGCCGGTCTGCTCGCGGTCGACGAGGGCCAGACCGAGGCGGCCCACGCGCTGGGCATGAGCCACAGCAAGACGCTGCGCCGGATCGTCATCCCGCAGGCGATGCGCGTCATCGTGCCGCCGACGGGCAACGAAGTCATCAACATGCTGAAGACGACGTCGCTCGTGGCAGCCGTCCAGTTCCAGGAACTCTTCCGCTTCGCCCAGGACATCGGCCAGACCTCCGGCTCCCCGGTGGAGATGTACTTCTGCGCCGCGGCCTGGTACCTGATCATGACCTCCGTCCTCAGCGTCGGCCAGTACTACGTCGAGCGCTACTACGCGCGCGGCTCCAGCCGTCAGCTACCGCCCACCCCGTTGCAGAAGGTGAAGTCCCATCTGACGTCCTTCTCGAGCAGGAAGGTCGCGGCATGACCGAGAAGACCGTCAAGAAGACCACCGCCGGGGCGAGCGACACCGGCGTGCCCATGGTGAAGGCGGAGGGCGTCCACAAGTCCTTCGGCCCGGTCGAGGTCCTCAAGGGGATCGATCTGGAGGTGAAGCCCGGTGAGGTGTTCTGCCTGATCGGCCCCTCCGGCTCCGGCAAGTCGACCTTCCTGCGGTGCATCAACCACCTGGAGAAGATCAACGCCGGACGGCTGTACGTGGACGGCGAGCTGGTCGGCTACCGGCAACAGGGCGACAAGCTCTACGAGTTGCGGGACCGCGAGGTCGCGCAGAAGCGCCGGGACATCGGCATGGTCTTCCAGCGCTTCAACCTGTTCCCGCACATGACGGCCGCCGAGAACGTCATCGAGGCGCCGGTCCAGGTCAAGGGCGTGGCCAAGAGCCAGGCCCGGGAACGGGCCATGCAGTTGCTGGAGCGCGTGGGCCTGGCCGACAAGGCGGGCAACTACCCCTCACAGCTCTCCGGCGGCCAGCAGCAGCGCGTCGCCATCGCGCGGGCGCTCGCGATGGACCCGAAGCTGATGCTGTTCGACGAGCCGACCTCGGCGCTCGACCCGGAGCTGGTCGGTGACGTCCTCGACGTCATGCGCGACCTCGCCGAGTCGGGCATGACGATGGTCGTCGTCACCCATGAGATGGGCTTCGCCCGCGAGGTGGGCGACTCGCTCGTCTTCATGGACGGCGGCGTGGTGGTCGAGTCCGGCCACCCGCGCGACGTCCTGACGAACCCTCAGCACGAACGGACCCAGTCGTTCCTGTCCAAGGTGCTCTAGGGCCTGTCGCAGGTGCTCCAGGGCCTGTCGCAACGGTGAGGGGGCGGTACGGCATCCCCGTACCGCCCCCTCACCTCATGCCCTCACTTGAGCGCGAGCAGGAGCGTGTCCGAGGGCGAGCACCACACCGGGCGGGCCTCGGCGAAGCCCTTCGCGCGCAGCACGCGCGCGTGCCACGCGGCCGAGGGCATCTCCCCGTCGGCGTGGGAGCCGTAGATCTCGAAGCGGCGGGCGGTCGGCGCGGCGAGCGCCGGGTCCTCGGCGGCCCGCTGCCACCACTCGGCCCAGTCGAGCGCGCCGCCGCGCGGGGCCCGGTCCATGCGGGTGTGGCGCAGGAGGCTCTCGGCGGCGTTGATCCGGGGCGTCGTGTCGTCGATCATGTGGTCGGCGTTCATGAACACGCCGCCGTGGCGGACGAGTTCGGCGAGCTGCCCGTAGAGGATCTCGAGGGGTTCGTTCCGCAGCCAGTGGAGGGCCGTGGCGGTGAGGACCGCGTCGTACGCACCGTGCGGCAGACGCGCGGGCCAGTCGGGGTCCTTGAGGTCGGCCTCGACGAACGTGACCCGCTCGTCGCCCGCGAACGTGCCGCGGGCGATGGTGAGCAGCGCGGGGTCGAGGTCGACACCGGTGCTGGTGGCCTTGGGGAAGCGGTCGAGCAGCCGGGCCGTGATGCTGCCGGTGCCGCAGGCGAGGTCGAGGACGCGCGGCTCGGTTCCGACGCAGGCCTCCACCATGTCGAGCATGATCCGGAAGCGTTCCTCGCGGTCCGGCATGTACCACTCCTGCTGGCGGTCCCAGCTCTCCTGCCAGGCCCGCCAGTCGGTGGCCGCCGTGGTGTTGGTGTCCGTCATCGTCGCCCCTCCGTAGTGTCCCGCCACGTAATACCCTGGACGCACGACCGTCTGTTACCCGACCGCATCACGACCTTAGAGTGCCTGCGTAAGGACTACAAGTGGAACTGGCCTATTACTCCGACTACGCCGTGCGCCTCGTGAACAGCGAGGAACCGGACCGGGGCAAGGACGCGCTGACCACGGTGGAGGCCGTCCGCGGCCTCTTCGGGGCCAATCAGGCGGCGGCGCGGCGCGCGACCGACGCCGACGTGACCCGGTTCCGCTCGGTGCGGGCCAGGCTGCGCTCGGTGTTCGAGGCGGCGGACCAGGGCGACGAGACGCTCGCGGTGGATCTGCTGAACTCGCTCCTCCTGGAGTTCCCGGTGAGCCCGCAGATCTCCGGGCACGACCAGCGGGGCGACAACGGCCGCCCCCTGTGGCATCTGCACCTCGCGGACCACCCGTCGAACGCGACGGCGGGGTTCGCGGCGATCGCCGCGATGGGCCTCGCGTTCCATCTCACGGAGTACGGCGTGGACCGCCTGGGCGTGTGCGAGGCGGCCCCCTGCCGCAACGCCTACCTCGACACCTCGACCAACCGCTCCCGGCGGTACTGCTCGGACCGCTGCGCCACGCGCGCGAACGTGGCCGCCTACCGCGCGCGCAAGCGCCTGGAGGCCGACCGGTCGCCGAGCACGGGCCGGACGGCGAACAGCGCCCAGACCGCCCGCGCGAACAGCGAGCGCTGACCCGCCTTGAGCGGCCGGTAGCGCCAGCGCACCTTCCCGAGGACGAGTTCCTCGGGAACGGCGCCGTAGTCCGTGCTGTCCCCGCCCGCGTACGCGTTGTCGCCGAGCACCCACCAGCCGCCCTCGCGCAGCTCCACGGCGCGCTTGACCACCAGCAGGTCCTGCTGGAAGGGGTGGCGCAGCACGATCACGTCCCCCGGCCGGACCCGCGCCCCGTACCGGACGAGGAGCCGGTCCCCGTGCTGCAACGTGGGCACCATGGACGGCCCCGTCACCTCCGCCGCCCCGAACGGCAGCAGAGCCTTCGTACGCTCGGTCTCCTGTGACAGCTCGGGCATCACTGGCACCTCCCCGGTCCGATACTCCACCAGCCCCAGTCTCACCCTGGACTTTTGTCGTAAGCCCATGGGGGCACTCGCGAAAACCCGTCACCTACGGAGTAATGTCCCACCCAGAGACGACGATCACGAGGAAGGACAGCTTCATGCTCTCCCGCCTGTTTGCCCCCAAGGTCAAGGTCAGCGCCCACTGCGACCTGCCCTGTGGCGTGTACGACCCGGCCCAGGCCCGCATCGAGGCGGAGTCGGTGAAGGCCGTTCAGGAGAAGATGGCCGCGAACGACGACCCGCACTTCCAGGCGCGCGCCGTTGTCATCAAGGAGCAGCGCGCCGAACTCGCCAAGCACCACGTCTCGGTGCTGTGGAGCGACTACTTCAAGGCCCCGCACTTCGAGAAGTACCCCGAGCTGCACCAGCTCGTCAACGACGCCCTGAAGGCCCTCTCGGCCGCCAAGGCGTCGACGGACCCGGCCACGGGCCAGAAGGCGCTGGACTACATCGCCCAGATCGACAAGATCTTCTGGGAGACCAAGAAGGCCTGATCTTCGGCCCGATCTCCTGACCGCACCCGGTCCGCGAACCGCCGAGCACGGCGGGTTCGAGGGCCGGGTGCGGTCTTGTGTCAGCCGGGCGGCCATCGACTCCCTCGCAGGGACGCGTACGACTACTCGCCCCGGTGAGGGGGTCGGTCGTCGGCGGGCTCTTCGTCTTGGCGCGCGGGGGAGTTCTCGTGCTCCTGTGCCGTGTTCCGTGGGCAGTCCGGGTTGCGGCACGGGCCGGGGCGCCATACGGGGACGTAGGCGCCCAGGGTCTTGCGGCGGCCTACGGCCCTGGCGACGGGGTGCCCGCACAAGGGGCAGACGTAGTCGTCCCTGCCCATGGCTTCAGCGTATGGGCGAGGGGAGAGCCCCGCACATCGGTGGAATGTGCGGGGCTCCGGGTCAGGTGCTGCGGCGGGTCACGAACTCGGCCAGGGCCAGCAGGCCGTCCGCCGCCTGTGGATCGGGGATCGCCCGGGACAGCTCCTGCATCGCCCGCGCCATCCGGTCGGCCGCCTGCTGCTGCGCCCAGTCACGGCCGCCCGCCCGCTCGACGGCGAGCACTGTTCGCTCCAACTCGCCTTCTGTGTAAGGCCCTTGGTACAGCCTGGCCAGTTCGGTGGCGGCCTCCGTGCCGGATGTGAGCGCGGCGACCACGGGGAGTGACTTCTTGCGCGCCATGAGGTCGGCCCCGGCCGGCTTGCCGGTGCGGCTCGGGTCCCCCCAGATCCCGATCACGTCGTCGATGAGCTGGAACGCGAGCCCGGCCTCGCGGCCGAACGCGTCCAGCGCCTCGACATCCGCGTCGTCCGCGCCCGCGTACAGCCCGCCGAGGGCGCAGGCGCAGCCGAGGAGCGCGCCTGTCTTCGCCTCGGCCATGGCGAGCACCTCGTCGAGGGTGACCTCATGGGGGCCGCGCCGCTCCATGGCCGTGTCCGCGTGCTGTCCGGCGCACAGTTCGAGCACGCAGGACGCGAGGCGGGCGGCGGCTGCCCCGGACGCCGGGTGCGTGTCCTCGGCGAGCAGCCGCAGGGCCAGCGCCTGGAGGGCGTCCCCGGCGAGGATCGCGTCGGCGTCACCGAACACGGTCCAGGCGGTGGGGCGGTGACGGCGCGTGGCGTCCCGGTCCATCACGTCGTCGTGCAGCAGCGTGAAGTTGTGGACCAGCTCCACGGCCGCGGCGGCCCGTACGGCGGCGGAGCGGTGTCCGCCGAGCGCGCCGGCCGCGGTCAGGACCAGCGCGGGCCGTATCGCCTTGCCCGCGTTGCCCGCCGCCGGGGTGCCGTCCGCCTGCTCCCAGCCGAAGTGGTAGAGCGCGATCCTGCGCATCGAGCCGGGCAGCGAGTCGAGCGCCCGGCGTAGTTCCGGGTCGACCACGGCGCGGGCGCGCTCCAGGATCGCCGGGGCCTCATGGCCGTCGAACGGTCCCGCGGGCCCCGGGAGCGGGGCGTACTGTCCCCGCGAAGTGGCGGGGCCCCGCCGCGCGAGGCTCTGCTCCGTCAACTCGCCCATGGAACCGCCTCGAAGCGCCCGCGAAAGGTGCCGTGTTCACCGCCGGGCGGGCGCCCGGCGGGTGGCCTCGGCCCGCCCGGCGGGAACACGGCGTGCCGCTGGTGGGGCCGGGTCACCCCCAGCGGCCGATCTCGACGTTCTCCAGGACGCCCAGCGCGTCCGGCACCATGACGGCCGCCGAGTAGTAGGACGTCACCAGGTACTTGATGATCGCCTGGTCGTTGATGCCCATGAAGCGCACGGACAGGCTGGGCTCGATCTCGTCCGGGATGCCCGACTGCCGCAGCCCGACGACGCCTTGTTCGTCCTCGCCCGTACGCATGCAGATGATGGACGTCGTACGGGCGTTGCTGACCGGGATCTTGTTGCACGGGAAGATCGGCACCCCGCGCCAGGTGGGGATGCGGTTGCCGCCGATGTCGATGCTCTCCGGGACGAGTCCGCGCTTGTTGCACTCGCGGCCGAAGGCGGAGATCGCGCGCGGGTGGGCGAGGAACAGCTTGGAGCCCCGCCTGCGGCTGAGCAGTTCGTCCATGTCGTCGGGGCTGGGCACGCCGTCGTGGGGTTGCAGCCGCTGGTCGTACTCGCAGTTGTGGAGCAGGCCGAAGTCCCCGTTGTTGATCAGCTCGTGCTCCTGGCGTTCCTTCAACGCCTCGACCGTGAGCCGCAGTTGCTGCTCGGTCTGGTTCATCGGCTGGTTGTAGAGGTCGGCCACGCGCGAGTGGATGCGCAGGACCGTCTGCGCGATGCTCAGTTCGTACTCGCGGGGCGCGACCTCGTAGTCCACGAAGGTCTGCGGGATGTCCGGCTCTCCGCTGTGACCGGTGGCGAGGTCGATCTCCTTCTCGCCGTACCGGTTGGAGTTCTGCTCGGGGACCGTGCGCTGCTGGTGGAGGTGCTCGCGCAGTGAGGTGGCGCGTTCCGCGATCTGGTCGACGTCCCGGCGGGGCAGGGCGAGCACCGTGCAGGTGGTGACCGCGCGGGCGGTGTACTCCCAGATGGCGTCCGGGTCGAGCAGGGCCTGTTCGCCGAAGTAGGCGCCGTCGGCGAGGACTCCGAGCACCGCGTCGTCCCCGTAGGGGCCCGTACCGACCTTCTGGACCTTGCCGTGGGCCAGCAGCAGCACCTCGTCGGCCTGGCTGCCGAACTCGGCGATCACGTCGCCGGGCGCGAACCTGCGCTGCTGGCAGCGCTGGGCCAGCTCGCCGAGCACGTCCAGGTCGTCGTACGCGCGCAGGGCCGGCAACTCGCCCAGTTCCGCGGGGATGACCGAGACCTGGTCGCCGGTCTTCACGAACGTCACACGACCGTCGCCCACGGTGTAGGTGAGGCGGCGGTTCACCCGGTACGTGCCGCCCTGCACATTCACCCACGGCAGCATGCGCAGCAGCCACCGTGAGCTGATCTCCTGCATCTGCGGTACGGACTTGGTGGTGGTGGCCAGGTTCCGTGCGGCCGCTGTGCCGAGACTCTGCTGCGGCCGGTCCTGCTCCGCGCGGACCTCTTCGCCTACCGACATGTGGTTTTGCCCTCCCGATCATGCATGGATCTGCGGGGAAGAGCCTTCCAGCACGGAGCGTGTCGATGCTATTACCCGAAAGAGCGGGAATGGATCATCGCGGGCCTGGGCAGACTGGATCACTTCGCCGCGCGGAACGGCGTCGCGGCAGGCGGTGTTCCGGGGGCGGAGACGAGGTGGCTTCGTGCGGGAACTCCTTGATCGGCCCGGCCGTTCCAGCCAGTGACGGACGACGACGGGAGACGGGGATGTCAGGCTTCCTGGACCGGGCGAAGGAACAGGCGCAGCGCGGACTGGCGCAGGGGCGACAGAAGTTCGACGAGGTGCAGGCGCAGCGGGCGGGCAACGACCTGCTGCGGAAGCTGGGAGCGGCGTACTACGCGGAGCGCCGCGGCAGCGGCTCCCCCGAGGCGACCCAGCGGGCGCTCCAGGCGATAGAGAGTCACATCGCGACCCATGGGGACGGCTTCCTGCACTCCTGACGGCCGGAGCCGCCAGGGTCGCCGCCCCACCCGGCGCGCCCCGGACGGGTGTCCGACAATGGTGGGGTGACCAGCCCTGATGTGCCGCCGAAGGCGCCCGATCCTGCTGTGCTGCGTCCGCGCCTGCCGTCGCCGGTGCGGGAGGTCGTGGACGAGCGCTTCGCGCGGCGGGGTGTCCGGCTGCTGCTGAAGCGGGACGATCTGATCCACCCGGACCTGATCGAGTGTACGCCCACTGGTGTAGGTGACAAGAGCGCAGGTCACGGCACATGGAAGAGGCCCCGCCCGGTTGACCGAGCAGGGCCTATCCCCTCTTGACCCGCCCCCGCCGCCCTCTGCGACCTGGGGAAAGGAGGGGGCGACGGGGGCGGGGGTCTCAGTTCGAGCTTGCGAGCGCAACGCCGATCACCAGGCCGCATGAGCCGGATATCGCGATGATCAGCAGCGGACCAGCCAAGCTCAACACCTTGTAGCCGAACCGCCTCATGCGGACTCCGGGTGCTCGTAACCGTCGTCGGCGTCAGCGCACACGCCCAGCCGCATGCCACGGCTCTCAGCGACCCTCAGCGCGTCACGAAGGCAGTTGGCCAGTTGCTGTCCGACGAATCGCAGCTCACGAGCCGTCGCTTTGGCGTCGCCCAGGACCTCACTGGCATGCCCCAGGAGTTCTGAGCCCATAGCCAGTTGGACTTGCTCCATGTCATCCGCTCTGCGCGACAGGAAGCCGTTCGCGCAATCAGAGAACAGGAAGCACGGCTTGCCGTCCTCGGTGGTCCACGGCAGGAGCCTAGGGGCACCGTCACTTTCAGCCTCAGTCATCGTCATGAGTCCGATCCTGTGCCGCCCGTGAGATCGCAACTAGCTGCCTGATGTGGGCCCACTTGTAGGCCCGCTGTAGGCCAGAATGGAGGGTATGAATATCGGGGAACGGATTCGTGAGCGGCGGGAACAACTCGGTTGGTCTCAAGCTCGATTGGCGAGGGAAGCGTGCCGCGTCGCAGGCGTGGGCCCCGAGAAGCTAGGCAGGCAAGAGATTTACCGCTACGAGACAGGCAAGCGCACACCGCGTGACTGGTTGGCCCCGATTGCTCAGGCCCTCGGTCTGTCCGTGCACGTGCTGAGCGGCGACCAGCCCGACGCCGATTCCCTCTCCGGCATCTGGCACAGCCGCTACACCTACGAGAGCACGAGTCGCGGCGAGGTGACGCGGCACCACTACGTGATCATGCGCCAGGTGGGCAACCGGCTGCACGGTGAGAGCCTGCCCGGCTCCAATGACTCTCCGATCTTCGTCGACCTCGTCAAGGACGGACCGGCGCTCACCGGCACGTGGACTGAGCGCACGGCGGCAGAGGGGTACTACAAGGGTGCGGTGTACCACGGAGCCGTACAGCTCTTGGTCGAGATGACCGGCCGGAGCATGGAAGGCATGTGGGTTGGGTTCGACAAGTCGTTCAAGGTCAACAGCGGGCCATGGTCGCTGACCTACGAGACCGCAGATACGTCCCGACGAGCCCTCACGCGCTTCAACCGGCCGCCCCGCAGGTAGCAGCCAGGCAAGCCAGCGAAGGACCGTCCGGCCCCCGGCACCAGGACGCCCCCATGCCTGTGACGGAGCGACGAGACGGCCCGGAGGAGCATCGAGCGGGGGGCCGGAGCCAATCGGAGTAACTTTGCTTTACTTGCTCAAGGGCGCGCCTTCGGCGCGCCGGGCGGCCCTCGGCGCTCCGGCCCGGCGTGCGGCCTTCGGCCGGTCCGGTCCGGGCGCCGACCGCCCGACCGCACGCACCCAAGCCGTAAAGAAGTTACGCCGAAGGTCTCAGGACCAGCTCTCGCCCACCGGCGTCTGACGCTCCGTCTCGGATGGGACGTCGTGGCTGGGGGCGGACGGCCTACGAGGCTTTAGGCAGCCACCATGGGGCGAGCCTCGAAGAACAGGGGGCCGATCGGGCTATTGCGGGCAGGCCAGGAGCCAGCCCGATTCGCGGCAAGCGTAAGGCCCCCTGTTCACTCGCCCCATGGCAGCTCCAGCCCAAAGCCTCTACGGCCGGCCGCGTGCCCAAGGTGCGGGTCAGGGGGCCCAAACGTCTACGCAGCCAAGCCCAACAACTGAGCTTCGTCTTCGAAGACGATCACGCCGTCCATCCGTTCCACGTCCCTACAAAGCGGCTGTTGCTTCTCCCCAACCCAGTGGAAGCAGCAGTCCGTCAAGAGCTTGATGTAGTGGCGCTTGCAGCCCTGCCCGCGCGGCGGGAGAACAGTGAAGGAGTGGAGCACGACCCGAAGTAGCATTCGGGCCTTTTCCTGATCAGCGGCGAGCCATGCAGAGCGGAGCCGATCAGGGTCACACAGGATCGTAAGATCCATGGCCGCATTGATTTCAGACAGCTCACTGTCTGCTGATTCCAACTGACTCTCAATCGCTTCCCTCATTTTGAGGTAGCGATGTTCACCTTCACCTCCCTTGAATCGACCCTTCACGTAGTACGCGTCATCGAGTTTGTCAAGCCTCGATTTGGCGTCGGCTACAGCTGCGATCAACTCGACTCGCCGCGCATCCTTTTCCGGATCATCGTATGACAGCCAGCGGGTAGCCAACTCCTTGAAGAGGGTGTGGTCACCGGTGAATGACCTTACGCGTGCCATGAATGCTGCCGATATGGCGCGGTCTAGATCTTTCACCAGGACCGTCATTCCTTGGCAAGCGGTTTTGCCGAGATTGACCCGCCGATAGCACCGGTACTGTTGCCCGCTCTTGGTCATGTTCCCGCCGCACCGACCGCACTTCGCGAAGCCCGACAAGAGGGAGTTGGCGCCGGGTTTTCCGCGCCTGCCAGAACCAAAGTGCTCCGAAGTGCGGGATCGCAGTCCCGCAAGAATCCGAGCCCGCTCCCCGACGGTTATAACTCCCTCACCGATGCTGATCGGTTTGCCGTCCTCTCCAGTGAACGGCTCGTCGGTCAGGCGCCAGCGCTCCCGGCCCGCGTCATCCGTGTACCGCTCGTGCACGGGCATGAGGCCCGCCCAGGCGGGAGAGTGGGCAAGCTGGGTGATCGTGGACGACCGCCACATCCCATCGCGCCGAGTTTTCAGCCCCTCGGCGTTCAGTTCGTCGGCAATCGCTTGGGCTGATTTGTTCGCCAGCAAGGCATCAGCAATCCGCCGCGCCACAGCGAATTCTTGCGGGTTGCGCTGCGTCTTCTTCTTGCGTGCGCGCAGACCGTAAGGAGGCTGACCACCGGGCCACTCTCCGGTGAGCTTCCTTTCCGCCTTGGAGCTACGGGTACGAGTCGACGTGTTGAACGACTCGGAACGCGCCTGTTCGGCCAGCCAGGCGAACAGACCACGATGTTGCGGAATGCTGCTGTCCAGACCGTCAATGTGTGCGATGAGACGAGCGCCCATTTTCTCGAACTGGTCGAGGACATTGCCGACTTGGCCCATACCCTGACGGCTCAGACGGTCGAGCTTCCACACCAACACGTGTCGCGTCTCGCCAGCCATAACGGCCGCAATGGCCTTGTCGAACTCCTCGCGGACGACTCCCCGCTTGAAGGCTGAGATCTCTTCGACCCAGACCTTACGGACCGTCAACCCTTCGCGCGCAGCACGCTCCCGGAGATCGCGTTCATGCTTCTTCAGCGTCGTCTTGTCGTCTTGCCACGTGCTGCGCCTCAGATACAGATCGCACAGCTTGGCCGGATCTGTTATCGCACCCATATCGAGAACCACCTTCGGTGAAGGCGTATGGGCCTGTCCAGCGGATAAAGCCCTGGTCAGTGCCCACCTACGCCAGTGGGTCTGTTCTCGATCGGCAACAAGTGGCGCAAGCTCGCCCCGAATCTGCGGGCGGCGGGCGGCCGTCCCGTGCTCACCTTCGGCGGCGCGTACTCCAACCATCTGCGGGCCACGGCCGCCGCGGGCCGGCTGCTGGGGCTGGAGACGATCGGCGTGGTCCGCGGCGACGAGCTGGCCGACCGTCCGCTCAACCCCTCCCTCGCCCGGTGCGTGGCCGACGGCATGCGGCTGCACTTCGTCGACAGGTCGGCCTACCGCCGCAAGTCCGAGCCGGAGACCCTGGCCGGGATCCTGCGCGCGGCGGACGCCGGGCAGGCGTACGTGGTGCCGGAGGGCGGCAGCAATGCCCTGGCCGTACGCGGCTGTCACGCGCTCGGTGAGGAGTTGCGCGGCCGGGCGGATGTCGTCGCGGTGGCCTGCGGCACCGGGGGCACCCTGGCGGGTCTGGCCGCAGGCCTGGCCCCGGACCAGCGGGCGCTGGGGATCCCCGTCCTCAAAGGGGACTTCCTGGCCGCCGACACGGCCGCCCTCCAGACCCGGGCCTTCGGTGGCCGCCGGGGCGACTGGTCCCTGGACACCCGCTTCCACTTCGGCGGCTTCGCCCGCGTCCCCGACGAACTCGAGTCCTTCGCGGCCGACTTCGAGGCCCGCCACGACCTTCTGGTGGAACGTCTCTATGTCGCCAAGCTGCTCTATGGACTTGTCGCCCTGACCGAGGAGGGCGCCTTCCCTCGGGGGACGACGCTGGCCGCGGTGATCACCGGGCTGCCCTTCGCCTAGGGCGTGTCGCGAAAGACCGAGTGGCACTCACGTCGTCTCCCGATAGGCCGCCGCCTCCTCCAGATCCAGCCGTCTGAGCAGGGTGCGGAGCATCTCGTCGTCGATGGCGCGCTGATCGCGCAGGTGCACGAAGACCTCGCGTTCCGCGGCGATCACGTCGCGGGAGAGCCTGCGGTAGGTGTCGTCGTGCGACTCACCGGTCACCGGGTTCACCGAACCCAGCCGCTCCCACACGGCGTTGCGCCGGTGTTCGAGGACCGTGCGGAGGCGGTCCACCAACGGCGGCGGCAGGGCGTTGCGTTCGTCGGCGATGAGTTCGTCGAGGCGCTGTTCGGCGGCCAGGGACGCCTGCGCCTGGGCGTTGGCCTCCGCGAGGGTCTCGGCCTGGGCGTCGTGCCCCGGCAGGCGCAGCATCCGGATCAGCAGGGGCAGGGTCAGCCCCTGCACCACGAGCGTGCCGATCACCGTCGTGAAGGTCAGGAAGAGGATCAGATTGCGGTGCGGGAACGCGCCGCCGCCGTGCACCGTGAGGGGGATCGAGAACGCGATCGCGAGCGAGACCACGCCGCGCATCCCGGCCCAGGCGATGACGAACGGCGCCTTCCAGGTGGGGTTCTCCTCGCGCCTGCGGATGTGCGCGAACAGCACGCGCGGCAGGAAGGTCGCCGGGTACACCCACACGAACCGCGCGACGGCGACCACGAGGAAGAGGGCCACCGCGTACCCGGCCGCGCTCAGGCCCTCGTAGCGGCCGACTCCCCGCAGGACGAACGGCAACTGCAGGCCGATGAGCGCGAACACCGCCGACTCCAGGAGGAACGCGGCCATCCTCCACACCGCCTCCTCCTGGAGCCGGGTGGCGAAGTCGACCTGCCAGTTGCGGTGGCCGAGGTAGAGACCGACGACGACCACGGCGAGCACCCCGGAGGCGTGCGCCCACTCCGCGACCCCGTAGGCGACGAACGGGATCAGCAGGGAGAGGGTGTTCTGCAGCAGCGCCTCCGTCAGATGGGTGCGCAGCCAGTGGATCGGCACCATCAGCGCCAGCCCGACCAGGACCCCGCCGACCGCCGCGATCAGGAACTCCCGCAGGCCGCCCGCCCAGGTGGCGCCCTCCCCGATCGCCGCCGCCAGGGCCACCTTGTACGCGGTGATCGCCGTCGCGTCGTTCACCAGCGACTCGCCTTGCAGGATCGTGGTGATCCGCGACGGCAGCCCCACCCGCCGGGCGACCGCCGTGGCCGCGACCGCGTCCGGCGGCGCGACCACCGCGCCCAGTACCAGCGCCGCGGTCAGCGGCAGATGCGGCACGATCAGATACGCCGCCCCGCCCACGGCCACGGTCGCGAAGAGCACGTATCCGACGGACAGCAGCGCCACCGGCCGCATCTGGGCGCGCAGGCCCAGATAGGAGCTGTCGGTGGCCGCCGCGTACAGCAACGGCGGCAGCACCAGAGGCAGGACGACGCCGGGGTCGAGGGTGTACACGGGCACCCCGGGCACGTACGAGACCGCGAGGCCCACCGCGACGAGCAGCAGCGGTGCCGGTACGGGGGTGCGGCGCGCGAGTCCGGCGACGGCGGCACTGCCCGCGATCAGTAACAGCAGCGGCAATACGTCCATCGTCTTCCCGTCCGCTCTCGTTCCGGTCCGGTCCGGTCCCGCTCTCGTTCCGGTCCGCTCTCGAATTCGCTCCGCTTCCCGCGGACCCGTCGTAACCTGGCCATCATGAAACAGTGCACGCACATCGATGCGCTGCCGCGACCCGAGCCCGTCCCCCGGAGCGAGACGTGCCTGGAGTGCCTCGCCGCCGGCACGGACCCGGTGCAACTGCGGCTGTGTCTGGAGTGCGGACACGTGGCCTGCTGCGACTCCTCTCCCCTGCGTCATGCGACGGCGCACTACGAGGATTCCGGCCACCCGGTGATGCGTACCTTCGAACCGGGCGAGAGCTGGCGTTGGTGCTTCGTCGACCATGGACTCGTGTGACCCTGGTGGCGAACGGTTCGGGGCTCCGACGCCGGGGTACGTCAATCCGGCGCGCCCTCTTCCGAATTGGGCCCGCACACCCCTAGCCACTGTGCGTATACATAGGTTTACTATGAGTGATGGCAAGGGGTCGGGGTCCCAGGGACAGGAAATCGAGAGCGCGATAACGTCACCGCTGAACCAGTAGGGCGTTACCCCGGGGGGCGACCCTCGGCCCCCGAAAGAGCATGTATCACCTTGGAGGTGAGGGTGTCCCAGATCGCAGGCGAGCCCGCGACCCAGGACTTCGTGGAAGTCCGGCTGCCGGCAGCGGGTGCCTACCTGTCGGTGCTGCGCACGGCCACAGCCGGTCTCGCGGCCCGTTTGGACTTCACCCTCGACGAGATCGAGGACCTGCGCATCGCGGTCGACGAGGCCTGCGCGATCCTGCTTCAGCAGGCCGTGCCCGGCTCGGTGCTCAGTTGTGTCTTCCGGCTCATCGACGACTCTTTGGAGGTCACGGTCTCGGCCCCGACGACGGACGGTCACGCTCCGTCGCGGGACACGTTCGCGTGGACCGTCCTGTCGGCCCTGGCCGGCAAGGTCTCCTCGGCGGTCGCCGATGACAAGACCGTGTCCATCAGCCTCTACAAACAGCGCGGCGCGGGACCCGGGCCGACGTGACGAACGGGGACGGGCCGGTGCGGGACGAAGAGCGCGGCACACGGGAACTTTCCAGCGGGAACGCAGGCAGCCCGAGCGAGCCGCCGCGTGCGGCAGGCGGCGTGGACGGCATTCCCGAGCAGGCCCGCCCACACCCGGAGGACGACGCTTCGGCGGTCGTTCCCGAGGGTCCTCCCCCGCGAGCGACGTCGAGAGCGCGCAAGGAGCCGGGAGCCGGGGGAAGGGTGACGGGCGGGACGATGAGCGAGCACGAGCGAAACGCCGAGCAGGGCACACCGGCCGGCGCACGGCACGACCCGCAGGACCGCAGCGGTGCGCGGGCCATGTTCGTGGAGCTGCGCGGGCTGAAGGAGGGCAGCCAGGAGTACGCGGAGCTGCGCAACCGGCTGGTCCGTATGCATCTGCCGCTCGTGGAGCATCTCGCGCGCCGCTTCCGCAATCGCGGTGAGCCCCTGGACGACCTCACACAGGTCGCCACCATCGGCCTGATCAAGTCGGTCGACCGCTTCGACCCGGAGCGGGGGGTCGAGTTCTCGACGTATGCGACCCCGACGGTCGTCGGCGAGATCAAGCGTCACTTCCGTGACAAGGGCTGGGCGGTGCGGGTGCCGCGCCGTCTGCAGGAGCTGCGCCTGGCCCTCACGACGGCCACGGCCGAGCTGTCCCAGCAGCACGGCCGCTCCCCGACGGTCCACGAGCTGGCCCAGAAGCTGGCCATCTCGGAGGAGGAGGTCCTGGAGGGCCTGGAGTCGGCCAACGCGTATTCGACGCTGTCCCTGGACGTTCCCGACACCGATGACGAGTCACCGGCGGTCGCGGACACCCTCGGCGCGGAGGACGAGGCGCTGGAGGGCGTCGAGTACCGCGAGTCGCTGAAGCCGCTGTTGGAGGATCTGCCGCCCCGGGAGAAGCGGATCCTGCTGCTGCGTTTCTTCGGCAACATGACGCAGTCGCAGATCGCGCAGGAGGTCGGCATCTCGCAGATGCATGTCTCGCGGCTGCTGGCCCGGACCCTGGCGCAGCTACGGGAGAAGTTGCTGGTCGAGGAGTGACCGAGGGCGACCGGGACACCGGTCGCCCTCGCTGTGTCTACTTCTCGTCCGGTGCTTCCCCGGGGCCGCGGATGCCCAGCGCCCGTGTGGTCTCCGCGTTCACCAGGAGCACCAGCGCCGTGACGGCCACCACCGCGAGCACGATCCCGGCCGGGATCGCGACGCTGTCGGCCTGGAGCAGGTTGTAGGCCACGGGCAGCGCGAGGATCTGTGTGATCACGGCGGGCCCCCGACTCCAGCGGCGGCACAGCAGCAGCCCGCGCGCGGCCAGCAGGGGCAGCAGCGCGAGCACGATCAGGGTGATGCCGCCGGTGACGGCCTGCTGACGGTCGTCCGAGCCGGTGAGGCCGAGGACGAGCATCCAGACACCGCCCACGGTCAGGGCGAGCCCCTCCAGTCCGGCCAGCGCGGCGGCGACGGTCAGCCGTCCGGGACGGGGCTCGGCGGCGGGGGTCGAAGAGGTGGGGTTCTGCTCAGCGCTCACCCCAGAAGGGTAGCCGTCGCCCCCGAGGGCCCCGGCCTCGGCGCCCGTCCCGGCGAACCTCTCGGCGCCCGTCCCGGCGCGGCCCCGGTCCCTCTCGTCTCTTACGGAATTCCCACCTCGGTCCCGGTCGGTACCCCTCAGTAGGTACGCTGCACCCCATGCGTGCACTTCTCGTGGTCAACCCGGCGGCAACCACCACAAGCGCACGAACGCGTGACGTTCTCATCCACGCGCTGGCGAGTGAGATGAAGCTCGACGTGGTGACCACCGAGTACCGCGGGCATGCCCGGGACCTCGGTCGGCAGGCGGCGGAGAGCAATGACGTCGAGCTGGTCGTGGCGCTCGGCGGCGACGGCACGGTCAACGAGGTCGTCAACGGCCTGCTGTACCGCGGCCCCGACCCGGAGCACCTCCCCGGTCTCGCCGTGGTCCCCGGCGGTTCGACGAACGTCTTCGCCCGCGCGCTCGGCCTGCCCAACGACCCGGTGGAGGCCACGGGCGCGCTCCTCGACGCGCTGCGCGAGCGCCGCGAGTACACGGTGGGCCTCGGGATCGCCGCGGGCACCCCGGGGACCGAGGACGAGGCGGCGCCCGCCCGCTGGTTCACCTTCAACGCCGGACTCGGCTTCGACGCGGGTGTGGTCGGCCGGGTCGAACAGCATCGGGAACAGGGCAAGCGTTCCACCCATGCGTTGTATCTGCGCCAAGCGATGCGTCAGTTTCTGGACGATCCCCATCGCAGGCACGGAATGATCACGCTGGAACGCGCCGGCGAAGAGCCGATCACCGATCTCGTCATGTCCATAATCTGCAACACCGCGCCCTGGACGTTTCTCGGCAATCGTCCGGTGTACGCGTCGCCTAAGGCCTCGTTCGATACCGGGCTCGACATACTCGCCCTCCGTCGCATGTCGACGGCTTCGGTTGCCCGGTATGCGACCCAGTTGCTCACTTCGTCCCCCGACCGCGGGCCGCACGGCAAGAACGCGATCTCTCTTCATGATCTGACCGAGTTCACCTTGCATTCGAAGGCGCCACTCCCCCTCCAGATGGACGGTGATCACCTGGGCGTCCGTACGAGCGTGACGTTCACAGGCGTACGCCGTGCACTGCGTGTGATTGTGTGAGCAGAAGAGGCCAAAGTCCTTTCACTCGAACGTTTAGGCCAGGGTCCACCCCTTGGAAGTACGGCTGTGACCTAGTCGACACCAAGGAATCAAAAAAAACTTTCCGGAAGGGGTTGTATCCGCCGCTGAGGTTTGCGAGTCTCTACGTGGCGCTCGGGACGGCTCGCACCATCGACCCCCACAGAGAGCCCGAACCCCTCCTCAATCCAAAGGACCACGTCAGCACATCTGACGCTAGGCCCTTCACTTGTCGAGGGATTCGTGAAAGCGTTCACATTCACAAGCACCCTGCACGTAATACCAAGGAGAGGTAGCAGCCATGGACTGGCGTCACAACGCCGTTTGCCGCGAGGAAGACCCCGAGCTCTTCTTCCCCATCGGCAACACCGGTCCCGCGCTGCTGCAGATCGAGGAAGCCAAGGCCGTCTGCCGCCGCTGCCCGGTGATCGAGCAGTGCCTGCAGTGGGCGCTCGAGTCCGGTCAGGACTCCGGCGTCTGGGGTGGTCTCAGCGAGGACGAGCGCCGCGCCATGAAGCGCCGCGCCGCTCGCAACCGGGCTCGTCAGGCCTCCGCCTGACACACCCACCCCGTACGAGCCTGAGCCTGGCGGCATCCGTGTCTCACGGCACGACGTCGTAGACAGCGAGAGCGTCTCCCGCCCCCCGAGCCGCAGCGCGCAGTAGCCGGCAGCAGCCGGACATCAGCTTTCAGCCCCGGACCATTCGTGGTCCGGGGCTCATTGCTGTGGTCGGCCCGCTACTTCTGCGTCCGCACCGGGATGTCCAGGATGACCCGTGTCCCGCCCTCGGGGCCGGAGACCATGTCGAAGTCGCCGCCCAACTCGCCCTCCACCAGGGTCCGTACGATCTGCAGGCCGAGGTTGCCCGCCCGGTGCGCGTCGAAGCCCTCGGGCAGGCCGATCCCGTCGTCCTTGACGGTGACCAGCAGGCGGCCCTCCTTCGCGGTCCCGCCGCGCACCGCCGACACCTCGACCGTGCCGGTCCGGTCCTGCTGGAAGCCGTGCTCGAGGGCGTTCTGCAGCACCTCGGTCAGCGCCATGGAGAGCGGGGTGGCGACCTCGGCGTCCAGGATGCCGAAGCGTCCGGTGCGTCGGCCGGTGACCTTGCCGGGCGAGATCTCGGTGACCATCGCCAGCACACGGTCGGCGATCTCGTCGAACTCCACGCGCTCGTCCAGGTTCTGAGACAGCGTCTCATGCACGATCGCGATCGAGCCCACGCGTCGTACGGCCTCTTCGAGCGCCTCCCGTCCCTGCGCGGAACCGATCCGCCGGGCCTGTAGCCGCAGCAGGGCGGCGACCGTCTGGAGGTTGTTCTTCACCCGGTGGTGGATCTCCCGGATGGTCGCGTCCTTCGTTATCAACTCGCGCTCGCGCCTGCGCAGTTCCGTGACGTCCCGGCACAGGACCAGCGAACCGATCCGGGTGCCCTTGGGCTTCAGGGGGATCGTCCGGAACTGGATCACCCCGTCATGGGCCTCGATCTCGAACTCCCGCGGCGCCCAGCCGCTGGCCACCTTGGCGAGCGCCTCGTCCACCGGGCCCCGGGACGGGGCGAGTTCGGCGGTGGTCCGGCCGAGGTGGTGTCCGACGAGATCGGCGGCCAGGCCCAGCCGGTGGTAGGCCGACAGGGCGTTGGGCGAGGCGTACTGGACGATGCCGTCCACGTCCAGCCGGATCAGTCCGTCGCCGACGCGCGGCGAGGCGTCCATGTCGACCTGCTGGCCGGGGAGCGGGAAGGCCCCGGCGGCGATCATCTGGGCCAGGTCGGAGGCGCTCTGGAGGTAGGTCAGCTCCAGGCGGCTCGGGGTCCGTACGGTCAGCAGGTTGGTGTTGCGCGCGATGACGCCGAGGATGCGCCCCTCCCGGCGGACGGGAATGGACTCGACCCGGACCGGGACCTCCTCGCGCCACTCGGGGTCGCCCTCGCGCACGATCCGGCCCTCGTCCAGGGCGGCGTCCAGCATGGGGCGACGGCCGCGCGGGACGAGATGGCCGACCATGTCGTTCTGGTACGAGGTGGGGCCGGTGTTGGGGCGCATCTGGGCCACCGAGACATAGCGCGTGCCGTCGCGCGTGGGCACCCACAGCACCAGGTCGGCGAAGGAGAGGTCGGAGAGAAGCTGCCACTCCGACACCAGCAGATGCAGCCACTCCAGGTCGGAGTCGCTCAGGGTGGTGTGCTGGCGGACCAGCTCGTTCATGGAGGGCACAGTTGCGAGCGTACCTGGGGCCTGGGACATCGCTCGAAATCAGCTCGGGGCGTCCCCTGGGACACCCGCGGGCCGCGGCGCCTGGGAGGGACCCTCAACCCTCCCGGCACCGCAGCCCGGAGCAGCAACGGCCGTGGGTGTGCGGTCCCGGTCGGCCGAAGGTCGAGGAGCCGGAGCGGTCAGGGCAGAGAGCGCCGGTTCCTCGGTCCGTCTTCCTGTGCGGGGAAGACGGAGGTTCATGTGTGCCACGCACCTCGCACGCACCTCAACCACGGCAACGCGCAGGCGCTTTACTTACTTTACCTACGTTTTGTGGTGTAGACCACGTGTCATAGACCATGTTCCTGTGTCCCCCGGCACGTGTCCATGCGTCGGCAACGGTTTGTTGTGCTCTCTTTACCAGCCACCCGACCAGCTACCCACCCGGCCCCCCGCCTCAACCCTCCCGCCGAAGACGGCACTTCTGTTAGATTGGTCTAAACCACATAGATCTCAACCGTAGTCTCCACACAGTCCCTCCGGGTCCCAGTTGAGTGCCCTCTTCAGATCGGCAGGCCCCCTGTGGAAGTTGTCATCGTCCCGGACGCCCGGGTGGGCGGCGAACTGATCGCCGAGGCCATGGCGCGGCTGCTCGGCCGCAAGCCCGACGCCCTGCTCGGTGTGGCCACCGGCTCCACCCCGCTGCCCGTGTACGAGGCGCTGACGGCCAAGGTGCGCTCCGGCGCCGTGGACGCCTCGCGGGCGCGGATCGCCCAGCTCGACGAATACGTGGGGCTGCCGGCCGAGCATCCGGAGTCGTACCGCTCCGTCCTGCGGCGAGAGGTCCTGGAGCCGCTCGGGATCGGCATGGACGCGTTCATGGGGCCCGACGGCACCGCCGAGGACATCCCGGGCGCGTGCGCGGCGTACGACAGCGCGCTGGCCGCGGCCGGCGGCGTGGACCTCCAGTTGCTCGGGATCGGGACCGACGGGCACATCGGGTTCAACGAGCCGTGCTCCTCGCTCGCCTCGCGTACGCGCATCAAGACACTGACCGAGCAGACCCGCGTCGACAACGCGCGCTTCTTCGACGGCGACATCGATCAGGTGCCGCACCATGTGCTCACCCAGGGCATAGGGACGATCCTGGAGGCGCGGCATCTCGTGCTTCTCGCGACCGGTGAGGGCAAGGCGGACGCGGTCGCCGCGACCGTCGAGGGCCCGGTCGCCGCGGTCTGCCCGGCCTCCGCGCTCCAGCTCCACCCGCATGCGACGGTCGTCGTCGACGAGGCCGCCGCGTCCAAGCTGAAGCTCGCCGCCTACTTCCGGCACGCGTACGCCAACAAGCCGGACTGGCAGGGCATTTAGCGCTTCAGCGGCAGGGCACGAGGAAGGTGCCGGTCACCACGGGGTGACCGGCACCTTCACCGATGAAGCCGGACGGAGCTACGCGCCTGCGATGACCTCCGCCGCCGCCCGGCCGCAGACGCGGGCCGCGCCGTAGGTGGCGAGGTGCAGGGCGCCACGGGGAGCGGCACCGGGGACGCCCATCTCGACCACGATCGTGTCGGGCCGCCGCGCGAGGAGCGTGTCGAGGGCCCGGGTCATCCACGGGTGACGGTGCTCGTCGCGGACCACGGCCACGATCCGCCGCTCCCCGGCGACCGCCAGGGCCGCCTTCCCCGCCTCGTCGCCCGCGAAGGTGCCCGTCTCCGTGCCGGGCAGCAGCCGCAGCAGTTCCGCGGCCACACCCCACGGGGTCTCGTCACCCACGGCGATGTTCGCGACGGGGGTGAACGCGGCGACGTAGGGCGGCGCGGTGAGCGGGGTGAAGTCCGCCGCCCCGGTGACCGTGAGCGCGCGCCGGGCCGCCAGCAGGCCGATGTCGCTGCCGGTCGTCTCCCGCCCGGCGGCGCCGCTGCGGGCCGCGGACGCCGTCCAGCGGGCCAGTGCCCGTACGCGTTCCGCCGCCTCGAAGAGCCGCTCCTCGGGCAGTTCGCCCGAGCGTACGGCCGTGACCAGCGCGTCCCGCAGGCCGCGTACCGTCGCGTCGTCCGCGAGGCCGCCGCCCACGCAGATCGCGTCGGCACCGGCCGCGATGGCGAGGACGCTGCCGCGTTCGATGCCGTAGGTCCCGGCGATCGCCCGCATCTCCATGCCGTCGGTGACGATCAGGCCGTCGTAGCCGAGGTCGCCGCGCAGCAGCTCGGTCAGGATGCGCGCGGACAGGGTCGCGGGGCGGTTCGGGTCGAGGGCCGGGACCAGGATGTGCGCGCTCATCACCGCGCGGGTGCCCGCGGCGATCGCCGCGCGGAACGGGGCGAGTTCGCGTTCCTGGAGCACCTCGGGCTCCGCGTCGATACGCGGCAGCGCGTGGTGCGAGTCGACGGCCGTGTCGCCGTGTCCGGGGAAGTGCTTGGTGCAGGCGGCGACCCCGGCGGACTGGAGGCCGGTGACGTAGGCGGCGGTGTGCCGGGCCACCAGGTGGGTGTCGGCGCCGAAGGACCGTACGCCGATCACCGGGTTCGCGGGGTTGGAGTTCACGTCGGCGGACGGCGCCCAGTTGAGGTTCACGCCGCAGGCGGCGAGGCGGCGGCCGAGTTCGTGCGCCACCTGGCGGGTCAGCTCCACGTCGTCCACGGCGCCGAGCGCGTGGTTGCCCGGGAAGGAGGATCCCGTGCCGACTTCGAGGCGGGTGACGTCGCCCCCCTCCTCGTCGATGGCGACGAGGACGTCGTCGCGCTCGGCGCGCAACTGGGCGGTCAGGGCGGACAGTTGGTCGGGTGATGTGATGTTGCGGCCGAACAGGCCCACGGACGCGAGGCCTTCGCCGAGCCGGCGCAGCAGCCAGTCGGGGGCCGTGGTGCCGGTGAAGCCGGGCTGAAGGACGGTCAGGGCGTCACGGGTGAGGGTGTCGGTACCGTCGGCGTAGGTCGTCATCGGGTGGCGTTATCCCTTCACGGCGCCCGCGGTGAGACCCGCGGCCATCTTGCGCTGGACGAGGAGGAAGAGCACGACGATCGGCACCGCCATCATCGTGGAGCCGGCCATCATCGGGGCGTACTCGGTGCCGTGCTTGGTGGTGAAGTTGCCGAGCCAGACGGTCGCGGTCTGGTTCTGCTGGCTCATCAGCATCAGGGCGTACAGATACTCGTTCCAGGCCTGGATGAAGCCGTAGACCGAGGTGGCGACCAGGCCGGGGGCGAGCAGCGGGAAGACCACGCGGAGGAAGGCGCCGGTGCGGGAGCAGCCGTCGACCATGGCCGCCTCCTCCAGCTCGCGCGGGATGTTGACGATGAAGCCGCGCAGCGTCCACACCGTGAACGGGAGGATGAAGGTCAGATACGTGATGATGAGGCCGGAGAGCCTGTCGTACTGACCGAGGTCGTTGAGGAGCAGGAAGACCGGGATGATCATGGCGACGAGCGGGACCATCTGGACCGCGAGGATGCCGACGATCACGATCTTCCGGCCGCGGAAGGCGAAGCGGGAGATGGCGAGCGCGGCCAGCAGGCCGACGAGGATGCCGATCACGACCACCGTCAGCGACACGACGAGGCTGCGGCCGACGGGTCCCCAGAAGTCCGAGATGTCCAGCGCCCGGCGGAAGTTGGCGAGCGTGAGGCCGGTCGGCAGCAGGCTCGGGTCCGGGTCGATGGCGTCCTTCGCCGGTTTGAAGGCCGTGTTGAGCATCCAGTAGACGGGGAAGCCCGCGGTGACGAAGACGAACAGTCCGAGGAGGTTCCAGCCGAGCCTGGACTTCCCCCGTCGGCGCCCGGACGCGGCGATCGCGCTCATTCCACCTCTCCGATCTTGAGCATCTGGCGCATGTAGACGGCGACGACACCGAGCAGCAGCACCACGGTGACGAGGGCGATCGCGGAGCCCTGGCCGTAGTCGTTGACCACGAACGCCTTGTCGTACGAATAGGTCGTCAGCAGTTGGAACTCGGCCTCGGGGTGACCGTTGCGCATCACGAACACCTGCGGGAAGACCCCCATGTCCCAGATGACCGAGAGCGTCGTGAGCATCACGATGATCGGCTTGAGGATCGGCAGGGTCACATGGCGGAAGACGCCCCAGGCGCCCGCGCCGTCGAGCCGGGCCGCCTCCTCCAGCTCCTTGGGCACCTGGGTGAGGCCCGCCCCGAGGGTGATGACCACGAACGGGACGGCGCCCCAGACCACCAGGAGCATGATCACCAGCAGGCCCTCCGGTCCGCTCGCGAACCAGTTGTGGCCGATCATGTCGACGCCGGGCAGCTTGCTGAGGAGCGCGTTGAAGACGCCGTAGTCCGAGTCGAAGAGCCACTTGAAGACCGTGGTCGCGACGATGATCGGCATGCCCCAACTGGCCACGAGCACGATGTTGACGAGGGTCTTCACCCAGCCGGAGACCCGCTGGAGCAGCAGCGCGATCAGCATGCCGATGACCATGGTGAAGATCACCGAACCGGCGGCGAAGACGATCGTGCGCAGGACGACCGCCCAGAACCCGCTGTCGCCCAGCACATGGGTGAAGTTGGCGAAGCCGGCCGACTCGGCGGGCTTGAAGCCCCAGAGCTGCGACTGGCCGAACGTCTGGAAGGACAGGGTGACCAGCCGGACCAGCGGATAGCCCATCACCAGCGCGAGGATCAGCAGACAGGGCGCGAGCAGCGCCCAGGGGGCCGCGGTCACCGCCGATCGCCGCTTCTGGCGCGGCTGTTCGGGGACGTCCGGTGGCGGCGCGGGCCGCGGCGGCGGCACCTTGGCAGGGGTGGTGGTGTCTGCGGCACTCATGGTGCGCTCCTCAGCGTCCCTCAGGTCGTACGACGGCAGAGCCCCGCACGACCGCCTCGGGCGGGGCCGCCCGGCGCGGTCGTGCGGGAGGCGGGGCCCCGTCCGGGAGATGCCGGACGGGGCCCCGCGCGCGGGTCACTTGGTGTTGATGACCTTGTCGATCGCGGTGTCCGCGTCCTTCGCGGCGGCCTCGACCGACTTCTTGCCGGTGCCGATCTCCTGGAGCATGGTCTGGAGGATCTGCGCCTTCTCGACCTGGCCCCAGCCCGGTGCCATCGGGACGAACCAGTTGGACTCGGCCGCGGTGGCCGGGACCTCCGTCGCCGGGTCCTTCTTCAGCGTGGCGAGGTCGGTCTTGTTGTTGGGCAGGTTGCCCTTGGCCATCAGGCCCTTCTGGCCCTGGGGGCCGGTGAGGGCGTTGATCCACTCGGCGGCCAGGTCCTGCTTCGTGGACTTCACCGGGACCGCGAGGTCCGAACCGCCCAGGAACACGGGGATGTTCTTGCCGGACGGGCCGGGCATCACGAAGCTCTCGAGGTTGTCCTTGAGCTTGCCCGTCTTGTCGTTCTTCGGATCGGCCGAGGTCGCGCCCTCCCAGGCGGCGCCGAAGATCATGCCAGACTTGCCCTGGCCGTAGACGATGTAGCGGTCGGACTCGTCCTTGGTCTTGTCACCGTGCATGTAGTCGTCGATGACCTTCTTGAACGCGGTGAGGCCCTTGAGGGACTCGGCCGAGGAGAGGTTGGCCTTCCACTGGCCGCCCTCCTCCTTGGCTATGGAGCCGCCCGCGTCGTACACGAAGGACATGGCGGCGTACCAGTCGCGCGTCGGCTGGTACCAGGCGTTGAACTTGTCGCCTTCCTTCTTCTGGATCTTGTCCAGGGCGGCGGTCAGTTCCTTGTACGTCGTCGGGGTCGCCTTGACGCCGGCCGCCGCGGCCACGTCCTTGCGCCAGGTGGCGACGCGGCCACCGGCGTAGTACGGCACCCCGTAGGTCTTGCCCTCGTAGGTCACCGAGGTCTTGAGGCCGTCCAGCCACTGGGCGGAGTTGTCGAACTTCGCCGCGTCGACGGGGGCGAAGGCGCCCTTGACCATGTAGCCGAGCATCTCGCTGTTGCCCATCTCGACCACGTCGGGCGCCTTGTCGGTGGCGAGGACCGCGTCGAGCTTGGTGTTCTTGTCCGGCCAGCCGTAGTACTCGTGCTTGATCTTGAGGCCGGGGTGCTTCTTGATCACCGCGTCGTCGGCGGCCTTCACCAGCGCGGGCCAGTTGTTCTGGGCGTCGACCGTCAGCCAGACGGTGAGTTCCTTGGCGTCCGAGCCCCCGGACTTGCCGTCGCTGTCCCCGCACGCCGCGATGGAGACCATCATGCCCGCGATACCGATCGCGGCTACCAGCTTGCGCTTCACGCCACCCTCCTCAGGGATGCCACAAACCCCCCTGCCTCCCCGCGGTTGAGCGACGGTCGTAGTGTCAGCGCACACCGCCCATGGGGCCGGGACTGGACCAATGGTGTAGACCAGTACGGGGAGCTTGGCCCAGACCAATAGGCGTGTCAAGGGCGTTCAGGGTGCTCCAGGGGTCCGTTATGGGACCTACATATGCAAGGACCTTTAAGCAGGAATCCTGATATGCGAGGACCTTTGCGGATGGGTCCGGCGAAATCGGTGAGCCCGCCGACCGCCGCCCGGCGGGCCCACCGGCCACGGTCCGTCCGGCCCCCTTCGGGCGCTGTGGACTAGACCAGCAAGAGCCGCCGACGGTATACAGAAGGGATCCACGGCCGCGTGGCCGGGAGCGCGGACCATGCGAGCGGATCCTCGGCGGATCGCTCCCCCATGAAGCCGTGCCACGATGGAGCCGTGGCCGACGGCCGGTCGGCCGCTTCGGCGTACGGAGCCGGGAAGGCAGAGCATGACCACCGACGTCAGCGGTGCGGAGAGCGGGGGCGGGCCGACCGTCCGCACCGCGCGCGTACCCAAGTACTACCGCCTGAAGAAGCATCTGCTCGACATGACGGAGACGCTGCCGCCCGGCACCCCGGTACCCCCCGAGCGCACCCTGGCCGCCGAGTTCGACACCTCGCGCACGACCGTGCGCCAGGCCCTCCAGGAACTGGTCGTGGAGGGGCGGCTGGAGCGCATCCAGGGCAAGGGCACGTTCGTCGCCAAGCCGAAGGTCTCACAGGCGCTCCAACTGACCTCCTACACCGAGGACATGCGCGCCCAGGGCCTCGAACCGACCTCGCAACTGCTGGACATCGGCTATGTCACCGCCGACGACACCCTCGCCGGGCTCCTCGACATCTCGGCCGGCGGCCGGGTGCTGCGGATCGAGCGGCTGCGCCTGGCGAGCGGCGAGCCGATGGCCATAGAGACCACGCATCTGTCCGCCAAGCGCTTCCCGGCGCTGCGCCGCTCGCTGGTCAAGTACACCTCCCTGTACACGGCGCTCGCGGAGGTCTACGGCGTCCGTCTCGCGGAGGCCGAGGAGACCATCGAGACCTCGCTGGCCACCCCGCGCGAGGCGGGCCTGCTCGGCACGGACGTGGGCCTGCCGATGCTGATGCTCTCCCGGCACTCGCTGGACCAGGAGGGCAAGCCGGTGGAGTGGGTCCGCTCCGTGTACCGCGGGGACCGCTACAAGTTCGTCGCACGGCTCAAGCGGCCCCAGGACTGACCGGCACAGGCACGGACACACAGGGACAACCGGGGCTGACACACAGGGACAGAGGCTGACACCAGGACCGACACACGGGCTGACAACCACGGGCGGCCGACCGTTGCCGAACCGGTATACGCGGGACCGAACTGCGGACAAGGTCTTCCCCTCCGCCACCCCGTCACCTACATTTCCTGCCCATCACACAGGTGATCAGCAGGAAGTGGAGCCCCCGCATGTCGGATCAGTCGGATGGGAGCAGAGAGCCGATGGTGACGCCCCTGCGCGTCGTCATCGCACTCTGCCTCGTAGCGCCCTTCGTGGCGATGTTGTGGGTGGGCTCCTACGCCAAGACGGACCCCACGTTGATCGGCATCCCCTTCTTCTACTGGTACCAGATGGCGTGGGTGCTGATCTCCACCGTCCTGACGGTGCTCGCCTACCAGCTCTGGCAGCGTGACCAGCGCGCCCGCGCCTCCCGGAAGGGGGGTGCGTCGCAGTGAAGAACGACGTGAACGGCGTCGCTCTCGGCGTCTTCATCTTCTTCTTCCTGGCCGTCACGGTCATGGGCTTCCTCGCGGCGCGCTGGCGCAAGGCGGAGAACGAGCACAGCCTGGACGAATGGGGCCTGGGCGGGCGGTCGTTCGGCACCTGGGTCACGTGGTTCCTGCTCGGCGGCGACCTCTACACGGCCTACACGTTCGTCGCCGTCCCGGCGGCGATCTACGCGGCCGGTGCCGCGGGCTTCTTCGCGGTGCCGTACACCATCCTGGTCTATCCGCTGATCTTCACCTTCCTGCCCCGGCTGTGGTCGGTCTCGCACCGGCACGGCTACGTGACGACCTCGGACTTCGTCCGCGGCCGGTTCGGCTCGAAGGGCCTGTCCCTGGCGGTGGCGATCACCGGCATCCTGGCGACGATGCCGTACATCGCCCTCCAACTGGTCGGCATCCAGGCCGTGCTGGACGTGATGGGCGTGGGCGGCGGCGAGAACGCGAACTGGTTCGTGAAGGACCTCCCGCTGCTGCTCGCCTTCGGTGTGCTCGCCGCGTACACCTACTCCTCGGGTCTGCGGGCCCCCGCCCTGATCGCGTTCGTGAAGGACACGCTGATCTACATCGTGATCGCGGTGGCGATCATCTACATCCCGATCAAGCTGGGCGGCTTCGACGAGATCTTCGCGAAGGCGGGCGAGAAGTTCACGTCGACGGGTGCGGGCGGGGTGGTCCCGGCCGCGGGCGGTCAGTGGACCTATGCCACGCTCGCGCTCGGCTCCGCGCTCGCGCTGTTCATGTACCCGCACTCGATCACGGCGACGCTGTCCTCGCGCAGCCGTGACGTGATCCGCCGCAACACCACGATCCTGCCGCTGTACTCGCTGATGCTGGGTCTGCTGGCGCTGCTCGGGTTCATGGCGATCGCCGCCGGGATCAAGGTGGACAACGGCCAGTTGGCGATTCCGCAGCTCTTCGAGGACATGTTCCCGGACTGGTTCGCGGGCGTGGCCTTCGCGGCGATCGGCATCGGCGCGCTGGTCCCGGCGGCGATCATGTCGATCGCGGCGGCGAACCTGTTCACCCGCAACATCTACAAGGACTTCATCAAGCCGGACGCCACGGCGGCGCAGGAGACGAAGGTCTCCAAGCTCGTGTCCCTGCTGGTGAAGGTGGGCGCCCTGGTCTTCGTCCTGACGATGGACAAGACCGTGGCGATCAACTTCCAGCTCCTGGGCGGTATCTGGATCCTCCAGACCTTCCCGGCGCTGGTCGGCGGCCTGTTCACCCGCTGGTTCCACCGCTGGGCGCTGCTGGCGGGCTGGGCGGTCGGCATGGTGTACGGCACGGTCGCCGCGTACGGCGTCGCCTCCCCGACCCAGAAGCACTTCGGCGGCTCGTCGAAGGAGATCCCGGGGATCGGCGAGATCGGCTACATCGGCCTGACGGCCTTCGTGCTGAACATCCTGGTCACGGTGGTCGTGACGGTCGTCCTGCGGGCGCTGAAGGCCCCGGAGGGGGTCGACGAGACCAAGCCGGAGGACTACACGGCGGACGCCGGGGACCCGGGCGTCCAGGCCGAGTTGACGGAGGCGGCGCACTGAGCACGCGGTGAGCGCACAGCGCGCGTGACCCGATCGCGGGCCGTCGGACGGACATCCGGCGGCCCGTTGTCGCGCCCGTCCCGCACACTGACCCCGTCCCGCACACTGACCCCATGGACATCTTGATCCGGCGGGCGCAGGCCGCCGAGTACGGCCCCCTCGGGGAGATCACCGCCCAGGCCTACCTCCAGGACGGGCTGCTCGACTTCGGGGACAGCGACCCCTACCTCGGCGTGCTGCGGGACGTGGCCGCGCGGGCCGCCACCGCCGAGGTGCTGGTGGCCGTCGACCGCGACCGGGTGCTCGGCGGCGTGACCTTCGTCCCCTCCGGCGGCCCCATGGCCGACATCGCCGGGCCCCGGGAGGCCGAGATACGCATGCTCGCGGTCTCCCGTGACGCGCGCGGCCGGGGCATCGGCGAGGCTCTCGTACGCACCTGTGTCGACCGCGCACGGGCCGTCCCGGGCTGTGCGCGCCTCGTCCTGTCGACCCAGCGCACCATGCATTCCGCCCACCGTGTCTACACCCGCCTCGGCTTCACGCGCACCCCCGACCGCGACTGGAACCCCGTCCCCGAACTCACCGACGTCACCCTTCTCACCTATGCGTTGACACTCTGACATGCCCCGAGGCCATGGGCTATCTGATCCACTACGACCCATACAGCCACAACATGTGGTGGTGGCATGGCGACCCGGCACAAGATGTATGCTCGTGCTCGCTGTCGCCGCAGGGGAATCCGGTGCGAATCCGGAACTGTCCCGCAACGGTGTACTTGTACGCCTCCGTCCCCGGACGGGGTGGTGTACGAGGTCCAGTCCGAGGACCTGCCGACAGCAGCGCCCGACCGTCCGGTCCGGGCGCCCTGACGTCCGGGCCTCGTGGAATGGGCCGGTGGACGCGACGCGCCCGCACGCGCTCGTGAGCCCGCCTCCGCCCTCTGCCAGGCCCCGTGCCGAGCGAGGGAGAGCCCTACGTGACCATCGCGCCAGCCGAACCGGCTTCAGCGACACTCGCGGCGACCGACGGGACCGACGGTCCCGGTGCCGCCCTGCTGCGGACCCTGACCGAGCTGACCGCCGACCTCCCCGACGCGGACCCCGGCCGGGTGGCCGCCGCCGCGCTGCGGGGCCGCTCCGCGCGGGCGGACGAGGCGGAGCTGCGCGAGCTGGCCACGGAGGCCGCGGCCGGGCTCATCTCCGAGGACCCCGCCTACTCCCGGCTCGCCGCACGGCTGTTGACGCTCTCCATCGCCGCCGAGGCCGCCTCGCAGCAGGTCACGTCCTTCACGGAGTCCATCGCCGTCGGGCACCGGGAAGGGCTCATCGCCGACCGCACGGCCACGTTCGTCAGCCTCCACGCCGACCGCCTCGACGCGCTCGTGGACCCCGCCGGCGACGACCGCTTCGGCTACTTCGGCCTGCGCACCCTGCACAGCCGCTATCTGCTGCGGCACCCGATCACCCGCAAGGTCATCGAGACCCCGCAGCACTTCCTGCTGCGCGTCGCCTCCGGTCTCGCCGAGGACGACACCGCCCACGCCGTGGACGAGGTCGCGGCGCTGTACGCACTCATGAGCCGGCTGGAGTACCTGCCCTCCTCCCCCACGCTCTTCAACTCCGGTACCCGGCACCCCCAGATGTCGTCCTGCTACCTCCTCGACTCCCCCAAGGACGAGCTGGACTCCCTCTACGAGCGTTACCACCAGGTCGCCCGCCTCTCCAAGCACGCCGGCGGCATCGGGCTGTCGTACTCCCGTATCCGCTCGCGGGGTTCGCTGATCCGCGGCACCAACGGGCACTCCAACGGCATCGTCCCGTTCCTGAAGACGCTCGACGCCTCGGTCGCCGCCGTGAACCAGGGCGGTCGGCGCAAGGGCGCGGCGGCGGTCTATCTGGAGACCTGGCACCTGGACATCGAGGAGTTCCTGGAGCTGCGCGACAACACCGGCGAGGACGCCCGGCGCACCCACAACCTCAACCTCGCGCACTGGGTGCCGGACGAGTTCATGCGCCGGGTCGCCGCCGACGAGCCGTGGTCGCTGTTCTCGCCCTCCGACGTGCCCGAGCTGGTCGACCTGTGGGGCGCGGAGTTCGACGCCGCCTACCGCGCGGCCGAGGCGAAGGGTCTCGCCCGCAAGACGATGCCCGCCCGTGAGCTGTACGGCCGGATGATGCGTACCCTCGCGCAGACCGGCCAGGGCTGGATGACGTTCAAGGACGCCGCCAACCGCACCGCCAACCAGACGGCCGAGCCGGGCCATGTCGTCCACTCCTCCAATCTCTGCACGGAGATCCTGGAGGTCACGGACGACGGCGAGACGGCGGTCTGCAACCTGGGCTCCGTCAACCTGGGCGCGTTCGTCGACACCGCGGCGGGTGAACTCGACTGGGAGCGGCTGGACTCCGCCGTCCGTACCGCCGTCACCTTCCTCGACCGGGTCGTCGACATCAACTTCTACCCGACCGAGCAGGCGGCCCGCTCCAACGCCCGGTGGCGCCCGGTCGGCCTCGGCGCCATGGGGTTGCAGGACGTCTTCTTCCAACTGCGCCTGCCCTTCGACTCGCCGGAGGCCAAGGCCCTGTCCACGCGGATCGCCGAGCGCGTCATGCTCGCCGCGTACGAGGCCTCGGCCGACCTCGCCGAGCGCAGCGGCCCGGTGCCGGCCTGGGAGAAGACCCGTACCGCGCGGGGTGTGCTGCACCCCGACCACTACGGCGTCACGCCCACCTGGCCCGAGCGCTGGGCGGCGCTGCGCGAGCGCATCGCCACCGTCGGCATGCGCAACTCGCTGCTGCTGGCCATCGCGCCGACCGCGACCATCGCCTCGATCGCGGGTGCGTACGAATGCATCGAGCCGCAGGTCTCCAACCTGTTCAAGCGCGAGACCCTCTCCGGTGAGTTCCTCCAGGTCAACTCGTATCTGGTGCAGGACCTCAAGAACCTCGGCGTCTGGGACGCCCGGACCCGTGAGGCGCTGCGCGACGCGAACGGGTCGGTGCAGGACTTCGCCTGGATCCCCGAGGACGTACGGACGCTGTACCGCACGGCGTGGGAGATCTCGCAGCGCGGTCTGATCGACATGGCCGCCGACCGCACGCCGTATCTGGACCAGGCCCAGTCGCTGAACCTCTTCATGGAGACGCCGACCATCGGCAAGCTCTCCTCGATGTACGCCTACGCCTGGAAGCAGGGTCTGAAGACGACGTACTACCTGCGCTCGCGCCCGGCGACCCGGATCGCCCGCGCGGCCCGCGCCCAGGCCACCCTCCCCGCCCAGCAGATCGCCGACCCCGACGCCGTCGCCTGCTCCCTTGAGAACCCCGAGTCCTGCGAGGCATGCCAGTAATGTCCACCCACTCCTCCAAGAACCTGCTCGACCCCGGCTTCGAGCTGACGCTCCGCCCGATGCGCTACCCCGACTTCTACGAGCGCTACCGGGACGCCATCAAGAACACCTGGACCGTCGAGGAGGTCGACCTCCACTCGGACGTCGCCGACCTGGCGAAGCTCACGCCCGCTGAGCAGCATCTGATCGGCCGGCTGGTCGCGTTCTTCGCGACGGGCGACTCGATCGTGGCGAACAACCTCGTGCTGACGCTGTACAAGCACATCAACTCCCCCGAGGCGCGGCTGTATCTGTCGCGGCAGCTCTTCGAGGAGGCGGTCCATGTCCAGTTCTATCTGACCCTCCTCGACACCTATCTGCCCGACCCGGAGGACCGCGCCGCGGCCTTCGCGGCGGTCGAGAACATCCCCTCGATCCGCGAGAAGGCCGAGTTCTGCTTCAAGTGGATCGACTCGGTGGACAAGATCGACCGGTTGGAGACGAAGGCCGAGCGCCGCCGCTTCCTGCTCAACCTCATCTGCTTCGCCGCGTGCATCGAGGGCCTGTTCTTCTACGGCGCCTTCGCCTACGTCTACTGGTTCCGCAGCCGGGGTCTGCTGCACGGCCTGGCCACCGGCACCAACTGGGTGTTCCGTGACGAGACGATGCACATGAGCTTCGCCTTCGACGTCGTGGACACCGTCCGCAAGGAGGAGCCGGACCTCTTCGACGACGAACTGCGCGACCAGGTCACGGACATGCTCCGCGAGGCCGTCGAGGCCGAGCTGCAGTTCGCGCGCGACCTGTGCGGTGACGGTCTGCCGGGCATGAACACCGAGTCGATGCGGCAGTACCTGGAGTGCGTCGCCGACCAGCGCCTCACGCGTCTCGGCTTCGCCCCGGTGTACGGCTCCGAGAACCCGTTCTCCTTCATGGAGTTGCAGGGTGTCCAGGAGCTGACCAACTTCTTCGAGCGGCGCCCCTCGGCGTACCAGGTCGCGGTGGAGGGCACCGTCGACCTCGACGAGGACTTCTGAGCGACCGGCGCCACCGGTACGACAGCGCACCGACGCGCCGGCGCACGGCCAGGGACCTGCGGGCTTCCTGGCCGTGCGCCGTTGTCAGCGCCCCGGATCACTCAGCGGATCACTCACCGGGCAGGGCCCGCAGCCGCAGCCGCCGCGGGCGCAGCGTGATGCCGATACGGAACCGGTCGTCGGACCCGGGCGCCTGCTCGAAGCGGAAGGCGGACGCCACCACCGCGGTGACGAGCGTGAGTTCGGCCATCGAGAAGTGGTCGCCGGGGCACTTGCGGTTGCCCACGCCGAACGGGCTCATCGCGTACTTGGGGACGCCCTTGGCATGCTCCGGGAGCCAGCGGTCGGGGTCGAACTCCGTGGGCCGGTCGTAGGAGCGGGGATCGTGCTGGATCGCGTACGGGCTGTAGACGACGTCCGCCCCGGCCGGGATCCGGTAGCCGCCGAGTTCGGCGTCGGTCACCGCGCGGCGGGTCAATATCCATACGGCGGGACGCATCCGCATTGACTCCACGATGACATTCACAGTGTGCGTCAGCTTTCGGACATCGTCGAATGCGACCGGCCGGTCACCGACGACGGTCTTCACCTCGGCCCGGATGCGGTCCGTTTGCTCGGGGTGGTCGGTGAGGACCTGGAGGAGGGACATCACCATCGATCCCACCGTTTCACTTCCGGCGGTGACGATGGCGACGACCTGATCGTGAATCTCCTGTTCCCCAATGGGCGCGCCGTTCTCGTCCTTCGCCTCGAGCAAAGCGGCCAGCAAATCGTCCGGCTTATGGCCGGAAGCCCGGCGGGCGGCGATGATCTCGTCCACCAGGAGATGCAGATCGGCCAGGGCGCGGTCGAATTCGCGGTTGGCCGGAATGGGTAGGCGATACAGCGGTCCGAGCGGCAGCACCATGCGCTGGTACATGCTGCTGAAGAGCGTGGCGAGCGCGGCGCAGATCCGGTCGGAGCGTTCGTCCATGTAGCTGCCGCGCATCAGACAGCGGGCGACGACCCGGACGGCCACCCGGAACGACTCGGCGGTGACGTCGATGAGCGGGTCGGCTCGCCACCGCTCCACCAGCGCATACGCCTCCTCCTCCATGATCGGCCCATAGGCGGGGATGGCCTCCTTGCGGAAGGCGGGCTGGATCGCCCTGCGCTGGCGCCGGTGCAGCGGCCCGTTCGTGGTCGCCACCCCCTGCTTGCCGAGCAGCCCTTCCAGGGACTCCCACAGCGCGCCGCCGATCTGGTAGTCGGTGCTGAGCGCGAGGGCCCCGGTCAGTTCCGGGGTCGTGACGGCGTAGACCGTCTTCGGGCCGAGCCGGAGCCGTACGACGTCGCCGTGGTCTCGCAGTCCGCACAGCAGGCCCAGCGGGTCGCGGGCCAGCTTCCAGCCATGGCCGAGCAGCGGGAGGCCGCCACCGGCGAGCGGCGGGACACGCAAGGAAGTACCCCGCGCAGAGGCGGCGGCCGGGGCCCCGGCCGAGGATTCGAGGGTCATTTCTCACCTCCCGCTTCGTTGTCGACATAAGGGGGTGTCGAGCGGTCGTCCCAACTGTCGACCCGATAGCGGCCGGATTCATGATGGAACCAGTACACGGCGCTGAACCAGTTCCGCATGTTGGCGACGATCGTCTTCACCGCGAAGCTCAATTCCCGGCCCGCCGTACTTCCGTCCGCGAGCGTGTCGGCGAACCGTAACAATTCCCGTTCGGCGCCCAGGAATTCGGATATGCATTCCTCCACCCGGCGCCGTACGTCCTTGATGGCTTCTTCGATGGTCAACCCCTGATGATGGATAAGGCTGATCCCGAGATTGTGGACCTCGTCCCCCGCGATCTCCTTGGGGAGCGAGCACAGATCGTTGTACCAGGCGGCGAATTCCTGACTCAGCAACGCCGCCCGCCGGTATGCGGGGTGTTTCCGTACCGCGTCGGGCAGTTCGCACCCCGCGCTCGGCTCCAGCAGATCGGTCCAGATGTGGTGCGCGAAGGTGAGCCGCCGTAGTTCGAGGTAGTCCTCGACGGTCGGGACGACTCCCTGCGCGCGGTTGCGGAACTCCTCGTCGTACGCCTCGATCACGGCGTGGAAGTGCCGCTCGAAGCGCGCGTTCCACCGCGGGCCGAGGAACGCGTACAGCCGCAGCACACTGTCCGCGAACGCCGCGACCAGCGGATCCGGGTGGAGCAGGTGCTCCTTCGGAGCGCCCACCGCCCGGTGGAGTCGGAACCTGAGCCGTCGCCAGGCGGCCGGCCGGTGGTGCACGATGTCACGGTCGTGACGGTCGTCCCAGATGAAGAACCACGCGCTGTAGTCGGCTATCGCCTGGAGTACCTCCTCGGGCGCCCCGATGTAGTAGCCCGCCATGAGGTCGGTGTAGCAGAGCCCGTCGGCGTGCTCCGCGACCTTGTCCGCCGACATGAGCCGCTGACGCAGCAGCCAGGAGCGCGTGTTCTCCTGGAGGCGGGGCCAATACGGGTGCAGTTGCCGGGGAAACCCGGTTTCGATCACCGGCAGGGACAGTGCCGGTGGAACCGCGATCGCGGTCGTGGTCGATGATGTGCTGTGCGGGAAAGCTGGCACGGACAAACCCCTCTCAGCCGCCGATAACGCACGCCCCCTGCCGTGCCGGGCGCGCGCCGTTGCGCATCCCCGTGTCCTTTCCATTCAGCCCTACAACTGACCGACACGGGAATGGATTTGCCCATTCACTACCCCCGCGGTGCCAGGAATGCGCCTCTGCGACTGCTGAGAGATCAGTGAGGCGTACAAGGGTCGGGATGCCTCGCACATACGAGCGAAAGAACGGCGCCCGGCCGGGGAGGAATCCCGGCCGGGCGCCGTCATCGAAGGTTCGCTCAGTCGTTGGCCACCACGGGGTAGCGGGGCTCGTTCTCGGCCATCTGCCGCAGCGCGTCCTTGCGTTCACGCTTGGAGAGGCGGTCGATGTAGAGGTAGCCGTACAGGTGGTCCGTCTCGTGCTGGAGGCAGCGGGCGAAGTAGCCCGTGCCGCGCACCTTGATCGCGTTGCCCTTCTCGTCCTGCCCGGTGACCTCGGCGTAGTCGGGGCGGGCGAGCGGAGCGTACGCGGTCGGTACGGACAGGCAGCCCTCGTTGTTGTCGTCCAGGCGGCGCTTGTCCGCGGGCAGGTCGACCAGACGGGGGTTGCAGACGACGCCCACGTGCCGCCGGCCCTCGTCGTCCTGGCAGTCGTAGACGAAGACCTTCAGGTCGACGCCGATCTGGTTGGCGGCGAGGCCCACGCCCTCGGCGGTGCGCTGGCTGGTGAACATGTCCGCGACGAGCTGCTGAAGGTCGTCACCGAAGTCGGTGACGTCCCGGCACTCCTTGTGCAGCACGGGGTTGCCGACGACCGTGATCGGCCGCGACGTCCCGCGCTCACGCCAGGCCGTCTCGCGCTCCTCGCAGTCCTCCGTGTCGATGACGAAACCCTCGTCGTCCACGGGGAGCACGCCCGTGTGCTGCTGATCGGTGTCCTGCTGCGCCATGACCGACGTACGCCTTCCTGCGACCTCTGCGAATCCTGCGAGTACAGCCTACGGGGCGCGGGGCCGTCTCCTCCCCGCGATCCCGGAGGTGGTACGGGACCGGCGGGTCTTCCGCTCAGCAGACCTCTTCCAGGTCCCGCCAGTCCCGGGAGTCCGGGCTGTCGGCGACCCAGCCGTCGAGCAGCCCGCGCACCAGCGCGGCGGGCGCCGCGATACCGCACTCCCGCTCGGGCACCCACAGCCGCCCGGCCGTGCGGTGCCCCAGCGGTCCCGGATGTCCGGGCTCGCTGTGGTCGTGCGGGTCCAGATGCTCGCCGTCGCCCTCGTCGGAGGGCATCCGGGACTCGGAGCACATCCGGCACAGCAGCCGCACGGACGAGGACCAGTCCTCGGCGGCGAACCCGGCGTCAGCGGCGAGCTGCTCCAGCGCGTCCCGGTCGTCCTCGGTCGCGGCCTCCAGCAGCACGACCCAGGTGGGCACCGGCGAGGGCGCCCACAGCTCGATCTCGTCGAAGACGGGGTACGCGTGCCCCGTGGCCGTCGTGCGCTCGCCGTGCGGCACGCCGTCGTGCAGGACGACCTCGCCCCAGCGGCGCCCGGAGGACGGCAGCGGGATGGAGAGCACCTCGATACGGGCGGGGTCCAGCCTGCGCCCCCAGACGACCTCGGCCTCACCCTCCGGCGACAGCCGCACGGCCGCACTGCCCAGCGCCATCCCGGTCGGCTCCCCGGAGACGGTGGCTCCGCCCGGCACCTTCAGGCCGTACGCCTGCCAGGCGCGGCGGGCGAGCGGCCAGTCCTGCAAGGCGGTGGCGGCGATGCCCACGTTCCACCAGTCGGGCGCCCCCGCCTCCTTCTCCAGGAGGGCCACGGCACGCAGCCCGGCGGCGCGGGCCTGCTCCCAGTCATGGCGGAACTTGTGCAGCAGGGCGAGGTTGAACCAGGACTCCGACAGCCAGGGCTCCAGGTCCGCGGCGCGGGTCAGCAGCGCTCCCGCGTCCTCGTACCGGCCATCACCGATCAGGGTGAACGCGCGGTCGGTCGCCTGCCGCCAGGAGGCGGAGGGCCGGTGCCGTCCCTTCCCGAAGATCCTCACGATTCCCGCCTGCCAGTCCCTCGCGTGTCCCGCCTGCCGGTCCCTTGACGCGTGCGGGGCCGCGGGCCGATGTGCCCCCGAACACCCTCTCCTCGCATCCAACCACGGAGGGCCGGACGGGCGCTCATTACCCATCGGTTACCCCGCGCTCGCGCGGACATGACCGCTCCGCGCGACCGGTCGGAACGGGTCGCGCGCGGAACACCAAGGGGCTTGCCTCACGCGGGAGTTCAGGACTCCTGCGGGGTCACCGTCACATCGTGGTCGGGCACCGTCTCGCCCGAGCGGATCAGCTCGATCCGGCCCATGACCTTGGCCCGCAGATCGCTCGGCACGTCGTCATGGCCGCAGCACCGCTTGACCAGCTTCTTCACGGCCCGCTCCAGGCCGTACTTCTCCAGGCACGGCGAGCACTCGTCGAAGTGGTGCTCGATCTTGCTGCGATCGACATCCGGCATCTCGCTGTCGAGGAACTCGTAGAGATGATCCAGGACCTCACTGCAGTCCGTCTCGTGCGGCTCTCCGCAGCTCATGAGCCCGAGCCTTTCGCTTCGTTCGACTCCCCGGCGCCGGCCGGGACCAGTCCGCGCTCTCGGGCGTAGTCCTCGAGCATGCCGCGCAGTTGACGCCGACCTCGGTGCAGCCGGGACATCACCGTACCGATGGGTGTCCCCATGATGTCCGCGATCTCCTTGTACGCAAAGCCCTCGACGTCGGCGAGATAGACGGCGATGCGGAACTCCTCGGGGATCGCCTGCAGCGCTTCCTTCACGTCCGAGTCGGGCAGGTGGTCGAGCGCCTGCGACTCGGCGGAGCGCAGCCCGGTCGACATGTGCGACTCGGCACGCGCGAGCTGCCAGTCCTCGATCTCCTCGGCCGCGCTGCGCTGGGGTTCGCGCTGCTTCTTGCGGTACGAGTTGATGAACGTGTTCGTGAGGATCCGGTACAGCCAGGCCTTGAGGTTGGTGCCCTCACGGAACTGGTGGAAGGACGCGTACGCCTTCGCGTACGTCTCCTGCACCAGGTCCTCGGCGTCGGCCGGGTTGCGCGTCATGCGCAGCGCGGCCGAGTACATCTGGTCGAGGAATTCGAGCGCGTCCCGCTCGAAGCGCGCGCTGCGCGCGGCGGACGACTCCCTGCCCGTGCCCTGGCCCTCGGGCTGCCCCGGCCGGCCGTGCTCGGCCCCCGCGTCGGTCCCAGCGACCGGACCCACCTCCTCCAGCGACGTGGCAGGACCGAATGCGGTCCCACTGGAATCGGAGGATAGACGAACATCCTTACCCGCCGCCGCTCGAATCGGGGCGGCCTTGGCCGAGTGCAGCACCGTCCAGTCCAGGGCGGGAGGGCAGATGGTCGAACCCATGCGGCGAACTTCCTCTCGTACGGACGGCGCAGCGCGGAAGGTGCTGTCTGACCCCCACAACAGCGGCCCGCCCCGCAACATTCCCGGGCGTCACATCCGTGCCGCGACGAAGGCCACCACGGCGTCGGTGAGGATCGCGAGGGCCTGCTCCTGGGTGATGTCCGCGCGCTTCGGCACGGCGAAGCCGTGATCGCCGTACGGGACTTCGACCAGCTCGAACGGGCCGTCGGGGAACTCCTCCGGCTTCCCGAAGGGGTCCTTGCCGCCCTGGACGACGAGGGTGGGCACGCCGGTGCCGAGCAGTTCGTCGGCCCGGGACTTCTCGGGCCTGCCCGGCGGGTGCAGGGGGAAGGAGAGGGCGAGCACCGCGGCGGCACCGAGTCCGGTGGCCGTGCGGCAGGCGACCCGGGCCCCGGCGCTGCGCCCACCGGCGATCACGGGCAGCCCCGGCTTCTCCAGGGCGGGCCACAGCCCGCGCCACCCCGTGTCCAGCGTCTTCGGCGCCGGGGCCACCTTCTTGCCCGCCACCCGCCAGGGCTGTTCGACCAGCGCCACGCTCACGCCGTGCGCGGGCAGCACCTGCGCCAGCGCCCGCAGGTCCCGCGCCTCGATGCCGCCGCCCGCGCCGTGGCCGAGGGCGAGGACGAGTCGCGCGCGGGCGGCCCGGTGCCAGGTGAGGCGGGCCGTACCGGCCTCGGTCTCGATGTGCTCGATGCTCTCCGCCACCACCGCTGCGTCCGTCACGTCTGTCACGTCTGGGTCTGTCACGTCAGAAGAGTGTGCCCTCCTCGGGGCCGTCCAGCTCCTTCAGCAACTCCGGGCCGTTGTTGCGGACGTTGCTGACCGCGGTGGAGACCGGGTACGCGCGCATCCGTCCGGCGGGCGGAGGCGTGAGCAGCGCGCGCAGCTCGCCGGGGTCCGTACGGGCCGGGTCCAGCCAGGCGTCCCAGCGGTCCGGGGTGAGCATCAGGGGCATCCGGGGGTGGATCTCGGCCAGGGAGCGCGGGCCTTCGGCGGGGGCCGCGGCCAGCGGGGTCGTCTCCGCCTCCGTCGTGATCACCGAGCAGGTCGCCCACCAGGCCTGCGGATGGTCGTCCGGGAGCGTCCGGTCACGCCAGAACTCGTAGAGGCCGGCCATCGCGAAGACCGAGCCGTCGGCGGGCAGGACGAAGTACGGCTGCTTGCGCGGTCGCTTCTTCTTCCCCTCGACCTCCAGGTCGCGCTCCTGCTTCCCGGTGACCCACTCGTAGTAGCCGTCCGCGGGGACGATGCACCGGCGGGCGGCGAAGGGGCGGCGGAAGGACGGCTTCTCGTGGACCGTCTCCGCGCGGGCGTTGATCATCCGGGCGCCGCCCTCGGGCGTCTTGGCCCAGGACGGGACGAGTCCCCACTTCAGTCTGCGCAACTGGCGAACCGGACGCCGGTCCGCGGCGTCCTTCACAGGACGGTCCAGGACCACGTAGACCTCCTTGGTCGGAGCCACGTTGTAGTCGGGCGCCGGGGACTCGGTGCCCTCGGGGGGCACCCCCAGCTCGATCTCGAAGATCCCCGCGAGGTCCTCGGGCCTGCGACTCGCTGCATACCGTCCGCACATACGTGCCACACTGCCAGATCCGCCCCGCAAGATCCCGGGAGTCACCACCACCGATGGACAGCCTCGCCCTGACCTCGCTGCCCGGTCTCTGGGACCGGGTGCTCGCCAGCCAGCCCGCCCCGGAGCGGTGGGTCGTGTTCGCCACCCTGGTCGCCGCGCTCGCCGTGGTCGTGCCGCGCGGTGTGTGGCGGACCGCCCGCAACGCCATCACCATCGCGCACGAGGGCGGTCACGGACTGGTGGCGCTGCTCACCGGCCGTACCCTCACCGGCATCCGGCTGCACTCCGACACCAGCGGCCTGACCGTCAGCCGCGGCAAGCCGTACGGCCTCGGCATGATCCTCACGGCCGCCGCCGGGTACACCGCTCCCCCGCTCCTCGGCCTCGGCGGCGCGGCCCTGCTCGCCGCCGGGCACGTCACCCTGCTGCTGTGGCTGGCCACGGCGCTGCTCGTGGCGATGCTGCTGATGATCCGCAACGCGTACGGGGTGCTGACCGTCGTGGTCACCGGCGGCCTGTTCCTGGTGGTGTCCTGGCTGGCCGGGCCGCAGGTGCAGGGCGCGTTCGGCTACGCGGTGGTGTGGTTCCTGCTGGTCGGCGGCGTACGACCGGCCTTCGAGCTCCAGGCGAAGCGGCGGCGCGAAGGCGTCGGGGACTCGGACGCGGACCAGTTGTCCCAGCTCACGCAGGTACCGGCGGCCCTGTGGCTCTTCCTGTTCCACACGGTGTCGCTGTGCGCGCTGATGGGCGGCGGACGGTGGCTGCTGGAGACTTGACAGGCCAGGTCCGCCCACGGTTCTCGGCGCTGCCCTGGCACTAGGGTCTTTCGTTTGGGCCAGGCCGGATCAGGGAGCGGGCTCTGGTGCCGTGCATCGCAAGGCGGAGGAGGGCGGCAGGGCGGAGTCCTGCCAACCGACGACAACGCGGCGAGGTACGGCACCAGAGCCCGCGAGCCCGGCATGGTCCAAGCGAGAGGCCCTAAAGTGGGGCGCATGACCCTGAACGCCGCACCTACCGCCCTCTGGCCCGCCCCGCACGCGAGCGGAGCCGTCGACGCGACGGTCCACGTGCCGGGGTCCAAGTCGGTCACCAACCGCGCTCTCGTCCTCGCGGCCCTGGCCTCCGAGCCCGGCTGGCTGCGCCGCCCCCTGCGCTCCCGCGACACGCTGCTGATGGCCGCCGCGCTGCGCGCGATGGGCGTGGGCATCGAGGAGACGGTGTCCTCCAGCTCCGCCGGTCCGGACGGCTCCGGCGAGGCCTGGCGCGTGATCCCGGCCGCGCTGCGCGGCCCGGCCACGGTCGACGTCGGCAACGCGGGCACCGTGATGCGCTTCCTGCCCCCGGTGGCCGCGCTCGCCGACGGCCCGATCCGCTTCGACGGCGACGCCCGCTCCCACGAGCGCCCCCTGCACGGCGTGATCGACGCCCTGCGCGTCCTCGGCGCCCGGATCGACGACGACGGCCGCGGCGCGCTGCCGCTGACCGTGCACGGCACCGGCGCGCTGGACGGCGGCCCGGTGTCGGTCGACGCGTCCTCCTCCTCGCAGTTCGTGAGCGCCCTGCTGCTGTCCGCCCCGCGCTTCAACCAGGGCGTCGAGGTCCGCCACACGGGCTCGACCCTGCCCTCCCTGCCGCACATCCGGATGACGGTCGACATGCTGCGCGCGGCCGGCGCCCAGGTGGACACCCCGGAGTCGGGCGGCGAGCCCGACGTCTGGCGGGTCACGCCGGGCGCCCTGCTCGGCCGTGACCTCACGATCGAGCCCGACCTCTCCAACGCCCAGCCGTTCCTCGCCGCCGCCCTGGTGACCGGCGGCACGGTCGTGATCCCCGACTGGCCCGCGCACACCACCCAGCCCGGCGACCGGCTGCGCGAGATCTTCACCGAGATGGGCGGCTCCTGCGTCCTGACCGAGCGCGGCCTGGAGTTCACCGGTTCGGGTGCCCTCCACGGCATCGACGTGGACCTCGGCGAGGTCGGCGAGCTGACGCCCGGCATCGCGGCGGTCGCGGCCCTCGCGGACTCCCCCTCCACCCTGCGCGGCGTGGCCCATCTGCGGCTGCACGAGACGGACCGCCTGGCCGCGCTCACCAAGGAGATCAACGAACTGGGCGGCGACGTCACGGAGACCGCCGACGGCCTCCACATCCGCCCGCGCCCGCTGCACGGCGGCGTCTTCCACACGTACGACGACCACCGCATGGCCACCGCGGGCGCGGTCATCGGCCTCGCGGTCGAGGGCGTGGAGATCGAGAACGTGGCGACCACCGCCAAGACACTGCCGGACTTCCCCGAGCTGTGGACCGGGATGCTCGGGAACTGACGGGCGGACTGGAATCATGCGCCGCTACGGCAAGCACACCGACGAGGACGACATCCGGACCCGCCCCAACCGCAAGGGCAACCGGCCACGGACGAACATCCGGCCCAAGCACGAGGACGCGGCCGAGGGCATGGTCCTCACCGTCGACCGCGGCCGGCTGACCTGCCTCGTCGACGGACGGGCGGTCATGGCGATGAAGGCCCGCGAACTGGGCCGCAAGGCCGCGGTGGTCGGCGACCGCGTCGCCCTCGTGGGCGATCTGTCCGGCGCCAAGGACACCCTCGCCCGGATCGTCCGGATCGAGGAGCGCGCGTCCCTCCTGCGCCGCACCGCCGACGACGACGATCCCTACGAGCGCGTGGTCGTCGCCAACGCCGACCAGCTCGCCATCGTCACGGCCCTCGCCGACCCCGAGCCGCGCCCGCGGCTGATCGACCGCTGTCTGGTCGCGGCCTACGACGGCGGTCTGGAACCGCTGCTGGTCATGACCAAGTCGGACCTCGCCCCGCCCGACAAGCTCCTGGAGCTGTACGGCGACCTGGACATCCCGTACGTCGTCACCAGCCGCGAGGAGCTGGAGAGCGGCGACGCGGCGGACCGGGTGCGCGAGCATCTGGACGGCAAGATAACGGCGTTCGTCGGGCACTCCGGCGTGGGCAAGACGACGCTCGTCAACGCGCTGGTACCGGAGGACCGGCGGCGTACGACGGGCCATGTGAACGCGGTGACCGGCCGCGGCCGGCACACCACCACCTCGGCGCTCGCGCTGCCGCTCGGGCAGGCGGCGGGCTGGGTGGTCGACACCCCGGGCGTACGGTCCTTCGGGCTCGCGCACATCGACCCCTCGCGCGTGATCCACGCCTTCCCGGACCTGGAGTCCGGCACCGAGGGCTGTCCGCGGGCGTGCAGCCACGACGAGCAGGACTGCGCGCTGGACGCGTGGGTCACCGAGGGCCACGCGGACCCCGCGCGGCTGTACTCCCTGCGCCGTCTGCTGGCCACGCGCGAGCGGAAGGACGGGGACTGATCTCCGCGGTGTGACCGGCCTCCGGGGTGCGACCGGCCCGCACGGCGTGACGGAGACCGGCCTTCGGGTGTTTGGACATACGCACGGCGGGTGAATGCTTACTCGCACCGGCCGATCCGACCAGACGGAGCAGTCGACGTGGGGACGCGGGGAGGACGAAACATGGCGTGGCTGCTGGTCATCGTGGCCGGGCTGCTGGAGACCGGGTTCGCCGTCTGTCTCAAGCTCTCCCACGGCTTCACCCGGCTGTGGCCCACGGTCGCGTTCTGCGTCTTCGCGCTGGGCAGCTTCGGGCTGCTGACCCTCTCCCTGAAGAAGATCGACGTGGGCCCGGCGTACGCCGTGTGGACGGGCATCGGCGCCGCCGGGACGGCGATCTACGGCATGGTCTTCCTCGGCGACCTGGTCTCCACGCTGAAGATCATCTCGATCGGGCTGGTGATCGCGGGCGTGATCGGCCTGCAGCTCTCGGGCGCGGCGCGCTGACGGGTCACCCCGGTCACCGGAGCTGCCGCGGCAGCGCCTGGCGCACCAGCTCCGCCACCCCGCCCTCGCCCGGCGGAGCGGCGACGCACGACACCGACAGCCGGACGATCAGCTCGCACGCCCGCGCCAGCTCCGCGACCTCCGCCTTGCTCATCCCGGGCGCGGCGACCGCGGCGACGGCGCGGTCGCGCACCAGGGCCACGAGGTCCGCCGGGGACGGCAGCGGCCCGTCGGCCCGGCGCTGCGCGGGCGCCGCGGAGGTGATGGAGGGCACGGGCGCGAGCGAGGGCGCGGGCAGCCGTTCGCTCCAGCAGCCCGTGAGCATGGCGCGGACCAGGGCGTTGCCCCGGGCCGTCGCGGCCGTCCACTCGGCCGCCGCGGCCAGCCGTTCGCGGGCCTCCCGCGGAGTGGCGAGCGCGCGGTCCACACCGGCGAGATAGCCGTCGGCCTCGCGGCGCACCAGCGCGCGGGCGAGCCCTTCCTTGCTGCCGAACTCGTTGTACAGCGTCTGCCGGGAGACGGCGGCGACGGCGGCCACGTCCACCATGCGTACGGCGGACCACGGGCGGCGCGCGAGTTCCGTACAGGCGGCGTTCAGCAGGGATTCCCGTGCTCCGGGCATCATCGCCTCCCTCGGGAACGGCGGCTGTGTCGCACAGGTTTGACGCGCCTGTGGGCACTGTCAAGGGTTCTCGGCAGCGCCATGGGGCGCGTATCGGCCATCGCGCACCGCGCTCGCGCGACGGCCGCTGATCACTCGCGCGGCGGGAGCCCCCGGGCCGTGTGGCCCTTCCCGTCAGGAGCCGGATACCGTTCGTGTCATGCCCGACTATCTCGATGACCTGCGTCTCGCCCATGTGCTCGCGGACGCGGCCGACGCCGCGACCATGGCCCGGTTCAAGGCTCTCGATCTCAAGGTCGAGACCAAACCGGACATGACCCCGGTGAGCGAGGCCGACAAGGCCGCCGAGGAGCTGATCCGCGGCCAGTTGCAGCGGGCCCGGCCGCGCGACGCGGTCCTCGGGGAGGAGTACGGCATCGAGGGCACGGGGCCGCGCCGCTGGGTGATCGACCCCATCGACGGCACCAAGAACTACGTACGGGGCGTGCCCGTGTGGGCCACGCTGATCTCCCTGATGGAGGCGGGCGAGGGAGGCTACCGGCCCGTCGTCGGCGTCGTCTCCGCCCCCGCGCTGGGCCGCCGCTGGTGGGCCGCCGAGGGGCATGGCGCGTTCACCGGGCGCAGCCTGTCCTCGGCGTCCCGGCTGCGGGTCTCACAGGTCTCGAAGCTGTCGGACGCGTCGTTCGCGTACTCCTCCCTCTCCGGCTGGGAGGAGCAGGGTCGGCTCGACGGCTTCCTCGACCTCACGCGCGCGGTGTGGCGCACGCGCGGCTACGGCGACTTCTGGCCGTACATGATGGTCGCCGAGGGCTCGATCGACCTGTGCGCCGAGCCCGAGCTGTCCCTGTGGGACATGGCGGCGAACGCGATCGTCGTGACCGAGGCGGGCGGCACCTTCACGGGGCTCGACGGGCGCCCGGGTCCGCACAGCGGCAACGCCGCGGCCTCCAACGGCCTCCTGCACGACGTTCTGCTCGACCATCTGAACGGCCGTACCGACAACAGCCGGTACTGACCTCTGAACGGCCGGTTCCGATCCGTCGGCACCCGAGGCCAGGGGTGCTCCTGTGCCTCCCGAGCGCCCCTGAACTCACCACGCGCGCCCCCTTGTTGACCCCCGCTTTGCCTGGGACTCTGAGGTTCCCCCACTTGTGAACTTGTGAAGCACGGGGGAGGCATCTCCGGCGGGCACGTACCGGGTCCGTCCGGGACCGAGCCCGTGCGTCCTCAGGGAGGTGGCTCCGCCCCATGCTGGTCCGCGACGCCATGAGCACGGTGGTCCTCACCATCGGCCCCGCACACACCCTCCGCCAGGCAGCAACGCTGATGTCCGCCCGTCGGGTGGGCGCGGCCGTGGTCCTCGACCCGGACGCCGGCGGCCTCGGCATCCTCACCGAGCGCGACATCCTCAACTCCCTCGGGCTGGGCCAGAGCCCGGACACCGAGCGCGCCCATGCCCACACCACCACGGACGTCGTGTTCGCCGCGCCGTCCTGGACCCTCGAAGAGGCCGCCCGCGCCATGACCGACGGAGGGTTCCGTCATCTGATCGTCCTCGACCGCCATGAACCCGTCGGTGTCGTCTCGGTCCGCGACATCATCCGCTGCTGGACACCGGCCCGGCAGCCCGCGCGGGCCATGACCCGCTGAGGCCATGACCCGCTGAGCGCATGACCTGCCGAGAGCAGACGAACGGGCCGGAACCCCATGGGAGTTCCGGCCCGTCCCCTTCGACAAACGGTCCAGCCTGGATCAGCCGCGCAGTGCCTGGACGGCGGCCTCCAGACGCTTGCCGAAGTCTCCGTCGGCCTGACGGAAGTTGTTGACCGCGCGCTCGACGATGTCGTCACGCGAGACCTGCGAGATGGCGCCCGCCAGGTTGGAGATCAGGCGCTCCCGCTCCTCCTCCGACATCAGCCGGTAGAGGTTGCCCGCCTGGACGAAGTCGTTGTCCTCGGCGTGATTCGGCGCCTCGTGGGTGCCGGTGCCCCCCGTGAAGTCCGAGGTCGACTGCCACAGCGGCCGGTCCGTCTGGTACGGGCCGCCGAAGCTGTTCGGCTCGTAGTTCTTCGCGCCCTTGTGGCGGCCGTCGTACAGATAGCCGTCACGGGAGTTGGTGCGCGCCTCGGTGGCGTGCGGGCGGTTCACCGGCAGATGGTCGGCGTTGACACCGACGCGGTAGCGGTGGGCATCGCCGTACGCGAAGAGGCGGCCCTGGAGCATCTTGTCCGGGGAGGGACCGATGCCCGGTACGAAGTGGGAGGGGCTGAAGATCGACTGCTCGACCTCCGCGAAGATGTTCTCCGGGTTGCGGTTCAGCTCCAGCTTGCCGATCTCGATCGGCGGGTAGTCCTCGTGCGGCCACACCTTCGTGAGGTCGAACGGGTTGAAGCGGTAGGACGCCGCCTCGGCCGCGGGCATGATCTGGACCTGCACGGTCCAGCTCGGGAACTCACCGCGCTCGATGGCCTCGCGCAGATCGCGCTGGTGGGAGTCGGGGTCCGAACCGGCGAGCTGCGCGGCCTCCTTCTCCGTGAGGCACTTGATGCCCTGGTCGGTCTTGAAGTGGTACTTGACCCAGAAGACCTCGCCCGCCTCGTTGTTCCACTGGTAGGTGTGCGAGCTGTAGCCGTTCATGTGACGGTACGAGGCCGGGATGCCGCGGTCGCCGAACAGCCAGGTCACCTGGTGGGTGGACTCGGGCGACAGACCCCAGAAGTCCCAGACGTTGTCCGGCTCCTGCGAGCCCGTGTACGGGTCGCGCTTCTGGGTGTGGATGAAATCGGGGAACTTGATGGCGTCCTTGACGAAGAACACCGGGGTGTTGTTGCCGACGAGGTCGTAGTTGCCCTCTTCGGTGTAGAACTTCAGCGCGAAGCCGCGCGGGTCGCGCACGGCGTCCGGGGCCCCGAGGTTGCCGGCGACGGTCGAGAAGCGCAGGAACGTCTCGGTCTGCTTGCCGACCTGCGAGAGGAACGCGGCGCGCGTGTACGGGGTGACATCGGCGGTGACCGTGAAGGTGCCGTAGGCGCCCGCGCCCCGGGCGTGCACGACACGCTCGGGAATGCGCTCACGGTTGAAATGGGCGAGCTTCTCCAGCAGGAGCTGGTCCTGGACGAGAACCGGGCCGCCGACGCCCGCGGTCTCGCTGTTCTGGTTGTCGGCAACCGGAGCACCGGCCTCCGTCGTGAGCGGTCCCTGCGTCACGTGCGCCTCCTTCGTTGTGCTGACCAACTCTGCCCCTTGGCCAAAGTCGAGTTCGATCCTACAATGGACCTTGTCTAAGTCAAGCCATACTCCAAAGTCACACCCGTTCGGGACCTGGTCCCCTTGCTGTTAGGCTGGTCTGTATGAGTGACCTGTTGGGACGGCTGCGCGGACGCGGATGGCGTATGACCGCGCAGCGGCGCGTAGTGGCCGAGGTCCTCGATGGCGAACACGTCCATCTGACGGCCGACGAGGTGCATGCCCGTGCCGTCGCCAAGCTGCCCGAGATCTCCCGGGCGACGGTCTACAACACGCTGGGCGAGCTGGTCTCGCTGGGCGAGGTGCTCGAAGTGAGCACGGACAAACGGGCCAAGCGGTACGACCCGAACGCGCACCGGCCGCATCATCACCTGGTGTGTGCCCAGTGCGGCGCGATCCGCGACGTCCACCCGACGGGCAACCCACTGGCCGACCTCCCCGACTCGGAGCGCTTCGGCTTCACGGTCTCGGACGTCGAGGTGACGTACCGCGGCCTGTGCCCGAACTGCTCCGCCGCGTAACCACGTTCCTTGAGTCCCGGTACCTGTGAGGTGCCGGGGCTCCGTGTTGCGTACGGTTCCTCCGGGCGTCTACCTCTCCGCGTGATCCCGCAAACCTGACGGAGCGTCAACTCGCTGATCTCGTCCGGAACTTCGCGTCGCGGAGGGCGGAACTTCACCTCGTGGCGGGCCGAACTTCGCCTCACGGCGGGCGGGGCCGGGAAACAGTGGCCGTAAAACGCCTCAGGGCCGGAACCCTTTCGGATTCCGGCCCCAGGCCTTCAGTAGCGGGGACAGGATTTGAACCTGCGACCTCTGGGTTATGAGCCCAGCGAGCTACCGAGCTGCTCCACCCCGCGTCGGTGAACGCAACATTACGTCAAGGACGTGGACCGAGGCAAATCGCTTCCCGTCAGGCTTCCTGCCACGCTTCTCGGCACGCTCTCCGTCACGCCGACAGCTCCTGGCGCAGCGCGTCCCGCAGCCGTGCCGCGCGCTCGGCCACCTCCACCGGCCCGAGCGACACCGCCCGGTCCGCCCAGCGCTGCCCGTCCGCCAGCTCTCCCCGGCGCGCGTAGACAAGGGCGAGCCGCAGAGCGGCCCGGCCGTGCCCGGCGTCCGCCGCGCGCGTCCACCACAGCGCGGCCTCCGGCTCGCTGCCCTCCCGCGCGAGCAGCAGCCCGAGGTTGAACGCGCCGTTGCGCGACCCGGCCTCGGCCGCCTGCCGGTACCACCGCGCCGCCTCCACGACGTCACCCCGCGCGGCGGCCAGCATCCCGACCCGCACCTGGGCCCGCCGATGGCCCTGCGACGCCGCCCGCTCGTACCACTCCTCGCACTCGTTCCGCTCCTGCGAGGGCTCGCCCAGCTCATGCGCGGACCGCGGCGGACGGCGCGCGTCGAGCAGCATGGCCAGGCGGTACGCGGCCTCCGCGCTGCCGCCCCCCGCCGCGCAGCGCAGATGCCGCTCGGCCGTGCGCTCGTCCCCCTCACGCAGACGCGCGATGCCGACCTGGAGCGCCGCCTCGCTGTGCCCGGCCGCCGCCGCCCGCTCGTACCACCTGAGGGCCGCGCCGTTCTCGCCCCGGCCGGCGTACAGGATCCCGAGGTTGAACGCGGCGTCCACGCTGCCCGCCTCGGCGGCCTTGGAGAACCACGGCTCGGCGCCGGTCGCGTCGCCGCCCCGCAGCAGCAGGATCGCGAGCGCGTTCGCGGCCTCGCGGTGCCCGGCGTAGGCCGCCCGCCGGTACCACTGGTCGGCCTGCGCGATCCGGCCCTGCTCGGCGCAGAGCAGCCCGAGATTGTAGGCGCCGTTGACATCACCGGCGTCCGTCGCCGCGCGGTACCACCGCTCGGCGGTCTGTGTCTCGCCGCGTTCGGCGTGCAGCGCGCCCAGCGCGTTCGCGGCATTGCCGTCCCCCTGCCGGGCGGCCCGCAGCCACCAGTCGGCGGCGCTCTCCTTGTCCCCCGCGTCCCGCAGCAGGAAGCCGAGCGCGCAGGCGGCCCGCGGCTCCCCGTCCTTGGCGCTGGTCAGATACCAGCGCCCGGCCTCCTTGATGTCGCCGCGCCGCTCCAGGATCGCCCCGAGATGCAGCGCGGCCCGCCGGTGCCCACGCGCCGCGGCCTGCCGGTACCACTGCTCGGCCTCGGCGAGCACGGACGGCTTGACACCGTTGTCATCACCGGGCCTGCGCTCGCGCTGGGCCTTGCGGTCGAGCGCTCGCGCCAGCCGGTAGGCGGCCTCGCGATGCCCGCGCTCGGCCGCGGCCCGCATCCAGCGCTCGGCGCCGTCCTCGCCGCGGTGCTCCAGCAGATCGGCGAGCGCGTACGCGCCGAGGGTGTGCCCCTGCTCGGCGGACTGGCGCAGCCAGTACTCCGCGGCGGGCTCGTCCCCGCGCTCGCGGTGGTGCCGTCCGAGCGCGTGCGCGGCGGCGGCGGATCCGGCGACGGCGGCGACCCGCCACCAGCCGGCGGCCTCCTCGGCGTATCCGCGCTGATGCAGCAGCACACCCAGGTTGTTGGCGGCGGCGCGGTCACCCGCGGCGGTGGCGGCGCGCAACTGGGGCTCGGCTCCGTCGAGATCGCCACGGCGCAGCAGCATGGCCCCGAGGACGCTCATCGCCTCGACGTCGCCCGCTTCCGCGGCGATGCGTCGGCGCAGTTCCTCGACAGCCTCGCCGGTCTCGTCCCGTTCGGCGGTCTGCACAAATCGCCCTACCTCGTACAGAGTTGCCTTGTCCCCCATAACGTCCATCGTCGCACCACCCGCACCCTGGGTACAGCCGCTACACCGCAGTCAGTGAGGTCACTTCAGCGTTTTGTCGACATGCCCACAGAGAGACAAGTCAAACACAGAGTGGTCAACTCCCCTTGTCGGCAGCCGCACTTCACGCGACGTACCAGGTCACGGCGCATGCCCCGCGTGTCGTCACCGCACACGCCAAGGGCCCGGATCCATGATCAGGATCCGGGCCCTTGGCTTTAGTAGCGGGGACAGGATTTGAACCTGCGACCTCTGGGTTATGAGCCCAGCGAGCTACCGAGCTGCTCCACCCCGCGCCGTTGTGGAACAACCGTACCACGGCGCGGGGCGGGCTGATCAATCAGCCGCTGTCGGTGGACTTGCCGTCAGTGCTCTCACTGCCGGTGGTCTTGCCGTCAGCGTTCTTGCCGTCCGGGCTCTTGCTGTCGGTGCTCTTGCTGTCGGCCTTCTTGCCGCCGCCCGACTTGTCGGCCGCGGCCTGCGCCTCCTCGGCCCGCTTCAGTGCGTCCGCGAGGTCCTTCTGGGCCTTGTCGTACGCCGTGAAGTCGGGCTTCTTGAGGGCCTCCTGGCCCGCTTCGAAGGCCTTCTTCGCATCGCTCAGCGCCTGTTGGAGCTTCGGGTCACCCGAGGCCGGCTTGCTGTTCCCCCCGCCGTCGTCCTTCGGCGGCGAGGTCGAGGCCTCCGCGCCGAAGACCTTGGTGAGCGCCTGGTCGAGCGTGTCCTCGAAGGCGGTGTGGCCGCCGTAGGTCACCAACACCTTGCGCAGCAAGGGGAGCTTGAGCTGACCGCCGCGTACGTACACCGGCTCCACGTACAGCAGTCCGCCCTCGAGCGGGACGGTGAGCAGGTTGCCGTACTCGACCTGCGAGTCGCCGCCCTTCAGCAGCCTGATCGACTCCGCGATGCTCTGCTCGGAGTTGAACTGGCTCTGGACCTGTTTCGGCCCGTCGACCGTTCTGCTCGTCGGCAGTTTCAGGATTCTGATCTTGCCGTAGTCACTGGTCCCCGCCTCGGCGTTGACCGCCATGAACGCGCCCAGGTTGTCACGGCCGTTCGGGGTGAACGTCGTCGTCAGGGAGAACGTCTGCGCCTGCTGGTCGGGCATCTTCATGCTCAGGTAGTACGGCGGCACCGCGTTGTTCGACTCGTTCGTCGGGTCGTCCGGCACCTGCCACACCTCGCTGCCGCTCAGGAACGTCGGAGCGTCCTTGACGTGGTAGCGGGTCAGCAGCTCGCGCTGCACCTTGAACAGGTCCTGCGGGTAGCGCAGATGGGCCATCAGCGCCTGCGAGATCTCGCTCTTGTCCTTGACCGTGCCCGGGAACGCCTTCATCCAGGTCTTCAGGACCGGGTCCTTGGTGTCCCACTGGTAGAGCTTGACCTCGCCGGTGTACGCGTCGACGGTCGCCTTCACCGAGTTACGGATGTAGTTGACCTGGTTCTGCTGAGCCACCACCGCGCGCTGGGTGTTGGCCGCGGTCAGCGAGTCGGCCGTCGTGTCACCGAGGGTCGTACGGGAGGCGTACGGGTATCCGTTCGTCGTCGTGTAGGCGTCGACGATCCACTGTATGCGTCCGCTCACGACCGCCGGATAGGCGTCGCCGTCGATGGTCAGCCACGGCGCGACCGCCTCGACGCGCTCCTTGGGCGTGCGGTTGTACAGGATCCGCGAGCCGTCGCCGATGGCGCCGGAGTAGAGGATCTGCGGCTCGCCGAACGCCACCGCGTACGCGGCCCGGTTGACCGGGTTGGAGAGGCTGACCCCGCTCTTGCCCCGGTAGCTGGTGGTCTTCTCACCGTCGTCGTCGGGGTAGTCGATCTCCTTCTGGGGACCGCCGACGATCGAGTACGTGGTGGTCTTCTCGCCGTAGTAGACCCGCTGCTCGTACGAGGGCAGGTCACCGGAGGTCGGGAGGTTGGACTCGGTGAAGACCGGCTGGCCGTTCCCACCGGCGTCGGTGCCCTTGGCGGCGACCATGCCGAAGCCGTGCGTGTAGCGGAAGTGGTCGTTGATCCAGTTCCGCTTGGAGGCCGGGATGCCCTCGAGGTTCAGCTCACGCAGACCGACGACCGTGTCCTGGTCCTTGCCGTCCTTGGTGTAGCGGTCGACGTCCAGGTTGGTCGGGAACGCGTAGTAGTTCTTCATCTGCTGGAGCTGGGTGAACGTCGGGGAGACGACGTTCGGGTCCAGCAGGCGGATGCTCGCCGTGGCGTCGGCCACATCGCGCAGCTTGCCCTGGTTCTTGTTGTCGCTCTTGCCCGCGTACTCCGAGACCTGGGCGCCGTCGATGCCGTAGGCCTCGCGGGTCGCCTCGATGTTCTTCTCGACGTACGGCGCTTCCTTGGCCTGCTCGTTCGGCTGGACCTGGAACTTCTGGACGATCGCCGGATACAGCCCGCCGATGAGGATCGCGGAGAGGACCATCAGGCCGAAGCCGATGACGGGGAGCTGCCAGGTCCGCCGCCACAGCGTGGCGAAGAACAGCACCGCGCAGATGGCCGCGATGCAGAACAGGATCGTCTTGGCCGGCAGATAGGCGTTGGCGTCGACGTACCGAAGGCCCGTCCAGTCACCGGTCGCCTTGAAGTCGCTGGACTTGACCGCGAGGCCGTACCGGTCGAGCCAGTAGGCCACGGCCTTCAGCGTGACGAAGACGCCCAGCAGCACCGACAGATGCCCGGTCGCCGCGGCCGTGGCGCGCGAGCCCGGGGAGGTGAGCCTGAGGCCGCCGTACAGGTAGTGGGTGAGCGCGGCGGCGATCAGCGCCAGCACCGTGGCGGCGAAGCCGAAGCCGAGCAGGAAGCGGTACCAGGGCAGGTCGAAGGCGTAGAAGGAGACGTCCAGGTGGAACTGGGGATCCTTCTGGTGGAAGGGCACGCCGTTCACCCACAGCAGCCACGTACGCCACTGGCCCGCCGCGGACGCTCCCGAGATCAGGCCCACCAGCGCGGTGATCCCGAGCAGCAGCCACTTCTTGTAGGGTGCGATCCCCATGCGGTAGCGGTCGAGGCTCTGCTGCTCCGCGGACATGGCGCTCAGCGGGGGGCGCATACGGTGCGCGAGCCAGATGTTGAGCCCGACCGCGCCCGCCATCAGCAGTCCGAAGACGAAGAAGAGTCCGGCCTTGGTCCACAGAGTGGTCGTGAAGACGGACGAATACCTCACCGATCGGTACCAGAGCCAGTCCGTCCAGAAGCCGGCGAACATGATGAACGCCATGCCGAGGACGGCGAGGACCCCCAGTGTCATGAGCAGGGTCCGGGCTCGCCGGGACGGGCGGCCCACTCTGATCCGTGGCCCCGTCGGGCCTCCGCCGCGGTCCGGCATCTGGAAAGCCAAGGTGCGCACCTCGAAGTTCGCTGTTGAATACGTCAGGCCCTCGCGAACGCGGACCGTGGACGAGGCTCCACGATCGAGGAGCCTCACCTATGCAACTTACTGGCGCTTTACTCGGTTCCCGCTTCCGGGCAAGAACGAGGCAGGATTGTGACCATGTCCAACACTCCCATGGCAGCGAGCCCCCTCACCCGGGCCGTACTCGAGATCGACGAGTACGTCTCCGGCTTCGGCTGGGACCAGGCCGCTCGCCTCTTCGCCCTCGTAGACACCGCGCGGCTGCGGACCCAGGAACCCGTGCTCGCGGCCCAGCTCGGCCTGGCGGACGCGTCCGAGGCCACCTCCGGCCTCACCCCCATCGAGCAGGAGGAGATCCCCGCCGACCGGCCGCTGGACGAGTTCCTCGGCACCATCGCCTGGCCCGACGCCGTGGCCGGCTGCGCGCTCACGGTGGAGCGGCTGATGCTGCCGCCGTCCGCGGAGACCCAGGTCCCGCAGGGGCTGACCGGGAAGAAGCTGACGCGGTGGGTCGCCGAGCACCCGGACCGCCAGGAGGTGCGCATGACGGTGGCGGTCCTGCGCGACGGCACGCGCGAGTCGGCGGTGCGGCTGCGCGAGAAGGACTCGCCGACGGAGGTGCTGACGGGTCCTGAGCTGGTGCCGGGCCTCGCGGAGGCGCTGTCGGCGACGTTCGCGGACTGAGCGCGCGCGGATACCTGCTCATAGGTGCGTGAGGGGGGCGCCCGGAATCTCCGGGCGCCCCCCTCACACGTACACGCGCCTCTCACGTACACGCGCCGTACGTCAGCTCCCGGTGGTGCACTTCGGCAGGTCGGTGGTCTTCCCGGTGCGGATGTCGTCGAGGGCGTTCAGCGCGTCCTTGATCGTGCCGACCTTGACGAGCGTCAGCCCCTTGGGGACGTCCTTCGCGGCTGCCGAGCAGTTGTCCTTGGGCGTCAGGAAGTACTGCGCGCCCTTGTTGCGCGCACCGAGCGTCTTCATCTCGATGCCACCGATCGGTCCGACCCGGCCGTCGTCGTCGATGGTCCCGGTGCCGGCCACGAACTTGCCGCCGGTGAGGTCGCCCGGGGTGAGCTTGTCGATGATGCCGAGGGCGAACATCAGACCGGCGCTGGGGCCACCGACGTCGGCGAGCTTGATGTCGATGGTGAACGGGAAGGTGTTGTCGGTCCCCGCGGAGATCCCGACGATGGCCCGCTCCTTACCGCTGTCCTGGGACTCCTTCGTGGTGATCGTCACATCCCGGGTCGTGGTGGCCTTCTTGTGCGCCTTCACGGCGGCGGCCTGCTCCTTGGCGGGCACGATCGTGAACACGACGTCCTGGCCGGGCTTGTGCCGGGTCACCAGCTTGGAGACGTCCGCGGGCTCCTTCACGGCGGTCCCGTCGACGGCCTTGATGACATCGCCCGCGTGCAGCTTGCCTTCGGCGGGCGACCCCTTGAGCACAGTGGCGACGATCACCCAGGACGTCACGGGGATCTTGAGCTGCTTCAGCGCGGCGACCTTGGCGCTCTGCTGGGACTGGCTGAACTCCTCGGCGTTCTCCTGGCTCGACTGTTCCTCGGTCTTGCCGTCCGGGTAGAGCGTGTCGTGCCGGACGACCAGGCTGTCGTGCGCGAGCCAACCGTAGATGGCCTCGACCAGGTTCATGTTGTAGTCGGCGCTGGTGACCCGGACCGTGGTCATGTTCAGATGACCGCTCGCCGGATAGGTCTTGTGCCCGGTGATCTGCAGCACCGGCTCGCCACCGTGCTCAGCCAGCGTGTTCACCGTCGGACCCGGAGAGAGCTCCGAGTACGGCACGTTGATGAACACTCCCGCGCACAGGAGCGCGATCAGCATCAGGGTGGAGGCGAGCATCGTCGCGGTGCGGCGTGGCATGGAACGACAGTACGGGACAGTGCTGTGAGCACACCTCCGGGGCCGTACGCGCGCGAGGACGGCCCCGAGGTACGGGGCCCTCAACTACCGGAGTGGGACTTCTCCATGGCCTCGCGGAAGCGTGCGTAGCCGGCGAGTTCGGAACCGTCGCCCGCGCCCGTACGGTTGCGGCTGGCCCAACCACCCCACAGTCCGGCGCCGATCGCAGCAACAAGCGGAATCAGCAACCACGCGAGCGCCGCCATGCCGACCTCCCAAACCATGAGTGTCCGCCGCTGACTGATCAGCAGACTAATCATCCGCACTGACAACGCTCACGGGAGGGGTGCGGTTACGCAAGCTGAGTCCGATGAGTACTCGGTTAACCCTATGAGACGTATGCCGACGCACACGCGTGAGCCGTGCGTCGCGGGCCGGGGAGGGACGGATCAGCAGGCCCCCACCCACTCCTCCGTCCCGTCGGAGAACCTCTGGTGCTTCCAGATGGGCACCTCGTGCTTGAGGTCGTCGATCAGCTTGCGGCAGGCCTCGAAGGCCTCGGCACGGTGGGGGCACGACACGGCGACGACGACGGCGAGATCACCGACCCGCAGCTCCCCGACCCGGTGCACCGCCGCGAGGGCCCGCACCGGGTAGTCGGCGACGACCTTCTCCGCGACGCGCCGCAGCTCGGCCTCGGCGCGGGGATGGCACGAATACCCCAGCGCGTCGACGTCGGCCCCGCCGTCGTGGTTGCGTACGGTCCCGACGAACAGCGCGGTCCCACCGGCGGCGTCGTCCCCGACCGCCCGGAAGACCTCGTCGAGGGAGAGCGGGGTGTCGCGGATCGCGAGCAGCTTGACGGGCTCGTCCGCCGCCTGTTCACCGAGGTGATCACTCTGAGGTGCCATGTCCCCATCGTGCCGTACGCCGTCGGCACCGAGGACGGACACCGGGGAAGAGACCACGGCACACGCGCGTGTGCCGTGTGACATGTGAGGCTTACAGGCGCCGTCGGGCCTTCCGCGCCCGGCGCACCACCGCCGCCGCGCCCAGCAGGGCGACCGTCGCCCCGGCCGCGCCCGCGGCCGTCGCGTCCTTGCGTCCCAGGCGCCGGCCCACCACGGTGTGCCGCCCGGCCACCTCCTCCAGCAGCTCGGCGAGGACCTCCTCGTTCGTCCACTGCGGACGCCACCCGGCCTCGTGCAGCCGACTCCCGCTGACCACCCAGGGATACATCGTGTACGCGAGGTCCCCGGCGGGCGAGGGCGTGAGCCCGATCCGGTGCAGCCGGGCCGCCGCGCCGAGGGCGACCGCGGAGGGCAGTTCCATCCGCCGGATCCCGCTCAGCTCCTCGACCTCCTCCTGCTCCAGCCATCCGTCGCACCCCACGGCCAGCTCCCCGTCGACCTTCTCCAGGGCGGCGTACTCCAGGGCGCTGCACAGATCCTCGACATGGCAGAACTGCCAGGCCGGCCGCGACCCGGCCACCACCAGCAGCCGCGGCGACTCGAAGTACCTGGTCAGCGCCGTGTCCGTGCCTCCGATGAGGACCGCGGGGCGCACGACGGTGACATTGAGCCCCGGATGGGCGCGCGGCGCCCGCCGGCCGAGCCGCTCGATCTCCAGCAGGTCCCCGACGCCGGTCGCCTCCGCCGTCGCCCGCAGCTCGGCGTCCTCGGAGAGCGGCAGTTCGTTGTCCGGCAGCGCCCCGTAGACCATCGCGGACGTGCACAGCACCACCCGGTGCACCCCGGCCGCCGCGGCGGCCGTCAGCACGGTCTGCGTGCCCCGGACGTTGTACGCCGTACGCGCCGCCGCGTCCGTCTCCAGATCGAGGTCGAGGGCCAGGTGCACCACGACGTCGGCGCCCCGCAGCTTCTCCGCGATCGCCGGGTCCCGCACGTCCAGGATGTGCCACTGGGCCGCCGCGCACTCCCCGCGCCGCTCGTCGATGGCGACGACCTGTCTGACCTCGTCGCACGCGGCGAGCCTCTCGGTGAGCAGCGCGCCGATGCCGCTCGCCGCGCCCGTGACCGCGACGACGGGCCCGCGGGCGGAGGACTCGCCGACGCGCTGCGCCGACGCCCGGGGGCTGTCGTCGGCCGACGGACGGGCTGATCGGTTTCGCGCTGCGCGAACCTGCGGATCTGGGGAACTCACCAGGCGTCTCCAGCGGTTGTCTTCAGTACGGACGCGACGTACGCGTGTGTACCAGGTGGCATCCATCCTGCCGCAGGCCAGGAGTAGGCGAAGCACCCAGGCCCGATCCGGCCGGGGTGTCTACGCTGGTGGTGTTGTCGGGCAGCCAGCCGCCGGAAGGAACCGGTGGCCTTACCAGCCGAGGAATCCCGTGAGTGACACCCCATTCGGATTCGGCCTTCCGCCGGAGGAGCCGGAGAACGGCGACGAGGGCAAGAAGAAGGACCAGCAGAGCGGCGGTGGTCAGGGACCGGCCAACCCGTTCGGTTTCGGGCTGTCCGGAGCCGGCGGCGCCGGCGGCGACAACCCGCTCGCCGCGATGTTCGGTTCCCTGAACCCCACCGACCTGGGCGCCGCCTTCCAGCAGCTCGGCCAGATGCTCTCGTACGAGGGCGGCCCGGTGAACTGGGACATGGCCAAGCAGATCGCGCGCCAGACGGTCGCCCAGGGCACCGCGGACGGCACGAAGGACACGAGCGTGAGCCCCGGCGAGCGCTCCGCCGTCGAGGAGGCCGTCCGCCTCGCCGACCTGTGGCTCGACGACGCGACGTCGTTGCCGTCCGGCGCCGGTTCCGCCGTGGCCTGGAGCCGCGCGGAGTGGGTCGAGGCGACCCTGCCGGTGTGGAAGGACCTGGTCGACCCGGTCGCCGAGCGTGTCGGCGCGGCCATGGGCGATGTCCTGCCGGAGGAGATGCAGGCCATGGCGGGCCCGCTGATCGGCATGATGCGCTCCATGGGCGGCGCCATGTTCGGGACGCAGATCGGGCAGGCCGTCGGCGTGCTCGCCGGTGAGGTCGTCGGTTCGACCGACATCGGCCTGCCGCTCGGCCCGGCGGGCAAGGCCGCGCTGCTGCCTTTGAACATCGAGGCGTTCGGCAAGGACCTCGGTGTGCCCAAGGAGGAGGTGCGGCTGTATCTCGCGCTGCGCGAGGCCGCCCACCAGCGCCTGTTCGCGCACGTCCCGTGGCTGCGCTCGCATCTGTTCGGCGCGGTCGAGGGCTACGCGCGCGGCATCAAGGTCGACACGGCCAAGCTGGAGGACGTGGTCGGCCAGTTCGACCCGCAGAACCCCGAGGAGCTTCAGCAGGCGCTCCAGCAGGGCATGTTCCAGCCCCAGGACACGCCCGAGCAGAAGGCGGCCCTGGCCCGGCTGGAGACGGCCCTGGCGCTCGTCGAGGGCTGGGTGGACGCGGTGGTGCACGCGGCGGCCAAGCCGCGCCTGGCCTCCGCGGACGCGCTGCGCGAGACCCTGCGCCGCCGCCGCGCCTCGGGCGGTCCGGCCGAGCAGACGTTCGCGACGCTGATCGGCCTGGAGCTGCGCCCGCGTCGGCTGCGGGACGCCTCGCGCCTGTGGGCCTCGCTCACGGACGCGCGCGGGGTCGACGGCCGCGACGGCCTGTGGGCCCACCCGGACATGCTGCCGACGGCGTCCGACCTGGACGACCCGGACGGCTTCGTGCACCGCGAACAGCTCGACTTCTCCGAGCTGGACAAGATGCTCGGCGAGGCGGCGGGCGGCGGCAGCGCCCCGAAGCCGGACCTCGAGAAGCCCGAGCCCGAGAAGGGCGAGGACTCCGGGGACGCCGACGGCAAGGGCGACGGCCGCGAGTGAGCCTCCATGACGACGCGGTCGTCGTGGTGAAGGGCTACGAGGACCAGCAGGAGCTGTGCCAGGTCTATCTGGATCACTTGGCGGCGCATCCGGACGGCATGTGGAAGTCCTGCGCGGACGGGCACATCACGGCGAGTGCGCTGGTGATCGACCCCGAGCGCGACCGCGTGCTGCTGACCCTGCACAAGAAGTTGCGGATGTGGCTTCAGACGGGCGGCCACTGCGAGCCGGTCGACACGACGCTGGCCATGGCCGCGCTGCGCGAGGCCACCGAGGAGTCGGGCGTCGCGGGCATGTCCCTGCTGTCCGGCGGCCCGGTGCGCCTGGACCGCCATGTCACGCCGTGCGCCTGGCATCTCGACGTCCAGTACGCGGCGCTCGCCCCGGCCGGAGCCGTCGAGGCGATCAGCGACGAGTCGCTGGACCTGCGCTGGTTCGCGTACGACGAGGTCGCGAGCGTGGCGGACACATCGGTCGTACGCCTGCTGGAGGCGACGCGCGCGCGTCTCTGAGCGCCCGCCTCCGAGAGAGGGCGAGAGGTAAGGGGTGGCCGCTATTGCGGTCACCCCTTACTCGTTGCTCAGCTCCAGACGTTGCCCTGGTTCTGTCCTCGCGCCCCCTGCTGGCCCATGCCGTACTGGGCGCGCAGCCCCTGCCCGATCGCCGCGTTCTGCGGGGGCAGCAGCTCGCTCGGCTGGATCAGCGCGTACCCGTTGCCCATGAAGCTGAGTTCCCAGCCCTCACCGGTGTTGCCGCGACGGCGCCACACCCCCGAGGAATGCGTCTGGGCCTGCATCTGGACGCGCAGGCTCGTGGACCAGGCGACGATCGCGTCGGCGTCGCAGTTGACGTAGGTGTCCGGCCTGACCTGCATCACCAGGGGCGCGCCGGACGTCATCAGCGCGACCTTGCCGCGGCCGGTGATGTTGAGCTGGTACTTGCCGGAGCCGGAGATGCCGTAGAGGCTGTCGACGGCGATGACCTCGTAGTGCAGCGCGGAGTCCATCGCGAGGACGTAGTCGCTGTCGACGGTGAGCCCGTCCTGCTCGACGTCCATGATGTGCACGTGCTGGGCGAGGTTCGCGAGGTAGACGGTGCCCTGCCCGTGGCAGCGCATCAGGTCCAGGCCCTCACCCGTGTACGCACGCGCGTGCTGCTGGTTGTTGCTCTGGTACTCGGCGTCGAACTCGACGAGCCCCTGGTAGGCGACCATGGTGCCCTTGCGCGCCAGGATGTCGTCGTGGCCCTCCAGCAGGACGCGCAGCATCTGCGGGTTCTGCAGGCTGTAGCGCTCCTGGGTCTGCTGTTCGTTGTAGGCGAAGAGCGTGCTCTGCATGGTGTGCGGTTCCCCCTCAGCCCCGGATCCGGAGGCGGTCGGTGCTGTCCTCGCTGGGCTGGACGACCACGATGCCCTGTCCGGAGAACGCCATCTGGTACGCCTCACCGCTGCCGCGCCCGATGAGCGACTGCGCCTTGAAGCTGCGCTTCCCCTTCACCTTCAGGTTCGGGGACCAGGCGACGAGGGCGTCCGGGTCGACGTAGGTCTCGTCCTCGCCCCTGCCGCAGTCGACGACGATCGGCTTGCCGCGCGAGGTCAGCGCGACCCAGCCCTGACCGGAGATCGTGGTGTTCCACAGCCCTTGCCCGGTGAACTTCGCGAGGCCCTTGACGCGTTCGACACCCCACTGGAGATGCGCGTCCAGGGCGAGCAGGTTCGTGGCGTTGACGGAGATCGCGTCCCCGTTGAGGTTGATGACGACGACGTTCGCCCCGTAGTCGGCGAGATAGAGCAGGCCGTCACCGGAGCACTTCATGAGGGGCGCGCCCTCTCCGGTGATCCAGTCCCGGGCGATCTGGCGCACGGCGGACGGGTTGGGCTCGTACTGGATGAACCCTTCGTAGGCGACCATGGACCCCACGCGCGCGAGGAGGTCGTTTCCGGTCTGCATGGCCACCTTCAGCATCTGGCTGCCGTGGTTCTCCATGCGGGCGGTGACGGGTGCGGGGGCGAAGCCCGCGAGTGGCTGGTTCATGACGGACTCCCTCAGACCTCGTAGGGCTGGACGACGACGAAGTTGCCGGGCGCGGCGCGGAACTGGAGGTTGACGCTCTCGCCGGTGTCCCCGGGGTAGGCGTTGTGGCGCAGCCTTACCTGACTGGAGACGATCACCTGCGCGGCGGCGGACCAGGCGACGACCGCGTTGCAGTCGGCGAACGTCGTCGGGGTGACGGGCAGCACCACGGGCGCCCCGTGGGTCTTCACGACGACCGTGCCGGTCCCCTGGAACTGAAGGGTGAACAGCGCGCCGCCGGGGATGCCGTGTCCCTCGACGCGCCGGACCTCGTACTGGAGGGACTCGTCGAAGGCGAGGACGTTCTGCGCGGAGACGCAGATGGCGTCTCCCTGCAGCTCGATGGGGTGCAGATAGGTGGCGTCATCGGCGAGGAACACCTGTCCCTGGCCCGTGCAGCGCATCAGCTGCATCTCCTGGCCGGTCGCGTTGCCCGTGATCCGTCCGACGAAGCCCGCGCCCTTGTAGCCGAAGTCGACCTTGCCCTGGTAGAGCACCATGCTGCCCTGCTGGGCCAGCACGGGCTGTCCGCCGATGCCGAGGTCGACGCGGACGAGCTTCTTGTTCTGCTGCGTCCACCGCTGCCCGGTGGGCGTCTCCTTGAAGGCCTGGAGCGCGGCGGCCACACCGGCACCGCCCTCCGGGGCGCCCTGGGGGACGCCGTACGGAGCGGGCGCCTGGCCCGGAGGCTGGCCGTACGGGGCCGGGTGCCCGTAGCCGGGAGGCGGGGTCGGCTGGCCGTAGGCGGCGGACGGCGGGAGCTGCTGCCCGTACCCCGGAGGCGTCGTGGCCGGTGGCTGCGCGCCGTATCCCGGCGGTGGGCCGAGGGGCTGCTGAACCGGCGCGGGGTGTGGCGCGGGGGGCGGTGGCGGCACGGTCCCGCCCGGCGGGATGGTCAGCGGCGCGACGATGGTGGCCGCGGCGTGCACGGACGGCGCGGGCGCCGGAGTGTGCGGTGTGGCGTCCGGCGGCGGGGCGTGCTGCGGTTGCGGCTGCGGCGGTACGGGGGCAGGCGCGTGCTGTTGCGGGGCCGGGGCGGGAACGGGCTGCTGCGGGGCAGGCGCGGCCGGGGCGGCGAACGCGGGAGGCGCGGCGGCCTGGGCGGGCGGCGCGAACCCCGGGGCGGCGTTCTGCGGCTGCTGCGGTGCAGGCGTCTCCTCCTCGAGGACCTCACCGCCGAAGTTCCGCAGCAGCGCGTCGAGTCCGCCGTCGAAGCCCTGGCCGACCGCGGCGAACCGCCAGACGTCCTTCAGATAGAAGTCGCCCAGCATGACGGCGCGTTCGGTGGTGAACTCCGAGCCGTTGAACGGATAGCGGGCCACCTCCTCGCCGCCCGCGACGATCCGCAGGTATCCGGGCCCGATCTGCGACATCTGCCCGCCGCCGTCGAGCGTCGCCGTGAACGACAACTTCTGGATCTGCGGCGGGATCCTGTCGAGCGTGACACGGAAGGACTCCGTGTCACCCGCCTGCGGACCGAGCAGTTGGATGGACTCCTCGGGCGTCTTCGGCTGGTTGAAGAAGACGAAGTACCGGTCGTCCGAGAGCCGTTCGGCCGCGTCCAGGCCGAAGCAACTGATGTCGAAGGTCAGTCCGGGCCCTGAGATCTGCACACCTACGTACAGATCCGTCCCCGCGGTGAGGTCGCTGATCCTGGCCTTGTGGCCGCGCTGGAATTCCCTGGCCATGCGTAACGAACGTCCCCCATCACGAATATGAGTGCGTCGCGCCAGGCTAACGGCAAAACCCCGACGGGGGCGGAGCGGGTACAGAGCCGGTACACAACCGTCTCTCGCGCGTCTCCCGCCGCTGCTCGATGCCGCTCGGCGTTACTCGGCGCGCGACGGGGGCTGATGGGGCAACCGACCGGCCGCGACCACCCCTTCGAGATAGCCGCGGGCGCGCTCCGTACGGGGATACGCCTCCAGCAACTGCCAGAAGCTCGGCCCGTGTCCGGGTACGAGCAGATGCGCGAGTTCGTGCAGGAGGACGTAGTCGACGACGTACTCGGGCATGCCCTGCAACCGGTGCGACAGCCGGATGCTGCCCTCGGACGGCGTGCACGAGCCCCAGCGGGTGTTCTGGTTGGTGACCCAGCGGACGGAGGCCGGCCGCGCCCGCCCGTCGAAGTACTGATCCGACAACCGTCCGGCGCGCTCGGCCAGTTCGGCGTCGCCGAGGGACCGCTTGCTCTCCTGGGCGGCCAGCTTGTCGAGCATGACGGTCACCCAGCGCTGCTCCTCCGCCTCGGACATCCGGGCGGGGATGAGGACGACGGTGCGACCGCCCTCGCGGTAGGCGGAGACCGTGCTGCGGCGGCGCGTGCTCCTGCGCACCTCGACCGGGCTCACCTCGGCGTCGCTCGGCGGTCGGCTCGTCGTGCTGCGCGGTCGCTGTCCGGCGTGGTGCAGTGGGTCGGCGGGCACACCCAGACGTTACCCGCTGGGCACGGGGGAAGTCCCGCCTCCGAACAGTTCCGTGCCGATCGACACCCCGGGTGCTTGATTCGTACGACGAATCCCGGCGCCTGTGGACAACTTTCGGCACGCACCTCACCGGCACCGGCATGCTGGCACACGTCGGAGGAGCGGACATCCTCTGACGAACAGGGACATACGTCTGACTACGGGAGCCGGTCATGCATCCGATGGTGAAGCCCGCGCTGCGGCGCGGCTGGCGGGATCTGAACACCGTGCAGTTCGGCCTGGCACCCGCGCACGCGATGGTGCTGGGTCCCGTGGACACCGCGACGGGCAGCTTCCTCACGCTGCTCGACGGCACCCGTGGTCTGCCGCTGCTGCGCGAGGAGGCCCGAAGCATGGGGCTGCCCGACGGCCATGTCGACACGCTGGTGGAGAACCTCTCCGAAGCGGGCTTGCTGGACGACGCGACGGGCGGTGGCGCTCAGGCCGACGCCCTCCGTTCCAAGGCGGCCGTCCTGGACCGCCTCCGTCCCGACCTCGCGTCGCTGTCCCTGATCACGCGCACGCCGGGCGAGCCCGCCCGGCGCCTGGCCGCCCGCCGCTCCCTGCGGGTCCAGGTGCGGGGCGCGGGCCGGGTGGGGGCCGTCCTCGCCTCGCTGCTGGCCGGCGCGGGGGTCGGCGAGGTGGATGTCCGCGACACGGGCCGCGTCGAGCCCTGGGACGTGGCGCCGGGCGGTCTGCCGGCCGACTCGATCGGCCGGCGCAGGGAGGAGGCGGCCCGCCGCGCGGTGCGAGCGGCGGCCCCGGACCGGCCGCCACGCCGCGAACGCGCCGCGCGGCGCTCTCCCGGCGACGGCCCCGACCCCGGCTACTCCCTGGTGATCCTCGCCCCGCGCGACGGACTCCAGGTCCACGCGCCCGACCCCCTGACCGGCGAGTCGCTGATCGCCTCCGGAACACCCCATCTGTACGCGGGTGTCGTGGAGGGCACGGGGGTCGTGGGCCCGCTCGTCCTGCCGGGCGAGACTGGCTGCGCGGGCTGCCTCGACCAGGCGCGCGCCGACCGGGACCACACATGGCCACGGCTGGTCGCCCAGTGGCGCTCCGGGCGCCCGCGGCCGGTCCAGGCCTGCGATCTCGCCCTGGCGACCGCCGTGGCGGGAGTCGCCGCCGCACACGCGCTCGCCTTCCTCGACGGCGAGACACCCTCCAGCGCGGGGACACGCTGGGAGACGTCCGTGCCGCGACTCGACTGGCACGCGCGACCGGTGTGGGCGCACGCCGCATGCGGGTGCGGCGCGGCGCAGAAAGAGGCTGTGGAGAAAGGTAAGGAAGAACACACCCCGGATATCGAGGGGCCGCACGAGACAATGGCCCGGCAACGGCCGCCGAGGAACCTGGTCCGCAGGACACACACGGCACGGCCGTCAGGGACTTGGAGGGCGCATGTCTGATCTTCCCCGGAAGGCGGTCACCCGAACCGCCAAGCTCGCCGCGCTCCCGCTCGGTATCGCCGGGCGGGCGACCTGGGGACTCGGCAAACGGATCGTCGGCGAGCCCGCGGAGATCGTCGGCCGCGAACTCCAACAGCGCACGGCCGACCAGCTCTTCAAGGTGTTGGGCGAGCTGAAGGGGGGTGCGATGAAGCTCGGGCAGGCCCTGTCCGTCTTCGAATCGGCGCTTCCCGAGGAGGTCGCCGGGCCGTACCGCGCCGCCCTGACGAAGCTTCAGGAGGCGGCCCCGCCGATGCCGACACGCGCGGTGCACGCGGTCCTGGAGGAGCGCCTCGGCGCGGAGTGGCAGACGCTGTTCCTGGAGTTCGAGGACAAGCCGTCGGCAGCCGCCTCGATCGGCCAGGTCCACCGAGGGGTGTGGCACGACGGCCGGGAGGTCGCGGTCAAGGTGCAGTACCCGGGCGCGGGCGAGGCCCTGCTCTCGGACCTGAGCCAACTCAGCCGGTTCGCCCGGCTGCTGGGCCCCCTGGTCCCGGGCCTGAACATCAAGCCACTGATCACGGAGCTGCGTGACCGGGTCTCCGAGGAGCTGGACTACGGGCTGGAGGCACAGGCGCAGCAGGCACACGCGGAGGAGTTCGCGAACGACCCGGACGTGATGGTGCCGGCGGTGGTGCACCAGTGCGAGCAGGTCCTGGTGACCGAGTGGATCGACGGCATACCGCTGTCGGAGGTGATCGCCGACGGATCCCAGGAACAGCGGGACCGCGCCGGCCAGTTGCTGACCCGTTTCCTCTTCTCGGGCCCGGCCCGCACGGGCCTTCTGCACGCCGACCCGCACCCGGGCAACTTCCGTCTGCTGCCCGGCCCGGACGGCGCGTCCCACAAGGAGAGCTGGCGCCTGGGCGTCCTGGACTTCGGCACGGTCGACCGCCTGCCCGGTGGTCTGCCCGCCCCGATCGGCCATTCGCTGCGTATGGCCCTGGAGGGCGACGCCGGGTCGGTGTACGAACTCCTGTGCGAGGAGGGCTTCGTCAAGGACTCCATCGAGCTGGACCCGGATGCGGTCCTCGACTATCTCCTGCCGATCATCGAACCGGCCCAGGCCGACGAGTTCACCTTCACCCGAGGCTGGATGCGCAGCCAGGCGGCCCGGATCGGTGACCCGCGCTCCCCCGCGTACCAACTGGGCAAGCGGTTGAACCTCCCCCCGTCGTACCTCCTGATACACCGCGTGACCCTGAGCACGATCGGCGTCCTGTGCCAACTGGGTGCCACTGTCCGGATGCGCGACGAACTGGAGGAGTGGCTGCCGGGCTTCCTCGCGGCCGAGGAACCGGCAGGGGGACAGGCCGAGAGGCAGACGGAGGGACCGGCGGAGGACCCGGCGGAGGAGCAGGCGGAGGTGCCGAAGCAGGAACCGGTGAAGGACCTGGTGAAGGACCCGGCAGTGGAACGCGTGGAGGAACCGGCGGTGGAGGCCTGAGGGGCCAGGGCCTTACGAGAGGCTCTGGCCACCAGCGGCCACAACGCACCGCGGGGGCCGGTCCGTGCGGACCGGCCCCCGCGAGGGGTTTCTGCTGCCGACGGCGTCGGCTACTTCATGACGGCCTTACTGCATGACAGCCATGGCGAGCGCGCGACGGGCGCGCAGCGACGCGCGCTCGGCCCGACGCTGCATCCGGCGGGCGACCGCCAGGTGCACGGCCTGTCGCTCCCGCTCGGCGTCGTACAAGCGCTCACGCATATGCGCGCGCGCCAAGGCTTCTGGGATGAGTTGCATCTCTCGGGTCCTGTTCTGGCGCGAGGCGTTCGCGCCGGAGGTGGTGAAGTCTGGGGTCGCTGAACCGGTGGGCTCGCTGGGGGACGGCTTCATCGGGGCCTGCTTCTCGGGGTCGTGCGTCAGGGGGCGGTCGATCGTTCCCGCGGCGTTCATGCCGTGACCGGGTTCTTGCGCGGGCGACCACGCGGCCGCTTGCGGGCAACGACGACGCCCTGGACGAAGAGCTCTCCGCCCCAGACGCCCCAGGGCTCACGCCGCTCCTTGGCGCCGGCGAGGCAGGCCTCCATCAGGGGGCAGGTGCGGCAGAGGGACTTGGCGTACTCGACGTCGGCCGGCGACTCGGCGAAGAAGACCTCCGGGTCGTACGAGCGGCAGGGGACGGGCACGCCGAGGTTCTCGATGGCGTCATCGAGCGCGGTGAGCGTGGTGAGCGGGGTCAAGGTGGGGTCCTCCGTGAGGCCGGGCGGGGGGATCGTTTCGGAAGGCGGTACGGACGGGGCGTGCGCTTCGAGTTGCACGGTTCGTCTTCCTCGTCTGGTCGTTCCGGTCAGGTGGGACCGGGTGGCGGCTTGGTACCGGGTTCTTTTCTTGTCCCGAGGCTCCTTCGTTCTGCTGTCCCGGTTCGGGGAAAACAGAAGGGCCGCGGATCCCGGGTGGGGTTCCGCGGCCCTGAAGGCGCCGACCTGATCGAAGATCAGGCTGGATCGCTCCAGGGTTTTGGCCCACGGAAGGCCCACATCAGGTGGTGCTGCGTCGTCTGCTTCCGGAATCCGGCACCGGCTGCCGCAAAGGCATAGGCCTTGGCCTGTGCCGCTACTGCTTCCAGTGCCTTGGTCGGTCGCTCATTGCGCTCAACGGGAAGATCCGCGAGAGACAGGGAGGACGCCGGACGCTCGACACGAATGCCGGACACACCGGTGCCCAGGTTCGAGACGCCGAGCATGCACGGGGAGACGACCGAGCGACCGATCATTTCGATGGTGCTGATGGAGCTGCTGTTGATGCTGATCACTGGAATCGCCTCCTCTCGGCGTCTTGAGGGACCGGGGTGAGCCAGTCCGACGGATAGGTAAGTACAGCACGGAATCAGGGCCTTCGAGAAGGCCTCTGTTCCCGTGGCTAAGAACCTATGGGGATTGCTGGGGCATGCGCAAACTATTTTTTCGACGAGTTCGTATCAGCCATCCGCGTCCTCTCCCGCGCCGACCCCGCCTGCGCAGATGTCCAGAACGTCGGTGCCGTAGCGCCTGAGCTTGCGGACGCCGACTCCTGGGATGCGGGCCAGTTCCCCCGGGTCGCCGGGAACCGTCTCGGCGATCGCGATCAGCGTCCGGTCGGTGAAGACGCAGAACGCCGGCTGTCCGCTGCGGTCCGCCTGCACCGCCCGCCAGTCGCGCAGCCGCTCGTAGAGGCCCTCGTCCATGTCGGAGGGGCAACTGTCGCAGCGCATCAGCTTCATCTCGCCCGGGTCGGACAGCGTGTGCCCGCAGACCCGGCAGCGGGCCGGGGTCCGGTCCGTGCGGCGCGGGCGGACGGCCGGGGCGGCCGTGCTGAAGCCGCGGACGACCCCTCCGGCACCGGCTGCGGCCGTGCGGCCCGGCGCGGCGGAGGAGCCGGGGCGCAGCCCGTCCAGGAAGCGGCTGGCCTTCCGGCCGGGGCGACCGCCGGGCGAGCGGGACAGGGCCCAGGAGACATGGAGGTGTTCCCTCGCGCGGGTGACGCCGACGTACAGGAGGCGGCGTTCCTCCTCGATCTGCTCCTCGGTCTTCGCGTAGGTGATCGGCATCATGCCCTCGGCGACTCCCACCAGGAAGACGACGTCCCATTCCAGACCCTTGGCCGAGTGCAGAGAGGCGAGCGTGACTCCCTGCACGGTCGGGGCGTGCTGGGCGTTCGCCCGCTCGTCCAATTCCGCCACGAGGTCGGCGAGGGTGGCGCCGGGGGTGGCGGCGGCGAAGTCCTGGGCGAGGTTCACCAGCGCGGCCAGGGACTCCCAGCGCTCTCGGACGGCTCCGGAGCCCGCGGGCGGTGTGGTGGTCCAGCCTTCGCCGGAGAGCACGGCGCGCACCTGGGAGGGCAGGTCCACGGCGTCGTCGAGGAGGGAGTCGTTGGCGCCGAAGCGGGCCGCGCCGCGCAGGGCGATGCCTGCCTTGCGGACCTCGGGGCGGTCGAAGAACCGCTCCGCGCCACGCACCTGGTAGGGGACCCCGGCGTCCGCGAGGGCCTGTTCGTAGATCTCGGACTGGGAGTTGGTGCGGAACAGGATCGCGATCTCGGCGGCGGGAACCCCCGAGGCGAGCAGGTCGCGGATGCGGTGGGCGGCGCCTTCGGCTTCGGCGGGCTCGTCGGCGTATTCGGCGTAACCGGGGTCGGGGCCGGGGGCGCGCTGGGAGACCAGTTCCAGCCGGTGTTCGGCGGCGCGGCCTCGCGCCTGGGCGAGGAGGCCGTTGGCCAGGCGGACGACCTGGGGCGAGGAGCGGTAGTCGCGCACCAGCTTGACGACCGTGGCCGAGGGGTGCCGGAGGCGGAAGTCGAGGAGGTGGTCGGGGGTGGCGCCGGTGAAGGAGTAGATCGTCTGGCTGGCGTCGCCGACGACGCACAGACTGTCCCGGTCGCCGAGCCACAGCTCCAGCAGGCGCTGCTGGAGGGGGCTGACGTCCTGGTACTCGTCGACGACGAAGTGCTGGTACTGGGCGCGGATCTCCTCCGCGATGTCGTGCCGGTCCTGGAGGATGCCGACGGTGAGGAGGAGGACGTCCTCGAAGTCGATGACGGCGCGGTCGCGCTTGAGGTCTTCGTAGGTGGCGTAGAGCTGGGCGATCTCGGCGGTGTCGCGGGGGGCGTCGCGGTCCGCCTTGGCGGCTGCGGCGGCGTAGTCGGCGGGGACGGTCTGGGTGACCTTGGACCATTCGATCTCGGCGGTCACGTCCCGCAGCTCATTGCGGTCGAGGCGGATACGGCAGGCCGCGGCGGCGTCCGCGACGAGCTGGACCTTGCGGTCGATGATCCGGGGGATGCCGCCCCCCACGGCTTTCGGCCAGAAGTACTGGAGCTGGCGCAGGGCGGCCGAGTGGAACGTGCGGGCCTGGACGCCCGAGGCGCCGAGTTGACGGAGTCGGCCGCGCATCTCGCCCGCGGCGCGGTTGGTGAACGTGACAGCGAGCACACTGGCGGGCTGGAGGATGCCTGCGCGGACCCCGTAGGCGATGCGGTGGGTGATGGCACGGGTCTTGCCCGTGCCGGCGCCTGCCAGCACGCACACCGGGCCGTGCAGGGCGGTCGCCACCTCGCGCTGCTCGGGGTCGAGCCCTTCGAGCACCGCGTCGGCCGAATCAGGGACCCGCGGGAAGAGGGGGGAGTGCGTTGCTGCTGTCACCCCGCCATGCTGCCAGGTCGGCCAGGACTGGATGCGCCGGTTGTCCACAGGGAGGCCCGTGCGGTCGTACTGATGCGACAAGCGTCACTCGTGACGGGGCCGGTCGGCCCGCGAGGGCGGGCGCGGGAATAGTGGAACATTCACCTACGTTGGTCTGCTCTGCGAGCAGCACCCCCAAGCCGTGAAGGAGCGCAATCGACATGCCGGGCACTGTGACGATGTACAGCACGACGTGGTGTGGCTACTGCCGTCGGCTCAAGAGCCAGCTCGACCGCGAGGGCATCACGTACAACGAGATCAACATCGAGCACGACCCGGACTCCGCCGCGTTCGTGGAGAAGGCGAACGGCGGAAACCAGACGGTTCCCACGGTTCGGGTCATTCCCTCCCAGGGCGGTTCCGAGGTCGTCATGACCAACCCGAGCCTCGCCCAGGTGAAGCAGGCGCTCGGCGCCTGACCCGCCGCTCTCCTCGCGCAAGAAGCCCTCGCTCCCCACAGGAACGAGGGCTTCCGCCGTCACCGGGACTCAGACGCTCCACCAGGTCTCAGACGCTCACATATCAGACGCTTCTCGTCGGCAGCGGCTTGCCGTACCACAGCTCGATCAGCCGGGCGGCGATGGAGATGCCGTACGGCGGCAGCACCTCGCCGGACTCAAAGGCCGCGTGCAGTTCCGCACGGGAGAACCAGCGGGCCTCGTTGATCTCGTCGCCGTCGACGTCGATCTCCGTGGAGGTGGCGCGGGCGAGGAAGCCGAGCATCAGGCTGGAGGGGAAGGGCCAGGGCTGGCTCGCGATGTACTCGACCTCGCCGACGGTGATGCCCACCTCCTCGAAGACCTCGCGGCGCACCGACTCCTCGATGGCCTCGCCGGGCTCGACGAAGCCCGCGAGCGTCGAGAAGCGGCCTTCGGGCCAGTGCATCTGGCGGCCCAGCAGGATGCGGTCCTCGTCGTCGGTGACGGCCATGATCACCGCGGGGTCGGTGCGCGGGTAGTGCTCGGCGCCGCACGCCGGGCAGCGGCGGATGTGACCGGCCGCCGCGATGACGGTGCGTTCACCGCAGCGCGAGCAGAAGCGGTGCATGCGCTGCCAGTTCTCCAGGGCGACCGCGTGCACCATCAGGCCCGCGTCGCGCGGGGACAGCAGCAGTCCGGCCTCGCGCAGGCCCGCCGCGCGCGCGGACTGGTCCATACGGCCCGGCAGGGCGTCCTTCTGGAGCGCGAAGTAGCTGACGCCGTCCTCGTCGGTGCCCAGGAAGTAGCGGTGCGACTCCGTGACGGGTGCCTCGAAGGACGGGGTCATGACGAGTTCGGTGCGGCCGTCGGCCGTCTCGTCGATGAGGGCCTGACCGCCGGAGACCACGAAGCAGCGGGTGGAGGGATGACTCCACGCCGCGGCGAGCCAGGGCTCGTCGAGCCGGCGGTAGGCGGTCCGGTCGATGCCGCTCGGCGCGGTGAGCGAGATGGGCCGGTCGGCGCTGTGGTCGGTCCAGGTGGTCACGGGTGCTTCCAACTCCCCCGGTGCGGCGGATATTTCGTGGCGGCTCAGCGGGACGGGCAGGAGCCGTACAGGGCGGTTTCGGTGTGCCGCGCCGCACGTCCTGCCCGCGGGGCCGTGCGACCCGCGCGTGTGTCAGTCCGCACGGCGCCAGTTCTCTCCCAGGTCGCCCCACAGGTAGGCGGTGGTCTCGACGCCCTTGAGGAGGAGGTCGAGTTCGACCTTCTCGTTCGGGGCGTGCCAGCCGTCGGACGGCACGGAGATGCCGAGGAAGAGGACGGGGGCGCCGAGGACTTCCTGAAGGTCCGCGGCCGGTCCGGAGCCTCCCTCGCGGGTGAAGCGGATCGGCTGCTGGAAGGCGCGGCCCATGGCGCGGACGACCGACTGCAACGCGGGGTGGTCGAGCGGCGTCAGGCAGGGGCGGGTGGCCGCGCCGAACACGATCTCGGACCGGATCCCGGCGGGCAGCCGGTCGGCGGCCCACGCGCGGACGGCCTTCTCGATGTGGTCGGGGTCCTGCCCTGCGACCAGCCGGAAGGACAGTTTGACCACCGCCGAGGACGGGATGATCGTCTTGCTGCCGGGGCCCTGGTAGCCGCCGCCGATGCCGTTGACCTCGGCGGTGGGGCGCGCCCAGATGCGCTCCAGGGTGGTGTGTCCGGCCTCTCCTTGCGTGGCCGTCGACTTGGCGGTGCGCAGCCACCGCTCCTCGTCGAAGGGAAGCTCGGCGAAGAGCGCCCGTTCGCGGTCGGTGAGGTCGATGACGCCGTCGTAGAAGCCGGGTATCGCCACGCGCGCGTGCTCGTCGTGCAGGGCGGCGACCAGGCGGGCGGCGGCGGTGGCCGGGTTGGGCACGGCGCCGCCGAAGGAGCCGGAGTGGATGTCCTGCTCGGGCCCGCGCAGGGTGATCTCGCACTCGGCGAGGCCGCGCATGCCCGTGCACACCGTCGGGGTGTCCTCGGACCACATGCCCGTGTCGGAGACGATCACGGCGTCGGCGGCGAGCCGGTCCGCGTGCTCCTCGACGAGCGCGCGGAAGTGCGGGGAGCCGGACTCCTCCTCGCCCTCGATCAGCAGCTTCAGATGGACGGCGGGGGCGCTGCGGCCGGTGGCCGCGAGATGGGCGCGGACACCGAGGGTGTGGAAGAACACCTGGCCCTTGTCGTCGGCGGCCCCGCGCGCGTGGAGTCGGCCCTCGCGGATCACCGGCTCGAAGGGGTCGTCGGCCCAGCCGTCCTCGCGGGCGGCGGGCTGGACGTCGTGGTGGCCGTAGACGAGGACGGTGGGCGCCTGCGCGTCCTCGGAGGGCCACTCGGCGAAGACCGCCGGGGCGCCGTCGGTCGGCCAGACCTCGACCGTGGGGAAGCCGGTCTCCCTGAGCTTGCCGGCGAGCCAGTCAGCGCTGCGCCGTACGTCCGCCGCGTGCTCGGGCTGAGCGGACACCGACGGGATGCGCAGCCACTCCGCGAGGTCGTCGAGGAAGGCGGCGCGATGGTCGTCGATGTACGTGAGGACGGCACTGTCCGGGGTCTCGCTCATGGCCACGAGCCTATCGGCCCACACCGGCGTCCCGGTCCGCCGGTTCCCCGCCCCGGGCCCCGTCCAGCAGCAGCCGCTCCAGGGCGGCCCGGTCCGGCAGGCCCTCGGGGCGTACGACCTCACCGCTGCGGACGTACAGGAACGCGGCGCTGACGGCTTCCAGCGGCACGCCCTGCTGTTCGGCCCAGGCGAGCCGGTACAGGGCGAGCTGGAGCGGGTCTCCGGACGTGCGGCCGGTCTTCCAGTCGACGATCTCGTACACCGTCCCGTCCGCGCCGTCCGTCCCGTCGCCGTCGTCCACGCGGTAGACGGCGTCCATGCGACCGCGTACGACCCGTCCCGCGAGAGCGAGTTGGAAGGGGACCTCGACCCGGTACGGGGTGCGGTGCGCGTAGGGGGTGCGCTCGAAGGCGTCCTTGAGGGCCTCCAAGTCGTGCTCGTCGGCGATCTCGGCGTCCGTTCCGGGCAGCTCCTCCGGCTCCAGCATGGGCAGCCGCAGCTCCTCGAAGCGCGCCTCGACCCACGCGTGGAAGCGGGTGCCCCGGCGCGCGGCGGGCTGCGGGGGGCGCGGCATGGGGCGCGCGAGTTCCTGCGCGAGCCCGTCGGGGTCGGCGGCCAGGCGCAGCACCTGGGACGCGGTCAGGGACGGCGGCAGGGGTACGTCGGTGACGCTCGCGCGGGCGCGCAGCAGCTCCCCGGCCAGGGCGTCGAGGTCGCGGTCCCAGGAGGCGATCGTCTGGGCCTCCTCCGGGGTGAGGGCGTGGTCCGCCTCGGGGCGCCGGGCGCGGGGGACGGCTGGGGCGGCGCTGTCGTCGCCGGGTACGCGCGCGTGCTCCGCCGGACGGTCGGGCGTCCAGGAGTCCCAGTCGAGGGCGTCCTCCTCGGGCGGCTCGTCGTACTCGTACTCGCCGTGAGGGCCGTCCCCTACGTAGGGTTCGCCCCCCTCCTCGTAGTCGTCGTCCGGTGGGGGCGGCCACTCCGGGTCGTCGTACGCGGCCGGGTCGTGGACGGCCGCGGGGCCGTCGCCGCCCCGCGCGCTCATCCGCTCCAGGTGGGCCAGTACGGTCCCGGCGGCGGCCCGGCGGCGGGCGAGGGCCGTCTCGTCCAGCGGGAGCGGCCAGGCATGGTCGGCGGCGTCCTCGCGCAGCGCCGGGTTCTCCTCGTCCTCGGCCGGTTCCTCGGCCCAGGCCTCGATCTCGCCGTACCCGGCGGCGCAGTGGTCGTACAGGGCCTGGAGGAAGTCCGAGGGCCCCCGGGGGCGCTTCTGGCTGGGGCCCCACCAGTGACCGGAGCCGAGCAGCAGGGAGCGGGGTCGGGTGAACGTGACGTAGCCGAGGCGGAGTTCCTCGGTGAGCTGGTGCTCCTTCATGGCGTCGTGGAAGGCCTTCAGGCCCCGGGAGTCCCAGGCCTCGACGTCGGGCAGGGTGTCGGCGTCGCCGCGCAGGGCGTGCGGCAGCACCTTGCCCTGGGCGGTCCACTTCTCCCGGCCCTGGGTGCTCGGGAAGGTGCCGGTGACCAGTCCCGGGACGGCGACGACGTCCCACTCGAGGCCCTTGGACTTGTGCGCGGTGAGCACCTTGACGGTGTTCTCGCCACCGGGCAGGGCGTTGTCGAGGCCCTTCTCGTACTGGGCGGCGGTGCGCAGGAAGCCGAGGAACGCCAGCAGGGTGGCTCCCGGTTCGTTGGCGGCGAAGGTCGCGGCGATGTCGAGGAAGTTGGAGAGGGTCTCGCGGCGGCGGGCGGCCAGCGCGTGCGGGGACGCGGACAGCTCCACCTCAAGGCCCGTGACCGCGAGCACCCGGTGCAGGACGTCCATCAGCGGGTCGGCGAGGGAGCGGCGCAGCTCGCGCAGTTCGGCGGCGAGGCGGGCGAACCGCACGCGCGCGTCGGGCGAGAAGGGCAGCCCGTCGTCCTCCCGACCGGCCCGTATCGGCAGTTCGAGGAACGTGTCGAGGGCGTCCGCGAGTGACATCACCTCGGACGGGTCGACCCCCTCGACGGCCGCGGCCAGCCGACGGTCCGGGTCCTCGTCGGCGTCCACGCGCGCGTGCGACACGAGCAGCCGGGCACGCCGCCCGAGGAGAGCGAGGTCGCGGGGGCCGATGCGCCAGCGCGGCCCGGTGAGCAGGCGGACCAGGGAGGCGTTGGCACCGGGGTCCTGGAGGACCTCGCAGACGGCGACGAGGTCGGCGACCTCGGGCAGATGCAGCAGCCCCGACAGTCCGACGACCTCCACCGGGATGTCGCGGGCCACCAGGGCGCCCTGGATCTCCGCGAAGTCGCTCGCGGTGCGGCACAGGACCGCGATCTCGCCGGAGGGCGTGCCGGTGCGCACGAGGTGGGCGATGGAGTCGGCGATCCAGTCGATCTCCTCGGCGTGGGTGCGCAGCAACGCGCAGCGGACCTGTCCGTCGTGTTCGGCGCCGGGGGCGGGGCGCAGCGCCTCCACGCCCGCGTGCATCGCGCGCAGCGGCTCGGCGAGGCCGTTGGCGAGGTCGAGGAGGCGGCCACCGCTGCGGCGGTTCTCGCTGAGCGCCAGGCGGGTGGCGGGGCGGCCGTCGGCGTGCGGGAAGTGCTCGGGGAAGTCGTCGAGGTTGGCGACGGAGGCGCCGCGCCAGCCGTAGATCGCCTGGCACGGGTCGCCCACGGCGGTCACGGGGTGGCCCGTGCCCGCGCCGAACAGTCCGGCGAGCAGGACCCGCTGCGCCACCGAGGTGTCCTGGTACTCGTCGAGCAGGACCACGCGGAACTCGTCCCGCAGCAGGCGGCCCACCTCGGGGAGGCCGGCGAGGGACGCGGAGAGGGCGATCTGGTCGCCGAAATCGAGCAGGTCCCGGTCCCGCTTCGCCGCGCGGTAGCGGCCGACCAGCTCGGTCAGTTCACGGCGGGCCGCGGCGGTCTCGGGGACCTTGCGCAGGTCGGCGTTGCTGAGCTTGACGCCCTCCAGGGCGCGCAGCAGTTCGGCGTCGTGGGCGCGCAGGTCCTCGGGGCGTACGAGGTGCTCGGCCAGCTCGGCGTCGAGGGCGAGCAGGTCGCTGACGAGGTCCGGGAAGGAGCGGGTCAGCGCCGGGTAGGGGCCGGGGGCCTCGCGCAGGACGCGCGCGGCGAGCTGGTAGCGGGTGGCGTCGGCGAGCAGGCGGGAGGTCGGTTCGAGGCCGATGCGCAGCCCGTGGTCGGTCAGCAGCCGGCCCGCGAAGGCGTGGTACGTGGAGATGACCGGCTCGCCCGGCGGCTGGTCCGGGTCGATCACGTCCGGGTCGGTGACGCCTGCCCGGACGAGCGCCTTGCGGACACGCTCGGCGAGTTCACCGGCCGCCTTGTTGGTGAACGTCAGGCCGAGGACCTGCTCGGGGGCGACCTGTCCGGTGCCCACCAGCCACACCACGCGGGCCGCCATCACCGTGGTCTTGCCCGACCCGGCTCCGGCCACGATCACCTGCGGGGCGGGCGGCGCGATGACGCAGGCCATCTGTTCCGGGGTGAACGGAATGCCGAGCAGCTCCTTGAGCTGCTCGGGGTCGGTGATACGGGCGGGCGCGTCTGGCACGTCGACGAGGCTAACGGCGGCCACCGACAGCCGGGCCCGCGCGAGCTTGTCGGACCGGCGGAAGCCCTGGTCAGCGCGGGTGGTGGGGTACGTCACACGGTCGCTCGTACGTCACACGGCCACGCGTACGTCACACCGTCGCTCTCACTCCACGACCTGGCGGCCTTCGGGCCGCGCGCTGCACGAGGCCCGGAAGGCGCAGTGCGTGCAGTGCTGACCCGTCGTCGGGGAGAAGCGCTCGTCGAGGACCTTGCCCGCGGCGGTGGCCAGCAGCTCGCCGATCCACTCCCCTTCCAGCGGCTCCTGGGCCTGCACCTTGGGCAACACCTCGCCACCGTTCTTCTTCGCGGCGCCCTGGCGCAACTGCACGAGTTCGGCGCCGCCCAGCTCGGGGCGCACGCCGTCGAAGGCCTCGTCGACGGCGCCCTCGCGCACGGCGAGCTGGTAGACGGCGAGCTGCGGGTGCCGGGAGACCTCGGCGGCGCTGGGCCCCTGCTTACCGGTCTTGAAGTCGACCACGTAGGCGCGGCCGTCCACGTCGGCCTCCACCCGGTCCATGGAGCCGCGGATGCGCACCGCGTAGTCGCCCGCTTCGAGGGTGACGTCGAAGTCGTGTTCGCTCGCCACCGGGGTGCGCCCGGCGCGGTCCATCACATGCCACTTCAGGAAGCGTTCGAGCGCCACGCGCGCGTTGTCCTTCTCCTGCGCGGACTTCCACGGCGCGTCGAACGCCAGCGCGTTCCATACGGAGTCGAGGCGCTCCATGAGGACGGCGAGGTCGGCGGGGGTGTGTCCGGAGGCGACCTCGTCGGCGAGGACGTGCACGACGTTGCCGAAGCCCTGGGCGGCCGTCGTCGGCGTGTCCGCCTTCACCTCTCGGCCCAGGAACCACTGCAACGCGCAGGTGTCGGCGAGCTGTTCCAGGGCGCTTCCGGACAGCGCGACGGGCCGGTCGCGGTCGCGCAGCGGCACCTTGCTCGCGGTGGCGTCCCACATGCCCCACCAGCGGTAGGGGTGCGCGGCCGGTACCAGGGGCCGGCCGTCCTCGTCGGCGAGCGCGGCGAGCCGGGCGAGGCGGCGGGCCGCGGCCTCCCGGAGCGTGTCGGACACGCGCGGGTCGACGGTCGTGGCGCGCAGCTCGGCGACGAGCGCGGCGACGGCCAGCGGACGGCGTGGGCGGCCGGTGACGTCCTTGGGCTCGACGCCGAGTTCGGCCAGGAAGCGGGAGGGCTGGTCGCCGTCGTCGGCGGGGGCCTTCACGGCGGTGACGACGAGGCGCTCACGCGCGCGTGTGCAGGCCACGTAGAACAGCCGTCGCTCCTCGGCCAGCAGGGCGCCGGGAGGCAGGGGTTCGGCGAGGCCGTCGCGGCCGATGCGGTCGGCCTCCAGCAGGGAGCCGCGGCGGCGCAGGTCGGGCCACAGACCCTCCTGGACGCCCGCGACGACGACCAGACGCCATTGCAGGCCCTTGGAGCGGTGCGCGGTCATCAGGCGCACCGCGTCGGGGCGCACCGCCCGGCGGCCGAGCGTGTCCGCGGCGATGTCCTGGGCCTCGATCTCCTCCAGGAAGTTGCGGGCGCCCCGGCCGCCGGTGCGCTCCTCCGCGCGCGCGGCCGTCGCGAACAGGGCGCACACGGCGTCGAGATCACGGTCGGCGTTGCGTCCCGCCGCGCCGCCGCGCCGGGAGGCCGCCTCCAGGCGCTTGGGCCACGGAGTGCCGTCCCACAGGTCCCACAGGGCCTCCTCGGCCGTGCCCCCGCCCGCGAGCCGTTCGCGGGCCTTGCGGAGCAGCTCGCCGAGGCGCTGGGCGCCGCGTGTGTACGCCGGGTCGTGCACCACCAGGCGCTCGGGCTCGGCGAGCGCCCGCGCGAGCAGCTCGCCGGAGGGCGGCGGTGCGGGGTTGCCCGCGGCCCGCTCCTCCTCGCGCAGGGCGCGGCCGAGGCGGCGTACGTCGGCGGCGTCCAGCCCCGCGAGCGGGGAGGCCAGGAGGTCGAGCGCGGTCTCGGTGTCGAGCCAGGGGTCCGCTTCCGCGGCGTGCTCGGGGTCCGGACCGGCCGCCGCTCCCCGCGCCACCGCCCGCAGCGCCGTCAGCAGGGGGGTCACCGCCGGTTCGTGGCGCAGCGGCAGGTCGTCGCCGTCGATGTCCAGCGGGACCCCGGCGGCCGTCAGGGCGCGGCGGGCCACCGGGATCATGCGGGCACCCGCGCGGACGAGCACGGCCATCTCGCCCCAGGGAACGCCGTCCTCCAGATGGGCGCGGCGCAGGATGTCGGCGATGTTGTCCAGTTCCGTCCCGGGCGTCGGGTACGTGTAGACCTCGACGCGGCCCCCGTCCCGCACCGCCGCGAGCTCCCGGTGTTCCCGCGCCTTCCGCGCCGGGAGGCGGGTCAGCGGCATGCGCCGGGTCAGCAGCCGGGTGGCGGCCAGAAGGGCGGCGCCGGAGCGGCGGGACGTCCCGAGGACCTCCACGGGCGCCGGTGTGCCGTCCACGCGCGGGAAGGCGTGCGGGAAGTCCAGGATGCCGCCCACGTCGGCGCCCCGGAAGGCGTAGATCGACTGGTCGGGGTCGCCGAAGGCCACCAGGGTCCGGCCGCCGCCCGCCAGGGCGCGCAGGAGTCGTACCTGCGCCGGGTCGGTGTCCTGGTACTCGTCGACGTAGACCACGTCGTACCGGGCGGCCAGCCGCTCGGCGACCTGGGGGCGGTGGGCCAGCAGGACCGCGCGGTGGACGAGTTCCGCGTAGTCGATCGCTCCCTGGAGGTCCAGGACGTCCAGGTATTCGGCGAGGAAGGCGGACGCGGCCTGCCAGTCGGGGCGGCCGATGCGTGCGGCGAAGCGGCGCAGGGCCTCGGGGCCGAGGCCCAGTTCACGGCTGCGGGCCAGCACGGCGCGGACCTCGTCGGCGAAGCCGCGCGTGGTCAGGCAGGCGCGCAGCTCGTCCGGCCAGTGCACATGCGCGAGGCCCAGGCGCTCCAGCTCGGGCTGCCCGGCCAGCAGCTCGCGCACGGCGACGTCCTGTTCGGGGCCGGACAGCAGCCGCAGGGGCTCGACGAAGAGGTCGCTGTCCTGGTGGGCGCGGACCAGGGCGTAGCAGAACGAGTGGAACGTGGTGGCCCGCGGGGCGTGGGCCATGCCGGTGCGCAGCGCCATCCGGTCGCGCAGGTCGACGGCGGCCCGGCGGCTGAACGTCAGCACCAGGATGCGCTCGGGGTCGTCCCCGCGGGCGATCCGGGCGGCCACGGACTCGACGAGCGTGGTCGTCTTGCCCGTGCCGGGGCCCGCGAGCACGAGCAGCGGGCCCGCCTCGTGATGAACCACCGCGCGCTGTCCTGCGTCCAGACGAGGGGGGTCCACTCGGCCCGGCGGGGTACGCACCAACCGGTAAGCGCCACGGCTCCCCCGCCGCAGCTCGCTGTGCGGCGGGCGCCTGGTGGAGGAAGAGGAGCTCACGTGGTTCGCCGGTCCTGGTGGTCGTGCCGTTGGTCACTGCCGGCGCAGAGCGCCGTCGTCGAAGGGTGGTCGTCGGGCGACGGACGCGGGGGCCGTCGCGCGGGGCGGGCGGTGACCTCGGGATGAGGGCTGTGCGCGCCGTCGACGCTACGCCCGGACGCGGCGCGGAAGCAGGGCTTCTCCCCGTTCCACCGTTCCCGTCGGGCCGCTCACGTCCCCTGCCGCACGAACATACGGCATGCCGCGGGCGGGCCCCGCTTCTCCCGTACAGGGCCCGGCGCAGAGCCCGGCAGCACAGGGCCCATCAGCGCAGGGCCCGGATCCGGCGCCGTGAGCCGTCACGGGTGACCGTCCGCGCGGTCATCGCCGTCCCAGCGCGCCCGCCGCATATCGAGGCGCGGCATATGCCCCTCGGCGGCCCGACCGGCCCCGCGCAGCGGGGTGCCCTCCTCGCGGTAGTGGCCCAGCGCGTCCAGTTCATGGCCCGGGAGCAGCACGCCGTCCGCGCGGACGACACGCCACCACGGGACCGCCCCTCCGTAGCGGGACATCACGCCGCCCACCTGGCGCGGGCCGCCCTCCTCCAGCCACTCGGCCACGTCCCCGTACGTCATGACACGCCCCGGCGGGATGCGCTCGGCCACGTCAAGCACCCGCTCCGCGTACTCCGGCAGGACGTCCACCGCACGGCTCTGCTCGCTCATTCGCCCCATACTGCCCGACCCCACCGACAATGGAACGGACAGCGGCCGAACACAGCCCTCGCCTCGGCGCAGCGCTTCGGGCAGACTGTGCGCCCCCGCATTTGCACCCTGATGCCCCCGTGTGTCGGGTCGACATGCCACCATCGTGCGGGCGGTGATTGGTGATTCGAGATCAAGAAGAGGCGATGAAGCAGCAGGGCGTGCACCCCGATGGCGCGGAGGGCACCTCTGGGGCTTCGTCGCGTCCGAACACCGCCGCGAACACGGCCGGGAACACCACTGAGGGCAAGGACCGCCGGGCGGCGCGCGCCGAACGGCGTACCGCGCCCGACGAGGACTGCGACCGGCCCCGCGACGACGACCGGCCCCGCGACAGCGGCCGGGCCCACGACGACGGGCCCCGCAACGACGAGGTGGAGGGCGACGAGCCGCTGCTCCCCGCGCGCGTGCACCGGCCCTCCGATCTGATGCGCCTCCTGGTGGGCGTCCTCGCGATCGTCGTCGTGCTCGCCGTCGCGGCGTTCGCACACGGCACCACCTCCGGGCTCGAACAGGACATCAACAAGGGCACGGGGCAGGCACCCGATCTGCTGATCAAGCTCGCGGGGCTCGCGTCGAGCATCGCGATCCTCCTGGTCCCGGTCGCCTTCGCGATCGAACGGATGATCAAGCGGGACGGGCTGCGCATCGCCGACGGCGTCCTCGCGGCGGTCCTCGCGCACGGCGTGACCCTCGCCACGGACCTGTGGGTCGCGAGGGCCGCCCCGCGCTCCATCCAGGAGGCGCTCACCCAGCCCTCCCCCTCCGACATCCACGCCCTGACCGACCCGGTGCACGGATACCTCGCGCCCGTCATCGCCTATATGACGGCCGTGGGCATGTCCCGCAGACCCCGCTGGCGAGCCGTGCTGTGGGTGGTGCTGCTGCTCGACGCCTTCTCGATGCTGGTCACCGGCTACACCACACCGTTCTCGATCATCCTGACGGTGCTGATCGGCTGGAGCGTCGCGGCGGGCACGCTGTACGCGGTCGGCTCGCCGAACGTACGGCCCACCGGCCGGACCCTGATGGCGGGCCTGCGCACCGTGGGCTTCCGCCCGGTGAGCGCGGCCCGCAAGGAAGCCCACGACACGCTGGACAACGGCGACCGCGGGCGCCGCTACTTCGTCACCCTGGAGGACGGCCCACCCCTCGATGTCACGGTCGTCGACCGGGAGCAGCAGGCCCAGGGCTTCTTCTACCGGCTGTGGCAACGGCTGACGCTGCGCGGCATCACCACCCCCCGCCGCAGCCTCCAGTCGCTGCGCCAGGCGCTGGAGCAGGAGGCGCTCCTCGCCTACGCGGCCATCGCGGCGGGCGCCAACGCGCCCAAGCTGATCGCGACCTCCGAGCTGGGCCCGGACGCCGTGATGCTCGTCTACGAGCACACGGGCGGCCGGACGCTCGACCAGCTCGCCGACGACGAGATCACCGACGCGCTGCTGCACGACACCTGGCAGCAGGTGCGGGCGTTGCAGTCACGGCGTATCGCGCACCGCCGGCTCGCCGGTGACGCTCTCGTGGTGGACTCCTGCGGCGCCGTCGTCCTGACGGATCTGCGGGGTGGTGAGATCGCCGCCGGTGACCTGGTGCTGCGGATGGACATCGCGCAGTTGCTGACCACCCTCGGGCTGCGGGTCGGTGCCGAGCGGGCGGTGGCGTCCGCGGTCGGCGTCTTCGGCCCGGACGCGATCGCCGGATGCCTGCCCCTGCTCCAGCCGATCGCGCTGACACGCGCCACGCGCGCGACGCTCAGGAGGCTCGCGCGCGAGCGGGCGCACCGCGAGCGGGAAGCGGTCCTGGAGGCGTCCCGGCAGGCCAAGCAGGCCAAGCTGGAGGAGGCCCCCGAGAGCAGCGGCGGGGTCACCCTCGACAAGACGGACAAGAGGCCGGACAAGCCCGACAAGAAGGCCCTGCGCGCCGAGCAGCGGGCCGAGAAGCGGGCGATCGACGAGGCCCTCGAAGGCGCGCGCGAGGAGGATCTGCTCACCCAGATCCGCCATCAGGTGCTCCGGATCCGGCCGCAGGCACCGGTCCAGCCCGCCCGCCTGGAGCGGGTGCGGCCCCGCACGCTGATCAGCTTCATCGCCGGTGCCATCGGCGCGTACTTCCTGTTGACGCAGCTCACGCATATCGAGTTCGGCACGCTCTTCTCCCATGCCCAGTGGGGCTGGGTGGCGGCGGCCGTGTTCTTCGCCGCGCTCAGCTATGTCGCGGCGGCGATGCAACTCGTGGGGTTCGTCCCCGAGCGGGTGCCGTTCCCGCGGACCGTGGCCGCGCAGGTCGCCGGGTCGTTCGTGAAGATCGTGGCGCCCGCGGCGGTCGGCGGTGTCGCCCTGAACACACGCTTCCTCCAGCGCGCGGGCGTGCGCCCGGGGCTCGCGGTGGCGAGTGTCGGCGCGTCGCAGTTGGCCGGGCTCGGCTTCCACATCCTGATGCTGCTGTCGTTCGGCTATCTCACGGGCACCGAGAAGACGCCGTCCCTGTCGCCGTCCCGTACGGTCATCGCCGGGCTGCTCACGGTCGCGGTGCTGGTCCTGGTGGTCACGTCCGTGCCGTTCATGCGCAAGTTCGTCGTCACGCGCGTGCGGTCGCTGTTCGCCGGTGTCGTGCCGCGCATGCTCGACGTCCTGCAACGGCCGCAGAAGCTGATCACCGGCATCGGCGGCATCCTGCTGCTGACCGCGTGCTTCGTGATGTGTCTGGACGCCTCGATCCGGGCGTTCGGGTACGAGGAGCACGTCACGCTGAGCCTGGCCAGCGTCGCGGTCGTCTTCCTCGCGGGCAACGCGCTGGGTTCGGCGGCACCGACCCCGGGTGGCGTGGGCGCGGTCGAGGCCACCCTGACCGTCGGCCTCATCGCCGTCGGACTGCCGAAGGAGGTCGCGGCGCCCGCGGTGCTCCTGTACCGGCTGCTGACGCTGTGGCTGCCGGTGCTTCCGGGATGGCTGTTCTTCAACCATCTGACGCGCAGGGGCGCGCTGTAGGAGATGCCGGCCGAGTAGCGGTCTCACGCGAACGGGCGTGTGCGCGCCGGGGAATCGGAACTCACCCGCACGGCTCGCGCCCCGAGCGCCCCACGTGGTGCGGCTCCACGATGAGACCATGCCGAAGCCTCCGCGGACCCGCGCCGCCGCCCTGACCGTCGCCGCCCTGCTGCCCGCTCTGATCGCCGGCTGCGCCCGTGGCCCCGTACCGGAGGGGCAGGTGGGTCCCGTACAGCCGGGCCCTGTCCAAGGGGGCCTGTCGGGGCAGAAGTTGGCCTGGGAGAACTGCCCGCCGCCGTCCGAGGCGGAGGGCGGCGGTACCGCGCCCGCACCGCTGCCGGACGGCACCCGATGGCAGTGCGCGACCATGAAGGCGCCCCTGAACTGGAACGACCCCAGCGGCGGCACCATCGACATCGCGCTGATCCGGGCCAAGGCCGGCGGTGCCCCGAGTCAGCGGATCGGCTCGCTCGTCTTCAACTTCGGTGGCCCCGGCGGCTCCGGCGTCTCCTCGCTGCCCGCCTTCGCACCGGACTACGCGACCCTGCGCAGCCGGTACGACCTGGTGAGCTTCGACCCGCGCGGGGTCGGGCGCAGCGCGGGCGTGAAGTGCAAGACCGACCAACAGCTCGACAGGTTCTTCCAGCAGGACGCGACGCCGACGACAGCGGCCGAGCAACGCGCGTTCCTGAACAGCGTCAAGCAGTTCAACAGCGGCTGCGAGCAGCACTCCGGAAGGCTGCTGCCGTATCTGCGGACGACCGACACGGCGCGCGACATGGACCTGATGCGGCAACTGCTCGGTGACCGCAAGCTGTACTACTTCGGTATCTCGTACGGCACCGAACTGGGCGGCGTCTACGCGCACTTGTTCCCCCAGCACATCGGGCGGGCCGTGTTCGACGCGGTCGTCGACCCGACGCAGACACCGGATCAGCTCTCGCTCGGCCAGGCCAGGGGCTTCCAGTTGGCGTTCGACAACTACGCGCGGGCCTGCGTCACGCAGAGCACGGGATGTCCGGTCGGCAGGACCGTACAGGACGTCCAGAACCGGATCGCCGCCCTGCTGAAGGAACTCGACCGCAAGCCTCTTCCCGCCGCGCCCTCCCGCCAGTTGACGCGGACCGCCGCGACCAACGGCATCGTGCAGGCGCTGTACTCCAAGAACTTCTGGCCGTACCTCACCGAGGGGCTGGAGCTGGCGTACGTGGGCGACGGCAGGTTGCTGATGCTGCTGTCGGACACGCTGAACGGGCGCAACGAGGACGGCCGTTACAGCAACCTCACCGCCGCGAACGTCGCCATCAACTGCGCGGACGAGAAGCCGCGGTACACCACTGCCGAGGTGCGGGCGAAGCTGCCACAGTTCCGGGCCGTCTCCCCGCTGTTCGGCGACCTCCTGGCCTGGTCCCTGCTGAGCTGTGCCAACTGGCCGGTGCAGGGCGCCGCTTACCACCCGGACGTGAGCGCGCCCGGCGCCCCGCCGATCCTCGTCGTCGGCAACACCGGCGACCCCGCGACCCCGTACGAAGGCGCGCGCAGGATGGCGATGGCGCTGGGCAAGGGCGTCGGCGTCCAACTGACGTACAAGGGCCAGGGGCACGGCGCGTACAACAGCAAGAACGCGTGCGTCCAGAACACGGTGAACCGCTACCTGCTGGACGGCAAGGTCCCCCCGAACGGCACGGTCTGCTCCTGACGCCGACCCCGCCCGTCGCGAACACCAGCGACGACAGAAGCCCACAGCCGCTGAGCTGGTCAGCGGCTGTGGGCTTCTTCGGGTTCGCCGGGGGGTCGGTCAGTAGACCGGCTTGTGCGGTTCGATCTGGTTGACCCAGCCGATCACGCCGCCGCCCACGTGGACCGCGTCCGCGAAGCCCGCGGACTTCAGGACCGCGAGGACTTCCGCACTGCGGACACCCGTCTTGCAATGCAAGACGATCTTCTTGTCCTGCGGGAGGCTGCCCAGGGCCGTGCCCATGAGGAACTCGTTCTTCGGGATCAGCCGGGCGCCCGGGATGGAGACGATCTCGTACTCGTTCGGCTCGCGGACGTCGATGATCTCGATGTTCTCGCCGTCGTCCATCCACTCCTTGAGCTGCTTGGGAGTGATCGTGGAGTCGGCGGCGGCGGCCTGCGCCTCCTCGGAGACGACGCCGCAGAAGGCCTCGTAGTCGATGAGTTCGGTGACGGTCGGGTTCTCGCCGCACACCGCGCAGTTCGGGTCCTTGCGGACCTTGACCTGGCGGTACTGCATCTCCAGGGCGTCGTAGATCATCAGTCGGCCGACCAGCGGCTCGCCCGTGCCGGTGAGGACCTTGATCGCCTCGGTGACCTGGATGGACCCGATGGACGCGCACAGCACGCCCAGCACGCCGCCCTCGGCACAGGAGGGGACCATGCCCGGCGGCGGGGGCTCGGGGTACAGGCAGCGGTAGCAGGGGCCGTGCTCGGACCAGAAGACGGAGGCCTGGCCGTCGAAGCGGTAGATCGAGCCCCAGACATACGGCTTGTCGAGCAGCACGCACGCGTCGTTGACCAGGTAGCGGGTCGCGAAGTTGTCCGTGCCGTCGACGATCAGGTCGTACTGGCTGAAGATGTCCATCACGTTGTCGGCCTCGAGCCGCTCCTCGTGAAGGATCACGTCCACATACGGGTTGATGCCCTTGACGCTGTCCCGCGCGGACTCGGCCTTGGAGCGGCCGATGTCGGACTGGCTGTGGATGATCTGCCGTTGCAGGTTCGACTCGTCGACCTCGTCGAACTCCACGATGCCGAGGGTGCCCACACCGGCCGCGGCCAGGTACATGAGCGCGGGCGAGCCCAGACCGCCGGCGCCCACACACAGCACCTTGGCGTTCTTCAGCCGCTTCTGCCCGTCCATCCCGACATCCGGGATGATCAGGTGGCGGGAGTACCTGCGGACCTCGTCTACGGTGAGCTCGGCGGCGGGCTCGACCAGGGGTGGCAGCGACACGGGGACTCCGTTGGTCGATCGATCACGACAGTGGTTCTCCCGTCAACACTGCCACGCCCTTCTTCATTCCGAGACACCCCTTCCGATCCGCGAGACGATCTCGTCCCAGTAGCCGGGCATGGCCGCCCAGGGATCGGCGTGGCCGCCGCGCGCCGTACGGTCCGTGAACCAGATCGTCGCGGCGCCCTGCCAGCGGGCGATGCGCAACGCCTCGTCGAGATGGCCGCGGGGCACGCCGTGCACGAGGTGGCAGAACCGCTCGGGCGGATGGTCGGCGGTCCACTCCGCCACCTGTGACCAGCGGTAGTCGCTCCAGGGGCCGCGGAAGGTGACCAGTTGGTCGGCGATCTCCGCGTATCCGGGATACGGGTGCGTGCCGTGGCCGAGGACCACATGCCCCGGGTCGAGCAGGGAGCGCAGCCTGGTGATCGCGCGGCGGACCTCGGGGAGCGCGGCGCGCTCCGCAGGGCAGCGGTCCAGCAGGAAGCCGTCGACCCGGTACCAGTCGAGATACCGGTGCGCCTCGGAGAACAGCTCGGCGAGACCGCGCGCGCCGTGGGCGAGGTCGAGATGCCCGAGCACACGCGCGCCCGCGGTGTGCAGCCGTCCCGCCGCGTCCTCGCAGTGCGGATCGGGCCGGGTGCCGGGGCCTTCGTTCACATTGAGGACGACCCAGTGGAGCGGGAGGCCCGGCCGGGTGAGCGCGTCCCACTCCTCGGGCGCGACGAGCGGATGCGCATAGCCGGGGATGCCGAGCCCGGGGCCGAGGCCGGTGCGGGTGGCGCCCGTCGTCGTACTGGTCAGATGCGGCATGCCGCCTCCATCCAGATGTCGGCGAGGGACTCCTCCAGGCTGATCCTCGGCCGCCAGCCGAGCCGGTCACGCGCCGTGCGTACGTCGGCCTGCTGCCAGCTTCCGCAGCCGTCCGGGTAGGGGTACGCGACCGGGGGCGGCTGCTCCTGTTCGCCGCGGGGGTGGGCGAGGACGGGCCGCACCGGACCGGGAGGCCCGTCGACCTCGTTCAGGGCGCCTCCGTACCCGGCGACGCGCGTGAGGACGACGGCTGCGTCACGCAGACGTACGGCGCGCCCCGAGCCGATGTTGATCACTCCTTGGGCGGCGGAGAGGGAGGCCGCGTGGACGGCACGCGCGACATCGCGCACATCGACGAAGTCACGCTGGACGCCGAGGCCGCCGAGCTTGAGTTCGCCGTCACCGGCCTGCATGGCGCGGCGCATGGCCTCGGCGAGGCGGCCGAGCGGGGATCCGGCGGGCGTGCCGGGTCCGGCGGGCGAGAAGACACGGAGCACGACCGCGTCCAGCCCGGAGCCGAGGACGAGTTCGGTGGCGGCGAGCTTGCTGACGCCGTACGGGCCTCCGGGGCGCGGGACCGCGTCCTCGGCCGTGGAGGAGCCGGGCTGGCTCGGGCCGTACTCCGCGCTGCAGCCGAGCTGCACCAGCCGGGCCCCGCACCCGCTGCGGCGCAGGGCCTCGCAGACGGTGGCGACGGCGACGGTGTTGTGCCGGGTGAGTTCGCGGGCACCCCCGCGGATGGCCCCGGCGCAGTTGACGACGACCCCGGGGTGCACGGCGTCCAGGAAGCGGGTGAGTGCGCCGGGGCTGCCGGACGCGAGGTCGAACCGTACGTCGGCGTCGTCGCCGCGGCCGAGCGCGGTGAGCTGCACGGCGGGATCGGCGAGCAGGCGGTCGGCGACGAAGCGGCCGAGATAGCCGTTGGCTCCGATCAGCAGGACCCTCATCGGGCGGCTCCCGGGGCGGACTCTCCGGTTCGGGAGGTGATCATCTGGCGTTCTCCTTCAAGGGTGGTGCCGAGGGACGAGAGGGGCCCGCGGTGTCGGTCCCGCGGGAGGCGCGTGCCCGGGGCGCGGACCGGGTCCCGGGCGACGGCTGCGGCTCAGGGCGTCGCCGGTGGGGCGGCCCGAGCCGCGGGCTCAGGGTGATCCGGGCGGCTGGGCGTGGGCCGAGGCCCGGGTGAGGGTTCGGGTCGCGTGGATCAGCAGGATCAGGGCGACCGGCGCGCAGACGACGAGGGGGACGGCGTCCACGCCCCAGGTGTCGGCGAGGACGTGGACCGGGGTGGCCAGGAACGAGCAGCCGGGGAGGCGCCCGGCGAAGACCGAACTCAGGGCCGTGCCCTCGGCGGCGGCCGCGGTGGCGAGAGCGACCGCCGGAGCCTGTCCGAAGCCGTGCGCGGTGAGCAGCCGGGCGATCAGCAGGAGCGCGCCGAGGGCACCCGCGGCGGCGTACGCGCCCACGCCCCCGTACGCGCCCACGCCTTCGTACGCGCCGAGCACGAGCCCGCACAGCACGAGCAGCGCGCCCAGGGCGCACAGGAAGAGCGCGACCACGCCCAGCAGCAGCGGGGTGATCGAGGAGGCGAACTCCTCCAGGCCGCGGCTGGCCGCGAGTCGGCGGCGCGCGCGTACGGCGAGGAGGCGGGCGCACCAGGTGGCCGGGGCGAAGGCCAGGGCGAGGGCCAGGACGGGTACGGGAGCCGGGGGCCAGGGGCCGTCGGGGCCGCCCTCCAGTGCGGCGCGCAGCAGTCCGTCGCCGAGGAGGGCGTACGCGAGCAGCCAGCAGGTGGCCGCGCGACCGGTGTTCGGCGCGGTGACGGACGGCGCGCGCAACGGGCCGCGGCGCAGGGCCGCGCGCAGGCCGAGGGCGACGGCGAGGACGCCGAGCGCCACGACGGCGACGCGGACGCGGCCTTCGGTGAGCCGCTGGCCGACGAGGGTGGCCGCGCACAGCGCGCCGGGCAGCAGCGCGAGGAGGGCCCAGGGTCCCCGCTCCTGGGCGGCGTCCAACGGGTCGGACGACGGCGGGAGTTGATCACCTGAGCGTGGCACGCGCGCGTACATCTCCTCGGCGAGCGAGAACACGTCGCGGTGGCGGAAGCGCGCGGCGGCCCGGTCGGTCAGGCCGTGCGCCTCCAGTCCGGCCGCGATCTCCAGTGGGTCGACGGCCCGTTCGCACAGGTCGTGGTGGCGTCGCATCAGCGCCTTGACGGGGTCGACGCCGACGCGGCGCGCCGGGGGCGGCGTGCGGGCCGTGTCGAGGCCGTCCGCGGGCGCGAGGCGGTCCAGTTCTCCGAGGTCGCTCATCGCGCGCCCTCCGCCGCCGGGACGGGCGCGTGGTGTGCCGCCGTGTCGGGCTCGGGGGTGCGGTGCGGGGGCATTCGGCGCTCGCGCGTGTGGCGCTCGGACGTGTCGTGCTCGGGCGTCTCGGGTCCGGTCACGTCGTGTCCGGGCACGTCATGTTCGGGCACGTCGGGTCCGGGCAGGTCGTGTTCGGGTGGCAACGCCCAGCGCGGTCTTCTGAGCGGGCGGTGTCGCCCGGTCCAGCGGCCGGGCAGGTGCGCCTCCGTCGGTGCGCCGAAGGGACGCGGTTCGCCCGCCCCGTCGACGAGCACGCGCCGCACCGGCACGTGGGAGACGATCTCCAGATACAGCTCGTGGAACGCCGCGGTGTTCCGCTCGACGGTGAAGAGTTCGAGGGCTCGCGCGCGGGCGGCTGCGCCGAGGCGCGCACGGCGCGCGGGGTCGCGCAGCAACGCCACGCACGCCTCCGCGAGCGCCCGCGGGTTGCGCGGCGGGACCACGAGCCCCGTACCCCCTATGGCCTCGACCACCGCGCCGACATCTGTGGACACGGTGGCCCGCCCGCAGAGCATGGCCTCCACCAGGCTGATCGGGAAGCCCTCGATGACGCTCGACAGGACGACGACCGCCCCGGACCCGTAGACCTCCGCCAGGTCGGGCGCCTGAGGACCACCGATGTCCTCGAAGGACACCGGGTTGTCACCGACGGCGTACGCGCCTTCGGCCTCGTCAGGGAAGAGATGGGCGGCCAGGGCCTTGCAGTGCCCGAGGTAGGCGGCGCCCTCGGGATCGGGGACGGCCCCCACGATCCGCAGCCGTGCCGTCGGCTCCGCCGCGCGGATCCGCGCGAAGGCGTGGAGCAGGGAGACCAGGTCCTTGGCGGGTTCGACGCGCCCGACCCAGACCAGCGTGGCCGGGTCCGCGCCGTCGGGCGACTCGCCCACCGCCGTGAAGCGGGACGCCTCCATGCCGGGGTAGACCGTGCGCAGCTTGGCGCGGTCGGCGCCGCAGCGTTCCTGCCACCGGCGCGCGTGGGCGTTGCCGGGTGTGATGCACGCGGCGCGCCGGTACACCTCGGCGGCCAGCCTGCGATGGAAGGCGGCGAGCACCGCGCGTACCGCGGAGGGCGTTTCGTCCGGCGCCCCCAGGTAGTGGGCGCGCAACCGGACGCCGTACTCGGTGACGAGCAGCGGGACCCCGGAGAAGTGCCGCGCGAGCAGCCCGGTGAGGGCCGCGGCGCCGCCCGTCGTGGCATGGCAGAGGTCGACCGCGCCGATCCCGTCGTCCGCGTACCAGTCGAGCGAGAGGGGGCGCAGGGCGCGTTCGACCTGCGCGGCCACCTCGAGCAGATCGGGCACGCGCGCCGTGCGCGCCGCGCGCAGGGCACCCGGCGCGTGACAGGCGCTCTCCAGCGCGCGTACGGCGGTCTCGGACCGCAGCGCGCCGCTCAGTCCGCCGTCGTCGCGGGCGAGTTCGGCGAGGGCGTAGAGAGCGCTGCCGAAACGGTCCGCCTCGGGGTCGACGGCTCCGGACGCGCCCGGCTCCGCAGCCGAGCACAGCGCGCCGACCAGGTCCCCGTACGCCTCGGCGAACCGCCGTCGCGCGCGGCGCCCATGGACCACGCCGTCGTCCTCCGCGGTCCACAGCGGTGCCGTCCGTACCCGGCTGACCTGCGGCGGGAGCGGAACCCAGCCCTCCACCTCCTGCCGCTCGCCGCTGCTGAGCGCATAGACGTCGAACTCGTGCTGCGCGAGCCCGCGTACCAGGCGCTCGCACCAGAGCCTGGCCTCACCGCCCACATACGGATAGCCACCCTCCGTCAGCAGTCCGATGCGCACGAACGCACCCCCGATCTCCCGTCCGAGGAGCCGCCGTTGCCCCGGCGGCTCGCAGCGGGACGAACGTATGCGGACACGACGGTGGCGCGACGGACGGTTGTCCATCGCGCCACCAAAAGGGGTGAACGGTCGTAACTTTCCCGTACGGACCGCGTTCTAGCGCGCTACGAGATCAGGCAGCCACCGGCGGACGCATCGGACGGCCCCTTGACGCGCCGACAACACGCCGGGAACGCGCCATCGACCCACCGTCAGCCCGCCGTCAACTCTTCGGATACGGCCAGGGGTTGGGCAGACAGTGGATCCCGTCGTGGTCGAGGAACTTGGTCTGCTGCTGCATGACCGGGGCCAACTGGCCGTCCTTCTGGCAGGTGACGTGGTTGTTGCCGAGACGGTGACCGACCTCGTGGTTGATCAGCATCTGGCGGTACGGGTAGATCTTGTCGCCGTAGGTCGTCGAACCCCGCGCCCAGCGATAGGCGTTGATCATCACGCGCTCGGTGGACGCCGAGTCGCAGGAGACGTTGTCCTGCGTCGTGTCCAGACCCGACTTGGCGCACCAGGCGGCGGTGGTGCCGGGACTGGCCAGGGTGACCACGAAGTCGGGCTTGCCGGAGGAGACGCGCTCGAAGACATGTGTCTCGTCGTGGGCCCAACTGCGGTTGTCGTTGAGGGTGCGCTGCACGGCCTGCGCGAAGAGTTCGCCGTCCAGGCCGAGGCCCTTCTCCACGTCCACGCGGTAGGTGTACTTCCCCTTGCCGGACACCTTGTCGGTGCCGGGGACCGTGCCGAACGTGCCGGGTCCCTTCAGGGTGGCGCTGAGCGGATACGTGCGGTGCATCGCCTGCTCGTACGTCAGCGGGGTCGCGCTCGGCGCGGCGGAGGGCGTCGCACCGTCGTCGTCGGAGGAGGAGCCGTAGGAGTCGCCGCCCTGTTCGGTGGCGGACTGCGACGACCCGGCCGTGCCGCTGTGCTCGTCCGCGACCTGGCCCGCCACGACGACCGCGAGCGCCGTGGTGACGGCCGCCGCCGCGATCCCGGTGAACGTGCGCCCCTTGCCGCCCTCCTTGGGCCGCCCGCCGCCCGCCTCGGCCGGTGGCGGGCCGTCGGACGCGTTCCCGCCGCCCCTGCCGCCGGTGCGAAGGGTGCGGGGGCGCCGGGGCGCGAAGACGTCGTCGTCCTCGTCGAAGGCGTCGAGATACTCCTGGCGCGGGCCGCCCTGCGTCCGCTGGCCCGGGATGCCGGGTCCACGGCGTCCGGGCGGCGCGCTCTGCCGTACCCCCGCGGGCGCGGCGCCCTGCCCGAACTCGCCCCAGCCGCCGCCCGGTTCACGCTGCTCGGGATGGCCGCCCCGGCTCTCGCGGACCGGTGCGCCCTGTGCCCCGCGGGCATGTGTCCCGGTGTTGTCGTACTGGGGGAACCGCGGGATGCCCCGCGCGTGCGTCGCCTCGGTCGCGGACGCGCGCGTGTCCCCGGCCGACGGATCCGTCCCCGGTATACCGGGGGCCGCGACCGCGTTCGCGCGTGTGCCGTTGTCCCGCCCCTTGCGGCTGTGTCGTCCCACGCCGCGCCTCAACTCCCCGCGCCGGCACGGTCGGACCCACCCGCGAACGTGGCCCCCGGCCCCGCGGCGGCGAGGAGTTCACGGAACGCCACCGCCACCTGCTCGGGGTACTCCATCATCGCGACATGCCCCGCGTCCGGCAGGGTCAGCAGCCGGGAGTCGCGGAAGGAGCGCGCCGCGCGCCGGGCCATCCGGTACGACACCAGTTGGTCCCGGCCGCCGTACACGAGCAGCGTCGGCGCGAGCACCCGCTCCGCCTGACGCCACAGCCCGTGCTGCCCGCCGAGTGTGTACGCGTTCACGATCCCGCGCACGGAACGCGCCATCGCGTCCCAGAAGTACGGCAGTCGCAGCCGCCGCTCCATCTCCTCGACCGCGTTGCGGAAGCCCTCCGGAGAGACCCGCCCGGGGTCGCCGTAGCACAGCGCCATGACCCCGCGCACGCGTTCCTCGGGCGTCCATTCCTTGGTGCACCGGGTGAACAGGGAGGCCACGCCGGGCAGCGCGAGCAGCCCCGTCGGGATCGCGCCGCGCTGGATGAAGACCTCCGGGAGCGCGGGCGAGACGAGGGAGAGCGTACGGACGAGATCGGGCCGTACGGCCGCCACGCGCGTGGCGACGGCGCCACCCAGCGAATTGCCGAACAGATGTACGGGGCCGCGCTCGGCCGCGTCGAGATAGCGGATGACCGCACGCGCGTGCCCGGTGACCGAGTAGTCGCCGTCGTCCGGGGGCGGTGAGTCACCGAAGCCCGGCAGATCGACCGCCTCGCCGTCGACGAGCCCGTCGAGCAGGGGCATCAGCGCCGACCAGTTCTGGGAGGAGCCCCCGAGTCCGTGCACATAGAGCGCGGGCTGCAGACCCTCGTTCCCCGACGACCCCGTCCGCACCGCGAGCGTGGCCCCCGGCAGTCTCACCGACCGGAGCCGCTCGCCGCCCTCGGCCTCGACGGGCGACACCTTCGGGAGCGCGTTGACGGCCGGGACAGGCGGTAGCTCGGTCGAAGACATGCGGCAATGTTACGAGACGATCACGCGCCCATTCCTGTGTGAGCCATCACATACGACAAGCACACGAGGCACGCACCGCACATAGCGTCCCGATCGGGTGTCTCCTAGGCTCGAAGCAGGGTACCCGCCTGTGGCCCCTGCCTCTTTCAGGAGCGCTCCAGAACCTGGGAAGGGAGCCCACCATGACCGTAGACCCCACGGATCCCGAGACGTTCGAGGAGGACGAGACCGAGACCGTCGAGCTCGACGTGGAGGCCTCGGAGCACGACGCGGCGGAAGAGTTCACGGAAGAGTCCCAGGAGCGGGAGGAACCCGTGACCGAGGAGGAGCGGCTGCGCGCCAACGAGGCTGACCTCGTGGAGCAGAAGCGCGTCATCCGCCTCGACGAGGACGACTACCGGTGAAGCCCCCGCGCGCCCCGCGCCTTCCGAAAATCCCCGCGTGGCTTTCGCCGCTGGTCGGTCCGTGAAATTCTGCGCTCGCACCGCGCACACCACGGTTACCGAAAAGTACGATGGCCGGGCGGCGCACACCGCATATGGACGAATTTGGGAGGCGGCGTGACAGCCATCGAGCAGACAGAGGCGGCACGCCCGCGAGGCACGCGCCTGCCGCGCCGTGCCCGACGGAACCAGTTGCTGGGCGCCGCACAGGAAGTCTTCGTGGCGCAGGGCTACCACGCGGCCGCGATGGACGACATCGCCGAGCGCGCGGGCGTCAGCAAGCCGGTGCTCTACCAGCACTTCCCGGGCAAGCTCGACCTGTATCTGGCGCTGCTGGACCAGCACTGCGAGGCCCTGCTGCAGGCCGTACGGACCGCGCTCGCGTCGACGACGGACAACAAGCAGCGCGTACGGGCCACGATGGACGCGTACTTCGTGTACGTGGAGGACGACGGCGGCGCCTTCCGACTGGTGTTCGAGTCCGACCTGACGAACGAGCCCGCCGTGCGCGAGCGCGTCGACAAGGTCACGCACGAGTGCGCCGAGGCGATCTGCGACGTCATCGCCGAGGACACCGGCCTCTCGCGGGCCGAGTCGATGCTGCTGGCCTCCGGGCTCGGCGGCCTCGCCCAGGTCGTGGCGCGCTCCTGGCTGCACAGCGACCGCAGTGTCCCGCGTGACCAAGCGGTGCAGTTGCTGACCTCGCTGGCCTGGCGGGGCATCGCGGGCTTCCCGCTGCACGGCAGCGAGCAGCAGAGCTGACGCACCCCCGCTGACCCCGCGCGGGGGCGCGCGGCCGGGATTGTTCCCGTCCGCTGTTCGCTCCTGGCGTGCGGGGACCGAGCGTACGTATCCCCTCACCGGGCTAATGTGTGCTGGTACGGCGCGGACGGCCGCGCACATCACTGACCGTCGGAGGGAAAGCCGTGGAGGTCAAGATCGGCGTGCAGCACGCGCCCCGCGAGATCGTGCTGGAGAGCGGTCAGAGCGCCGAAGAGGTCGAGCAGGTCGTGGCCGAGGCGCTGGCCGGCAAGGCCCAGCTCCTGAGCCTCGTGGACGAGCACGGCCGCAAGCTTCTGGTGCCGGCCGACCGTCTCGCCTACGTGGAGATCGGCGAGCCGGCTCCGCGCAAGGTGGGCTTCGGAACGCTGTAGTCACGGATCCGGCAGGTCCGGATCACACGCGAGGGGCCCGGTGGCATCTGCCACCGGGCCCCTCGCGTTGTCACCGGCCCCTCGCGTCGTCCCCTAGGGGATTGTGGTCCGCGTGCCACGGGTAGGACCGGGCTACGACCGCTTCGCCCTGGCAGCAGCCGTGCGGGAGGGAATCGTCATGCTCGTGGAAACGCTCGGCTCCGCCGTCCTCGGACTCGTCCTGGCCTGGGCGGCGGCCGGCCGCCTGCCCCATCGGCTTCCGGCCCGCGCGATGGTGCTGTCGACCGGCGCCGCGGGGGCGCTGTTCGGCGCGTTGGTCACCCGCAGCGCGCTGGGCTCGACCGGACATCTGGTGACCCTCGTCGGGGCGCTGGCGGTCTGCGCGGCCTCGCTGTCCCTGCTGCTGCGCCCCGCGGAAAGGCTCCGCCGCCGTTCGGCGACGGCCTGAGGCCGAGCGCCGGGCCCGGCGACACCGCAGGGCCGGACAGTCGAGGTGACTGATCAGGCGGCCAGGCCCAGCGCCGCCATCCGCTTCGTGTGCGCCTCGGTGATCCGGGAGAACATCCGGCCGACCTCGGCGAGGTCGAAGCCGTCGGCGACACCGCCGACGAGCATGGTCGACAGGGCGTCCCGCTCGGCGACCACACGCTGCGACTGCGACAGGGCCTCGCCCATCAGCCGTCGCGCCCACAGCGCGAGCCGTCCGCCCACGCGCGGGTCGGCGTCGATCGCGGCGCGCACCTTCTCGACGGCGAAGCTGGCGTGCCCCGTGTCGTCGAGGACGGCGAGCATGAGCCCGCGCGTATCGCTGTCGAGCCGGGCGGCGACCTCGCGGTAGAAGTCGCTGGCGATCGAGTCGCCCACGTACGCCTTGACGAGCCCCTCCAGCCAGTCCGCGGGCGCGGTCTGCCGGTGGAAGCTGTCGTACGCCACGACGAACGGCTCCATCGCCTCCGTCGGCCCTGAGCCGATCTCGGTGAGCCGGTCCCTGATCCGCTCGAAGTGGTGGAACTCGGCGGACGCCATCTTCGCCAGCGCCGCCTTGTCCGTGAGCGTCGGTGCGAGCTTCGCGTCCTCCGCGAGCCGCTCGAACGCCGCCAGTTCCCCGTAGGCGAGGGCGCCGAGCAGGTCCACGACGGCAGCGCGGTACTGGGGATCGACGGAGGCCTTCGCCCAGTCCTGGGCGGCGACTCCGGTGGCTTCGGCGGGTGCGTCGGGGGCGTGGTCAGGCGTCGTCATGAAGCGCACAATAGCCCGCGCACCGTGTCATCGAGCCTCGCGGTCGATCAGTGTGACGACGACTACGTGACGGAATCGCCCGACGCGCGTGCGCGATTCCGGGGTATGGTGGTAATGCGCCTGCCGAGGTCTCGACGGGCCGCACGTATGAGGATGCCCGGTCGGTGGCCCGATCGGCTCCGACCCGACAGCCCTCCTCGTCAGTACGGCCCTGGGGCCTACGACAACCGGAGGGACCCTCAGCGGTACGAGCGCTGGAGCGTCGGCGTGGTCCCGTGCCACAGGCCGCCCCTGGCAGGCCGACGTGATTCCGGCACGGTCACGACCCCCGCGCTCGCCTCGCACCGCGTTCACAGAAGAGGCAGCACCCTGACTACCACCTTCCGAGAACTCGGGATCCTTCCCGAGACGGCCGAGGCTCTGGAAGCCGTCGGCATCACGCATCCCTTTCCCATCCAGGAGATGACGCTCCCCGTAGCCCTCTCCGGCACCGACGTCATCGGCCAGGCCAAGACCGGCACCGGCAAGACGCTGGGCTTCGGTCTTCCGCTCCTCGAGCGCGTCACGGTCCCCGCCGACGTCGAGGCGGGCCGCGCGAAGCCGGAGGCGCTCACCGACGCCCCGCAGGCGCTCGTCGTCGTCCCCACGCGCGAGCTGTGCACGCAGGTCACCAACGACCTCCTGACCGCGGGCAAGGTGCGCAACGTCCGCGTCACCGCGATCTACGGCGGCCGTGCGTACGAACCCCAGGTGGAGGCCCTCAAGAACGGCGTCGATGTCGTCATCGGCACCCCGGGCCGTCTGCTGGACCTCGCCGGCCAGGGCAAGCTCGACCTGAAGCACGTGAAGTGCCTGGTGCTCGACGAGGCCGACGAGATGCTCGACCTGGGCTTCCTGCCCGACGTCGAGAAGATCATCAACATGCTTCCGGCCGGCCGCCAGACCATGCTGTTCTCGGCGACCATGCCGGGCGCGGTCATCGGCCTGGCCCGCCGCTACATGTCGCGGCCCACGCACATCCGCGCCACCGCGCCGGACGACGAGGGCGCGACCGTCGCGAACATCGCGCAGTTCGTCTACCGCGCGCACTCCATGGACAAGCCGGAGATGGTCGCGCGCATACTGCAGGCCGACGGCCGCGGTCTCGCGATGATCTTCTGCCGTACGAAGCGGACGGCGGCCGACATCGCCGAGCAGCTCCAGCGGCGCGGCTTCGCGTCGGGCGCGGTCCACGGCGACCTGGGCCAGGGCGCCCGCGAGCAGGCACTGCGCGCCTTCCGCAACGGCAAGGTGGACGTGCTCGTCTGCACGGACGTGGCCGCGCGCGGCATCGACGTCGAGGGCGTCACGCACGTCATCAACTACCAGTCCCCCGAGGACGAGAAGACGTATCTGCACCGCATCGGCCGTACGGGCCGCGCGGGCGCGTCGGGTACGGCGATCACGCTCGTCGACTGGGACGACATCCCGCGCTGGCAGCTCATCAACAAGGCGCTGGAGCTGGACTTCAACGACCCGCCGGAGACGTACTCCTCGTCGCCGCATCTCTTCACCGACCTCAGCATCCCCGAGGGCACCAAGGGCGTGCTGCCGCGCTCGGAGCGCACGCGCGCCGGGCTCGCGGCGGAGAAGCTGGAGGACCTGGGCGAGACGGGCGGCCGCAAGCCGCGCGGACGCCATTCCTCCGCCCCGTCCGCTGAGCCGGAGCGTCCGGCGCGCACGCCGCGCCGTCGGCGTCGTACGCGCGGTGGCGCGGCGGTGGAGGCTCCGGACGCCGCCGCCACGGCCGCCGTGGAGACGGCCGAGGCCGTGGAGCCGCGTACGCCGCGTCGGCGCCGCCGTACGCGCGGCGGAATGTCGGCGGAGCCGGTCGCGGTCGCCACGGTGACGGAGACCGAACAGCCCGAGGCCGCCGAGGTCGCCGTCGACACGGCGGAGGCCGCTGAGCCGGTGGAGAAGCCGCGCCGTCGTCGGACGCGCAAGGCCGTGGAGGCGGAGGCTCCCGCCGCCGTCGAGACCCCCGAGGTCCCGGCGGAGGTCGCGGAGGTCGCGGAGACCAAGCCCCGCCGCCGCACCCGCAAGACCGCCGAAGCCGCCGTCGACACCGCGGAAGGCACCCCGGCCGAGACGGAAGCCCCGGCCAAGCCGCGCCGCACCCGCAAGACCGCCGAAGCCACCGCGACGACGGACGAGGCCCCCGCCAAGCCGCGCCGCACCCGCAAGACCGCGGCCACCACCGAGACCCCCGAGGTCCCGGCGGAGGCCACGGAGGTCACGGAGGCCAAGCCCCGCCGCCGCACCCGCAAGGCAGCAGAGACCGCCGTCGACACCGCGGAAGGCACCCCGGCCGAGACGGAAGCCCCGGCCAAGCCGCGACGGACCCGCAAGACCGCCGAAGCCACCGCGACGACGGACGAAGCCCTCGCCAAGCCGCGCCGCACCCGCAAGACCGCGGCCGCCACCGAGACCCCCGAGGTCCCGGCGGAGGCCACGGAGGCCGCGGAGACCAAGCCCCGCCGCCGCACCCGCAAGACCGCCGAGGCCAAGGTCGAGGCCGTGATCCCCGCGCAGGCGGGCGAGGAGCCCGAGGCCAAGCCGAAGCGCCGTACGCGCAAGGCCGTGGCCGCCGAGCCGGAGGTCGCCGCGTCGGCGGACGAGGCCCCGGCGAAGCCGCGCCGTCGTACGCGCAAGGCCGTGGAGGGCTGACGCGTCAGCAACCCGAAGGCCCGCTCCCACACCGCGTGGGGGCGGGCCTTCGGCGTCGCGCTGCGAGGTCGCTCAACCCCGCCCTTTCGCCGCCCCGACCGCCCGGTAACCTCGCCCTATGAGCCGTCCCCCCACCTTCGACCCGCCGCCCGGCCTCCGGGCCCACCGGCTCGCCACGGCGCGCGGGGAGTTCGCCGTACTGGACGCCGACGCGGCGACGCCGTACGTCAAGGGGACCGCCCTCCTGCTGCCGGGATTCACCGCGAGCAAGGAGGACTTCATCCTCCTGCAACCGCTGCTCGCGACGTTCGGGTACCGGACCGTCGCGCTCGACGGCCGGGGACAGTACGAGTCCCCCGGCCCCCGGGACGACGAAGCACCGTACGCCCAGAGCGAGTTGGCGCGGGACGTCATCGCGCAGGCCCATGCCGTCGAAGGCCCCGTACATCTTCTGGGGCACTCACTGGGCGGTCAGATCGCCCGCGCCGCCGTCCTCCTCGACGCGTCCCCGTTCGTCTCCCTCACCCTCATGTCCTCCGGTCCGGCCGCGATCTCCGCCGCCCAGCAGGAGCGCGTCAAGCTGCTGCGCGACGCCCTCACCGTGATGGACATGGCCCAGGTCTGGGACGTCATGCAGGCCATGGAGCCGGCCGAGGAGGCCGCCACCGGGGGCCTCGACGAGGGGCTCTCCGACGGGGCGGGCCTGCGTCGGCGCTGGATCGGCACCAGCCCCGCCCAGCTCGTGGCCACGGGGCGGCAGTTGTGCGAGGAACCCGACCGGGTCGCCGAGCTGGCCGCCACCGGCCTTCCGGTGCACGTCCTGTCCGGGGTCCGCGACGACACCTGGCCCGTCCCGCTCCTGGACGACATGGCTGCCCGGCTGGACGCCCACCGCACCGTCGTGCCGCACGCGGAGCACTCCCCCAACACCGAACAGCCCGCCGTGACGGCCCGCGCCCTCGCGGCCTTCTGGGACGGCCTGCCTACGACCGCCCCGTCCTAGTACCGCCCTGGTACTGCCCTAGTACTGCGCCTGAAGGTGGTCCCAGAACCCGTCCCGCAGCGTGCGCCGCAGATCCGCCTGGCCGCGCAGCGAGTACTGCAGCAGCCCCTCCGCCTCCACCAGCAGGTCCTGGTCGACGGAGCCAGGCAGATACGGGTGTCCGGGCAGCAGCTCCGCCAGTGACTCCCGGCCCCGCGCGGCCAGCCACTTCGCCGCGATCTGCGCGCCCACGAAGCGGACGTCCTCGCGCGTGGGACGGGCCGAGGACGACGCCTCGTACGCCACGGTGCGCCGCGCCACGTACGGCTTGAAGAAGTCGAGTTCGAGCGTGCGCTGGCTGTCGACCTCCCACAGCAGCGGCTCCGCCTGATTGCGGCCCTCGGGCGCCTCGATGCCCCACAGATGCACCCGGGCGCCGTACCCCTGCGCCGCCTCGACCGCCGAGACCAGGTCCTCGTCGCCGCCGATGAGCGCCGCGTCGCTGATGGCGCGATGCCGGGCCAGTGACTCCAGGTCGGAGCGGATGAGGGAGTCGACACCCTTCTGCTGGTTGTTGGCGTTGAGATTGCCGAGCCGCACCTTCACGTCCGGCAGTTCGGCGATGGACTGCTGCTCCGCCGTGTGGATACGGCGCCGGGCGCCGTCGTACCAGTACACGCGCAGCAGTCGGCTGTCGGCGAAGACCGTGCGCGCCATGTCGATGAGCGCGTCGATCATCCCCTCGGCGTCGAGGTCGAAGGCCCGGCGGTCCTCCGTGCCGGCGACGAGCCGGCCCGCGGCCGCGTACAGATAGCCGGCGTCGACGAAGATCGCATGCGTCGACGGCGTCTTCGCCACCTCGGCGAGCATGCGCTGGAGCAGCTCGTTCGTACGGTCGATGCGGGCGCCGAGCGCCGCCAGGTCGTCGTTCATATGCCTCCATTGTCCCGGCGGTCACGCTGCGAACACAACCGGCCCCAAACAGTGTCCTGTGCGACACGACCCGCACCATATCGGCTTGATCTCGACCAATGCTTAGGGATTCGAAAATTTTCCTTAGCGTAGGGAATCTTTGCAACGTGCAACTCGTTCTCCCTGCAGGACCGGGGCAGAGCCGCCTCGCGCGCCGCACACATCCAGTAGTTCTCCTCAGGAGGATGACCAGACGAAGGGAGAAGCCCTTGCGCTTCGAAATCATGCGACTCGATGACGTCGACGGCACGGCCGTGGACAGCACCGTCGTAGACGCCGCCTCCGTCAAGCAGATCGTTCAGCAGGCCGCGGCCATGGGTCAGCGGCTGTGGATCCGCCCGGCCGACACGCCCGCCTCGTAACCGCTCGGCCCTGGGCAGGGCAGAAGACGTCGGAGCCCCGTACGGCAGATGCCGTACGGGGCTCCGTGTGTATCGGGAGTGTCCGGGACGCCTGTGTCAGCTTCCCTGGACGACCTGGGTGATGCCGTTGATGATCTGCTGCACGGCGATCGCGGAGAGCATCATGCCCGCGAGCCGGGTCACGAGGACCACGCCGCCGTCCTTGATCACGCGGATGATCAGCAGCGAGTAGCGCATCACCAGCCACAGCACGACATGGATCGCGAGGATCGCCGTCCACACGGACACCTGGGTGCCCACGCTGTCGGCCTTCTGCACGGCGAGGATCACGGACACGATCGCGCCCGGCCCGGCCAGCAGCGGCATACCGAGGGGCACGAGGGCGACGTTGACGTCCTTGGTCTGCTGCGGCTCGTCGGTCTTGCCGGTCAGCAGGTCGAGCGCGATCAGCAGAAGCAGCAGCCCGCCCGCGATCATCAGCGCGGGCACGGAGACATGCAGGTAGTCGAGGATCTGATGGCCGAGCACACCGAACACGGCGATGACACCGAAGGCCACGCAGACGGCCTGGAAGGCCATGCGCTTCTGCACCTTGGCGGGACGCCCGGAGGTCAGCGCGAGGAAGATCGGGATGATCCCAGGGGGATCCATGATCACGAAGAGGGTGAGGAAGAGGGAACCGAAGACGGCGACGTCGAACATGGGGGCCTTGCGAGAGGTGCGGACAAGCGTGCGGCGGCGGGCAGGCCGCAGCGACGGGGGACAGTGATCGCGGCCGATGGCGCGCGACGGCGGGGCACGTCGGCCTGGGCCGGGTGCCTCGAGAACAGGGGCTCTCGGAGAGCTACGGAGCCACGGAGAGCTACGAAAGGGTCAGGTGATCCGGCGTCCACCGGCGCCCGGCACCGGGAACGCCCCGGTGGCCCGGCGGATGATCTCTCCGTACACCTCGGGGTCGGTGGTGAACTCCCCGAGGACACAGGTCTTGTGGCTGCCGTGGTAGTCGGACGAGCCCGTGGCGAGCAGTCCCAGCTCGCCCGCCAGGCCGCGCAGCCGTGCCCGGGTGGCCGGGTCGTGGTCCATGTGGTCGACCTCGATGCCGTCGAGTCCCGCCGCGGCGAGGTCCGCGAGGGCGGACTCCGGCAGGGTCTTCCCGCGCTTCGAGGCCGCCGGGTGCGCGAGGACGGCGACCCCGCCCGCGGCCTTGACCAGCCGGATCGCCTCGAAGGGATCGCTGTCGTGCTTCTCGACGTAGGCGCGACCGCCGTCGGCCAGCCACTCGGGCGTGAACGCGTCCGAGACGGATCCGACGACCCCGAGGCCGACCAGCGCGGAGGCGATGTGCGGCCGTCCGACCGAGCCGTCGCCCGCGATGCGCGCCACCTGCTCCCAGGTGATCGGCACGCCCAGCGCCCGCAGCTTGGCGATCATGGCGTGGGCCCGCGGCACCCGGTCGTCCCGCACCAGCTCGCGCTCGGCGAGCAGGTCGGGCTCCTCGGGGTCGAAGAGATAGGCCAGCAGATGCACGCCGGCGCCACCGAGCCGGCAGGAGAGTTCGGCGCCGGTGACGAGGGTCAGCCCCTCGGGCAGCGCGGCGATCGCCGCGGCATGGCCGCGGGTGGTGTCGTGGTCGGTGAGCGCGACGACGTCGAGTCCGGCGGCAGCGGCGCGGCGCACCAGCTCGGCCGGGGTGTCCGTACCGTCGGAGGCGGTGGAGTGGGCGTGCAGGTCGATGCGCACGACACGGCCTCCCAGCGGGGACGGGACAAATAGGGGACGCTCCAGGATAACGGGGATTTCGACCCCCTCGTCCGACTCTCTCGTCACACCTGATCTGCGGATACGTCACACCTGAACTGCGGATACGTCCCCTGCACCCGCCGGGGTACGACACCCCACGCGGTCACGGCTCCAGCAGGCGCGGGGACAGCGCCCCGTACGGCAGCAGGTCCACCTCGGCCCCCGCGTCGCGCAGATCCGTCAGCACCAGTTCGTCGTACATGAGCATCCCCGTCTGCTCCGGCCAGACGACCGCCCACAGCCACAGGCCGCGCGCCTCGCCCGCGAAGACCGCGCGGTCGTCGGGGGTGTCCGAGACATGCCACAGGGGGGTGGGGCGGCCGGCGGCCAGCACCTTCGCCTGGGGTGGCTTCTCGACGTCGAGATACGGGCCGGGGTCCGGGCCGTCGATGCCCGCGTACCGCGCGCCGAGGCCGACGCCCAGCTCCTCGCCGACGAGGACCAGCTCGCCCACGCCGCCCAGCGGCCCGGGACCGGAGCACGCCACGGCGGTGGCCCGGCCTCCGCTGCGGTCGTCGCCCGCGTAGGCCACGCCCGTGAACAGCCAGCCGACCGGCAGTGGCCAGGGCATCCAGACCGGCACCTCGGCGCGGTGCACCACGACACCGAGGGCCTCGACACTGGGCGGGATCACGGGCTGGAGCGGATGCACGGCACCGTGCACATCACACTGCCAGGAGTCGGCGAAGAGTCCGGGAGCCCTGACCCGGCCACCGCATCTCGGGCAACTGGGTTCACCCCTCATAGGGCCCCACGGTCCTCCCCGTCCAGCGCCGCGTCAAGGACGATCACCCGTCCGCAGCGCGCCCCGCGGCCGGGGCGGACCGGCCGCGGTCACCGGGCTGCGCGAGGCGCCGACCGGGGCGAATGCCCGCACGGCCGCCAACTGACGCCCGCCGACCACCTCTTGGCGAGCGAGGTGAGATCGCTCACTCCAGCGGGACGGACGTGCGGGACGGGTCCCGCAGATCCGTCCCGTGCGTCAGCCAGCGCTCCTGGAGGGCCTGCGCGCCGTGCACCCGCTTCCAGGCGGCCTCGTTCGGGGTCATGGGCAGCAACGGCAGGAACCGTACGGGGTCCAGGGGCGCGTCGAGTTCGAGGTCCTCGACCAGGCCGCCCGGCTCGGCGACCAGGACCGAGGTGAAGGGGGCGCCGGGCCACAGCGGGCCGCCGACGTCGAGCGAGGCGCCGGGGGCCACGACCACGCCTTCGACCTGCGGGGACGCGGCGAGTACCGCGAGCGGCCGGAGCACCTTGTCGGTGTCGGCCAGGCCCCCGCGCACGGAGAGGACCAGCTCGGCGCGCGGGCCCTTGACCGGGTCGGCGACCACGGTCGTGGGGTCCGTCATGGGCTGGGCGGACATGCCGAGCGTGGCGTACCGGACGATGTCCCCCTCCTGGAAGCGCAGCACCTCGATGCGGTCCGTGCCCAGGAAGGTGACCACGGCGCGCGCGTCCGGCTCACCCAGTGCGGTACGCAGACGGGCCTCGACCACGGGAAGAACATCAGCCATGCGGCGAGCATAGAACTCGTCAGTAGCGGGCAAAGCGGCGCCTTGACACTTCAGTCGGCTGATAGTCTTGCCCGGTCGTTCGGGGCAGCACGCAGAAGCGTCGCGATCCGGCCCCGACGCCGATGAGACTTCCCCACTGGGGACCGGCCCGAGGAGGTGGGACTGCAATGGACCGAAGTCGACCGTGCAGTACCACCCGTTCTTCCGGCCGCTGACGTAGCCGGCCTGGCTGCCACCTCTCGCATGTGCACGGAAGAGCGAATCGTTCCGTTCTGCCTGATCTGACTCAAGTGCGAAACCCGCCACCCCCGTAGCGAACCCCGCCCCTGACGGTGCGGTGCTCCCCGCTTTGTGGACGTGCCAAACATCCGCGTTCCGGACGTCCTCATTCCGGGTAGTTCCACCCGCCCCCGGCGCCTCTCGCTGCCTCGTTGCGAAGGAGCCCGTCATGTCGATGATTCGTGACCTGCGCGCCGCCGTGGTCCGTCCGTCGTCCCGCCCGGTCGTGCCGCGCACGAACGACACCGCGTACACCACCACCCGCAGCCCCGAGACCCCCTCCGCCGTCGTCGACTGCGCCGTCTACCGGAACGGCGTCCGCGTGGAGACGCGCGAGCCGCTGTCCCCGCAGGAGGCGATGCGCCAGGTGCGGCGCGACGGGGACTTCGTATGGATCGGACTGCACGAGCCGACCGAGGCCGAATTCTCCGGTATCGCCGGCGAGTTCGGGCTGCACCCGCTGGCGGTCGAGGACGCGGTGCAGGCGCACCAGCGGCCGAAGCTGGAGCGGTACGACGACTCGCTGTTCACGGTCTTCAAGACCATCCACTACGTCGACCACGACGAACTGACCGCCAACAGCGAGCTGGTCGAGACCGGCGAGGTCATGTGCTTCACCGGGCGGAACTTCTTCATCACCGTCCGGCACGGCGGCCAGGGCTCGCTGCGGGCGCTGCGGCGCCGTCTCCAGGACGAACCGGAGCTGCTGGCCAAGGGCCCCTCGGCGGTGCTGCACGCGATCGCCGACCATGTGGTCGACGGCTACATCGCGGTGGCGGACGCGGTGCAGGACGACATCGACGAGGTGGAGACGGAGGTGTTCTCGCCGGGCCGCAAGGGGACGCCGCGCGGCACTGACGCCGGTCGTATCTACCAACTCAAGCGTGAGGTACTGGAGTTCAAGCGGGCGGTGGCGCCGCTGCTGCGGCCGATGCAGCTTCTGAGCGAGCGGCCCATGCGGCTGATCGACCCGGACATCCAGAAGTACTTCCGCGATGTCGCCGACCACGTCGCCCGGGTCCATGAGCAGGTGGTGGGCTTCGACGAGCTGCTGAACTCGATCCTCCAGGCCAATCTGGCGCAGGCGTCCGTCGCGCAGAACGAGGACATGCGCAAGATCACGGCGTGGGCGGCGATCATCGCCGTACCGACCATGGTCTGTGGGGTCTACGGCATGAACTTCAAGCACATGCCGGAGCTGGAGTGGACATACAGCTACCCGGCGGTGCTGGGCATCACGGCGGCCATCTGTCTGGGCATCCACCGCACCCTGAAGCGGAACGGCTGGCTGTGAGAACGCCCGAGCGGCGCCACTAGGCTGGGCCGTATGACAAGCGAGCTGCTCGACCGGGCCCTCGTCGAGGAGGCCACGAAGAAGTCCGGGCTCATCTGGGTCCAGGGCGCGCCGTCGGCCTCCGCCGCGGACGGCCGGGGCGCGCCCGCTCGCGCGCTGTGGCATGTGTGGCACGAGGGCGCGGCGTGCGTGGTGGGCGACGGCCCCGGCGAGCAGCCGCTGCCCGGCCTGGTCGACGGCGGCGCGGCGGTCGTCACGGTCCGCAGCAAGGACAAGGGCGGACGGATCGTCACCTGGCCCGCGACGGTGGTGGAGCTGCGGCCGGACTCGCCCGAGTGGGAGGACACGGTCGCCCAGCTCAAGGGCAAGCGGCTCAACGCCACCGACGGCGAGGAGATGCCGGGGCGGTGGCGGCGGGAGTGCCGGGTGGTGCGCCTCGTCCCCCGGGGCACGACGCTGCCGCTGCCCTCCGACGCCCAGGCCGCGGCCCCGGTCCCGACCCCGGCCACGACCCGTCACCCGATCCCGGCGGCCCTGCCCCGCCTGCTGCGGCGGGGGCGCAAGCGGCAGCGGTAGCCGTGGCGACGCGGGCCCGGCGTACGGGAGCCGCTCAGGAACTCGGCAACTGCTGCCCGTAGTCCACCGTCTCGTCCTTCGACGGCTCCTTCAGCGCGACGTCCTTGCCCCAGTCCGCCAACCGCAGGGTCCCCGCGTTCCCGGCCCGGACCAGGCGCAGCGGGAAGGGGGTTCCCTCCAGGCTGACGTCCAGCGTGCCGCCCGCGCCCTTGTCGCCGGTGATCCGGATGGTGCGGACGCCGTCCTGCTGGTGCCTGCCGTCCGTCGCCAGCGTGCCGTGCAGCGTGAGAAGCCCGTCCAGCAGCGCATTCTTGTCGGTGAAGCCGCTGAAGCGCTGGTAGGTCGGATCCCCTTCCGGGACCTTCACGTACTTGCCTTCGAGCTTGTCGGCCGCGGCCTCCGAGCCCTTGCCGTCCGCCTCGCCCCCGTGGCTCCAGTACGCGGCGTCGGCCTTCAGATAGAGCTGCTCGCCCACCTTCAGCAGGTGGAACGTCCCGTTCTTCGAGCTGACCGACCCGGTGCCGCCGTTGTCCGAGAGGCGCATGTCGAGCGTGTACGTGCCGTCCTTGCCGACCACGGTCCCGGCGAGCCGCACCGTCGCCACCGACTTCGCCGCCGCGCGCGTCCTGCTCTGGATCTTGTCCGGCGACAGCTTCCCCACCCCGTTCGTCCCGGCGTCGGGGTCCTCCTCGCTGCTGCATCCCGTCAGCCCCGCCCCCGTCACGAGCAGTGCGCACAGGGCACCGGCCAACGCGGCCCGACGGCGGGTACGGCCCTGGGAAATCGCAGTCACAGGTGGGGTTGCCTCTCATGCGGGGGTCCTCGGCGTACGGCAGCGTACCGGTGCCCGCGGGGCCCGCCGGAGCCAGTCCGTCCGCACCACTCACCAGGGCGTACCGCATCGGGACGGGCTAGCCTGAAGCCCATCGGAGCGGACGAAACGGCAGGAACAGGAGGCGCGGGCATGGCGGCAAGCGCCCCTCGCATCTTCGTCTCGCATCTGTCCGGCGTCGCCGTCTTCGACCCCACCGGCGACCAGGTGGGGCGCGTGCGCGACCTCGTCGTCATGCTGCGCGTCGGGCGGCGCTCCCCGCGGCTGCTCGGCCTGGTGGTCGAACTGACCACCCGCCGCCGGGTGTTCCTGCCCATGACCCGGGTGACCGGTGTCGAGTCCGGCCAGGTCATCACGACCGGGGTGCTGAACGTCCGCCGCTTCGAGCAGCGGCCCACCGAGCGGCTGGTGTTCGGGGATCTGCTCGACCGGCGCGTCCGGCTGGTCGAGACCGACGAGGAGGTCACCGTTCTCGACCTCTCCGTGCAGCAGTTGCCGGCCCGCCGGGACTGGGAGGTGGACCGGGTCTTCGTACGCCGGGGCAAGGGCGGAACGTTCCGGCGCAGCAAGGGCGAGACGATCCTGGTGGAGTGGTCCGCCGTCACCGGGTTCTCCCTGGAGGAGCAGGGGCAGGGCGCCGAGAGCCTGCTGGCCACCTTCGAACAGCTCCGGCCCGCCGACCTCGCCAACGTCCTGCACCACCTCTCCGCCAAGCGCCGCGCCGAGGTCGCCGCCGCCCTGGACGACGACCGGCTCGCCGATGTCCTCGAAGAGCTGCCGGAGGACGACCAGATCGAGATCCTCGGCAAGCTCCAGGAGGAGCGCGCCGCCGACGTCCTGGAGGCGATGGACCCGGACGACGCCGCCGATCTGCTCGCCGAGCTGCCGGAGGAGGAGAAGGAGCGGCTGCTGAGCCTGATGAAGCCCGCCGACGCGGCCGACATGCGCCGCCTGATGTCGTACGAGGAGAAGACCGCGGGCGGGCTGATGACCACCGAGCCGATCGTGCTGCGGCCCGACGACACCGTCGCCGACGCGCTCGCCCGGATCCGTAACCCCGACCTGTCCCCCGCGCTCGCCGCCCAGGTGTACGTCTGCCGCCCGCCGGACGAGACGCCGACCGGCAAGTACCTCGGGACCGTGCACTTCCAGCGGCTGCTGCGCGACCCCCCGTACACGCTCGTCAGCTCGCTCCTGGACGACGATCTGCAGCCCCTGGCCCCGGACGCGGCGCTGCCCGTGGTGGCCGGGTTCTTCGCCACGTACGACATGGTCGCGGCGCCCGTCGTCGACGAGTCGGGCTCGCTGCTCGGCGCGGTGACCGTGGACGACGTCCTGGACCACATGCTCCCCGACGACTGGCGCGAGACGGAGTTCCATCTGGAGGACGAGGGGGGCGCCGATGGCGTCTGAGCGCGGCAGGTCCCCTTCGGGCGCGACCGCCGCCACCCGCCCCCGGCTCGACCAGCCGCTGCCGCGCCGCGCCCGGCTGCTGCCCGAGTGGGACCCCGAGGCCTTCGGGCGCATGTCGGAGCAGATCGCGCGCTTCCTCGGGACCGGACGGTTCATCGTCTGGATGACGGTGGTCATCACCGTCTGGCTGGTGTGGAACGTCGCCGCCCCGCGTCATCTGCGCTTCGACCCGTACCCATTCATCTTCCTGACGCTGATGCTGTCCCTCCAGGCCTCCTACGCGGCCCCGCTGATCCTGCTCGCGCAGAACCGCCAGGCCGACCGCGACCGGGTCAACCTCGAACAGGACCGTCGGCAGAACGAGCGGTCGATCGCGGACACCGAGTATCTGACCCGAGAGATCGCCGCGCTGCGCGCGGGCCTCGGCGAGGTCACCACCCGGGACTGGATCCGCTCCGAACTCCAGGACCTGGTCAGAGACCTGGAGGAGCGGCACCGCCCCGAAGGGCCCGTATTCCCGGCGGATCAGGCGCGCGGACGTGACATAGACGACCGCTGACGTCCTTTCCGACGCGACCACCGGGCGCCGTACCATCTCCCTATGGCTACGGAAGACGCGGTGCGCGAAGCGCTGGCGACGGTGAACGACCCCGAGATCCAGCGACCCATCACCGAACTCGGGATGGTCAAATCGGTGGAGATCGGTGCGGACGGAACGGTCGCGGTCACCGTGTACCTGACGGTCTCCGGCTGCCCCATGCGCGAGACGATCACCCAGCGCGTCACGGAGGCGGTCTCCCGCGTCGAGGGCGTCACCCGGGTCGACGTCGCGCTCGACGTGATGAGCGACGAGCAGCGCCGCGAGCTGGCGACCGCGCTGCGCGGCGGCCAGGCCGAGCGCGAGGTCCCCTTCGCCAAGCCGGGCTCGCTCACGCGCGTGTACGCGGTCGCGTCCGGCAAGGGCGGCGTCGGCAAGTCCTCGGTGACGGTCAACCTGGCGGCGGCCATGGCGGCAGACGGGCTGAAGGTCGGTGTCGTGGACGCCGACATCTACGGCCACAGCGTGCCGCGCATGCTGGGCGCGGACGGCCGTCCCACCCAGGTCGAGAACATGATCATGCCGCCGCAGGCGAACGGCGTGAAGGTCATCTCGATCGGCATGTTCACGCCGGGCAACGCACCGGTCGTCTGGCGCGGCCCGATGCTGCACCGCGCGCTCCAGCAGTTCCTGGCGGACGTCTTCTGGGGCGACCTCGACGTGCTGCTGCTCGACCTGCCGCCGGGCACGGGCGACATCGCGATCTCGGTGGCCCAGTTGGTCCCGAACGCGGAGATCCTGGTGGTCACCACCCCGCAGCAGGCCGCCGCCGAGGTGGCGGAGCGGGCCGGTTCCATCGCCGTCCAGACCCACCAGAAGATCGTGGGCGTGGTCGAGAACATGTCCGGTCTGCCCTGTCCGCACTGCGGCGAGATGGTGGACGTCTTCGGCACGGGCGGCGGCCAGGCGGTCGCGGACGGCCTGACCCGGACGACGGGCACGGCGGTCCCGGTCCTCGGCTCCATCCCGATCGACGTCCGGCTGCGCGAGGGCGGCGACGAGGGCAAGCCGGTGGTCCTGACCGACCCCGACTCCCCGGCGGGCTCGGCCCTGCGCTCGATCGCGGGCAAGCTGGGCGGACGCCAGCGGGGCCTGTCGGGCATGTCGCTGGGCCTCACGCCGAGGAACAAGTTCTAGGGCCTGTTGCGAAAGTCCCGCCTGCCTGGCGACGCCCGGCACGGCACCTCGCCGCGTTGTCGGGATCACCCGCGTACATCCAGTACGCGGGCGACCCTCCGCCTTGCGATGCACCGCACCGGACGCCGCCAGGCCCGCCCTCCGGGCGAACGACGCGACTTTCGCAACAGGCCCTAGTACCGGGTTCCGGTACCGGGTCAGGGGGCGCCGTCGTGGACGGTGCCCCCTGCTGCTGCTCGTGCGCGTCGCGGGGCTACGCGGCGTAGGCGCCGATGTCCCTGATCTCGGCGAAGGCGAGCCCGTACGCGCTCATCCCCCTGCCGTACGCGCCCACGTGCGCCCCCGCCTCGGTGGACCCGGCGAGCACCCAGCCGAACTCCGACTCGCGATAGTGGAAGGGCGTCGGGACGCCGTCCACGGGCAGGGACAGGGTGGACCAGTCGGGTCCTGAGAGATCGTCCGCGAGGACCCAGGCCGTCTCGGTCTGCTGGTCCACCCAGTCGTCCCGCAGGGTGTGGTCGAGACCGCCCGGCCAGGTGATCGACAGCAGCCCCGCGCCCGCGAGCCAGGCCGCGGAGGAGACCGAGGTGGCCTCCAGGTGCCCCGTACCGTCCGGGCTGCGCCGCACGGGGTGGGCCGCGACGGTCACCACGACCGCGAACCGCTCCTTGTCCTCGGACGTCTCGCCGCGCACCGAGGGCGCGTCGCCGTGCCCGACCGAACCGTGCGCCACGGTCCCGTCGGCCGCCGTGCCCACCTGCATCAGCCAGCGCGGCCCCGTGAACGCCTCGTCGAGGCCGTACCAGGGGAAGGACGCCTGGAGATAGCCGTCGACCGTGCGCCGGGCGTAGGGGGACGTCTGTCCGCCCTCACCGGCCGGGGGCTGCGCGCCCACCCGACTCGTCGTCTCCATGCCCGGACGCCTCCTCGCTCTCGTCGGACCCGAGCGGCCCGCCCCCCACGGGCGTCCTCGCTCCCAATCGGTCCGCGCAACAACTGGGCAGCATAGCCACAGCGCTTCGAAGATCAGGAAAACACCCTGTACGTACGGCCACCTGGACGTGCGCAGGCCCTACGCCGGTTGGCGCAGGGCCTGCTTCATGGCACGGGGGCCGCCGTCCGGGGACGGCGAGCGCGGACGGCTCAGGTGGCGTCGACGTCGAAGATCGGGCGCTCCTCGGGGCCGGGCTTCTTCGTCAGATCCGCCTTCTTCGACAGGTCCGTCTCCTTCGACAGGTCCGCCTTCTTCGTCATGTCGACGGTGCCGCCGGTGGAACCGGAGGAACCGGAAGACGAAGACGACGAGGAGTCCGAGGTCGAGGAGTCGGACGCGCGGCCGTTGACCGCGTCCGTGAGCTCGGACATCTCCTTCTTCATGTCGAAGCTGCTGCGGATCTCCTCGAGCCCCAGTTCGTCACCGCCGAGCTGCTTGCGGATGAACGTCTTGGGATTGAGGTCGTCGAACTCGAAGTCCTTGAATTCGGGGCCGAGTTCGGTACGGATGTCCTGCTTGGCGCTCTCCGAGAAATCCCGGATCTTGCGAATGGTGCGGGTGATGTCCTGGATCACCTTCGGGAGCTTGTCCGGGCCGAACACGAGCACGGCGATGACAACGATCGTGGCCAGCTCGAGCGGTCCTATGTCATTGAACACCTGAAGCTCCTTGCGATGTCCTCGGTCCTCGGCCCTCGGTGGTCGATGCGGGTCTTCCGTGGTCCGGGCCGCATCCACGGTACCCGGCGTTCCCGTGAGACCGATACCGTCCCGGCATTCCCGGCCGTGCGGACCCGACCGGTTTTCCGGGTTGTTTGCCCAGGGGACAGGATTTCCTCCCCTCCCCTCCGCCTAGGACGTGTCAGCTTCCGTCGGCGGAGCCGAGGGCGAGCGTGATCTTCCGCTGCCCGCCGTCGCGGACGACGGTGAGCCGCAGCCGGTCACCGGGGCGGTGGGCGCGGGTCTTGACGATGAGTTCCTCACCGGAATGGACCCGCACGCCGTCGACCTCGGTGATGACGTCGCCCGACCTGATCCCGGCCTTCTCGCCGGGGCCGCCCTGGTTGACCGCGGGGCCGCCGTCCGCACCCTTGGCGCCGACGCGGGCACCGTCCCCGGTGTAGCTCATGTCGAGCGTGACGCCGATCACGGGGTGGGTGGCCTTGCCGGTGTTGATCAGCTCCTCGGCGACGCGCTTGGCCTGGTTGACGGGGATGGCGAAGCCGAGCCCTATCGACCCGGCCTGCCCGGTCGGGCCGGAACCGCTGTCGGCCGACCGGATGGCGGAGTTGATGCCGACCACGCGGCCCTTGGCGTCGAGCAGGGGGCCGCCGGAGTTGCCCGGGTTGATCGGGGCGTCGGTCTGGAGGGCGTCGACGTAGGACACATCGCCGCCGTCGCCCTTCTTGCCGCCGGCCGTGATCGGCCGCTCCTTCGCGCTGATGATCCCGGAGGTGACGGTGCCGGCCAGGTCGAAGGGCGCGCCGATGGCGACCACGGGGTCACCGACCTGGACGTTGTCGGAGTTGCCGAGCGGCATGGGCTTCAGGCCGTGGACGCCGCTGACCTTCACGACGGCGAGGTCGTAGCCGGTGTCCCGGCCGACGACGGTGGCCTTGGCGGTCTCGCCGCTGTTGAAGGTCACGGAGATCTCGCCCCCGGACCCGGCGGGCTCGACGACGTGGTTGTTGGTGAGCAGATGCCCGCGCTCGTCGAGGACGAAGCCGGTGCCGGTGCCCTCGGCTCCGGCGCCCTTGACGTGCAGGGTCACGACGCCGGGCAGCGCGCGGGCGGCGATCCCGGCGACGCTGTCGGGGTCGCGGTCCGGGGCCTCCTGCCCGGCCTGCGGCAACTGGACGTCCCCGACCCCGCCGTCGCGCTCCAGCGCGGCACCGACGACCCCGCCGACGCCACCGGCCGCCAGCGCGATCAGCACGGCCCCGAGCACCAGCACCTTCCTGGCCCGCTTGCGCCGCTGCTCCTTCGTCGCGATGGACGCGCCGCTCTGCTGGAGGGGGGCTTGGGGCGCCCAGGGGTCGTAGTTCTGCCAGGGGGAGCCGGGCGGTACGTCCGAGGCCGTGCCGGGGGGTACGGGGACGGGGGCGTCGGGTGCCATCGGGGCCGCCGCGAGTACGCCCGGCGCGGATGCGGGCGGGACCGGCGCGCCCTGGGGCGGATACGGCGGGACGGGCGTGCCCTGCGCGGGGGTTGCCACCGGGTGCTGGATCGCCGTGCCCTGCGCGGGCGTTGCCACGGGGTGCTGGACGGGCGGGGCGGGGGCCCAGGGGCCCGGTTCGCCGTAGGGCGGGGTGTCGTAGGGGTCGGGGTCGTGCAGGGGCTTGGGGCGGTCGACAGGGGCGGCCTGGGCCTCCCTTCCCTGGACCTCCCGGTCCGGCAGGGCGACGACCTCTTCGACGGCGGGCTCCCGCACGGCACCGGCACCGTCATCGGCACCCGCACCGTCATCGGCACCCGCACCGACACCCGTACCTGCGGGCACCGCGTCCGACGGTTCCGGCGCGGTGGCGCCCGCCGGGCGCTCCAGCTCGAAGTCACCGTCGGCGTTGGCCGCCGCGCGAGGACGCGCTCCGTCCCGTACCTCGGGTGCCTCTGCGTCGGCCTGCCCCGGCGGGATCGGCTTCCCCTCGTTCATGCTCTCCCCACACCCGGCGCGCAGCACGGCGGCACCGGTGGTCGCCGTTGAATTGCTGGCTCCGCGCCCGGATCGCCAGTGCCCTGGCACACGAGCGCGGCCCACCCCGGATTCAACCAGGTTCCGGGGCCCCCGCGCAGACGCCGCGTCAGCGGGAGGCGCGCGCGGAGGGCGTGGGGGACGGCGCGACGGGCAGGGGGGCCGACGGAGGAACCGTGATCTCCGGGACGGCCGACCAGGACGTCAGCATGACCGGCGGGGTCGGGGCGAGCGGATGTATGAGCGGGGACATCTCGATGGCGCCCGCCGCGACGGGGGAGTTCAGGGCGCGGATCCGCGTGGCGTCCTCGATGCCCGGAGCGGGCACCGCGGGCAGCAGCGGGGCCGCCGCCCCGGTCGGGACCACGGGGGCCGACCCGGACGTACGCTGCCCGAACGGCACTCCGGAGGAGCGCCGACGCTGCCCCTCCGACGCCGGGGCGACGCCGCCCGCGCCCGGCGCGCGGGTCGGGATCACATTGCTGCCGTTGCCCGCGCCACCGCGCGCTTCGACGGCCGATCCGCTGGTGACCCCCGTGGACACCCCGCCGAGCGCGATCGCGGCCAGCGACACCGCGCCCGCGGCGGCGAAGGCGAACCGCAGCCCGCGCGAGGCCGACCGCTCGGCGTCCGGGCGGCCGACGGGATGGATACGGAAGCCGCTGTCCGCCGGGAGGCCGCGGTTCCCCGAGGGGGCCAGGGCCGCCGCATGCGGCCCCGAAGGCGCGTACCCGAAGGGCTCGCGCCTCACTCCGAAGAGGCCGGGGCCCGCGGGGAGTCCGGTGGGATCCTGGCGTCCGGTGCCGAAGCCTCCCCCGCCGAGCGGCGTGCCACCGCCGTCGACATCACCCCCTGCCGAGGACAGGCCCTGAAGGCGGGCCAGGAAGCTCTCGGAGGGCGGCGGGGGCGCGGCCTGGGCGAAGACGTTCTTCAGCCGACGCTGGGCGTCGGCCTCGGCCTTGCACTTCGCGCACGTGGCCAGATGGGCCAGCACGCGCTCGCGCGTCTCATGACCGAGCTCTCCGTCCACCAGGGCGGAGAGGCGGTCTCCCAGATGCTGCTCTGCCGGTGTGGGGCGAAAGGATGCGTTCACGCGGTCGCGCCTCCTCCTCCCAGCGCGGGCACCCGGTCCATGAAGGAGCGCCGCTCGGCGGCGCGGGCCTCCGGTGAACGGTGCGCCAGCGCCTTGCGGAGCTGGGAGCGGCCACGGTGGATACGGGAGCGCACCGTGCCGAGCTTGACGCCCAGCGTCGCGGCGATCTCCTCGTAGGAGAGCCCCTCGATGTCGCAGAGGACGACGGCGGCGCGGAACTCGGGCGCCAGCGTGTCGAGGGCCTGCTGGATGTCCGCGTCGAAGTGCGCGTCGTGGAGGACCTGCTGGGGGTTGGGCTCACGGCTGGCGAGCCGCTCGGCCGCGTCGTCGCCCAGCGCGTCGAACCGGATGCGCTGCTTGCGGCGGACCATGTCCAGGAAGAGGTTCGTGGTGATGCGGTGGAGCCAGCCCTCGAACGTGCCGGGCGTGTAGGTCGAGAGGGAGCGGAAGACGCGGACGAAGACCTCCTGGGTCAGATCCTCCGCGTCGTGCTGGTTTCCCGTCAGGCGGTAGGCCAGTCGGTAGACCCGGCCGCTGTGCATGCTGACGATCTCCTCCCAGGTGGGCGGAGTCCACGCCTGCGAGTCCGCGTCGGTGGCGAAGGTCGCGGTCTGCGCGGTGTCGGAAGCGTGGTGCTGGTCAGCGATGTCGGTCACGGATTTCGGCTCACCCAGTGACCTGAGAAGGCGCCGCAGCACCCCTCCCCGGTCCGCAGGCGCAGCCGCACCTCCCCTGTCGGCTCTGGTGGTGTCCAGTGGAGCCCCTACCATAGCCACCTCGCCCGTTAGCTCCGGATAAGCGGTTTTACGAGAATTTGATACGCGCTGATGCGGCTGCGTCAGCACTTGCTCGGCGACCACGACCACCCGTGTCCCCCGTCCTTACCCCGTTGTTCTTCCCACCCTCATGAACGCCCGGTCCCATCTGCGGGTTCCCGCCATCAACGGATACAGTCACGCCCAGGCAATCGCGGGGACAGGAGAGGGTCATTACCGGCAACCGGCAGACGAGCTGGGCGTTCGCCGACGCCTATGTCGCCGAGGACGACGCGCTGCACTGGGCCCGTGACCGGGCCCATGACGCGGGGCTGCGCTCGGTGACGCCCAGCGCGGGCGCCGCGCTGCGCCTGCTCGCCGCCACCGTGGACGCCAAGGCCGTGGCGGAGATCGGGACCGGGTGCGGTGTCTCCGGGATCCATCTGCTGTACGGGATGCGCCCCGACGGCGTGCTGACCACGGTGGACCCGGAGCCGGAGCACCAGCAGTTCGCCCGCCAGGCCTTCCGCGCCGCGGGGTTCGCGAGCAACCGCGCCCGGTTCATCCCGGGCCGCGCGCTGGATGTGCTGCCCCGCCTCGCCGACGCCGGCTACGACCTCGTCTTCTGCGACGGCGACCGGCTCGAGGTCCTCGACTACCTCGCCGAATCGTTGCGTCTGCTGCGCCCCGGGGGCCTCGTCGTCTTCGAGGGCGCGCTCGCGGGTGGCCGCACGGTGGATTCCGGTCCGCAGCCCGCCGAGGTGCTGCGTCAGCGGGAGCTGCTGCGCGCCGTCCGCGAGAGCCAGGAGCTGGTGCCCTCGCTGCTGCCGGTGGGCGACGGGCTGCTGTGCGCGGTCAAGCGCTGACCGTGCCCGCCGGGTGGTCGCGGACGTGCCCCGGACGTGCCGCGGAGGGCGTCGCCCCCCTGGAACGCGGTGACCCCGGCACCGCGTACGATGCCGGGGTCACCACACATTGGGGTCGCTTCCGCGTCAGCCGACGACCTTCTTGAGGGCGTCGCCGAGCGCGTCGGCCTCATCGGGAGTCAGCTCGACGACGAGCCGACCGCCGCCTTCGAGCGGAACGCGCATGACGATGCCCCGCCCCTCCTTGGTCACCTCGAGCGGGCCATCGCCCGTCCGCGGCTTCATGGCCGCCATGCTCGTTCCCCTTCCTGAAACCAGCTCATCTCTGCCGACATCCCCCGTGAAGGGCAAGCGGTCGCTCACAAGACACGCGACACCGGCATCGAACACATTGCTTCCAAGCCATTATCCCGCATCTCAGGACCCGATGACCAACATCAGTCCGCATCGCTTGAGCAACACGCGCGAGCAAAACCACCCAATTCGGCGACGGGGCTGTGATACTGCGCCCTCGCACGGACATCTGCCGATCGACCACGCACCGGAATTCTTTGACGCAGGTCACATGTCCGCTCCGTTCCGCGGCCCGTCTTCTCGGCCATGCTGTCCTTCGGACGCAGCGCGTACCGATCGGTACGACGGAGCCACGACACCGGAGGGGACCACCATGGCCGACACCGTGCTCTACGAGGTCAGCGACGGGCTCGCGACGATCACGCTGAACCGCCCCGAGGCGATGAACGCGATGAACACCGAGGCCAAGGTCGCCTTGCGGGACGTGGCGCGCGAGGCGGCGGACGACGACGCCGTGCGGGCGATCCTGCTGACCGCCGCCGGGGACCGGGCGTTCTGCGTGGGGCAGGACCTGAAGGAGCACATCGGGCTGCTCAAGGCGCAGGAGTCGGGCGCGGGCGGCGGCGGGGTGATGAGCACCGTCAAGGAGCACTACAACCCCATCGTGCGGGCCCTGACCGGGGCGGCGAAGCCGGTGGTCGCCGCCGTGAACGGGGTCGCGGCCGGGGCGGGCTTCGGCTTCGCGCTCGCCGCGGACTACCGGATCGTCGCGGACACGGCGGCCTTCAACACGTCGTTCACCGGGGTCGCGCTCACCGCGGACTCGGGGATCTCCTGGACGCTGCCGCGCCTCGTCGGCCCGTCGCGCGCCGCGGACCTGCTGCTCTTCCCGCGCAGCATCAGCGCGCAGCAGGCGTACGAGTGGGGGATCGCGAACCGTCTGGTGCCCCCGTCCGAGCTGCGCGCCGAGGCGGAGAAGGTCGCCCGCGCGCTGGCCGAGGGGCCGACCCTGGCGTACGCGGCCGTGAAGGAGTCCCTGGCCTACGGGCTCTCCCACTCCCTGGACGAGGCGCTGGAGAAGGAGGGCGAGCTCCAGACCCGCGCGGGTGCCTCCGAGGACCACATGATCGCGGTGCGCGCGTTCGTCGCCAAGGAGAAGCCGACGTACCTGGGGCGGTAAGCACGGGCGCGGGTCCACCGGGGGCCGCTCGGCCCCCGGTTCCGGGCCGCTCAGGCCGCCAGGGCGCCCTCCCGGGCCGCGCAGTCCACCAGGTGGTCGTCGACCAGCCCGCAGGCCTGCATCAGCGCGTACGCCGTCGTCGGGCCGACGAAACGGATGCCGCGCTTCTTGAGGGCCTTGGCCAGGGCCGTCGACTCCTCGGTGATCGCCGGGACGTCGCCCAGGGTCTTCGGGACCGGGCGGGCGTCCCGGTCAGGGGCGTACGACCAGATCAGCTCGTCCAGCTCGCCCGGCGCCCAGTCGGCGAGCACGCGCGCGTTGGCGAGCGTCGCCTCGATCTTGGCGCGGTTGCGGATGATGCCCGGGTCGGCGAGCAGGCGCGTACGGTCGGCGTCCGTGAACGCGGCGACCTTGGCGATGTGGAAGTCGGCGAAGGCCTCGCGGAAGCCCTCGCGGCGGCGCAGGATCGTGATCCACGACAGCCCCGACTGGAACGCCTCCAGGGACAGCCGTTCGTACAGCGCGTCGTCGCCGTGGACCGGGCGGCCCCACTCCGCGTCGTGGTACGCCACGTAGTCCTCGGCCGACAGGGCCCAGGGGCAGCGCAGTACGCCGTCCTCGCCCGCCAGGGCCGTCCCGCTCATCGGTGGTCCTCCGCGGTCCGCTCGTCCGCGACAGCCGCGGTACGGGCCCCGGCGAGGGCGGCCTCCAGATCGGCGATGCGGGCGTCCCGCTCGGAGATCTCGGCGCCGAGACGGCCGAGCGCGTCGTCCACGTCCGCCATGCGGTAGCCGCGCACGGCGAGCGGGAACCGCAGGGCCTCCACGTCCGCGCGGTCGACCGGGCGGTCCGGCGGCAGCGGGTCGTCGAGCCGCTCGGGCACCGCCTCGGGCAGGGCGGCGCTCTCGCCGCCGCCCACCACGGCCAGGGTGACCGCGGCCACCACGACGGCGAGCGCGACGACCAGGAACAAGAACATGAGCATCACTGAGGTCCCCACGCTCGGTGCCGACGCGTGTGCGCCGACGCGGCAGTGCCGTTGTCGAATGTAGTCCGGGTCCGATCGTGCCATGCGACGCTGACGATTAGGGTCACAGGCGGCCGAGGAACGGACAGAACGGAAGAGGTCACTGGGGATGCTCAGGCTGGGCAGGCGGGAATTCGGCGCGCACGAGCCGGTGGTCATGGCGATCGTGAACCGGACCCCGGACTCGTTCTACGACCGGGGCGCCACGTTCCGCGACGAGCCCGCCCTCACGCGTGTGGAGCAGGCGGTGGCCGAGGGCGCCGCGATCATCGACATCGGCGGGGTAAAGGCCGGGCCCGGGGAAGAGGTCACGGCCGAGGAGGAGGCGCGGCGCACGGTCGGCTTCGTCGCCGAGGTGCGGCGCCGCTTCCCCGACGTCGTGATCAGCGTGGACACCTGGCGGCACGACGTCGGTGAGGCGGTCTGCGAGGCGGGCGCCGATCTGCTCAACGACGCCTGGGGCGGGGTCGATCCACGGCTCGCGGAGGTCGCGGCGCGCCACCGGGTGGGGCTGGTGTGCACCCACGCGGGCGGAGCGCAGCCGCGTACCCGGCCGCACCGGGTGCGCTACGACGACGTCATGGCCGACGTCCTGGACGTGACCGTGGGCCTGGCCGAGCGGGCGGTGGCGCTGGGCGTGCCGCGCGAGTCGGTGCTGATCGACCCCGGCCATGACTTCGGCAAGAACACCCGGCACAGCCTGGAGGCGACGCGACGGCTGGGCGAGATGGTCGCCACGGGGTGGCCGGTGCTGGTGTCGCTGTCCAACAAGGACTTCGTGGGCGAGACGCTGGACAAGCCGGTCAAGGAGCGGCTGGTGGGGACGCTGGCCACGACGGCGGTGTCGGCCTGGCTGGGCGCGCAGGTGTACCGGGTGCACGAGGTGGCCGAGACCCGGCAGGTCCTGGACATGGTGGCGTCGATCGCCGGGCATCGCGCACCGGCGGTGGCCCGCCGGGGCCTGGCCTGACACCCCGGCTCCCCCGCCCCGGTCTCAGCGCGCGGCCTCCTTCGACACCAGCGCCACCGCCTCCTCCACGTCGTCCGTCACATGGAACAGGAGCAGGTCCTTCTCCATGGCCTTGCCCTGGGACACCACGCTGTTCTTGAGCCAGTCCACCAGGCCGCCCCAGTACGCGGTGCCGTAGAGGACGATCGGGAAGCGGGTCACCTTCTCGGTCTGGACCAGAGTCAGGGCTTCGAAGAGTTCGTCCAGGGTGCCGAGGCCGCCGGGCATGACCACGAAGCCCTGCGCGTACTTCACGAACATCATCTTGCGGACGAAGAAGTAGCGGAAGTTCAGTCCGATGTCGACATACGGGTTCAGGCCGACCTCGTAGGGCAGCTCGATGCCGAGGCCGACCGAGACCCCCTTCGCCTCGCACGCGCCCTTGTTGGCCGCCTCCATCACCCCGGGGCCGCCGCCCGTGATCACCGCCCAGCCCGCCTGCGCCAGGCCGCGTCCGAGCCGTACGCCCGCCTCGTACTCCGGTGAGTCCACCGGCGTGCGCGAGGAGCCGAACACGCTGATGGCGGGCGGGAGTTCGGCCAGCGTGCCGAAGCCCTCGATGAACTCCGACTGGATCCGCAGGACACGCCAGGGGTCGGTGTGGACCCAGTCCGAGGGGCCGCCCGCGTCCAGCAGCCGCTGGTCCGTGGTGCTCCTCGTCACCTGGTCCCGCCTGCGCAGCACGGGACCGAGTCGCTGCTCGTCCGGTGGCACCTTCTTGCCCTCGGGGTTGCCGGTCGGCATGTGCGCTCCCTCCGCGTCGGGGTCTTGCCTGTTCAGGGCCGTCCCCCGCGCGGGCGGAGCCGGGAGTGGAGGGCGAAGCCGCGCTTCTGGGGGAAGGCCGTTCCACCCCAGCGTAGATCCGGGTGGGTTACGTGTGGGGGACCTGCGCCCGTCCGCCATGAACCGCCATGGTGACGTCGAGGCGGCGGATCAGGACGTCAGCCAGGCCGTCAGGCGCTCCTCGCCCGCGAGGATCTTCGCCGTGTCCACGCGTTCGTCCCGCTTGTGCGCCAAGTGGGGGTTGCCCGGACCGTAGTTGACGGCCGGGACGCCGAGCGCGCTGAAGCGGGAGACGTCGGTCCAGCCGTACTTGGGCTGCGGGGTGCCGCCGACCGCCGCCACGAAGGCCGCCGCGGCCGGGTGTGCGAGACCGGGCAGCGCGCCGCCGCTGTGGTCGGTCACCACGAACTCCTCGACCCCGCAGTCCGCGAACACCTCGTGGACATGGGCGATCGCCTCCTGCTCGCTCCGGTCCGGCGCGTAGCGGAAGTTGACCGTGACCACACACTCGTCGGGGATCACGTTCCCGGCGACGCCGCCCGAGATGCCGACCGCGTTCAGCCCCTCCCGGTACTCCAGGCCGTCGATCACCGGGTACCGGGGCTCGTAGGCGGCCAGGCGGGCCAGGATCGGGGCCGCCGCGTGGATCGCGTTCGCGCCCATCCAGCTCCGCGCCGAGTGGGACCGCTCGCCCTTGGTCTTCAACTGCATGCGCAGGGTGCCCTGGCAGCCGCCCTCGACCTGGCCGTCGGAGGGTTCCAGCAGCACCGCGAAGTCGCCCTCCAGCCAGTCGGGATGGGCCTCGGCCACATGCTTCAGACCGTTGAGGTGTGCGGCGACCTCCTCGTTGTCGTAGAAGACGAACGTGAGGTCGCGGTTGGGCTCGGGGACCGTCGCCGCGATACGGAGCTGGACCGCGACGCCCGCCTTCATGTCACAGGTGCCGCAGCCCCACAGCACACCGTCCGCCGCCAGCCGCGAGGGGACGTTGTCCGCGATCGGGACCGTGTCGATATGGCCGGCCAGGACGACGCGCTCCGCCCGCCCGAGGTGCGTACGGGCCACGACGTTGTTGCCGTACCGGTCCACCGTCAGATGCGGCAGCGCGCGCAGCGCGGTCTCGATCGCGTCCGCGAGCGGCTTCTCGTTCCCGCTCTCGGAGGGGAAGTCGACGAGCCGGGCGGTGAGCCGCGCGGCGTCCAGCGTGAGGTCAAGGGGGGTGTCGGCCATGCCGTCGACCCTAACGCGGCCGGAGCGCCCGAGGCGTTTTCCACAGCCTCGGAAGGCCACTTGAGGCCTCTCCAGTACCTTGTACGGGTGCCTGAGCCGTCCCCTTCTCCCCGTCGCCGCGGCCGTCTTCTGCGGAGTACCGCGGCCGTCATGGTCCTGTTCGCTGTCGTCGGCTATCTCGCCGTCCAGTACCTCACTGGTTCGAACGCGCCGAGATGCACGGTCATTTCGGGACGAGGTGACAGAACGTCGTACGACTTCACGCCGGAGCAGGCGGTCAACGCGGCGACGATCTCCGCGGTCGGCACCACCCGCGGCATGCCCGAGCGCGCGGTGACGATCGCGCTGGCGACCGCGCTCCAGGAGTCGGGCCTGCGCAACATCGAGCACGGCGACCGGGATTCACTCGGCCTGTTCCAGCAGCGCCCCTCGCAGGGATGGGGCACCGAGCGGCAGATCATGGACCCGACGTACGCGGCGGGGAAGTTCTACGAGCATCTGGCGAAGGTGCCCGGCTACAAGGAGTTGCCGCTGACGGTCGCCGCCCAGCGGGTGCAGCGCAGCGGCTTCCCCGAGGCGTACGCGAAGCACGAGCCGGACGCCACGCTGCTCGCCGCCGCGCTCACCGGCCACGCGGCGGCCACGCTGACCTGCCAGGGCCGCCCGGCCCCCACCGCGACGGGCGGCTCGGACGCCGTACGGGCCGCGCTCGTACGGGACTTCGGGCGCGAGGTGCTGACGTCGGCCGGAGCGGAGGTGGGCTCCGAACGGCCTTCGCCGTCCCCCACGGCCACGGCGAAGCGGACCACCGACACCGTGACGATCCCGGTGCCCCGGAAGACCACCGCCTCGGGCACCGCCGACCAGCGGGGCTGGGAGCTGGCGCACTGGGCGGTGGCCAACTCCTCGTCGCTGCGCATCTCGCGGGTCTCCTACGCGGGCCGGGTGTGGTCGCGCGGCGGGTACGCGGACCAGTGGCGTGAGACGACCCACGTCTCGGACGCGAAGGCGTCGGCCGGCCGGGTCCGTATCGTCATCGGGGACTAGCTGGGCCTTCTCGGCCAGCAGTACGAGTCCTCCCCCCTCGGGGTTGTACGCGGCGCGCCTCGGTGACGAGGCGCGCCGCGGCGTATGTCGGCCCTTCCAGGACTCCAACTTCCCTGGCGGCAAAGGGATTGGGGGATCTCAGCGGCCGCTTCGCGCGAGGATCGTTTGCCCGATTTCCTCCCCACCCGATAATGCGACGCATTGCCAACTCTTTGCGGCGGGTCACCGCAACCTTCGCGGGCCTCGAGCGGTAGTCACTGCGTCCGAGCCCGCGGCGGCCATCAGCGGGCGCGGTCGGACACTTCACCGTTCTCTCCCGTCTAAGGAGCATCATGTCCCTCCCCCTGACCCGTCGGATCGCCCGTGCCGCGCTGCTGATCGCGGCGGGAGCGGCGCCCGTGGTCGGTGCGGCCGGCTCCGCCTGCGCGGCGACGACCGACCTTCCGGGCACCCAGAACCTCGGCGGGCTGACCAGCCTCCAGGGCGCGCAGGTCGGCAGCGTCGACGGCGCCGCGCGGAAGGTCACCGGGATCGCGGGCAACGTCGGCCACACCGCGGTCAAGAAGGCGACGCCGGTCGCGCAGAAGACGGCCGGTCGACTCGTCGGGACGGCCACGCCGGTCGCGCAGAAGGCGACCGGGGCCGCGGCGGGGCAGAACGGCGGTCTGCTCGGCGACACCGCGAAGAAGGCGACGGGCGGCGGCCTGCCGACGCAGGGACTGCCGCTGCCGGGGCTGCCGCTGGGCGGCTGAGCCCGGGGCGCGAGGCCGACGGCGGAGGGGCCGGGGAACGTTCCCCGGCCCCTCCGCCGTACGCGTGAACAGCCTTACGCGCGTGTACGTGACACCGCCTTACGCACGGGACAGTCGCTCCACCGCCGCCGCCACGCGCTCGTCCGTCGCCGTCAGCGCCACACGGACGAACCTCTCGCCCGCCGAGCCGTAGAAGTCGCCGGGGGCGACCAGGATGCCCAGGTCGGCGAGGTGCGCCACGGTGTCCCAGCAGGACTCCTCACGCGTCGCCCACAGATACAGGCTCGCCTCGCTGTGCTCGATCCGGAAGCCGTGCCGCACGAGCGCGTCGCGCAGGGCCGTACGACGGGCCGCGTACCGCGCGCGCTGCTGCGTGACGTGCGTGTCGTCGGCGAGCGCCGCCACCACCGCCGCCTGCGTCGGCGCCGACGTCATCATGCCGCCGTGCTTGCGGATCTCCAGCAGCGGGCCGAGGACGGCCGGGTCGCCCACGAGGAACGCCGCCCGGTAGCCGGCCAGGTTCGAACGCTTGGACAGGGAGTGGACGGCGACGATGCCCTCGTACGAGCCGCCGCACACGTCGGGGTGCAGGACCGAGACGGGCTCGGCCTCCCAGCCCAGCTCGAAGTAGCACTCGTCGGAGAAGACCAGGACGCCGTGCTCGCGCGCCCAGGCCACGATCCGGGTCAGCTCCTCCTTGCCCAGCACCTTGCCCGTGGGGTTCGACGGGGAGTTGAGCCACAGGAGCTTCAGGCCCGTCGGGTCCAGGTCGGTCGGATCGTCGTAGACGACGTGCTCCGCGCGGGCCAGGCGGGCGCCGACCTCGTACGTCGGGTAGGCCAGGCGCGGATAGGCGACCTTGTCGCCGGGGCCGAGGGCCAGGTGCGTCGGGAGCCAGGCGACGAGTTCCTTGGAGCCGACGATCGGCAGGACGTGGTGGTGGGTGAGGTCACGGGCGCCGAGGCGGCGCTCCGCCCAGCCCGTGATCGCGTCGCGCAGTTCGGGCGTGCCCCAGACGGTCGGATAGCCCGGGGAGTCCGCGGCGGCGATCAGCGCCTTCTGGACCGGCTCGGGGACCGGGTCGACCGGGGTACCGACGGACAGGTCGACGATCCCGCCCGGATGCGCGGCGGCCGTCTTCTTGTACGGCTCCAGCTTGTCCCACGGGAACGCGGGCAGGCGGTCGCGCAGCGACGGCCGGGACGAGTGGGGATCTGAGACTGCGGACACAGCGATCGGCTCACTTTCTGCTACGACGACACCCGTTACGGGCGCTGTAAACGCCTCGGTCCCGTGCGGCGCGGGCGGGCGCCGTACGGGACCGGGACGATGAGGTTTCCCCCCGGCTCCCGGTGGAAGCCGGGAACCAGGGAGAGGACGTACAGTGCCGCTTACTTGTTCATCGGGGGCAGCGCCGCGATGAAGGGGTGGTCACGCTCGATCAGCCCCAGCTTGCTGGCGCCACCGGGCGAGCCGAGCTCGTCGAAGAACTCGACGTTCGCCTTGTAGTAGTCCTTCCACTCCTCGGGAGTGTCATCCTCGTAGAAGATCGCCTCGACCGGGCAGACCGGCTCACAGGCTCCACAGTCGACGCATTCGTCCGGGTGGATGTACAAGGACCGCTGGCCCTCGTAGATGCAGTCGACCGGGCACTCCTCGATGCACGCCTTGTCCTTGACGTCGACACAAGGCTCTGCGATGACGTAGGTCACGCTGTCGTTCCTCCTCGGTAGGGCGCTGGCGGGCCTCCTCAGGCTCCGCCGCCTGGCGCGCGGGAGCGCGGCGTCGTCGATGCCCGCCCCTAGTATCTCCGTTCTTGGGCATGATCCGAACAGGAGGGGTGAACTGACCTGTGGAAATATCTGCGGGCGGACGGCTCGAAGTCCGTATCACCGCCGCTGACGTGGGCAAACGCGTCTCCGTACGGCGCGTGACCGAACAGGCCTCCGCGGGTGAGAAGTACACCGACACGGTCGGCGTGCTCACCTCATGGGGCGACGGTGTGTTGATGATCACTCGCCGGGACGGGGAGAGCGTGCGGATCGCGGAGTCCTCGATGGTCGCGGGGAAGGTCGTCCCGGCCGCTCCGGCGCGCCGCCGGGGGCCCTCGGCCTCGTACGAGGAGCTGGCGCGGATCTCCGCCAGGGCCTGGCAGCCGGTGCGGCGGGAGCGGCTCGGCGACTGGGAGCTGCGCGCCGCCGCAGGATTCACCCGCCGCGCCAACTCGGTGCTGCCGCTGGGCGATCCCGGCCTGCCGCTGGACGAGGCGCTCGCGGCCGTACGGCGCTGGTACGCGGCCCTCGGCCTGCCCGCCTATATGCAGCTCGCGACCGGCGCGGAGGGCACGCAGGAGCCGCTGTGCGCGGAGCTGGCGGCGCGCGGCTGGACGCGCAAGGTGACCGCCGAGCTGTGGACCGGCGCCCTGGCCCCCGTGGCGGACCGCGAGGCCGGTGGCGTGCGGCTCACGCGCACGGTGGACGAGGGCTGGCTCGCGCGCTACCAGCGCAAGGGGCTGAGCGAGGTCGCGCTGAAGGTGCTGGGCAGCGGGCCCTCGGTGTGGTTCGCGGCCGTTCCGGGGGCGGCGGGCGCTCCCCCGGCGGCGATCGGGCGCTGTGTGGTGGACGGGCGGTGGGCCGGTTTCGCGGCCGTCGAGGTCGATCCCGCGCAGCGCCGCAGGGGGCTCGCCACGACCGTGATGGCGGCCCTGTCCCAGCGGGCCCTCGACGAGGGCGCCTCGGCGGCCTGGCTCCAGGTGGAGTCCGGCAGCGCGGCGGCGCGGGCCCTGTATACGGGGCTGGGCTTCGGGGCACACCATGCGTATCACCACTACCGGGAGCCCGAGGGTTCCCACGGCCCGAACACCGGTCCCCGACCGGTGGTGTGAGAGGTTCCCAGGCATGCGCGTCCTCCGTCCCCCCGAGCCCGAGCGAGCCACCGACATACGGCGGCGGTTCGCCGAGGAAGCACGCTCCGAGCGGCCCGATCTCGTGACGCTGTGCCTGCTGGTGGGCGCGGCGGCGGACGGGGAGCTGGACGAGGCCGGGATGGACGCCGCGCAGATCGAGCTGGACCGGCTGGCCGGGCAGCTTCCGTACGCGCCGGGCGGGCCCCGCGCCTGGGCCGCGGCGCTGGCCGACGTCCTCGGTGGGCGCTGTGGGTTCCACGGTGTGGCCGCGGACTACGGGCGCCTGGAGTCATCGCTGCTGCACGAGGTGCTGCGGCGGCGGCGCGGGCTGCCGATCCTGCTGTCGGTGGTGTGGCTGGAGGTGGCCCGGCGGGCGGGTGGGCCGGTCTACGGGGTCGCGCTTCCCGGGCACTTCGTCGTCGGGTTCGGGCCGTTGGACGAGCAGGTGCTGGCCGACCCGTTCGACGGCGGCCGGGTGCTGACCGGCGGCGACGCCGAGCTGCTGGTCGCCGGGGCCACGGGGGCGCCGCTGGACCCGTCGGTGCTCAGCCCCGCCGATCCGCTCGATGTCGTCCTGCGGATCCTCAACAACATCCGCGCGTGGGCCGCCGCCCGGCCCGAGCGGTCGGATGTCGCCCTGTGGGCGGTCGAGTTGTCGCTGCTGCTGCCGTCGCATCCGGCGCGGCTGCGGTACGAGCGCGCCCAACTCCTCGTGCAGTGCGGGGACTTCCTGGGCGGGGCGGCCGAACTCGACGCGTACGCCGAGCTGGTGTCCGCCGTGGACGTACCGGCCGCGGAGCGGGTGCGGGGGCAGGCGCAGGCGGCTCGGGCGCGGCTCAACTGAGCTTCGGTCCGGCCGACTCGGCCGTCACAGCCAGCCCTTCTCCCGTGCCATCCGTACCGCCTCCGCGCGGTTGCGGACCGCGAGCTTCTGGATCGCCATGGAGAGGTAGTTGCGGACCGTGCCCTGGGACAGGTGGAGGGCGGCGGCCAGTTCGGCGTTGGTGGAGCCGTCCGCCGCCGCACGCAGGACCTCGCGTTCGCGGTCGGTCAGCGGGTTGGCACCGTCGGCCAGGGCCGCCGCCGCCAGCGTGGGGTCGATGACGCGCTCTCCGGCGAGCACCTTCCGTATCGCGTCGGCGAGTTGGGCCGCGGGCGCGTCCTTCACCAGGAAGGCGGCGGCGCCCGCCTCCATCGCGGAGCGCAGATAGCCGGGGCGGCCGAACGTGGTGAGGATGACTACCTTGAGGTCCGGCAGCTCCCGCCGCAGCGCCGCCGCGGCCTCCAGGCCCGTGGCACCCGGCATCTCGATGTCGAGCAGGGCCACGTCGAGGTCGTGCGCGCGGGCCGCCGCCACGACCTCGTCCCCGCGCGCCACCTGGACGACGACCTCTATGTCTGCCTCCAGCCCGAGCAGTGCGGCCAGTGCCTCGCGGACCATCGACTGGTCTTCGGCCAGGAGGACCTTGATCGTGCTGCTCATGCCGGGGATCCTATGTCGGTGCCGGAGGCGACCGGCACGCGGGCGGCCAGCCGGAAGCCGCGCTTGGCCCGGCCCGCCTCCAGCATGCCGCCGGCCTTCTCCAGGCGTTCGGTCAGTCCGGTCAGTCCGTTGCCGGGGCCCGTGCCGGGGCCGTCCGAGCCGTTGTCCTCGACGGACAGTTCGAGGAAGGCGCCGTCCAGGGTCTGGCGGCGGAACACATCCACCGTGCAGCGGCTCGCGCCGCTGTGCCGCACCACGTTGGTGACGGCCTCGCGCAGCGCCCAGGCGAGCGCGGACTCGCTCTCCTCGGGGACGCCGTCGAGATCGGGTTCGGCGGGCAGTTCGGCGCTCACTCCGGCGGCGGTCAACGCGACCCGGGCGCCGGCCAGTTCGTCGGACAGCCGGGGCCGCCGATAGCCGGTGACGGCCTCGCGGACGTCGACGAGGGCCTGGCGGCTGACCTGTTCGATGTCGGCGACCTGCTGGGCCGCACGCTCGGGATGGTCGGGGAGCATCCGGCCGGCCAGCTCGCTCTTCAGGGTGATCAGGGAGAGCGAGTGGCCGAGCAGATCGTGCAGGTCGCGGGCGAGGCGCAGCCGCTCCTCGTTGGCGGCGAGCTGGGCGACGGTGGCGCGGGCCTGGCGCAACTCGATGGTGATGTGCACGAGTTGGCGTACGCCGGTCATGGCGAAGCCGATGAGCAGCACCAGCAGGAGCAGGGTCCACATGCCGCCCGCGCCGTCGTACTCGACCACGCACAGCATGGCCACGGCGGTCAGCGGGATCGCCCCGTACGCGATCTTCAGCGGGAACGCCGCCCCGCAGACGACCGACACGTACACGAAGAGGCCGACCCAATGCCCGCCGAGGGTGAGGCTCAGGACGACGGCGAGAACGCCGAGCACGGCGGCGAGCCAGCCGACGACGGGCCCGGGGAACGGCCGGCTCATGTTGCGGAAGACCAGTGTCAGATAGATCCCGGTGAAGGCCGTGAGCCCCAGGCAGCCGGCCACGGTGGCGGCCGTGGTGTGGGGCCCGGAGACCAGGTCCTCCACCGGCGCGCTGAGGAAGATCAGCCAGGGGACGATCCACAGCAGCTTGCGCAGCACCTCGGCCCGGCTGCGGGACGGGCACACCATCCGCAGCAGCCGTTCGGCACGGGCTTCACCGGATCGCGGGTCTTCCGTCATGGCGCTCACGCCTTCAGTGTGTCCTTCCGGTAGAGCCACGCGGCGCCACCCGTGAACAGGACGAAGAAGACGACAAGGATGGCGATGTCCCGGCCGTGCGGGGCCTGGCTCTCCTCGATGGCCTGCCCCAGAGCGGCGTACGCGTGCGTGGGCACCCACTTGGTGGCGCTCTGCAGCCAGTCGGGGAAGGTCGTCGTCGGCATCCACAGGCCGCCGAGGATCGACAGCCCGAAGTAGACGATCATCGTGATCGGGCGGACCGCGTCACCGCTGGCCAGGTAGCCGAGGGCGACGCCGAGCGCGGCGAAGACCAGGCTGCCGGCCCAGATCGCGCCGGTCAGCGCGAGCCACTGCCAGGCGTCCAGGCGGACGTGCTTGACGGCCGCGGCGACGGCGAAGACGACCACGATCGAGGGCAGGCTCACCACGGCGGAACTGGCCGTCTTGGCGAGGACGTATCCGCGCCCCGGCAGCATGGTCAGCCTGAGCTGCCGTACCCAGCCGCTCTCCCGCTCCTTGGAGATGCGCTCGCTGTTGCCCATCAGGACGGCGGTCAGGGCACCGAAGGAGGCCATGGAGACCATCATGTAGGTCGGGAGGGTGAGACCGCTGCCCTCGACCTTCGTCGTGCTGTCGGCCTTGCCCGCGATGAGCAGGAAGAGGGCCGAGGGGTAGATCACCGAGAAGAACAGGAACTTGCGGTTGCGCAGGGCGCGGACGAGTTCGAGCTTGATCAGGCTGTTCATGACTGCTTGGCCTCCTCGGCCTCCGTGATGGCGACGAACGCCTGCTCCAGACCGAGCCCGGCGACTTCGAGGTTGTGGGGGTAGACGCCGAGCCGGTAGAGCGCGTGCACGGTCGCGTCGGCGTCGGCGGACTGGACCCGGACGGTATGGCCGCTGATGGCGATCGATGTCACGAAGGGCAGGCCGCGCAGGGCCACCTCGTCGAACGCGCCCGCCAGGTCGAAGGAGACGCGGCGGGCGCCCGCCCTCGCCTTGATCTCGGCGGCGGTGCCGTCGGCGAGCAGCCGGCCGCGGTGCAGGACCAGGACCCGGTCCGCGATGGCGTCGGCCTCTTCGAGGTAGTGGGTGGCGAACAGGACGGTACGGCCCTGGTCGGCCTGCGCGCGCATGGTGGCCCAGAACGCCTGGCGGGCGGAGACGTCCATGCCGGTGGTCGGCTCGTCCAGGACGATCAGGTCGCTGTCGCCCGCGGTGGCCAGCGCGAAGCGCACGCGCTGGGCCTGGCCGCCGGAGAGCTTGTTGACCTTGCGGTCGGCGATCTGGGAGACGCCCGCGCGGGCCATCACGTCGTCGGCCTTGAACGGCCTCGGGTGCAGAGCACAGGCGAGCCGCACCAGTTCGGCGACGCTGACGTCCTCCATCAGTCCGCCGCTCTGCAGCATGGCGCCGACCCGCCCGGCCACGATCGCCTGGCGCGGGCTGGTCCCGAGCACCTTCACCGAGCCGCTGTCCGCCTGCTTGAGCCCGAGGAGCAGGTCGAGGGTGGTCGACTTGCCCGCGCCGTTGGGCCCGAGCAGCGCCACGGTCTCCCCCGGATGCAGCTCCAGCGACAGCCCGTCGACGGCGCGTACGTCACCGTAGGCCTTGGTCACCTGCTCGAACCCGACCACCTTGGTGGCCCCCGTTGTCATCGTCATGCCGCAATGATCGCGGGGCGGGGGCGCGCGGTGGCAGTGTCGGCTGTCGGCACTCCGACATGACAGATGTCACCCCGCGCCGCGAGGGACGCGGGGCAACTCCCGTACCGCTAGCTGGGGTTGGTGTTGATCTTGGCGACGCGCTCCGTCGCCGTCTTCCCGAGCAGCGCGGGGCGCAGCGCCTGGATCACGTCCGTCACCGCCACCGGCGTCTTCTGCCCGGTGCCGCGGGTGATGAGGACGGTGTCGAAGGCGTGGCCGTACAGCTCCTTGAGGGCCTGCTTGTTGTACGACTCGGTCAACTTGCCGTCGACGGCCTTCACTTCGAGGAACTTCCACAGGGAGTTCTCGGGGCTGAGCAGCACCACGTGGCCCGGGTCGGTCATGACCGTCACCCTGCCGGACATCGCCGGCTCGGCGAACTCCTTCATCATCCGGTCGACCTCGGCGTTCGTGACCGTCGGCTGACGGGTGGTCGTGGCCACCTGCACGGGAGCGCTGGTGTCGGTCTCGACCTGCTTGCGGTACGCCTGCTCGACCGTCTTGGTCGAGGCGGCGAGGTCGATGCCCTTGCCCGCCTTGCCGTACACGGCGACGGCCCGGCCGGACTCGAACTTGATCGTGCCCTCGGTCATCGCCCCGGAGCCGCCTCCGACCCGCCCGAGGGCGGCCTGGAGCTTCTCCACGTCGACGGGGATCACCGGCTGGACGACGCGCTTGCGCTCGAACAGGGAGCGGATCACCGAGACCGGGTTGTAGTCGCTCTGCGCGGCCTTGGCGACGGTGGCCTTGCTGTCGACCTGGAGGCCCGACTGCTCGGGCTTGAGGGCGACCGTCTTGCCGTCGATCGACAACTGGAGCGGCTTGTTCGTACGGCTGGCCAGCGCGGCGTCGAGCTTCGTGGCCGCCTCGTCACGGGTGCCGCCGCCGATGTCGACGCCGAGCACGGTGGTGCCCTTGGGGACGTCGGAGTGGTTCATCAGCAGCCCGGCGCCGTAGGCGACACCGGCGATGACGACCACGCCGCCGCCCAGGAGCACCAGCTTGCTGCGCCCCTTCTTCTTGGCCGGCTTCGCGCTGGGGGCGGGCTTCGTCTCCTTCGGGGGCGCGCTCGGCAGCGGTCCGTCGGACGGGGCTCCCGCCGCGAACGACCCGAGCCCGTTCTGGTTGCCCGGCGGGGTGCCGGGGACGCCGCTCGTGACGGTCTGCCCGGAGACGTTGCCGCGGGGGCCGGGGACCTTCCGCGGGCCCGGCTCGGCGGGCTTCTGCGGGGTGAGGACCGCGGTGTCGTCGCTGAACCCGCCGACGGGACGTTGCTGCCGGCCCGCGGCGGCACCGGGGGCGCCGGGAGTGTTCGGGCCGGGGCGGCCCGCCGCGGCGCCCGGGGGCGGGACGAGCGGTCCGTCGCCGGTGACCGGGCCGCCGGTCGGACCCGCCGGGCCACGGAAGCCCAGGTCGGGGACCGGCGGCGGGTTCTCCCGGAGGGGCCAGTCGTCGTCGGGGTCTATGACCGGGAGTTGTGCGGTGCTGGCCGCCACGGCCTCGGACAGGTCGAAGGAGCCGGTGCCCCCGCCGTGGCCCGGCGCGACGGGACCCGCGCCCGCGGCACCCGGGAGGCCGCCCTTCGTACCACCGGGGCGTACGCCGCCGCCGGGGGACGCGGCGGGGCGCGCTCCACCCGTACCGTTCGCACCCGGACCACCCGGACGCCCGGCGCCCGCACCGGGGCCGGACTGCGCGGGCGCGGAACCCTGCGTGCCCTGCGCACCCTGTGCGCCGTTCGCACCCTTCGGGCCGTTGGCTACGTTCGCACCGTTCGCGACGTTCGCGCCATTCGCACCCTTCGGGCCCGAACCCCCGGACGGAGCGGCGCTGTTGGCCGGGCCACCGTCCTGACGGCCCTTGGCCGCCGAGGACTTGCGGGGCGCGAACCAGTCGCTCGTCGGCTTCTCCTCGGCCGCCGGGGAGGGCTCCGCGGGGCTCTCGGGGACGCTCGGCACGCTCATGGAGGCGGTCGTCTGGGGATCGGCGTCGGTCTCGTCCACGGCGCCCTCCTCCTCGACGGGCTTGCGCACGACCACCGGCGGAATGGGCCGCGACCCGGGGATGTTGATCCGGATCCGGGTGGTCAGCGTGGTCTCGGTCTTGCGTTCCTCCGACTGCGTGGCCGAACGGCTCGCATCGACACCGTCCCCGGGCGCCATGGGGGTCCCGTACGGCGGCGTCCCCGACGGGTAGGCGGTCGCGCCGTTCCCATTGGCTCCAGCGGACGAACTGTCAGTTTCACGACTCAAGGCAGGTTCTCCCGGTTGGCTCCGCCGCCCGCATCGACCTCAACAGGTGGGGGTCCCCCTGCTCGAGCATGGCCGAGAGCTCGGGGGAGACTCGGCGGTGCGCACCACCATACTGGCCGCTCGCGATGCGCAGAGCGCGCCCATGGGGAATCCCGCGCGCGACCACCGCGTCCGTACCACGCGCGGACGAGACGTCCGCGAAGTCCTGACGGCGAAGTCGTACGTCACTTGCCAAGTCGGGTGGCGGGGCCGCCCGATGACCGTCCACCGGCAAGGGTGGCGCAGATCACAGCCACGACCATGCCGCCGAGCAGGAACAGATACGACCCCGCGCCCGCGCTGAACAGGAAGTCGCCTTCGGGTCGGCTGGAGGTCAGCAGGACGACGGCGATCATCCACCCGGCGGCGGGCGCGAGCGCCCCCGCGCGGGCGGCCGTGGCCCGCGCCCCGCCGACGAAGAGCCCCGCCGCGCCCGCGAGCGCGAGCAGCAGCCCGCCGGGGAACCAGCCGGACTGCACCAGGGCGCCCGCCACGCCGACCAGCGCGCCGAGCACGGCCAGGCCGAGGTAGGCGGCCATCCGCCCGAAGGGGGGCATCCCGAGGGGCTGTGCCAGCCCGCTGGGCCGCTGTCCGGTCGGCGTCATGACGCCACCCCCTCGAAGAGATCCGTCTCCCGGCCGTCGGCCGAGGCGCCGCGCACCAACTCGTAGTACTCGGTGGTGAACAGCGGTTGCGCCAGGTCGTTGGAGAGCGCGAAATACGGCTCGGCGACCTCGATCTGCGTGGCATGCGCCCGCATCGCCGAAGCCTTCGCGGCGGCGAACTCCGAGCCGTCGATCTCCGTAGTGATCACGGACTCGTCCACGACACCGGGGACATCATCGACGGCCGCCGCCTTCTTGAAGGGCGTCGCGTCGATTTCCTCGCGCAACCGCGCGAACCCGGCCTCCGCGGCCGGCCGCGGCATCCGGTTCCAGTAGATCTTGCCGATCTCCCAGGCCGTGCCGAGGTCCGGACGGAAGCCGGGATCGGCGGCCAGCCCGGCGGCGCGCATCGCGACGCGGTGGGCCTGGATGTGGTCGGGGTGGCCGTAGCCACCGTCGGGGTCGTAGGTGACGAGGACCTGGGGGCGTACCTCCCGGACGACCGCCACCAGATGACCGGCGGCCTCGTCGAGGTCGGCGGCCCAGAAGGCGCCGGGGCGGCGGTTCTGCTCGGTGCCCATCATCCCGGAGTCGCGGTACCGCCCGGCGCCGCCGAGCAGGCGGTGGTCGCGCACGCCGAGCCGGGCCATGGCGGCGGCCAGCTCGTCGGCGCGGTACGGGCCCAGCGCGTCGTCGCGGTCGGGCGCGAGATGCGCGAGTCCGGGCGGGATGACCTCGCCCTCCTCGCCGAGCGTGCAGGTCACCAGCGTCACCCGCGCGCCCTCGGCCGCGTACTTGGCCATGGTCGCGCCGTTGTTGATCGACTCGTCGTCCGGGTGCGCGTGCACCAGGAGCAGACGCCGGTCGGGCAGATCCGTCATGGGACCACCCTACGGGCCCCCGAGGGCGTCGGATTTCGACGCGCGTCCCTCGGGGGTGATGACGCACCCCCACCGTGAACCGTCACGACGCCGACGCGTACGGTGACCGCCCGCACCGGGGTGTGCGTAGAGCCTGCCGTCACGGCAGGTCGCTCAGAACTTGATGCTTCCGATCATCCCCGCGAGGTTCGTCGTGAGCTGAGTGATCGTCGGCGCGATCGTCGACGAGGAGAGATAGAAGCCGAGCAACATGCACACGACCGCATGCCCGGCCTTCAGCCCTGACTTCTTGACCAGAAGGAAGACGACGATCGCCAGCAGCACCACCGCCGAAATCGAGAGTGCCACGGCGGCTCACCTCCAATGATCCACGGGGACGCGGGGGTTCGGACTATGGGGGTAACAACTCCATGAGGACATACCCGGATTGGTAAATCCACACAGATGCAAGCGGGTTCTTACCCACCGTGCGCCAGTGATCATAACTATCCGTACGTGCGCATCGATCGGCGCACAGCCGCACAAGGGGGCGCATGGCCAATATGGTCAGGGCATGACGAGCGAACCCGATTCCTTCCCTCGACGGCACGCGCGGACCCAGCGATTCACGCTCGGCGCGCCGCGTTCGTTCACCGTCTCGCCCGATGGTTCTCGTGTCGTGTTCCTGCGCTCCACGTCCGGCACGGACCGCGCTCACCACCTCTGGGTCCTCGACACCGCGGACGGTGCGGAGCGCCCCGCGGCCGACCCCGGCGCTCTGCTGAAGGGCACCACCGAGCAGGTGCCGCCCGAGGAGCTGGCCCGTCGCGAGCGCAGCCGTGAGGGGGGCGCCGGCATCGTCGGCTACGCCACCGACGCGGCCGTGGAGTTGGCCTCTTTTGCCTTGTCAGGGCGGTTGTTCAGCGCCGAACTGCGCGCGGGCACGGCGCGCGAACTGCCCGCCGCGGGCCCGGTGATCGACCCGCGTCCGGCCCCCGACGGACGGCACATCGCGTACGTCGCGCGGGGCGCCCTGCGCGTGATCGGCGCCGACGGCGAGGGCGACCGGGCCCTCGCCGAACCGGAGTCGGAGTCCGTCTCCTACGGCCTCGCGGAGTTCGTCGCGGCCGAGGAGATGGAGCGTTCGCGAGGCTTCTGGTGGTCGCCGGAGTCCGATCGGATGCTGGTCGCGCGCGTGGACGACACGCCGGTACAGCGGTGGTGGATCTCCGATCCCGCGCACCCGGAACGGGCGCCGCGACAGGTCGCGTACCCGGCGGCCGGAACCGACAACGCGGACGTACGGCTGTTCGTCCTGGGCCTCGACGGGTCGCGCACGGAGGTCGTCTGGGACCGGGTCGGCTACCCCTATCTGACGCGAGTGCACTGGTCAGCGGCGGGTGCGCCGCTGATTCTGGTCCAGTCACGCGACCAGCGCGGCCAGCTCTTCCTGGCCGTGGACCCGGACACGGGCGCCACTCGGATGGTGCACGCCGACGAAGATCCAGTTTGGCTTGAACTTTTCCCTGGTATTCCCTGCTGGACCCCCTCAGGACAGCTCGTGCGGATCGCCGACGAGGGTGGCGCACGGGTGCTCGCGGTGGGCGAACGGCCTTTGACGGGGCCGCAGTTGCACGTACGCGCGGTGCTCGATGTGTCGGACGACGATGTACTGGTCTCGGCGGTGGGGGTACCTCCCTGCTCGAGCGAAGCCGAGAGCTTGGGGGACGGCGAGGCGGCCTCTTCCCCGGAGATCGGCGAGGTCCATGTCTACCGCGTCAATGAACTCGGCGTGGAGCGCGTCTCCCAGGAACCCGGCGTGCACACGGCGGTGCGAGCCGGGGGCGTGATCGTACTCGTCTCCTCGCTCCCTGGCCAACCGGGCACCCGGGCGCGGGTGTTGAGCGACGGCAAGCGCAACGAGACGGGCGGGGCCCAGGGCGGCCCGACCGGCGGCCCCGCGAAGCCCCTGACCGTGGCGTCATATGCCGAACACCCTGGTTTGTCCCCGCGCATGACGCTCACTCAGGGGGGCGCACGCCGAATCCCATGCGCCGTGCTTATGCCTACGGACTACGCCGGTGACACCTCCCTGCCCGTCCTGATGGACCCCTATGGCGGCCCGCACGGTCAGCGCGTGCTGGCCGCGCACAACCCGCATCTGACCTCGCAGTGGTTCGCCGACCAGGGCTTCGCGGTGATCGTCGCGGACGGCCGGGGCACCCCGGGCCGCTCCCCCGCCTGGGAGAAGGAGATCAGGGACGAGGTGGCGGCGGTCGCGCTCCAGGACCAGGTCGACGCGCTGCACGCCCTCGCCGGGGACTTCCCGCTCGACCTGGACCGGGTCGCGATCCGCGGCTGGTCCTTCGGCGGCTATCTCGCGGCGCTCGCGGTGCTGCGCCGCCCGGACGTCTTCCACGCGGGCGTGGTCGGCGCGCCGGTGACCGACCTGCGGCTCTATGACACCTTCTACCAGGAGCGCTACCTCGGGCACCCCGCGGAGCAGCCGGAGGTCTACCGCCGCAACTCGGTGATCGACGACGCGGGCCTGGTCGACGCCGCGGACCCGGCCCGGCCGATGATGGTCATCCATGGCCTGGCGGACGACAACGTGGTGATGGCCCACTCGCTGCGGCTGTCCTCGGCGCTGCTGGCCGCGGGCCGCCCGCACGAGGTGCTGCCGCTGTCCGGGGTGACGCACATGACCCCGCAGGAGACGGTCGCCGAGAACCTGCTCCTGCTCCAGCTCGACTTCCTCAAGCGCGCCCTGAAGCTCGGCTGACCGCGCACAGCGGGCCGGGGCGGCATGGCTGCCCCCCGGCCCGCACACGGCACCCGCACGGCCGTACGCCGTTCACTGTCCTGCGCCCGTATATCGGCGGTGTGTCGATCAAGTTGCTTGCGTGTTAACGGAGTTCGCGTCCGGCGAGGTCGTTCTCCGCGAAGTGGCACGCCGAGTCGTGCGCGGCGGGACCCCCGGCCGTACGGAGCGTCTCGGGGACCGCGAGCGGCGGCACCTCCCGTACGCAGCGCTCCCGCGCCTTCCAGCAGCGGGTACGGAACCGGCAGCCGGAGGGGATGTGGGTCGGGGAGGGCACGTCCCCGCTGAGGATGATCCGCTGCCGGTGCTCCCGCGCCTCGGGGTCGGGCACGGGCACGGCGGACAGCAGCGCCTGGGTGTAGGGGTGGGTCGGGTGGTCGTAGATCTCCGCGTGGCCGCCGCGCTCCACGATGCGGCCCAGGTACATCACCGCGACCCGGTCGGAGATGTGCCGGACGATCGAGAGGTCGTGGGCGATGAAGACGTACGACAGGCCGAACTCCTCCTGAAGTCCCGCCAGCAGGTTGATCACTTGGGCCTGGACCGACACGTCGAGCGCGGACACCGGCTCGTCGGCGACGATGATCTCCGGGCGCAGCGCCAGCCCCCGCGCGATGCCGATGCGTTGGCGCTGGCCGCCGGAGAACTGATGCGGATAGCGGTTGATGTACTCGGGGTTGAGCCCGACCACGTCGAGCAGGTCCCGTACCCGTCGGCGCCGGTCGCCTCGGGGCGCGGCCTCGGGGTGGATCTCGTAGGGCTCGCCGATGATGTCGCCGACCGTCATCCGGGGGTTGAGGGAGGTGTACGGGTCCTGGAACACCATCTGGATGTTGCGCCGTACCGCCTTCAGGGCGCGCGGGGACAGGTGCGTGATGTCCTCGCCCCGGTAGCGGATCGAACCGGCCGTCGGCTTCTCCAGGCTGACGAGCAGCCGGGCGACCGTGGACTTGCCGCAGCCGGACTCGCCGACGATGCCGAGGGTCTCGCCCCGGCCGAGAGTGAAGTCCACGCCGTCGACGGCCCGTACGGCGCCGATCTGCTTCTTGACGAGGATCCCCCGGGTCAGCGGGTAGTGCTTGACCAGCCCGCTGACCTCCAGGATCGGTTCAGTCCCGGCCACGCAGGCACTCCTTCCAGAAGTGGCAGGCGCTCGCCCGGTCCTTGGCGACCTCGTGGAGCGGGGGGACGTCGGTGCGGCACACGTCGCGCGCGAGCGGGCAGCGGGGGTGGAAGGCGCAGCCCGGGGGGATGGCCATGAGGTTGGGGGGCAGGCCCTTGATGGCGTAGAGCCGGCCGCCCTTCTGGTCGAGCCGGGGGACGGAGTCGAGCAGGCCGCGGGTGTAGGGGTGGGCGGGCGCCCGGTAGATGTCGTGCACGGGGGCGGTCTCGACGACGCGGCCCGCGTACATGACGGCGATGCGGTCGGCGACGTCGGCGACGACGCCGAGGTCGTGGGTGATGAGGACGAGGCCCATGCGGTACTCGCGCCGCAGTTCCGCGAGCAGATCCATGACCTGGGCCTGGACGGTGACGTCGAGGGCGGTGGTGGGTTCGTCGGCGATGATCAGCGCGGGTTCCAGTGCCAACGCCATGGCGATCATGATGCGTTGGCGCATACCGCCGGAGAACTGGTGCGGGTAGTCGCGGACGCGGTGGGCGGCGCCCGGGATCCGTACCCGGTCCATCAGGGCGACCGCGTGGGCGCGGGCGTCCTTGCGGGACGCGCCCCGGTGCACGATGAACATCTCGCCGAGCTGGTCGCCCACGGTGAGGACGGGGTTGAGGGCGGACAGGGCGTCCTGGAAGATCATCGCCATCTCGGCGCCGCGGATCCGGCGCCGCTCCTCCTCCTTGAGCCGCAGCAAGTCCCGTCCCTGGAAGAGGACTTGGCCGCCGGTGATCCTGCCGGGCGGGCTGTCGAGGATGCCCATGACGGCCTGGGCGGTGACGGACTTGCCGCTGCCGGACTCGCCGAGCACGGCGAGGGTCTCGCCCGCGTCCACGCCGTAACCGACGCCGTTCACGGCCTGGGCGATTCCGTCGCGGGTCCTGAACTCCACGTGCAGATCGCGTACTTCGAGCAGCACGGGGCTCACCTCAGCTTCGGGTCGAGGGCGTCGCGCACGGCGTCGCCGAGCATGATGAACGCGAGCACGGTGATCGCGAGGGCGCCGGAGGGCCACAGCAGCGCGTGCGGGGCGTTGCGGATGTACGGGGAGGCGGCGGAGATGTCGATGCCCCAGGAGACGCTCGGCGGCTTCAGTCCCACGCCGAGGTAGGACAAGGTCGCCTCCAGCGCGATGTAGGTGCCGAGCGCGATGGTGGCGACGACGATGACCGGCGCGACGGCGTTGGGCGCGATGTGCCGCAGCAGGATGCGCGCGTCGGAGGCGCCGAGGGCGCGGGCGGCGAGGACGTAGTCGTTCTGTTTGGCGGTGATGACCGCGCCGCGGGCGATACGGGAGATCTGCGGCCAGCCGAGCAGCACGATGAACCCGACGACCGGCCAGACGGTGGTGCTGGTGACCACGGACAGGAGGACGAGGCCGCCGAGGAGGACCGGGATCGCGAAGAAGATGTCGGTGATCCGGGACAGGACGGCGTCCCAGCCCCGGCCGAAGTATCCGGCGAGGCCGCCGAGGACCGAGCCGAGGAGCGCGACGCCGAGGGTGGCGCAGACGCCGACGGTGACCGAGGTGCGGGCCCCGTAGACGGTGCGGGTGTAGACGTCGCAGCCCTGGCCGTCGTAGCCGAACGGGTGCCCGGCGCGCGAGCCGTCCAGGGCCTTGGAGAGGTCGCAGCTCAGCGGGTTGCCGGGGGCGATCAGCGAGGGCCGGATCGCGAGGAGTACGAGGAAGAGGATGACGAGCGCGGAGGCGAGGAAGACGGGGTTGCGGCGCAGATCGTGCCAGGCGTCGGACCACAGGCTGCGCGGCTTGCCCTCCGGGCCGGTGCCGCCCGGCCCTCCCCCGGGCGTCTTCTCCAGGGTGGTCGCCTCGCTGGCGGCGAGGTCCATGGTGCCGCCGGTGCCGGTCGCGGCCATGGCGCCCTCGGGCTCGTACGGCGGCTGCTCAGGCATAGCGGATCCTCGGGTCGAGTACGGCGTACAGCAGGTCGACGAGCAGGTTGGCGATCAGGAAGACGAGGACGAGGACGGTCACGAAGCCCACGACGGTCTGGGTGTTCTGGCGGAGGATGCCCTGGTAGAGCTGGTAGCCGACGCCGTGGATGTTGAAGATCCGCTCGGTGACGATCGCGCCGCCCATGAGGGAGCCGATGTCGGTGCCGATGAAGGTGACGACGGGGATGAGCGAGTTGCGCAGCAGATGCCGGATGATCACCCGGCGGCGCGGCAGCCCCTTGGCGATGGCCGTGCGGACGTAGTCGGAGCGCTTGTTCTCGGCGATGGTGGTGCGGGTCAGCCGGGTGACGTAGGCGAGGGAGACCGAGGCGAGGACGAGCCCGGGGACGATCAGCTCGCCGAGGGCGGCCCGCGGGGAGACCGAGGGCCGGATCACGCCCCAGTGGACGCCGAGCAGGAGTTGGAGCAGCAGACCGGTGACGAAGGTCGGCACGGAGATGACGACGAGGGTGAGCAGCAGGACGGAGGTGTCCATGGGGTGTCCGCGGCGCAGCCCGGTGAGCACGCCGAGCGCGATCCCGATGACGATCTCGAAGGCGATGGCGACGAGGGTGAGCCGGATGGTGATCGGGAAGGCCGTCCCCATCAGCTCGGTGACGCGCTGTCCGTTGAAGGCGGTGCCGAAGTCGCCGGTGAAGACATGGCCCATGTAGGCCAGGTACTGCTGCCACACGGGCCGGTCGAGGCCGAACTCCCGGCGCAGCCGGGCCGCGGTGGCGGGGTCGCAGCGCCGCTCGCCGCACAGACCGGCGACGGGGTCGCCCATCACGTGCACCATGAGGAAGATGAGCAGGGTGGCGCCGAAGAAGACCGGGATCATCTGCAGCAGGCGCCTGATGACGTACCGTCCCATGGGGGCTCCGGGTGGTAGGGGCCGGCGTGCGGCTCAGCCGACCTTGATCTCGTCGTAGACGGGCACGCTGAACGGCGTGAGGGCCACGTGGCTCAGGCGGTGGGAGTAGCCCGCGCTGCCGTTCTGGTACCAGAGCGGGATGGCGGCCATGTGGTCCCGTACGACGCCCTCGGCGCGCTGGAACAGCCGTACGGCCTTGGCCCGGTCGCTCTCCGCGTTGGCCTGGTCGACGAGCCGGTCGAAGTCCTTGTTGGACCACTGGCCGTCGTTGGAGGAGCCGCCCGAGTAGTAGAGCGGCTGGAGGAAGTTCTGGATGAGCGGGTAGTCCATCTGCCAGCCCGCCCGGAAGGGGCCCGGCATGCTGTGGCGGCCGAGCTGGTTGCGGAAGTCGGCGAAAGTGCCGACGGGGTTGCCGACGCAGGCTGTGTCGTCGCCGAGCGCGTTGTTGATGGAGTTGCAGACCGCGTCCACCCACTGCTTGTGGGAGCCGGTGTCCGCGTTGTAGGTGATACGGACCTGTCCGCCGGGCAGTCCGCCGCCCTCCCGGACCAACTGCTTGGCCCGGCGCGGGTCGTGGACACAGGCCGCGCCGCAGAGCCCGTCCTGGAAGCCGCCGGCCGCGCCGAGGACCGGAGAGGTCCAGTCACTGGCCGGGGTGCGGGTCCTGCGGAAGATGGTGCGGGTGATCAGGTCCCGGTCGATCGCCATGGACAGGCCGGTACGGACCTTGCGCATCCTGGGGCTGTTCCAGCTCCGGTCGTAGAACGGGAAGGCGAGGGTCTGGATGATGCCGGCGGGGGTGTTGATGTAGCGGCCGTCGAGGTCCTTCCTGGCGAACTTGAGCTGTGTGGCGGGCACATCGTCGACGAGGTCGAGGTTGCCGGCCAGGAGGTCGGTGTAGGCGGTGTTGCTGTCCGTGTAGACCTGGAGGTCCACGCCCTTGTTCCGCGCCTTGTCCGGGCCCTGGTACCCGCCCCATCTGCGCAGGGCCATCTTGAAGCCCCTGGTGTACGACACGATCCGGTAGGGGCCGTTGCCGACGGGCTTGCGCAGCCAGTCCTCGTGGTGGTCGAAGAACGCTCTGGGCAGCGGCGAGAAGGCGACGTAGCCGAGGGTGTCGGGGAACGTCGAGAACTTCTGGTTGAGCCGGACGGTGAAGGTACGGGGGCCGGTCACCCGGAGCCCGGAGAGGGTGTCGGCGGACTGGGTGCCGGTCTCGGGGTGCACCTTGTCGTAGCCCTCGATGTATCCGAAGAAGTACGCGTTCTTCTGGTTGTTCCTCAGGCTCGCGCCGTAGTTCCAGGCGTCGACGAACGAGCGGGCGGTGACGGGTTCGCCGTTGCTGAACCGCCGGCCGTCCTTGACGGTGATGGTGAAGTTCCGTGCGTCGGAGGTGTCGATCCGCTCGGCGAGCATGTTCTCCGGGGCGGCGGTGCGCGGGTTGTAGCGCTTGAGCCCGCGGAAGATCATGTCGAGGACCTTGCCGCCCTGGACCTCGTTGGTGTTGGCCGGTTCCAGCGGGTTCTGCGGGTCGCCCCAGGAAGCGCTGAACACCCCGGGGGTGGTGCCGCCGCCCCCGCCGCACGCCGCCGCCGCGAGGACAGCCACCGCCGCGCCCGCCGCCCATCGGGCGGGTCTGGCTCCACGCATGGACTGCCTCCTCGGAGTGCGCCGTACCGCCAGCGCCGGAGCGCTGTCCGTATATCGGTCAATATCAGCGATCGAGGGGCATCACACTGATGCGCACCATCGGGCCGAGATCACGTCATTCGGATGGGGCATGCGCGAGGGGGTCTAAAAGATCTTGACTGCGGATGGTTCGGGATGGCCCACGGTCCACAACGGATCACGCCACAGCAAAGCAATAGATCTCCGCCTATCCCCACTGAACCGTTGATTTGCGAACCGTTGATGTACGCATTTCGACACTCGCCTATCCGCATATCGAACTCCTTGTCCGATTAGCCCGATTGGCCGGGTTGAGGACACAGATCGATCACAACGTGCTACCCGCGTAGCTACGGAAAGGTCAAGTCCAGGCAAAGAACACAAAGACAAGCCCAAGTCGGCTGAGAATTTATTGACCTTGAATGAATTGCGTTGAAAAAGTCCGGCGTAGCCCGTAGGGGAGTGCCCTGCGGAGTCATCAGACCCTCCCTTGGGCCAGGAGCACCATGACCACCCCTACTCCATCCTCGGCTGCACCTCTTGAGGTGACCGACGAGAACGCCGAGAAGCCGAGCACTTCTGACGGCCCGAAGGACACCGCGACCAGGTCCCCGGGACAGTTGGCATGGCTCCGCTTCAAGCGGGACCGCACGGGCGTCGTTTCGGCGATCATCGTGATCTGTTTCTTCGTCGTCGGTCTCTGCGCGCCGCTCATAGCGAAGATCTACGGCAAGGACCCGTACACGAACTACGGCGTCGACGACCCCAGCCTGCTGGGCGACAACGGCCTCCCGGCAGCGCCGAACGGCGGCATCAACAGCGACTTCTGGTTCGGCATCGACCCGCAGCTCGGCCGTGACGTCTTCACGTTCCTCTGGTACTCGATCCGCAACTCGCTGCTGCTCGCCACCGGCATCACCGTGCTCGCCATGGTCGTCGGCGTGGTGATCGGTGTGACCGCGGGCTATGTGGGCGGCAAGACGGACTGGCTCCTCGGCCGGGTCATGGACATCCTGCTCGCCTTCCCGCAGCAGCTCTTCTTCGTGGCCTTCACGCCCGTGGTCCTCGCCCTGTTCGTGGGCGACAACGAGAACACGCCCGTCTCGCTCATCGTGATCTCCCTGATCCTGCTGCTCGTCGTCTTCGGCTGGGCGTCCATCGCCCGACTGCTGCGCGGTCAGGTACTGGCCCTGCGCGAACGGGAGTACGTGGAGGCCGCCAAGGTCACGGGTGCGTCTCCGGCTCGCATCATCTTCAAGGAACTGCTGCCCAACCTGTGGACGCCGATCCTGATCCAGGGCACCCTCATGCTGCCCATGATGGTCTCCACGGAAGCGGGTCTCGCCTACCTCGGTGTTGGTCTTCAGGACCCGACCCCCGACTGGGGCGTCATGATCGGGTACGCCGCCCAGTGGTACCAGGACGACATCACCCTGCTGATGTTCCCCGGTCTCGCCATGGTGATCTTCGTCCTGGCGTTCAACCTCCTCGGCGACTCGGTGCGCGACGCGCTCGACCCGAAGACCAAGCGCTGACTCCGAACCCCTTCGGGATCACGGCAATGTCGCCGAGGTACCGGACCACCTCATCAACCCACTTCAAGGCAGGATGCGATGTCCTTCTCGCGCAGAAACTTCCTGATCGCCACCGGCGTCGCCGCCGCGTCGAGCACCGTGCTGAGCGCATGCAGCAGCGGTAACTCCAGCAGCAGCGGCAGCGACGGCGGCAAGCACGAAGCGGCCAAGGCCAAGACGACCGAGATCAAGGTCGGCACGCCGGAGGACTCCAAGGGCCCGGCTCCGGAGGTCTCCGGTGCCAAGAAGGGCGGCAAGGTCTACCTGCTGAACGACGACGACTTCTCGCACCTCGACCCGACGCGTATCTACTACGCGTGGAACTCGCTCGTCGAGATGGTCCTCGCCCGTACGCTGACCGCCTACAAGATCGCCGACGACGGCTCGCAGACCCTCGTCGGTGACCTCGCCGTCGACTGCGGCACCATGAAGGACGGCGGCAAGACCTGGACCTTCACCCTGAAGGACGGGATCAAGTGGGAGGACGGCTCCGACATCACTGTCGATGACGTCCGCCACGGCATCGAGCGCGGCTTCGCCGACTTCACCACCGAGGGCGCCACCTACGTCCAGACGTGGCTCGTGGGCTCGGACGAGCCCCGCAAGTCCTACAAGGGCCCCTACAAGGGCAAGCACCTGAAGTCGATCGAGACGAGCGGGAAGAGCATCACCTTCCACCTCGCCGAGGCGCGCCCGGACTTCAACTACGTCCTCGCCATGCACTCGTACGCGCCGGTCTCGGTGAAGCACGACACCAAGCAGGCCTACGACAAGAAGCCGTTCTCCAGCGGTCCTTACCGGGTCAAGTCGCACGAGACCGACAAGTCGATGGTGCTGGTCCGCAACGACCACTGGGACGCGAACACGGACCCGGTCCGCAACGCCTACCCGGACGAGTTCGACTTCACCTTCGGCATCGAGGCGGAGACCGCCGCCGACCGTCTGATCGCGGACACGGGCAACGACCAGTACGCCGTCTCCTGGCGCACGGTTCCGCAGAGCAAGATCCAGCAGGCCACCGCCAAGGGCAAGGACCGCCTCATCTCGGGCCTGGGCACCGGCACCAGCGTCTACTGGATCAACATGACCCGGGTCACGGACATCAAGGTCCGCGAGGCCATCATCCGCGCCTGGCCGACCGCCGCCGTCCGCAGGCTCCAGGGCGGCGAGAACCGCGGTGACTACGCGACCGGCTTCATGAGCCCGCTCGTCGCCGGTTACAAGTCGCAGGACGTCTGGGGCAAGCTGAAGAAGCCCGAGGGCGACCCGGAGGCGGCGAAGGCGATCCTGAAGAAGGCCGGCAAGCTCGGCACCAAGGTCGTCTACGCGTACCAGAACGACCCGATCAACGCCAAGGTCAAGGTCGTCATCGAGAACGCCCTGAAGAAGGCCGGCTTCGAGGTCGTCTCCAAGCCGCTCGACTCCACCACGGCCTACGACCAGATCGGCAAGATCGACAACCCGTACGACGTGTACTGGGGTGGCTGGTCCGCCGACTGGCCGACCGGCTACTCGGACTTCATGCCGTGCTTCCACAGCTCCAAGGTCGTGGACCAGGGCAACAACTACTCGCACATGAAGGACCCCGAGGTCGACGCCGCGATCAAGGCCGCCACCGCCGAGATCGACCCGAAGAAGGCCAACGACATGTGGGCCGGTGTGGACAAGCTGGTCACCGAGAAGGCTTCCTTCGTTCCCGACGTGTACATGCGTCGCATCTACATGCACGGTTCGAAGGTCGGCAACGTGAGGATGGACCCGAACTTCGACGGTTCCATGCTCTACAAGATGTACGTCAAGGCCTGACCCGTCACTGAGAGGTGGGGCGGCTTCGGCCGCCCCACCCTCGGCTCGTCCACCGGGCCTCCGGTCACCCCGGCCCGGCCCGTTCCGTACGACGGCCCTCCCAGGAAAGCCAACCCCCATGCTTCGCTTCCTCGTTCGCCGACTCCTCGGCGCCGTGGTCACGCTGTTGATCATCAGCGCGATCACGTTCATGCTCTTCTACGCGGTGCCGCGCGACCCGGCCCGGATGGCCTGCGGCAAGGTCTGCACGCCGGACACGCTGGAACTGATCCGGCACAACATGGGGATCGATCAGTCGCTGCCGCAGCAGTACTGGAACTGGCTGTCCGGCATCTTCGTGGGCCGCGACTACACGGGCATCGGCAACTGCAACGCCCCGTGCCTCGGCTACTCGTTCGTCAACCACGAGTCGGTCCTCGGCACGGTCAAGGACCGCTTCCCGACGACGGCCTCCCTCGCCCTCGGCTCCTCGGTCGTCTTCCTCATCTTCGGTATCGGCACCGGCATGCTCGCCGCCGTGAAGCAGGGCAAGGCCCTCGACAAGATCGCCAGCTCCCTTTCGCTGCTCGCCTCGTCGATGCAGATCTACTTCGTCGGTCCGGTCGCCCTCTACCTGCTCGTGTACCAGACGCACCTGCTCGACCAGCCCACGTACACCCCGTTCACCGAGAACCCGGCCGAATGGTTCATGGGTCTGCTCGTGCCCTGGCTGGTCCTGGCGCTGATCTGGACCGCCAACTACACCCGTATGACCCGCTCCCAGATGGTCGAGACGCTCAGCGAGGACTACGTCCGCACGGCCCGTGCCAAGGGTCTCTCGCGGCGCACCGTCTTCTTCCGCTTCGCCTGGCGCGGTGCGATGGGTCCGATCGTCACCATCTTCGGTATCGACATGGGCGTGCTGCTCGGCGGCGCGATGATCACCGAGAAGACGTTCAGCCTTCAGGGTCTCGGCATGCTCGCCGTGAAGTCGGTCTTCACCAACGACCTTCCGATGCTCCTGGGCGTCATGATCATCACCGCGGCCTTCGTGGTGTTGGCCAACATCGTCGTCGACGCGGTCTACGCCATGATCGACCCGCGGATCCGGCTCGCCTGACCCCGCACGCCCCCATCAGCTACCCCGCATCACCCCCTTCTGGAGCGTCCCCGTGACGAGCACCGATCAGCAGCCCTTCCTGTCCGTCAAGGATCTGAAGGTGCACTTCTCGACCGAGGACGGCATCGTCAAGGCCGTCGATGGTCTCTCCTTCGACCTCGAACGGGGCAAGACCCTGGGCATCGTGGGTGAGTCGGGGTCCGGCAAGTCGGTCACCAACCTGACCATCCTGGGTCTGCACAACCCGGACAGCACCGAGGTCGAGGGCTCCATCACGCTCGACGGCCAGGAGCTGAACGGCGCCTCGGAGTCGACCCTGGAGAAGCTCCGCGGCAACAAGATGGCGATGATCTTCCAGGACGCCCTGGCCTCGCTGTCGCCGTACCACACCGTCGGCCGGCAGATCTCCGAGACGTACCGCAAGCACACCGGCGCCTCCAAGCAGGAGGCGCGGGCGCGGGCGATCGAGATGCTGCGCCGGGTGGGCATCCCCCAGCCGGACCGCCGGGTCGACGAGTACCCGCACCAGTTCTCCGGCGGTATGCGCCAGCGCGCGATGATCGCCATGGCGCTGGTCTGCGACCCTGAGCTGCTGATCGCCGACGAGCCGACCACCGCGCTCGACGTGACCGTGCAGGCCCAGATCATGGACCTGCTCAAGGACCTCCAGCAGGAGTTCGGCACCTCGATCATCTTCATCACCCACGACCTGGGCGTGATCGCGGACATCGCGGACGACGTGCTGGTGATGTACGGCGGCCGGTGCGTGGAGCGCGGCCCGAAGGAAGAGGTGCTGCGCACCCCGCAGCACCCCTACACCTGGGGCCTGCTGGGCTCCATGCCGACCCTGGACGGCCCGGTCGACGTGCCACTCACCCCGATCCCGGGCTCGCCGCCGTCGCTGCTGAACCCGCCGTCCGGCTGCCGCTTCCACCCGCGCTGCGCCTTCGCGGACAAGGTCGAGGGCAACCGCTGTGCGACCGAGTCTCCCGTGCTGGAGATCGCGGACGGCCGCGGCAATGCCTGCCACCTGAGCGACGAACAGCGCCGGGACTTCTTCGCCGACCTTGCCGCCAGCAAGGCCAACTGACGTACAAGAGACGGGATTTCACCACCATGAGCAGCACCTCTCCTCTCCTGGACGTCTCCGGGCTGACCAAGCACTTCCCGATCAAGGGCGGCTTCCCCATCCGCCGCACGGTCGGCGCGGTGCAGGCTGTCGACGGGCTGGACTTCCAGGTCGCCGAGGGCGAAAGCCTGGGCCTGGTCGGCGAGTCCGGCTGTGGCAAGTCCACGACCGGCCGACTGATCACCCGCCTTCTGGAGCCCACGGGCGGCACGATCTCCTACCGCGGCCAGGACATCACCCACGCGAGCCGCAGGCAGTTGGCGCCCATCCGGTCCGAGATCCAGATGATCTTCCAGGACCCGTACGCCTCGCTGAACCCGCGTCAGACGGTCGGCAAGATCATCACTGGCCCGATGGAGATCAACGGGATCAACCCGACGGGCGGCCGGGAGAAGCGTGTCCGTGAGCTGCTGGAGATCGTGGGTCTGAACCCCGAGCACTACAACCGCTTCCCGCACGAGTTCTCGGGCGGCCAGCGCCAGCGCATCGGTGTGGCGCGGGCGTTGGCCCTGGAGCCGAAGCTGATCGTGGCGGACGAGCCGGTCTCGGCGCTGGACGTCTCCATCCAGGCGCAGGTCGTCAACCTGCTCCAGCAGGTCCAGAAGGACCTGGGCATCGCCTTCCTGTTCATCGCCCACGACCTGGCGATCGTGCGCCACTTCTCGCAGCGCGTCGCGGTCATGTACCTCGGCAAGATCGTGGAGATCGCCGACCGCGACGACCTGTACGGCAACCCGCGCCACCCGTACACCCGCGCACTGCTCTCCGCGGTGCCGGAGGCCACGGTGGACGAGGCGCCGCGCGAGCGGATCCGCCTGGAAGGCGACGTACCGTCCCCCATCTCCCCGCCCTCGGGCTGCCGCTTCCGCACCCGTTGCTGGAAGGCGACGGAGAAGTGCGCGACGGAGGCGCCGCCGCTGGTGCAGGTGGAGGGCAACAAGGCGGGCCACCTGACGGCGTGCCACTTCCCCGAGACGCAGGAGACGGTCCCGGCTCCGCGTCTGTCCAAGGACCCCGAGACCGCGGCCTGACACACCCCTTTCCGTCAGCCGCGGCCAACGGAGCCCGACCTTCACAGGCCCCTTGACCCGAGCCCCGAACGTCCGGTTCCCGGGGACGAAGGCCCGTATCGCTGTGCGATACGGGCCTTCGCCATGAGGTCACGCCGAGGCGGTGACAGGTTCGACCGATACGGATCGCCTTGAGTGGCCGGTCAACTCCCAGGGTGATCCCATAGGATTCGTCGGACCGTGGGCGCACCGGCGCGCTACCGTCGGGCACGCCGTGTCGTCCACGCGTGACCGAGGAGAATCCTGTGGCATCGTCTTGCAGCCCGGAGTATGCCCCCGCGGGGGATGTAGGCGCGGCGCTCATGGTGGTCGACTCCCAACTCAAGGCCATCTACGACGGCAAGGCGGAGAGCGACCCCGAACAGCGGCAGTTGCGCGAGCAGTTCATGGCGTCGCTCGGCCCCGACGACGTGGACGACCTGCTGGACGGCGTCTGCACGCTCATCTACATGTTCACGCAGTGGCTGCGGAGGGCCTACGAGGAACACGACAGGGACGTCATCGAGTACGTCGTGCCCAGCTTCGTGGCCTCGTTGCGCATGATGCCGAAGAGCGTCCGTCCCGAGGTCATCCCCACCATGACCGGCCTGGTCGTCGCGGCCGGCACCGGTCTGAGCCCCAACCTGTGGCGCAAACAGTACGGCGACTGGACCCGCGCCGAGATGAACCCCCTGGAAGCCACGGCCTTCCTGCTCGCGGAGCACATCAACCGGCTCACCGACGACCACGACTTCGCCACCCGCATGATCACCAACGCCCTGTCCCACTCGTCGCGAGGTGCTTGACCCGCGTGACCAAGCGGCGGCGGCCGGGTGGGACAAGGCCCGGCTCAGTCGCCCCGCGTGCCGTCGATCAGTTCGCGCAGGATGTCCAAGTGGCCGTTGTGGCGGGCCGTTTCCTCGATCAGGTGGTGGAGGATCCAGCGCAGGTCGACATGGAGACCGTCGCGCACCGGGCGCTTCGCCGTGGCGTCCAGGGCCTGGGAAGCCACCAACTCCCGGTAGCGCGCGCTCTGTTCGTCGTACTCGTCCAGCAGCTCGGCCAGCGGACGCTCGACCGCGATCCGCATCTCGCGGTCCGGGTCCTCCTCCGTCCACGGCCCCTCGTCCTCCTCCCCGAGGAACACCACCTGGAACCAGTAGTACTCGACCCAGCGCAGATGGCTGATCAGCCCGCTCAGCGTCATCAGCGGGGAGCCGGGCAGCGGCGCGGCGACCGCACCCTCCGCGGAGACCCCCTCGCACTTGGCGCGGGCGGTGGCGCGGGCGTAGTCGAGAAAGGCGGTCAGCTGCGTGCGCTCGTCCCAGGCGGGAGGCGTGTCAGTTCGTATCATTGAGGCGAGCATCCCGGACGCGGCAAGGGTAAGTCGAACGAATATCGAGCGGCGACGGCTGGTGAGCCCGTCTTCAGCTCTCCTCCTCCTCCAACGCCGTCAACGCCGGATCCAGCACGATGTCCTCGTCCCGTGCCTCCGTCGTCGGGGCCTCCGGGAAGTGGCAGGCCGTCAGGTGGGCCGGGCGGTTGCCCGGGAGGCGTACCAGCGGGGGTTCCTCTGTCGCGCACTTGTCCTGGGACTTCCAGCAGCGGGTGCGGAAGCGGCAGCCCGAGGGTGGGGAGATCGGGGACGGTACGTCGCCCGCCAGGCGGATGCGTTCGCGGCCGGTCTCCTCCGCTGCGCCGTCCAGGGTCACCTCGGGGACCGCGGACAGCAGCGCGTGCGTGTAGGGGTGGCGTGGGCGTCTGTAGATGGAGTCGCGGTCGCCCACCTCGATGATCTTGCCGAGGTACATCACCGCGACGCGCTGCGAGAAGTGGCGCACGATCGCCAGGTCGTGGGCGATGAACAGGAACGCGATACCCAGGTCCTTCTGGACCTGCTGGAGCAGGTTGACGACCTGCGCCTGGATGGAGACGTCCAGCGCGGAGACCGGCTCGTCCGCCACGATCAGCTTCGGCTCCAAGGCCAACGCCCGTGCCACACCGATCCGTTGGCGCTGACCGCCCGAGAACTCGTGCGGGAAGCGGTTGTAGTGCTCGGGGTTCAGACCCACGATCTCCAGCAGCTCACGGACGCGCTTCTCGCGACCGCCGGCCGGGTTGATGTCGTTGATCTCCATCGGGCCGGAGATGATCTTGCCGACCGTCTGGCGCGGGTTCAGTGACGAATACGGGTCCTGGAAGATCATCTGGATCTCGGACCGGATCGGCGCCAACTGCCTGCGGCTCGCGTGCGCGATGTCCCGGCCGCGGTAGGAGATCGAACCACTCGTCGGCTCCAGAAGGCGCGTGATCAGGCGGCCGGTCGTGGACTTGCCGCAGCCGGACTCGCCCACCAGACCGAAGCTCTCGCCCACGTGCACGGTCAGATCGATGCCGTCCACGGCCTGCACCGCGCCGACCGTACGGCGGACCGGGAAGCCGCCCTTGACCGGGAAGTGCTTGACCAGCTTCTCCACCACCAGCAGCGGCTCCCCGGGCGCCTCCTCCGCTCCCGCGCCCGCCTCGCGCGGACCGGGCAAGGTCGCCTCACCCTTCACGGCCTCTTCCTCCATGGCACGCTCTCCCTACCGCAGCCGGGGCTTGATCTGCTCGACGAAGATGGTCTGCTTCTGCTCGGCCGTGAGATGGCACGCCCCGCCCCGCCCCGGTGGCAGCAGCGGCAGTTCGTCCACGCACCGCGCCCCGCCCACCTCGCCCCGGAAGGCGCACCGCGGATGGAAGCGGCAACCGGACGGCGGGTTCAGCAGCGACGGCGGCGTCCCCGGGATCGGGGTGAGCGGGGCGCCCAGGTCCGAGTCCAGCCGGGGCATGGAGTTCAACAGGCCCCAGGTGTACGGGTGTCGGGGCGACCGGAGCACCTCGTCCACCGTGCCGCGTTCGACCGCTCCCCCGGCGTACATCACCATGATGTCGTCGGCCACGTCGGCGATGACCCCGAGGTCATGGGTGATGAAGATGATCGCCGAACCGAACTCCCGCTGAAGGTCCTTGAGCAGATCGAGGATCTGCGCCTGCACGGTCACGTCCAGCGCCGTGGTCGGCTCGTCGGCGATCAGCAGGTCGGGGTCGCACACCAGCGCCATGGCGATCATCGCGCGCTGCCGCATACCGCCGGAGAACTGGTGCGGATACTCCTTCGCCCGCTCCTTGGGGTGGGGGATGCCGACCTTGCCGAGCATCTCCACCGCCCGCTGCCAGGCCGCCTTCTTCGAGGCCCCGGTGTGCTTCATGAACGGCTCGGCGATCTGCCGTCCCACCGTGTAGTACGGCGACAGGGCGGTCAGCGGGTCCTGGAAGATCATCGCGACCTTGTTCCCGCGCAGCTTCTCCAGCTCGGACTCGCGGGCCGTGATCAACTCCTGTCCGTCCAGCACGATCTCGCCGTCGACCGTGGTGAACATCGGGTTGTGCAGCCCGAGTATGGTCAGGTTGGTCACCGACTTGCCGGACCCCGACTCCCCCACGATGCCGAGGGTCCGGCCCCGTTCGAGGTCGAAGGAGAGCCCGCCGACCGCGCGGACGACGCCGTCCTCGGTCGTGAAGCTGACATGCAGGTCCCGCACCGACAGGAAGGCACCCTCGCCGGAGTCGACTGGTTCCTTGGTCACAGTGGTCACGGAGTGCTCCTAGGAGAGCCGTACGCGCGGGTCGATGAACGCGTAGCAGGTATCCACGATGATGTTGAACAGCAGGATCATGGTGGCGGCGAACAGCATCACGCCGAGCAGCAGCGGCAGATCGCTGAAGAACACCGACTGTACGGCGAGTTGGCCGATGCCCGGCAGACCGAAAGTGGTCTCGGTGATGATCGCGCCGCCCAGCAGCGAGCCGAGGTCGATGCCGAAGATGGTGACGATCGGGATCAGCGAACCGCGCCAGGCGTAGCGGAAGAAGACGTACCGCCGCGACATGCCCTTCGCGCGCGCGGTGCGTACATGCTCCTCCTGGAGCTGTTCGATCATCGAGGAGCGCGCCATACGGGTGTACTGCGCGGCGAAGATCGTGGACAGCACCACCCACGGGATGAGCAGCCCCGAGAACCAACTCACCGGATCCGACGTCAGGTTGTGGTACGCGGGCTTGTCGAACAGATGCGACTGGTAGACGAGGAGCGCGAGCGCCAGCGGGCCGAGGAAGTAGATCTGCATCGAGCTGATCACCATCGAACCGGCCGTGACCGTCTTGTCGATCAGCGAGCCGCGCTTCCAGGCCGCCAGCAGTCCGGTGGCGAGGCCCGCCACCAGGAAGACGACGGCCGCGCCCAGGGTCAGCGAGACGGTGGTGGGCAGGCGGTCCATCAGGGTCGGCCAGACCGCCTCGTTGGTGTGGTACGAGTACCCGAAGCAGGGGGCCGGGCACGGGCCCTGGTCGAAGGCGTCGCTGCCCAGGACGATGTTGTGCAGGAAGGTCAGGTACTGCTCGGGGATCGACTTGTCGAGGCCGAGCACATGATGGATGTTCTCGATGTTGGCCGGCGTGCACGTCTTGCCGCAGATCAGCAGCGCCGGGTCCCGAGGCATCCCGAAGAACAGCAGGAACGTGACGACGCTCAGCAGGAAGAGGATGACGACGGCGCCGAGGGTCCGGCGCAGGAGGAAGCGCAGCATGACAGGGCAGCTCTCAGACGTCAGCGGGCCGGGCGGTCCCGGCGCGGCCCGTGGGACGGCCGCGCCGGGAACCGGGCGGACGGACGGGGTTACTTGACGTACAGCCGACGCGGGTCGATGCCGCCGAGCACGTCGTCGTAGGCGAGGCCGCCGACCTTGGAACCGGCGATCTGGACCTGCTTGTAGTAGCCGGTCGGCACCGCGTGCACGACCTCGGTGAGCAGGTACTTGTCCAGCTTCTCCCACTCGGTCGCGGCCTTGACCGGGTCGGTGATGGTGTTGATGCGGTCGATCTCGCTGTTCACATGGGCGTCGTTGACCTGCGGGTAGTTGTGCGCGCCGTCGGCGATCAGGCGTCCGTCGGTCGTCGGCGGGAGCACGGTCGAGGCGGACGGCCAGTCGGCGCCCCACGAGGTGTGGAAGATGTCGAAGTTGTTGTGGATCTTGCTGACTTCGTCGAAGTAGGTCTCGGCCGGCAGCTCCTGGCGCTGCACGTCGAAGCCCGCCTTCTTCAGCCCCTCGGCCATGGCGGTGGAGTACTGCTGGCCCTCGGGGGTGTTGATGTAGGCGAAGGTCAGCTTCATGCCGGACTTGCCGGCCTCCGCCAGCAGCTTCTTGGCCTTGGCCGGGTCACCCGCGGGCTTCTTCTTCTTGCCGAACGGGTCGAAGGTGGGGTCGTAGCCGCTGACGGTCGGGCTGATCAGGCCGCCCGCGACCTCCATGGCCGCCTCGCCGCCGTAGGCGCGGACGAACGGGGTGACGGGCAGGGCGTACGCGATGGCCTCGCGGACCTTCTTGTCCTTCAGCTCCGGCTTGCTCATGTTGATGTTGATCTGGCCCACATAGGGCTGATAGCCCGCGACCGTACGGGACTTCAACTTGGAGTCGCTGAGGACCCGCGAGAGGTTGCCCGCGTCGACCTGGTTCTGCAGGCTGACACCCGTCTGGTCGACCCCGCTGTCCGCGATGAGCGCCTTGGTGGACATCTCGTACTGCTGGTTGAAGGTGACGTTGAACTGGTCCACGTACTGATGGCGGATCGGGTCCGTCTTCGGGTCCCACTGGTCGTTCTTGACCAGCACCATCGACTTGCCGGACTTGAACGACTGGATCTTGTACGGTCCGGTCGCCAGCGGTGCCCGGTCGTACTTCTCCTTGGTGTCGCCCTTCTCCTCCACGATGGAGTAGCCCGTCATGGCGAGCGCGTACGGCAGGTCGGCGACGGGCTTCTTGAAGTGGAAGACGACGGTGTGCTCGTCCGGCGTCTCCAGGACGCTGTCCGGCAGGTGCTTGCCCTGGTACGGGCCGTCCGGCAGCAGCTTGCGGTAGTCGGTCCCGGCGGTGTCGGCCAGCCACTGCTGGAGGTAGGTCGGGCCCTTGGTGAGGAAGGGCGCGAAGAGCCGCTCGACGCTGTGGCGGACGTCCTTGGACGTGATCGTGGCCCCGTCCTGGAACTTGACGCCGTCCTTGAGGGTGTACTTCCAGGTCCGGCCGCCGTCGGACACGGTGCCGGAGTCGGTGGCCAGGTCACCGACGATCTCGTGCTTGCCGCCGTCGTCGCTGGTCGACTTGTAGCCGGTCAGGCCCCGGTGCAGCAGCGGGGCGATCGTGCCCTCGGCGAAGGTGTAGATCTGGGCCGGGTCCAGGTGGGCGGGGCTGTCGCGCTCCAGGAACTCCATGGTGCCGCCGGCCTTGGCGCCGGGGACGGGGGCGGCGGGGCCGGTGGAGGCCGCCGCGTCGCCGAACTTGATCAAGGCCTGCTGACGCTTGGCGTCGGTGTCGTCCTTCTTGTGGTTGTCGCCGCCGCTGCTGCCGCCCTTGCTGCAACCGGAGAGCACGAGCGCTCCGGCCGCGAGCACCGAGACCGCGGCGTAGACATGGCGTCCGCCCCTACTCATCACTCAGTTCCCACCCATCTGTTGTCACTCGTGCAGACGAAGTGCCGTGACATGGCACGGAGTTGTGTGGAGTTGCCTGGACTTGCCGTGGGGTGTGCGGGGACGTGCGGCGCGTTGTCCGCGAACTACGCGGTCAGCGCGCCGACTTGGGGTCGAATGCGTCCCGGACCGAGTCGCCGAGAAGGTTGAACGCGATGACGAAGATGATCATCGAGACGCCGGGGAAGAACATGTAGGTGATGTCGTTCTGGAGCACCAGCTCCGTCGACGCCTTGGCGAACATCTGGCCCCAGTCGGGCGTCGGTTCGACGATTCCGACGCCGAGGAACGACAGGGCCGCCTCGGCCGTCACGAAGTTCGGCAGCAGATACGTGGACTGCACCAGCAGCGGTGTCACCACGTTGGGCAGGATCTCCTTGCGGATGATGCGCCCGGAGGTCGCCCCGCTCACCCTGGCCGCCTCGATGAACTCCCGTTCCCGCAGGCTGAGGGTCGCCCCTCGCAGGATGCGGCCGAGGCTCATCCAGCCGAGGAGCCACTGCACGACGATCAGCGCGACCACGCGTACATAGGTCGGTGTCTCGTCCCGCGGGCTGACGAAGAGGGAGACCACGACCGGCATGCTCGCGATGAAGAAGAGCTGCGCGGGGATGGCGAGCATGAAGTCGATCAACCGGCCGATGGCGAAGTCGGCCTTGCCGCCGAGATAGCCCGCCGTGACCCCGAGGACGATGCCGGTGAGGACCACCGCGACCGTGACCGTGAGGGAGATCATCAGCGAGGTGCGGATCCCGTAGATCAGCTTGGTGAAGACGTCGTAGCCGTTGCCGGGTTCGAGGCCGAACCAGAACTCACCGCTGATGCCGCCGTTGGGCTGGACCGGCACCCCGGCGCTGTCGAACAGTTCGGGGCGCTCGTCCGCGTACACGGTGGACGGGTTCTTGCCGTACACCTTGGAGATCAGCGGTGCGAGCAGTCCGATCAGGAAGAAGGAGCCCACGACGAAGGCGGAGACCACGCCGACGCGGTCCCGCTTGAAGCGGATCCACATCAGCCGGCCGGGCGACCGGCCCTCCACCTGTCCGACCGCGGGTCCCTCGCCCGGTTCCCGCTCTCCGACGACGACCGGTGTCCCACCGCCCCCTGCCTTCGGAGGGCTCGTCATGATGCGTCCAATGCATGCGTCCGTTTCAGAGGTACGCCGAGCCGGTGGCCGCCCCAGGACGCGGGCGGGCCACGGCTTGGACCACGTGGATCAGGAAGTGACGAACTGTCTGCCGGACGACTGCTTATCGGTCGCCGCTGGCGACAAGTCCCAGGTGAACACGCGTAGTCGGCATTGGCGCCGCCTCCTTGACTCAACCGGTGCACGGACAGGAGGGGTTGACCGTCTGTCCCTCCGACACCCCTGACGGAGGTTCACACACCCCACCGGTGCTCGTGAGTCGACGCACCGTCCCCGCGGCGCCTGACCCATTGACCCGAGCGTGTGCCCCACTATCTGCCATGAGCCAGGGACCGAACACCGTCTTTAGGTCTCGGTTCGATCACAGCTCACCTGCGCATCAGCCGGAATATGGGCATACGAAAGCCCGGGTGACCCCATGTGGGGCCACCCGGGCTTCGGGGGCGATCAGGGCATCAGGCCCTGGCCGGATCAGCCGTGCTTGGCGCGGCTGGCGGCGCGGGCGCGCTCGCGCTGGTCGAGGTTGACCTTGCGGATGCGGACGGCCTCCGGGGTCACCTCGACGCACTCGTCGTCGCGGCAGAACTCCAGGGACTGCTCCAGCGACAGCTTGCGCGGCGGGACGATCGACTCGGCGATGTCGGACGTCGCGGACCGGATGTTGGTGAGCTTCTTCTCCTTGGTGATGTTGACGTCCATGTCGTCGGCGCGGGAGTTCTCGCCGACGATCATGCCCTCGTACACCTCGGTGCCCGGCTCGATGAAGAGCGTGCCGCGCTCCTGGAGGTTCGTCATCGCGAACGCCGTGACACTGCCGGAGCGGTCGGCCACCAGCGAACCGTTGTTACGGGTCTGGAGGTTGCCGAACCAGGGCTCGTGGCCCTCGTGGATGGAGTGGCCGATGCCCGTACCGCGCGTCTGGGTCAGGAACTCGGTACGGAAGCCGATCAGACCGCGCGACGGGACCACGAACTCCATGCGGACCCAGCCGGAGCCGTGGTTGGACATGTTGTCCATACGGCCCTTGCGGACACCCATGAGCTGCGTGACCGCGCCCATGTGCTCCTCGGGCACGTCGACCGTCATGCGCTCGACCGGCTCGTGGACCTTGCCGTCGATCTCGCGGGTGACCACCTGCGGCTTGCCGACGGTCAGCTCGTAGCCCTCGCGGCGCATCTGCTCGACCAGGATGGCCAGCGCCAGCTCACCGCGGCCCTGCACCTCCCAGGCGTCCGGCCGGTCGGTGTCGAGGACCCGCAGCGAGACGTTACCGATCAGCTCGCGGTCGAGGCGGTCCTTGACCTGGCGCGCGGTGACCTTGCGGTCCTTGACCGTGGCCTTGGCGTTGGCGCCCTTGCCGGTACCGCCCCGGCCGACCAGCGGCGAGGTGTTCGTACCGATGACCATGGAGATCGCGGGCTCGTCGACCGTGATCAGCGGCAGCGCGACCGGGTTCTCCGGGTCGGCCAGGGTCTCGCCGATCATGATCTCGGGGATGCCCGCGACGGCGCAGATGTCACCGGGGCCGGCCTTCTCGGCGGGCTTGCGGGTGAGGGCCTCGGTCATCATCAGCTCGCTGATGCGAACGTTGCTGACCGTGCCGTCGCGCTTGATCCACGCGACCGTCTGGCCCTTGCGCAGCTCGCCCTGCTCGACGCGGAGCAGCGCGATACGGCCGAGGAAGTTGTCGGCGTCGAGGTTGGTGACGTGCGCCTGGAGCGGGGCGTCCTCGTCGTAGGTCGGGGCGGGGATGTGCTCCAGGATCGTGGAGAAGAACGGCTCCAGGCTGGTGGAGTCGGTCGGGACCGTGCCGTCCTCCGGCTTCGTCAGCGAGGCGATGCCGTCACGGCCGCACGCGTAGACGATCGGGAACTCGATCTGCTCCTCGTCGGCGTCGAGGTCGAGGAACAGGTCGTAGGTCTCGTTGACGACCTCGTCGATGCGCGAGTCGGGGCGGTCCGTCTTGTTGATGCACAGGATGACGGGCAGCCGCTGCTGGAGCGCCTTGCGCAGCACGAAGCGGGTCTGCGGCAGCGGACCCTCGGAGGCGTCCACGAGGAGGACGACGCCGTCCACCATCGACAGACCGCGCTCGACCTCGCCACCGAAGTCGGCGTGGCCGGGGGTGTCGATGATGTTGATCGTGATGGGGTCCCCGCCGTCCTTCGGGTGATACTTCACCGCGGTGTTCTTGGCGAGGATCGTGATGCCCTTCTCACGCTCCAGGTCGTTCGAGTCCATGACGCGGTCGTCGACCTGCTCGAGCTGGTGGGCGGCGAAGGCACCGGCCTGCTTGAGCATGCCGTCGACGATGGTCGTCTTGCCGTGGTCGACGTGGGCGACGATGGCGACGTTGCGGATGTCGTGACGCGTAGCAGTCACTGCCATGTGTGGCGTACTCCCGGAGTGGTGAGGACGGCCCCGCGCGTACTGTCCGTGTGGCGCGGGCCCTGCCGGGCTGGACACGCCACGGCCTCACCCCATGTTACGGGGCCGCTGGAGTACTGGCTCGCCGGGTTATATCAGCCCAGGTCAGAGGCGCTTTCCAGCGGGATTCACCGGGATTCGCGGTGATCTTACGAGTGCGGACCGCCCGTGGACGGCGATACGGGGGCTCCGGAGGCGGCTCCCGGCCCGCGCGCGCCCTTCTTCAGGAAGCCCATGTCCTCGTAGACCGGGGTCTGGAAGCCGAAGGATCCCGCGTTGGCCACGCTCACGCGGGCGGCCGTGAGCTGGGGGCGCTGGTAGAGCGGGATCGAGCCCGCGACGGCCCACAGGCGTACGTCGGCCTTACGGACCAGGTCCCGCTCCTCGTCCTCGTCCAGGGTGGCGATCGCCTCGTCGAAGAGCTGGTCGACCTGGTCGGTGCCGACCCGTGTGTAGTTCTGCTCGACATTCAGCGAGCCGTCCGCCGCGGGCACCGGCTTGGCGAAGATCGGCCGGGCGTCGGTCGCGGGGAAGGCGGACACGGGCCATGAGTACAGCGCGAGGTCGTAGTCCCCGGAGGCGATGTGGTCCCGGAAGAAGCTGTCGTCGGGGACCTTGGTGATCTCCGTACGGATCCCGACACGGTCCAGCATGCGCGCGACGTGGTCGCCGACGGTCCGCAGGGACTGCGACCCCGACCCCGACGGCAGCAGGAACCGCAACTGGAGCGGCTTGCCGTTCTTCGCGAGCGCACCGGCCGCGGCACCGCCGGCGCCCGCCTTCCTGCCCTCGCTCCCGGCCTGCTTCTGCTGCCCCGCGCCCGGTCCGGACACCCAGCCCGCCTCGGTCAGCAGCTCCTTGGCCTGCGCGGTGTCCTGCTTGCCGAGCGCGCCGCTGCCGTCCTCGTACGCCGACTGCCCGGCGAGGGCGAGATGGCTGCCGAGGGGGGTGACGGGCAGCCCGAGCGGCTTGAGGATCAGCCCGGCGAGCGCGGTGCGGTCCAGGGCGCGGGCCACGGCCCGGCGGACACGCTCGTCGGAGAGCGGGCCCTTGGAGCCGTTGAGGGCGAGCTGGGTGTAGGCGGGCTCCAGGGACTTGCGGATCACGACGTCGTGCGCGGCTGCCTGCGCGGGCGGCCCCTGCTGGGCGGTGCCGCGCTGCGGGGTGCTGCCGCTCTTGCCGGGGGTGACGGGCGCGATCCGCCGCGCCTCCTCCGGGTCGACCTCCGCCAGGTCGACCCTGCCGTCGGCGAGCGCCTTGGCCCGCTGGTCGCGGGGGACGGCCACGAGGGCGATCTCGGAGAGCTTGGCGGGCCGGCCCCACCAGCGCGGATTGCGCTGGAGCGTGACCTGGCCGCCCTGGCGGTCGACCTTCTGGACGGCGAAGGGCCCGGCGGTGACCTTCAGGGTCTTCCTCGCCCCGTCGTTGAAGCCGCTCGGGGTGCCCGTGACGTCCTTCGGGTACAGCGGGGAGAACAGCGACTCCCAGTCGGCGTACGGCTTGCCGAAGGTGACCTTGACCTCGCGGTCGTTCGCGCCGCGCTCGACCTTCTCGATGCGGTCGTAGCCCGCGTTGCGGGCCGTCCAGTACGCGCTGTCCCGGCCGGAGAGGGCGTGCCACTGGGCGGCGAAGTCGGAGGCGTCGATCCTGCGGCCGTCGCTCCACACCGCCCGCCGGTCGAGCCGGTAGACGACGGTCTGCTTGGGCTCGGTGGCGGTGACCTTGGCCGACTCCAGGACGTCGGGGTTGCGCTGCGGGCGGCCGTTGGCGTCGAGCCGGAACATCCCGGGCAGGACGGCGGCGGCGACGCGCGAGGTGGTGGCGTCGGCGTCGGCCTGGTAGGTGTTCAGGGTCTCGGGCACGGTGTCGACGGCCCAGCGCAGGGTGCCGCCGTCGGTGACGAGAGCGCGGGCGGCCGGGGCGATGTCCTGCGCGGCGGTCGGCTTGCCCTCCCGCTCCTCGTCCACGCTGCACGCGGCGAGCGCGGTCGCCGCGAGGGCCCCCGCGATGAGGAACGTGGCCGAGCGCAGCACCGCGCCCGGTCCGGCACCGTCGTGGGACATCGCGGACATCGCGTACCTCCGGGGGAGCCGCTCTGCGGATGAGTGGGCGTTACCGCCCAAGTCGACAAGACGACTGGGCGTTCTGCCCTGAATCGCCACAATTTGACGCTGATCGTATAGACCTACCGAAGAGGAACCGGCTCAACGGCGCGCGGTGGCACGGCCGCGAGGTGGACGAAGTCCACCCGGACGGCGCATCCCGGGCCGCCGCCCGGACCGGGGCGCAGACCCGTCGACGGCGCCCACGCCCGTCAACCCGTACACATCTGTCCCACCATCAGAGGCAAATCCGTGCAGATCCCTTCACACTGGGTGTGTGACGCGCAACACTCACAGGCGCAGGCAGGTTGCCGCCTGGGGCCTCTCCGACCCGTGGAAGTGAGGTCACGTCATGTCCGTGCACGACGAACTGACGTCAGTCCAGCGGTGCCTCGACGACCTGTACCGGTCGGTGGGGCGCCTGGAGCAGCAGATGGGCGGCGGCGGGCTCGACATACGCCGGGTGCGCACCGCCGCCGACCACCTGCGCGAGAGCCTGGCGCTGCTGCGCGAGACCGCCGCCGCGCCCACCGCGCCCCGCGAGAGCGAACTCGTGACGATCTCCGACACCCCGTACGACACCACCCTGTGGACGGACGCGGACGACGAGGGCCTCGGCGCCCGCGGCCGGCACGCCCCCTGAAAGGTGCGCCCAAGTTGGCCACTGGTACGGAACCCCACACCGGCAGCGGCGGCGTACGGACCGGTACGCGCGCCGCGATCGCCGCACCGCATCTGCGCACCGACCGCTGGTGGCTGGCCCCCGCCGCCACCGCGGCCGGCCTTCTGGCCTTCATCGTGTACTCGACCTGGCGGGCCTTCGCGGACACGCACTACTACTCCGCGCCCTACGTCTCGCCGTTCTACTCGCCCTGCCTGGCGGAGCGGTGCCAGACCATGCACGCGGGGCCCAACGCGGCCCTCTTCGGAAGCTGGTGGATCATCTCCCCGGCGATCATCATCCTGATCTTCCCGCTCGGCTTCCGGCTGACCTGCTACTACTACCGCAAGGCCTACTACCGCGCCTTCTGGCTGTCGCCCCCGGCCTGCGCGGTGGCCGAGCCGCACCGCGCGTACACCGGCGAGACCCGGCTGCCGCTGATCCTTCAGAACCTCCACCGGTACTTCTTCTACGCGGCGCTCCTGGTCGCGGGCGTGCTCACCTACGACACCGTGCTCGCCTTCCGGGACACCCACTACCGCTGGGGGCACATGGGCCTCGGCACGCTGGTGTTCCTGCTGAACATCGCGCTGATCTGGGCGTACACGCTCTCCTGCCACTCCTGTCGGCACATCGTCGGCGGCAGGATCAAGCACTTCTCCCGGCATCCCGTGCGCTACCGGGTGTGGGGGTTCATCAGCAGGCTCAACGCCCACCACGCGCTGCTGGCCTGGGCGTCCCTGGTGAGTGTGGCGCTCGCCGACTTCTATGTGTTCCTGCTCGCGTCCGGCGCCTTCTCCGATCCGCGCTTCTTCTGACGAGTTCTGATGAGTGAGGCCTTGTGATGTCCGTGGTCGACCGGCAGGAATGGGACGTCGTCGTGGTCGGGGCCGGCGGGGCCGGTCTGCGGGCCGCCATCGAGGCGCGCGAGCGAGGCGCGCGTACGGCCGTGATCTGCAAGTCGCTGTTCGGCAAGGCGCACACCGTGATGGCCGAGGGCGGCATCGCGGCGGCGATGGGCAACGTCAACCCGCACGACTCCTGGCAGGTGCACTTCCGCGACACCCTGCGGGGCGGGAAGTTCCTCAACCAGTGGCGGATGACCGAGCTGCACGCGCGCGAAGCGCCGGACCGCGTCTGGGAGTTGGAGACCTGGGGCGCCCTCTTCGACCGTACGGGCGACGGGCGCATCTCGCAGCGCAACTTCGGCGGCCACGAGTACCCGCGCCTCGCGCACGTCGGCGACCGGACAGGACTGGAACTGATCCGCACGCTCCAGCAGAAGATCGTCGCCCTCCAGCAGCAGGACAAGAAGGAGACCGGCGACTACGAGTCCCGGCTGAAGGTCTTCCAGGAGTGCACGGTCACCCAGGTCCTCAAGGACGGCGACCGGGTCTCCGGGGTCTTCGCCTACGAGCGCGAGTCCGGGCGCTTCTTCGTCCTCGAGGCACCCGCCGTCGTGATCGCGACGGGCGGTATCGGCAAGTCCTTCAAGGTGACGTCGAACTCGTGGGAGTACACGGGCGACGGGCACGCGCTGGCCCTGCTCGCCGGGGGGCAGTTGCTGAACATGGAGTTCGTGCAGTTCCATCCGACGGGCATGGTCTGGCCGCCGTCGGTGAAGGGCATCCTCGTCACCGAATCGGTGCGCGGGGACGGCGGGGTGCTGCGCAACGCCGACGGCAAGCGGTTCATGTTCGACTACGTCCCCGACGTCTTCAAGGAGAAGTACGCGGAGTCGGAGGAGGAGGGCGACCGCTGGTACGAGGACCCCGACCACAATCGGCGCCCGCCCGAACTGCTCCCGCGTGACGAGGTCGCGCGGGCCATCAACGCGGAGGTGAAGGCGGGCCGCGGCTCGCCGCACGGCGGCGTCTTCCTCGATGTGTCGACGCGGATGTCCGCCGAGGTCATCCGGCGCCGACTGCCGTCCATGTACCACCAGTTCAAGGAGCTGGCGGATGTCGACATCACCGCCGAGGCGATGGAGGTCGGGCCGACCTGCCACTACGTGATGGGCGGTGTCGCGGTCGACTCCGACACGGCGGCGGCCCGCGGGGTGCCGGGGCTGTTCGCCGCCGGAGAGGTCGCCGGAGGGATGCACGGCTCCAACCGGCTGGGCGGCAACTCCCTCTCCGATCTGCTGGTGTTCGGACGCCGGGCGGGGCTGCACGCGGCCCGGTACGCGGCCGGAGCGACCGGGCGCCCGCGCGTGGACGACGCCCAGGTGGCCACGGCCGCGGCGGAGGCCCTGCGCCCGTTCTCCGCCGAGGGCCCGGCGACGGGCGAGGGCGGGACCCAGCCGCCGGAGAACCCGTACGCCCTCCACCAGGAACTCCAGCAGACGATGAACGACCTCGTCGGCATCATCCGCCGGGAGTCGGAGATGGAACAGGCGCTCAAGAAGCTCGCGGAGCTACGGGCGCGGGCCCGCCGGGCGGGCATCGAGGGCCACCGCCAGTTCAACCCGGGCTGGCACCTCGCCCTGGACCTGCGCAACATGCTGCTGGTCAGCGAGTGCGTGGCACGCGCCGCGCTGGAGCGCACGGAGTCGCGCGGCGGACACACCCGCGAGGACTTCCCGACGATGAACCGGACGTGGCGCTGCGTGAACCTGCTGTGCCGCCTCACCGACCCTGGCGGCCCCCAGGCGGCGTCCGACCCGGTCCGCGGCCAGATCACCCTCTCCCGCGAGACCACCGACCCCATCCGCCCCGACCTGCTCGCCCTCTTCGAGAAGGAGGAGCTGGTCAAGTACCTCGCCGAAGAGGAGCTGTGCGCATGAGCGGCTACGAGGCCCGCTTCAAGGTGTGGCGGGGGGACACGCGGGGCGGTGGGCTGGAGGACTTCGCGGTCGAGGTCAACGAGGGCGAGGTGGTGCTGGACATCATCCACCGGCTCCAGGCCACCCAGGCGCCCGATCTCGCGGTGCGCTGGAACTGCAAGGCGGGCAAGTGCGGTTCGTGCTCGGCGGAGATCAACGGGCGGCCACGGCTGATGTGCATGACGCGGATGTCGGTGTTCGAGCGGGACGAGACGATCACCGTGACCCCGCTGCGCGCCTTCCCGGTGATCCGCGATCTGGTGACGGACGTGGGCTTCAACTACCGGAAGGCGCGCGAGATCCCGGCGTTCGTGCCGCCCGCCGGTCTCGGCCCCGGTGAGTACCGCATGTGGCAGCAGGACGTGGACCGGCCGCAGGAGTTCCGTAAGTGCATCGAGTGCTTCCTGTGCCAGGACGTCTGCCATGTCGTCCGGGACCACGAGGAGAACAAGCGGGCGTACGCGGGGCCGCGCTTCCTGATGCGGACGGCTGAGCTGGACATGCATCCGCTGGACGCGGCGAGCGAGACGGGGCTTGACCGCAGGCGCACGGCCCAGGACGACCACGGGCTCGGCTACTGCAACATCACCAAGTGCTGCACCGAGGTGTGCCCCGAGAGCATCAAGATCACGGACAACGCGCTGATCCCGATGAAGGAGCGCGCGGCGGACCGCAAGTACGACCCGTTGGTGTGGCTGGGATCGAAGATCAGGAGGCGTCCTCCGGTGGACTGAGCGCCCCGCCCGCGGGGGCGAGCCGCCCCGAAGGGCGCACCCCGGTCGCGGGTTCGCGGCACCGGTCATACGCTCCCACTTGTGACGCCGCCAATGCCGATGGGCGTGGTGGGAGCCGCGGGCGGGACGTCCGGCGGCGACCTGGTGCTGCCGCTGGTGGCCGTGGGGGCCGCCGTGGCCCTGGCCGGGTACGCGTCGCTGCGGCGCGGGCTGCGCGCGAGGACGCGGACGACACCGGGCGGGCGGACGCCGACCGTCGTACCGCTGGACGAACTCGACCGGCGTGCCGGGGACTCGCTCGTCGCGATCGACGACTGCGTGCGGACGAGCCGCGAGGAACTCTCGTACGTCAGCGCGCGGTTGGGCGAGGAGGCGGTGCATACGCACGTGGAGGCCGTGGAGTTCGCCGCGGCGGAGCTGGCCGCCGCGTTCCGGGCGCGGCATCAGCTCGACGAGGGGGCGGGGGCGAGGCGGGAGCTGCGGGAGGAGATCGTCGCGCGCTGCGACGCGGCGGGGCGGCGGCTGGACGCGGAGGCGCCCGGGTTCGACGGGACACGGGCGCTGGAGCGGACCGCGCGGGAGGCGGTGGAGTACGCCGAGACGCGGTTCCGGCGGCTGGCGGCGCGGGCCGTGGACACGGACGGCGTGCTCGCCGAGCTGCGCGAGCGCTATGCCCTGGCCGCGTATCTGCCGGTGGCGGGCCATGACGAACAGGCCAAGGACCGGCTGGTGTTCGCCACGGCCTGTCTCAACGGGGCGCGCCGGGCCCTGGACCGGGACGAGATCGAGCACGCGGTGGCCCGGCTGCGGGCGGCGGAGGCCGCCGTCGACCAGGCGGCGGTGCTGACGGACGGCATCGCCCGGCTCGCGACGGAGCTGGCCACCGCGACGCGCATGCTGCCCGCCGCCCTCGCCGACACGGCCAGGGAGCTGACCGAGGCCCGCGAACTCCTGGACACGCAGGGCGCCCGAGCGGATCTGCGGGGGCGGATCGCGTACGGGGAGTCGGTGGTGGAGACGCTCCGGGCCGAGGCTCCCGCCGCCGCGCGGGGGTGGCGCGATCCGGTGGGGGCGTTGCGGCGGATCGAGCAGGTCTCGACCGGCCTTGACCGGGCCCTCGCGCGCACACCGGGCGGCTCGAAGGCCCTGGCCCGGCTGGAGAGGGCGCTGCTGACCGCGCGCAGCACGGTCGCCGCCGCGGCGGACCAGGTGACGACGTACCGAGGGGCGGTCGGCGCGGAGGCGCGGACCCGGCTCGCGGAGGCGGAGCGGCGGCTGCGGGAGGCGGAGAACACGGAGCGGCCCCCCGTACCGGCCCCGTCCGCCGCCCTCGCCGACGCCCGCGAGGCCGACACCCAGGCCCGCCAGGCCCGGCAACTCGCGGAACGGGACGTACGGACGTACGGAACGCCGTACGGCGAGAGCCTGGAGACGGGCGGCGCCGTACTCGGCGGCATCCTGCTCCGCACCCGCCCCGGCCGGAACGACGGCGGCCCCGCAAGCTACGGCGGACCGGGCACGCGGGGACGCAGGAACTGCGGCGAACTGTTCCACACACCCCGCCGCCCACCCGGCGAAGGAACCCCCTAGTACAGGCTCAGCAGTGCCTCCGTCGGGTCCATCGTGTGGCTGTCGCCGTCCGGGAGCGGTAGTTCGAACCACACCGTCTTGCCGTGCGGGGTGCGGCGGGAGCCCCAGCCCGCGGAGAGCAGGCCGACCAGTTGCAGTCCTCGGCCGCCCTCGTCGGTGTCCCGGGCGCGGCGGCGGCGCGGTTGGACCAGGCACGCGTCCCACACCTCGCACACCAGCGTCCGGTCGAGGAGCAGCCGCAGTCGGATCTCGCCCTCCCCGTACCGCAGGGCGTTGGTCACCAGCTCGCTGACCAGCAGCTCCGCCGTGTCCACCAGGGGTTCAAGGCCCCAGTCGGTGAGCTGGTCGCGCGCGTACTCGCGGGCGCGGCCGACGCTGCGCGGCTCGCGCGGCAGGGTCCAGTCGCCGACGGACTCGGCGGGCAGGCCCTGGATGCGTGCCATCAGCAGCGCGATGTCGTCCTCGCCGTGGTGGGTGTCGAGCGCGGTCAGGACGTGGTCGCAGACGTCCTCCAGCGGCCTGTTGGAGTCGGTGAGCGCCCCGACGAACGCCTGGAGGCCCTCGTCCAGCGGATGGTCACGGGACTCGACCAGCCCGTCCGTGTAGAGCGCGAGCAGCGCGCCCTCGGGCAGTTCGACCTCCACCTCCTCGAACGGCTCGCCGCCCACGCCGAGCGGCATCCCGGGCGGCACGTCCAGCATCAGCGCGGACTCGCCCGGCTCGACGAGGACCGGGGGCAGATGGCCCGCGTTGGCGAAGGTGATGTGGCGCGTCACCGGGTCGTAGACCGCGTACACACAGGTCGCGAGGTACACCTCGGACAGCTCCGCGTCGCGCGGTTGCCGGGAGGTGCGCCCGGCTTCCGACGGGGCGCCGAGGCCGCGCGCGATCTCGTCCAACGCGGAGAGCACCTCGGCGGGTTCGAGGTCGAGCAGCGCCAACGTACGTACCGCCGTACGGAGTTCGCCCATCGCCACGGCGGCGCGCAGCCCGCGGCCCATGACGTCGCCGACGACCAACGCGGTGCGGTGGCCGGGCAGTTCGATGACGTCGAACCAGTCGCCGCCGACCTCGGTCGCCGCGTTGCCCGGCAGATAGCGGCAGGCGATGTCGAGCCCGGAGGCCTCGGGGTCGCCGGGCGGCAGCAGGGAGCGCTGAAGGATCAGCGCCCGTTCGTGCTCGCGGCGGTACAGGCGCGCGTTGTCGATGCAGACCGCGGCGCGCGCGGCCAGCTCCACGGCGAGCGCGCGGTCCCGTTCGCCGAACGGCTCGCTGCCCTTCGTACGGGAGAACTGGGCGAGGCCGACCACGGTGTCGTGGGCGACCATGGGCACCGCGAGCGTGGACTGGATCAGCCCGCCGTCCCCGGCCGGGATGTGCCGGGGACGCCCGCTGCGCAGGGCCGCCGCCCAGGGCGAGTTGAAGGCGTAGTGGTGGACGGAGCCGACGGGGACGGGCGCGGGACCGGTGGCGAAGGGCACGCCCGAGACCGCGCTGGAGAAGGCGACGCGCCGCAACTCGACGCTTCCGTCGGTGAGTCCGGGCGGTGTCTCGTCACCCACCAGCAGCCCTTGGTGGAGGTCGACGGTGGCGAGGTCGCAGAAGCCGGGCACGACCACGTCGAGGAGTTCGCGTGCGGTGGTCTCCAGGTCGAGGGAGTTGCCGATGCGGGCGCCCGCTTCGTTGAGGAGGGCGAGGTTGCGGCGGGCGGCGGCGGCCTCGCGGGCGGCGGCGCGGCGGCCGGTGACATCGGTGCTGAGCCAGGCGACGCCGAGGGTGCGACCGCTGCCGCTGTGGACGCGGTAGAGGTTGGCGGACCAGTGCTTGCGCTCGTCGGAGCCGGGGACGAAGCCCGTGACATGCATGTCCGTGATCGACTCGCCGGTCTCCAGGACGCGCCGCAGGGTCGTGGCCACGCGGTCGGCCTCCGTCGCCGGCAGGTAGTCGTGGACGCGACGGCCGCGATGGTCGTCCGGGGTGCCGCCGAAGACGGAGGCGAAGCGCTGGTTGGCGCGCCGCACCCGCAGCTCGGTGTCGATCAGCAGGAACCCGAAGGGAGATTGACCGAAAATCGCCTGCGAGGCGGCGAGGTCGGTCTCGATCCGGCGCAGCGTGTGGACGTCCACGACGATGCACACGGCGGCCCGCTCGCCCTCCTCCGTGGCCGTGGGCATCACATAGACCTCGGCGAGCCCCTCCGTCCCGGCAGCGTCCGGCACCCGGAAGGGGACGACACCCGTCCACTCCCGGCCATCGAGAATCTCGGCCATCTTGCGCTGGCCCCGCTCGCGCAACTCGGGGGCGATGAACGCCTCGATGGGATCCATGCCGACGGCCCGCTCGGCGGGGACGCCGAACAACTGCTCGGCCCGCAGGCTCCACTGGTCCACATGCCCGTCGGGCCCGATGGAGAACGACGCGACCTTTATGTAGTCGTACATCGAGCCAGGCGGGCTGACCTGCCACAACGTGCCGCTCGCGGCATCGCGAAGTTCGGCGGCCACGGCAGCGTCAGCCGTGGCCGCTGCCCTCGCGCCGTCCGACGGGTCCTCGGACTCCGTGGCCTTCGCTGGTATCTCGCTCACGCGAACCGTCCCCTCCAGCTCACCGCGTCCGGCACCGGTCACCGAGGGCGGCTGCCCGCAGTATCCAGCACTGCGGCGCCGCGCAACACGGTGTTCACGATCACACCATGGTCCCGATGGCTTTCGGACCGGCCGCGCCATACTCCCAGTCTTCTAACCAGGTGATGCCCCCTCGAACCAAAGACTGCCGCCATCGACCCTGGCGTGATCCTTTCGCTCACCGTGCGCCCCTGATGCCTCACTGTGCGCCAGCGCAGCGCCACCGCGCACAGGGGGGCGCGGTCGGCGGGGACGGGCGGCACGGGGCGGACGGCGGCTCGGTCAGCCGGAAATCCCCAGTTCGAACCAGACTGTCTTGCCGGGTTCCGCCGGCTCATGGCCCCAGCGACTCGAGGAATGGGCGACCAACTGGAGCCCGCGGCCGTTCTCGTCGTCGGCGTGGGCGGTGCGCTCGCGGGGCGGGTCCGGCAGCGGGTCGGAGACCTCGACGCGCAGGGAGGCCGCGGAGTCGGCGGGGCGTACGAGGCGGACGCCGATGGGGCCCGTCGCATGCCGCAGCGCATTGGTCATCAGCTCGCTGACCAGCAGCGCGGCGACCTCGCCGAGCTGCTCGAGCCCCCAGGAGCGCAGTTGGTCCCGGACCGCCGTACGAGCGGTCCGCACCGCACCCGGTTCAGCGGGGAACGTCCACTCGGCGCTTTGACCTTCGGTGTCGAGCACACCGATCACTTCCCAGACCCAGAAGCCCACCCATGTCCGGTTTCGTGGGGTTAGTTGGCACATACCCGGTATGCGAGCTGCCTTACCGCGCACAAGGGCGCACGGTGGCATGAACGGCGTACGGGGTGGAGGGCACGGGGCGCGGGCCCCGAGATCATCAGATGATCAGGAAGAGGCCCGTCCCGAGACGCCCTCGGCGGGCCGCCACTGCGCCAGTACGGCCTCGACCGCCGCCACGTCCTGGTCGAGCCAGTCGACGTCCCAGACCTCCTCGGGGGTCAGCCAGCGCAGCTCGTCGTGGTCCTCCAGCGGCTCGGGCGCACCGGCGAGCAGGCGGGCGGTCCACACCCGCAGGACATATCCCGGCTTCAGAGGCCACTCCCCCGGCACGCGGCCGACCGGCTCCGCCGTCACGCCCAACTCCTCGCGCAACTCGCGCGCCAGGGCGTGTTCGGGGCTCTCGCCGGGTTCGACCTTGCCGCCGGGCAGTTCCCAGCGCCCGGCCAGCTCGGGGGGCGCGCTGCGGCGGGCGGCCAGGAGACGGCCTCGGTCCAGCAGGGCGCCGCCGACCACCACGATCGTCTGCGTCATGCGCCGGAGCCTACGGGAGCACGGGGCGGGACGGCCGTGCGGGGCGAACCCCTCACTTGCTTCCGTTGCTCCCGTTGCGCCCGATGCGCTCCACCCAGTAGAGCTGCTTGTGGCCGCGGTCCTCGAGGCTGTCCACGATCTTCTGGGCCTCGGCGCGGGTCGCGTACCGGCCCACGCTGTAGCGGTTGCCGTTGTCGTCCTGCCGGATGACCAGCCAGGGAAGAGTGATCGTGCCGTCGCTCATCGCACCCCTCCGCGTCCCGTCCCCGACATCCGCCGCGTCCCTCCCGAGGGAACCGCATTGCGCATATGCCCGAGCCTACGCCCTACCTTTACGGAGCGAATACGGGTTTTCACAAAGAGGTTACGCAACCAGCCACAACGGAGGGGGCGCACGCCGTCGAACGCGCCGTCGCACACGCCCCCGGCGCACGCCGAGCAGCGCAAAGCCGATCAGGGGTACGGGCGGAGGGAACGACCGAATCCCAACTGCGGCCCGGGAAGCGGGGGTCGAGGGAGGGAAGGCGAGGCCGCCCGGCTACTTCACCGGCAGGTGGTACGCCGCACGGAACCGGTCCGCGGGCACCACCACGTCCGCCGTCTCCACGGGGCGGCCCGAGGCGAAGTACGTCCGCTGGAGCGTCAGCACCACATGACCGGGGACGCCGCCCAGCGCCATCAGCTCCTCCGCGAGGCCGGGACGGGCGCCGACCTCCTCCGTGACGTTGTCCACGATCACGTCGATGGCGGCCATGCGCTCGACGACGCCCATGCCGCCGAGGGGGCCCTCCTCGGGGAGCATCACCGGCGTGCGGCCGGTCAGGGCGAGCGGCTCCCAGGACGTGGAGAGCATCATCACCTCGCCCGCCTCCCGGAACACGTACGTCGTGCGCATCACGCGGTCGCCCGGCTGGATGGCGAGGCGCTCGGCGATGACGCCGCTCGCCTCCGCCTGCTCGCTGCGCGAGTCCCAGGTGCCGTGCGCCGAGGTGTCCGCCTGCTCCTGGCGGAACGGCGTGGCCCCGCTCTCCGGGCGGAAGCCGGAGCGGGCGATGCGCCGCGGCACGGGCCGCTCCCGGACATAGGTGCCCGAGCCGGAGCGGCCCTCGACGAGCCCCTCGGCCATCAGCACCTTGCGGGCCTCCAGGGCCACCGTGTCCGAGACGCCGTACTCCTCGCGGATACGGGCCTGGGACGGGAGGCGGGTGTGCGGCGGCAGCAGGCCGTCGGCGATCTTCTTGCGGAGATCACCCGCGACCCGCAGATATGCCGGCTGGTCACCGAAAGTCACTGGCCGCTCCCCTCAGGCTGTACAGACAGCAACAGATTGGCAACCCTGGGTGGTGCCGCGCAAGCAAAGGCCAGAGAATCACTCGATGTGATGACATTGCCCGCACAGGGCTTTGCGCAGGCACTTTCTCCCCGTTATGGCGCCCGTTACACCCGTTCCTCGCCCCGGGTGTCTCCGCCGGAACCCTCACTGTCGTCGCTGTCATGTGACGGAGGGGTGGTAGCGAGGCCCAGAGCCTCGCGGGCGGTGATCGCCGCGCGGCCCTCCAGCAGCGCGCTGCCCTTGTCGTAGTGGGTGTAGAACGCGTCGGCGTCCGCGGCCTCCGCCGCCTTGCGCCACTCCTCGCGGGCCCGCTCCAGGGCCTTCGTCTGATCCGCGACGGGCTTGTCGGCGTCGTCCTGCCACTCATGGGTGCGCAGGTTCCGGGTCTGCTCGCTCAGCGCGGCGGCCACCCGCTCCGCCCACGCCCGGTGGCCCGGCAGGTCGTCCTCGACGTTCGCGGCGTCGGGGACGGTGTCCAGGGCGTCGTAGAGCAGGACGTCCGCCTGCAGATAGGCGAACTGGTCCCCGGTGAGGGTCCCGGCGTCACGGCGCAGTGAGCCGGTGAGCTTGCTCTTGGCGTCGGTGTGGCCGAACATGCAGTTGATCGCGCGGTCGCCGAAGCGCCAACTCTCCCGCGTGGGCGTGAAGTAGTAGACGTCGACGTAGTCGGGGATCGCCCAGACGTCCATGGCGTAGGCGCTCTGGAGCGCGAAGCACTTCTCCTCGGCGATCTCGGTGAGCGTGGCGGTGCCGGGGTAACGGGCGTCGGTCAGCTTGTAGTCGGCGAACACCTCGGCCTGGTGCCTGCCGGAGCAGGACACCGTGCGCACCTTGTACGGCTCACCCTCCAGCGAGCCGCCCGGCACGTCGAAGCACTCGCCCTTCTTCACGGAGAACGTCACGCCGGCGTCGCGCGCCTCGCGCGCCCCGTCCTTGACGCCCTCCCAGAACTCCGACGCGCTGCCCGTCGCGAAGAACAGCACCAGCAGCGCGAGCCCGAGCGAGGACATCGCGATCCCGCCGATCGCGAGCCCCCGGCCGCGCTCGCCGCGCCGCTTGATCTGCGCGAGCGCGATCAGCCCGAGGATCAGCCCGACGGCGGGCAGGAAGCACATGATGCCGAGGACGAGCGCGGCGACCGCGAGCCCGTTGACCGGCGCCGGACGGTGGTACGGGGAGTACCCCTGGCCCCAGGTCTGATACGGAAGCCCGTTCCCGTAAGGCGGCCCGTACGGCTGCCCGTACGCACCCTGCGGAGGGGGATCCTGGGGCTGCTGGGGGCCGGGAGGCGGGGGTATGGCCACAGGTACGGGCTCCTCGTCCGAAGTGTGGAGAACTGGTGTACGAGCCGCATGGTACGGCGAGCGCAGGACAGGGCGCCCCCGATCGACAACCCTGTTCCCATGACACTTTTGCCGGACTGTTACTGCCCGGCGGACGGCACGCGCGTGTCCGCGAGGTCGCTCGCCTGGTGCTGTCCCGTCTGCGGCGGCCCGCTCGATCTCGACTTCTCCCCCACCCCGGCCCCTCTCAAGTCCCTCGCGGGGCGCGTGAACTCGCTGTGGCGGTACGCGGAGACGCTGCCGCTGGCCAGGCCCGCGGTCAGCCTCGGCGAGGGCCGCACCCCGTTCGTGGAGCTGACGGACGGCGTCCAGGCGAAGCTGGACTTCCTGATGCCGACGCTCTCCTTCAAGGACCGGGGCGCGGTGCTGCTGGCCGAACTGGCGCTGCGGCTCGAACCGCGCCGGGTCGTCGCCGACAGCAGTGGCAACGCGGGCACGGCGATCGCCGCGTACTGCGCGCGGGCCGCGCTGCCGTGCACGGTGTACGTCCCCCGGGGCACCTCGCCGAAGAAGCTGGAGCAGATCGACGCGCACGGGGCGCGGCTGGAGGTGGTCGACGGCGACCGCGAGGCCGCGGCGCGGGCCGCGCGCGAAGTGGCGGACGAGCCCGGGGTGTTCTACGCCTCGCACGTCTTCAACCCGTACTTCCTGCACGGCACGAAGACCTATGTCCATGAGCTGTGGGAGGACCTCGGCGGGCGGCTGCCGGAGGTCCTCGTGCTGCCCGTCGGCAACGGCACGCTGCTGCTGGGCGCCGCGCTCGCCGTCGCGGAGCTGTACGCGGCGGGTCTGATCGGGCGTCGGCCCGCGCTGTACGCGGTCCAGGCAGCCGCGGTGGCGCCGCTCGCGCGGGCGTGGGAGGAGGGCGCGGACGAGCTGGGAGAGGCCGCCCCGGTGGCCCCGACCGCCGCCGAGGGCATCGCGATCCCCCGGCCGCCGCGGGCCCGGCAGATCCTGCGCGCGGTACGGGACTCGGGCGGCATGTTCCTGACGGTGACGGAGGATCAACTCCGCGACGCGCAACGGGACCTGGCGTCCCGCGGGCTGTACGTGGAGTCGACCGGGGTGGCGTCCTGGGCGGCGGTGCGGGACGGGGTGCCGGGCGAGCGCGGTGCGGTGGTGCCGCTGTGCGGGGCGGGTCTGAAGTCGGGGCTCGCCCGTCCGGCGCCGTCCGGCGGCTGAGGCCCGGACGCCGGTTCCGGGCATGGTGCGGTACCCCATAGGGGCCAACTCCCTTATGGGGTGCGCGCCTATGCCTCCCCGTACGGGCCTTGCCTAACGTGTGCGCGGCGCATCACAACGCCGCGCACACATCCACCTCAGGGCAAGGGGGCCAGGGCATGCGGGACAGACGAGGCCGTGCGGGACGGTGGCGGCTGCTGACCGCCCTCGTGACGGCGGTGGTGGCGGCGCTGTCCGTCACCGGGGGCACCGCGTCCGCCGCCGGGCAGCCGCCCTCCTACCTCGCCCTGGAGGCGAGCTACGGGTCCGGCAGCGTGACCAACGGCTGGGAGCGCGTGGAGCGTTACCTCGACACCACGTCCGGGTTCACCACCGAGGGCTACCCGGCCGACGGCCGCGGCGACCAGGACGGGCAGCGGGTGACGTACTTCGGCGGCGTCACCCGTCCGTACTCCGGCCGCTTCCTGCTCTACTCGGCCCCCGGCTGGGACACCGGAGCGGACACGACGCCGGTCCTCCTCGTGCACGGCGCGAACGACACCGCGGACCGCGCCTGGGCCAACCCGGGCGAGTCGGGCGGCTACGGCTGCGGCGCCCTGTCCTGCCCGTCCACCGGGCTGATGCAGTACCTGTCCTCGCGCGGCCACCGGGTCTTCGCCGTCGGCTTCGCGCACAAGCAGGGCGACAACCTGATGCAGGCGCAGGTCGTCGGGGACGCGATCGCCGTCATCAAGGCGAAGCTGGGGGTCGACAAGGTCGACCTGGTCGGCTGGAGCAAGGGTGAGATGTCGGCGCGCGCGTATGTGTCGTCGCTGAAGCCGAGTTGGGGACGCGCGTACGCCGGTGACGTCCGCAGGCTGATCACCGTCGGCGGTCCGAACGGCGGCTACGACTACCCGTACGCGCACGGCTGGGCGCACGACTTCTCCATCTGGCCCGAGTGCGGAGGACAGATCAACGCCCCCTCGCCGCACTCCCGTATGACCTGCTACGGCCTGTACACCGCGCACCCCGAGTTCTCGATGACCCCCTCCGGCGGCTACGACAACTACCCCGGCCAGCGGCAGATGCTGGCCCGCTGGGACGACACGTACGGGGTCGACGGCGCCGCGCAGGACTGGTACACGACGTACTACGGCGGCCAGGGCTTCTACACCGCGGGCAGCGGCATCCAGGCCGCCATCGACGCGGGCTCGCTGATCGAGCCGCTGCACCGGGCGGGCGTGCCCGCGTCCGTCACCACGTATCTGCTGGCCGGTGGCTCCCCGGATGTCGTCGGCATCTTCAACGAGAACCGCGGGCCCAGCGACGGTGTCGTCTTCGTCGCGAGCGCGCTCGACACCACCGGCGTCCCCACGGTCGGCGGCAAGGCCACCGTCGCCACCGCCAACCACCTGGAGCTGGGCTGGAACAGCTCGGCCGCCGCTCAGATCGCCTCCTGGCTCTCGTAAAGGACCCGCGCACATGACCGCGAGCAGCATCCGTACCCGCCGCGTGCCCACCGGGCGTCTCACCATGCAGGTCAGCGAGGTACGGGACGAGGGCGAGCCGGTCGTCTTCGTCCACGGCAACGTCTCCTCGTCCGCCTTCTGGCACACCACGATGACCCAGCTCCCGGACCGCTACCGCCCCCTCGCGCTCGATCTGCGCGGCTTCGGCGGCACCGATCCGCTGCCCATCGACGCGACACGCGGTGTGCGCGACCACGCCGACGACCTCGCCGCGCTGCTCACGGCGCTCGGGATCGAGCGGGCGCATCTGGTGGGCTGGTCCCTCGGCGGGGGCGTGGTCATGCAGTATCTGTGCGACCGCCCGGCCGCGGTGCGCTCCCTGACGCTGGTCAACCCGGTCTCCCCGTACGGCTTCGGGGGGACGCACGGCGTGGAGGGGATCCTCACCTCCGCGGACGGGGCGGGCTCGGGCGGCGGTACGGCCAACCCCGAGTTCGTCGCGCGGCTGGCCGACGGCGACCAGGGCGAGGACTCCCCGCTCTCGCCCCGCGCCGTCCTCGCGAGCTGCTACGGCAAGGCGCCGTGGCGCCCCGCGGCCGAGGACGCGTACGTCGCGTCCATGCTCACCACACGGACCGGCGCGGACCACTACCCGGGCGACAGCGTGCCGACGGAGGTCTGGCCGGGCGTCGCGCCGGGGACCCGCGGGGTCCTCAACTCCCTGTCCCCGCTGTACTTCCGCCTCGACGGGCTGCCCCTGGTCGACCCCAGGCCGCCGGTGCTCTGGATCCGCGGCGAGGACGACGTGATCGTCTCGGACACCTCGGTGTTCGACCTGGCGCACCTGGGCGCGATCGGCGCGGTGCCGGGCTGGGACGGCACCCCGGCCCAGCCGATGGTGGCGCAGACCCGCCATGTCCTGGACCGGTACGCGGCGGCGGGCGGCCCGGTACGGGAGGTCGCCGTGCCGGGCGCCGGACACACGGTGCATCTGGAGCGCCCCGACGCGTTCGACGCGGCGCTGCGGGGAATCCTGTCGGCATGACGGTCCGCACCACGGTCTGTACCACCGAGCAGGGCGCCGTCCGCGGGCGGCTGTCCGCGGACGGGGTGGCCTCCTTCCTGGGCCTGCCCTACGCCGCCCCGCCCTTCGGCCCCCTGCGCTTCCGCGCGCCCGCCCCGCCCGCGCGCCGGAGCGGCGTACGCGAGGCGACGGCCTTCGGCCCGACCGCGCCCCACGCGCCCTACGCACCGCCCTTCGACGCCCTCATCCCGGAGAACGAGATCCCCGGCGAGGACTGTCTGAACCTCAACATCTGGACCCCGGAGCCCCGGCCGGGCGCCGGTCTGCCGGTGATGGTGTGGCTGCACGGCGGGGCGTTCTCCAACGGCTCGGGGTCGGCGTCGGGGTACGACGGGAGCGCGTTCGCCCGCGACGGGGTCGTCTGCGTCACCCTCAACTACCGGCTGGGCTCGGACGGCTTCCTCCACCTGCCCGGTGTCCCGGACAACCGCGGTCTGCTGGACCAGGTGGCCGCCCTGCGCTGGATCCGCGCCAACATCGCCTCCTTCGGCGGCGATCCGGGGCGGGTGACGGTGTTCGGGGAGTCGGCGGGCGCGATGGGCATCGGCGTGCTGCTGGCCACCGGGCAGGCGGACGGCCTGTTCCACCGGGCGATCCTGCAGAGCGGCGCGTGCCATCACGTCCTGCGCCCGGCGTCGGCGGCGCTGATCGCGGCCCGGCTGGCGCGGAAGCTCGGGATCGAGCCGACCCCGAAGGCGTTCGCCGCGGTCCCGCTCGACGACCTGCTGCCCGCCCAGGCCGAGCTCCGCGGCGAGATCGGCGCCCGTCCGGACCCGGCGCTGTGGGGCGAGGCGGCGCTCAACATGATGCCGTTCGAACCGGTGACGGCCGGCCCGTCCCTGCCGGGCCCGGACTGCGGGGTGGACCTCCTCGTCGGGAGCAACCGTGAGGAGTACCGCCTCTTCCTGGTCCCCACCGAGCGCATGGACGTCTTCCCCGCGTCCCGGTTCCGCACCATGGCGGCGGCCTACGGCGTGGACCCGGACCGGGCGCTGTCGGTGTACGGGGCGAGCCGCCCCGAAGCCGTGCCGGGCGAGTTGCTGGAGGCGGTGGCGACGGACTGGTTCTACCGGATCCCCGCCCTGCGCCTCGCCGAGGCCGTCCCGGGCTCGTACGTGTACGAATTCGCCTGGCGCTCACCGCGGTTCGGGGGCCGCCTGGGCGCGTGCCACGCCCTGGAGCTGGGCTTCGTCTTCGACCGGCTGCACGACCCGTCGTACGCCCCGATGGTCGGCCCCCGCCCGCCCCAGGCGCTCGCGGACGCGATGCACGCGGCGTGGGTCTCCTTCGCGACGAGCGGCGACCCCGGCTGGCCCGCGTACGACACGGCCGGCCGCACCACGATGATCTTCGCCGAGGATCCGGGCCCGGAGGACGACCCTCGCGCGCGGGAGCGTCTGCTGTGGGACGGCGTGCGCTGACCGGCCGTACGCGCACCGCTACCCATATCCGTACGCGTACAGGCGTTCACTCGTGAGGCAACTGGGCCCCCGCCTGGTAGCGTCTACTCCTCTGTAGATGTTCACGCCTCGGAGGCCTCACCTTCACCCGGGTGTCCGCCTCGTGCCGCTGTGCGTTCCCCGGGGCGTGTCCGCATGTGATCCACATCTCGGAGATCCACTTGATGCCTACCTCCTCGGTCGCTCTCGACGGCGCGGCCATAGACGGCGGTCTGTACACCGACGTCACCGACATCGCCCGCGACACCCACTGGCTCAACGAGCCGGTGGCGGTCTTCACCGACTACGGCATGGGGCTGTTCGCGGTCTTCCTGCTGTTCGCGTGGTGGCGGGCCCGGCGGGAGGAGAGCACGGTCATGGCGGCCGTTCTGTCCATACCGTTCGCCGTCGTGCTCGCGTACGTCTTCAACAGCGGGATCAAGAACTTCTTCGAGGAGCCCCGCCCCTGCCGGGCCCTCCCCCACGCCTATCTCGTCGAGGCCTGTCCTCCGGTGGACGACTACGCCTTCCCCAGCAACCACACCACCGTGGCCTTCGCCTTCACCGCGGCGTTCTTCCTGATCGACAAGCGCCTCGGGGCGGTCGCCCTGCTGGTGGCCGTGGTGATGGGGACCTCCCGCGTCTACGTCGGCGCGCACTACCCCCATGACGTCGCGGTCGGCGCGGTGGTGGGCACGATCGCCACCCTCATCATCGCGGTGCTGGGCCGTCGCCTGCTCACCCCCCTCGTGGAACGCCTCCGCGGCGGGGCACTGCGCCCGCTGCTCGCCGCCTAGCCGTAACTCCTCGCGGCGGCTCTCGGCCGCCGCAGCGCCTCACCACCGACCCCAGGGAGCGGAACCCCGCCCCCTGGGGTTTGACATGAGGGAGATCGAGTTCCTAGGTTTCACTAACACATTAGTTAAAGGGTGGTGACAGTGATCGAGTACCGCATCGAACGACGCAGCGGGGTCCCCACCTACCAGCAGATCGTCCGACAGACCGAACAGGCGCTGCGCCTCGGCCTGTTGAAGCCCGGGGACAAGCTCCCCACGGCCCGCGAGGTGGTGGAGGCCACCGCCGTCAACCCGAACACCGTGCTCAAGGCCTATCGGGAGCTGGAGCGTTCGGGTCTGGTCGAACCGCGTCCGGGGCTCGGCACGTTCGTGCTGCGCACCCTGGGCGCGGGCGAGACGGACGGCGAGCTGCGGGACGAACTGCAACGGTGGACGGCGAAGGCGCGCCGGGCCGGACTGGACAAGGAGGACGTCATCGCCCTGGTGACGTCCGTGGTGGAACGGGAGTTCGCCGACGGCGCCGCGGACAGCGGAACCGGCACACGGACCCGGAAGGCGAGGACGTCATGATCGACCGGACCGAAGGGACGGCGGCCGTACGGGCCGACGGCCTGGACGTGCGGCGGGGCGGGAAGCCCGTCCTGCGCGGACTCCGGCTGGAGATACCCGCGGGCCGGGTCTGCGCGCTGGTGGGCCCCAACGGCGGCGGCAAGACCACGTTCCTGGAGACGGCCGCGGGACTGCTGCGGCCGGACCGGGGAACGGTGCGGCTGCTGGGCGAGGACCCGGGCAGCGACGCGGGACGGGCGCGGCTCGCGTTCGTCGGCCAGGACAAGCCGCTCTACCCACGGCTGACCGTCGCCGAGACGCTGCGCATGGGCCGTGACCTCAACCCCGGCTGGCGGCCCGACCTCGCCGCGCGGATGCTCGACGAGCGGATATCCGAGCGGGCCCGGGTCGGGTCCCTGTCCGGCGGGCAGCGCACCCGCGTCGCGCTCGCCCTGGCGCTGGGCAAGGCGGCGGACGTGCTGCTCCTCGACGAGCCCTTGGCCGACCTGGACCCGCTCTCCCGCCACCACGTCACCTCCGTCCTCATGTCGGACGCCGCCGAGCGGGGCACCAGCATCGTGATGTCCTCGCATGTGCTGGCCGAACTGGAGGGGGTGGCCGACGAGGTACTGCTGCTCGACCACGGCCGCGTCCGGATGTCGGGCCCCGCCGACGAGGCCACGGCCGACCACCGGCTGCTCACCGGACCGGCCGCCGAGGACGCGGCACCGGAGCTGCCCGGCGTGGTGGAGACCCGTACCCGGGGACGGCAGACGACGCTCCTGGTGCGCGGTGACGGCACTGTGCCCGGAGGTCCCTGGCAGAGCGAAGAACCTTCCCTGGAGACGTTGTTGATGTCCTACTTGCGCTCCCCCGAGGCCCCGGCGTGGATCGCCCGCCCCCTGGACGACACCGCGCCGACGGCGACGCACCAGGAGGCGGCGGCATGAGCGCGCAGTCCCTCGCCCCGTCCACCGACTCCCCCGAGTCGGCCTCCGTGGCGTCCCGTTCGGGGCTGCTGCGCACGATGGTCCGGCGCCAGCGGTCCCTGTTCCTGGTCGCCGGGCTCGTCCTCCTCGCGGTCGTCGCCTGGGCCGCGGCCGACCGGGCGGCGCTGTTCAAGGCCAGGAGCCAGAGCGACGCCTGTCCACCGGTGAGCCCGTCCTGTGATGTGACGCTCAGTCATCTGATGGACGCCGAAACGGCCGTGCAGTACTTCCAGTACGCGCTGATGCTGCTGCCGCTGCTGATCGGCGCGTTCGTCGGCGCGCCGCTGATCGCGCAGGAACTGGAGCGCGGCACACACCGGTTGATGCTGACCCAGTCGGTCTCCCGCGCCCGCTGGCTCACCGCCCAACTCGCCCTGCCCGTCGCCGTCGTGACGACGACCGCCGTGGGCTGCTCGCTGGCCGCCGCCTGGGTACGCTCGGCCGCCCGGCAGACCACCGTGATGAACGTGTGGGGCCGCTGGGAGACCCCCGTCTACTCCACCTTCGGCATCGTGCCCGTCGCCTCGGCCCTGCTGGCCCTCGCCGCCGGTGTCCTCGTGGGCGTCCTGGTGCGGCGCACGCTGCCCGCGATGGGCATCACGCTCGTCGTCTGCGCGGGCCTCAGCGCCTTCTTCTACTGGATCCGGCCCCATCTGCTGCCGGTGCGCACCTGGGTGGGCCACGGCGGCTTCCAGTTGAAGGGCGAGATATGGATGCTCGAGGACGGTGTCGTCCGCAAGGACGGCTCCTGGCTGCCGTACGACCAGTGCCCGGCCCCGGGCGCCTGCCGTACGGGGACGGTCTTCGAGCAGTACCACGAGGCGAGCCAGTTCTGGCCGATGCAGGGCGTCGAGACGGCCCTCCTGCTGGCCTGCGCCGCCGCGGCCACCGCCGCCACGTACGCGGTCCTGCGCCGCAGGGCCTGCTGACCGGTTTCGCCTGACCTGGCCCGTCCACATTGGCGCCGGGGAGTGCGCCCGCGCACTCCCCACCCCACTCCACCCCACTCCCCTCCACCCCCAAGGCCTGTCCACTCCCAGGCCTCCCCATGCCCTACTTCCACTAACACACTAGTTAAATAGTCAGGAGCGTCACCCCCCATGCCTCCCGCCCAGAAGAACCTCACCGCCAACCGCAGTTCGCTTCTGCACCGCGCCGGTTACGCGCTGCGGCACCCGCAGCGCGTGCCCCGGTACCTGCTGCGCGCGGGCCGGGACGCCTGGCTGCGCATGCGCCACCCGGACCACGTCTCCTACTACCGGGCGGTGATGCGCAGCGACACCGCCCGCAATCCGGAGGCGGCCGTCGGCAGCCGCAGTCATGAGAGCTGGCTGCGGCTCGGGAAGATGCAGTTCGACTACCTGGTGCAGCACGGCCTGCGCCCGGAGGACCGGCTCCTGGAGATCGGCTGCGGCAACCTGCGCGCGGGCTGGCGCTTCATCGACTACCTGGGGCCCGGCTCGTACCACGGCATCGACATCTCGCCCGACATCCTCGCGGCCGCCCGTAACACCGTGATGGAACGGGACTTGCGCGACCGGGTGCCGCACCTGTCCCTGGTGCAGAACCTCACCTTCGACTTCCTGCCCGACGCACACTTCCGGGTGGTCCACGCCCACAGCGTCTTCTCGCACTCCCCCCTGGAGGTCATCGACGAGTGCCTGGCCCATGTCGGGCGCATCCTCGCTCCCGACGGCTGGTTCGACTTCACCTTCGACCGCACCACCGGCAGCGAACACCAGGTGCTGCGCGAGGACTTCTACTACCGGACGGAGACGCTCGTCGCCCTCGCGGCCCGCCACGGTCTGGCGGCCCGCTTCATGGACGACTGGGAGAAGCTCCCCCACGGCCAGTCCAAGATCCGCGTCACCCACGGCCCCGCCCACTGAGTCACCCCAGGGACGCCACGCCGCCTCGGTCTCCACGCCGACCTGGGCCTGGTGTGCCGCGACGAGCGGTCGTGCCTCGCCGCCCCACCTGCTCGGTGCGAGGGAAGGCCACCATCGGCCCCGGCAGTGACGCCTTGTTCGCCGTCGATCCGGCCGGATGACGCCCCTGCGGGCGGATGCGGTGGGTGTCGGCTCAACGGGGCCGCCTCGGCGTCAACTCCTTGGCCAGGGAGTCCAGTCGTGCGTTAGCGTAGCCCCGTACCACGTGTCCCTCCCTGGAGGAATTACACGACATCGCCTGCGGAGACGTGGGCCTTTCGGTTCGATGGCGCAGCGCCATGGCGTGTTCCCGGCGGGAGCCGACCGGCGTCCGCCATCGGTCACAACCGAAGGGACGCATTCCTATGGCTGCCGTCGAGTACGCGCGCACGCACCGCGTTTGGGTCCGTGATGTCCTGGTGGGCATCATGGCGAGCCTCGGCTCGAACCTGATGTGGGCGCTGGCGCAGGCCGTGGTGCACCGCCTCGGCTGAGCCGGGCGGCGGGCGGGCCTCCGGGCCCGCCCTCACCTCGCCCGAGGCCGGGTTAACCTACTGACCGTCATTGCGGCCCGCCGGGCTTCCGCTCCGCTTCGGCGGCACCTTGATGGACATGCCCCCACCCGCGCGATTCGTCTCGTGCCTGGGGAACCTTCGTGCTCCTGCAACTGCCCGCAGCCGAACTCGGTCAACTCATCGTTGCTCGGGCCGAGTCCGCGCGTCTTCCACTCACCGAGCGGCTGATCGACGGTCATTCCGGAATCACGGGGCGAACGGCCGACCAACGCGATGTCGCTTCCTGGGACAACAGCATCCCCGTGGTGGTGAAAGCGCTGCTGGACTGCGGCCTCGACGCGGTGGAGGTGCAGGTCGAGGTCGACCTGCCGCATACCAACTCCGCCGTGGACCTGGTGCTGTGCGGTCAGCGTCCCGTCACGGGAACGGACTCCTACCTCGCGATCGAGCTGAAGCAGGTACGGCACGCCACAGTGGACCCCCGGTGTCCGATCGCCGTCGACCTCGGATTCGGCAACGGGAAGAACAAGCTGCATCCGGTACGGCAGATCCAGCGCTACTGCGAGTACATGATGCGCTACCTCCCTCATCTCCGGGAAGACGAAGATCAGTTGATGGGGGTGGCGCTGCTCCACAACGCACGGGACGCGGACGTGGCAGCGCTGTTCGATCTGCCCGAGTCCGACCACGGCTTCCTCTACACGCTTGACGACCTGGACCGGTTCCGGCGGGTCCTCACCTCGAGGTTCGCCGCCGCGTCCGGGAAGCGAGCCGCGCATGCCCTGAGCGCGGCGCGCCGCGACCCCTTGCTCAAGGTGACCGATGTGGCGCGGCAGCGATCGGTCATCGGCGGCGGTCTGATGCTCCTCGACGAGCAGTACGTCGCGTTCGACCGGATCACCCGGCACCTGGAGAAGACCGCGCCCTTCACCGGTTACGACGTCGGGCTGTTCTACGACCCCGACGGCGCACACGACCCCGGCCGCCCGCCGGACCGGAAGCGCGTGTACATCCTGCGCGGTGGTCCGGGCAGCGGGAAGAGCGCCGTGGCCCTGGAACTGCACCGCGAGCTGGGGCTCCAGGGACGTGAGGCCGTGCTGGCCAGCGGATCCCACGCGTACACGGAGACGCTGCGGGAGATCCTGATCGGTACGGCACGCCACGGGCAGGTGTCGGCCAAGCGCAGCGCGGCTCGCAGGCTGTACCGGTATTTCAACAGCTTCGCCGACACCCCTCCGGACAGCATCGATGTCCTGATCTGTGACGAGGCACACCGCATGCGGCGCAGTTCGACCCACCAGTGGACGCAGAAGGAACTCCGGGACGACGACCGGCCGCAGGCGACCGAGTTACTCAGGGCCACCAAAGTGCCGATCTTCCTGCTTGACGATCACCAGTCGATCCGCCCGGACGAAGTGGGAACCGCCGAATACCTCAAGAAGCTCGCTGAGGACAACGGTTGTTCGGTCGAAGTGATCGATCTGGAGGGAACGTTCCGGGCGGGTGGCAGCAAGCGGTACCAGAGCTGGGTCCAGCAGTTGCTGGGACTGAACGTCTCCGACCCGGTGGCCTGGCGACCGGACGGCCGGATGACACTCACGGTCGCCGACTCCCCCGAGCAAATGGAGCAGTTCATCCGGGACCGTGCCGAAGAGGGAGCCACGGCGCGCATCACCGCGGGCTTCTGCTGGCCGTGGAGCAATCCGGACGGGGAGCGACTCGTCGACGACGTGTGCATCGGGGACTGGCGACGGCCCTGGAACGTGAAGCCGCAGCACAGCGTTCCGGGCGCACCGAAGTCGGATCTGTGGTCGACCGACCGCCGCGGCATCGGCCAGATCGGTTGCGTCTACACGGCACAGACCTTCGAATACGACTGGAACGGCGTCATCATCGGCCCCGACCTGCTGTTCCGTAACGGCGAGTTCACAGTGAACCGGACCGCTTCCCACGACCCCGCCTTCCGCGGCCAGGTCGGCGAAGCGACCGTCGCCCGGTGTGTCCGTAACGCCTACCACGTGCTTCTCACCCGCGGGGTCGTCGGCACCGTGGTCTACGCGGTCGATCCGGCGACCCAGAACGAACTGCGCAGGCTCATCCCGGGCACCATCGGCTTGCAGCACTACGACCGCGACCAGCCGAAGCTCACCGCCGAAGGCGCGCATCTACCCCCCGCCTACAACAGACATCACAGGTAGCCTTGATCCCGTCGTAGTTGCGGCCCGCCGGGCTTCCGCTTCGCCTGGCGGAGCCACCGAGGACATGCCCCCACCCGCACGGTTCCCTTCGTGCTGCCTGGGGGCATGCCTTGTTGTTCCGCGACTCCGCCGCCGCGGTCGCCGCCGAGTGTCTCTCCGGCGCTCTCTTCTTCCGTCTGACGGAACAGTTCGTGCACGTGCACGGTCACAAGCCGAGTTCGTCCGAAGTCCGCTCGTGGGAGCGGAGCATCCCGGTCCTCGCGAGCGCGCTCAACGACGCGGGGCTCGGACAGGTGGAGATGCTGCTCGAATACGGGCTGCCGTTGAACAGCAAGCGCGCCGATGCCGTGCTCGCCGGGGTGCACCCCGAGACCGGTCTGCCGTCGTACGTCGTCGTGGAGCTGAAGCAGTGGAGCAGCGCCGAGCCGGACGACGACGATCCGTCGCTGTGCCGCATCGACGCATACACCCGGGCCGTGCTGAACCCTGTCGACCAGGTGCGCGGGTACTGCGAGTACCTCATCTCCTTCAACGGAGCGCTGGCCGGGCACCCGGAACGTGTCTGTGGTGCCGCGTACCTGCACAATGCCACCGAGTTCGGCGTCAGCGGGCTCTTCGAGGCCGAGCAGGACCAGCTCGGGCAGCTCTTCATCGGTGCGCGGCGCGGCCAGTTCATCGACTTTCTGCGTACGAGGCTGGGCACAGGGTCTGGCGCTTCGGCCGCGGACGAGCTCCTGAACGGGAAGATCGGTCCGTCCAAGCAGCTCATGGCGGTGGCGGCCCAAGAGGTGCGCGAGCGCGAGCAGTTCGTACTGCTGGACGAGCAGAAGATCGCGTTCCGCACGGTCCTCAACGCCGTTCGCCGTGCCAAGCAGTCCGACCACAAGGAGGTCGTGGTCGTCACCGGCGGGCCCGGCACCGGCAAGAGCGTCATCGCGCTGTCGCTCCTCGGCGAGCTGTACCGGCAGAACATCTCCGCACTGCACGCGACGGGCTCCAGCTCGTTCACGACGACGATGAGGAAGGTCGCGGGCGCGCGAAAGCGTGAAGTACAGGACCTCTTCAAGTACTTCAACAGCTTCATGACCGCCGAGCGCAACGGTCTCGACGTCCTGATCTGCGACGAAGCCCACCGCATTCGGGAGACTTCGGCCAACCGCTACACGCCGGCGTCGAACCGCACCGGCAAAGCCCAGATCGAAGAGCTTCTGGACGCGGCGCGCGTCCCGGTGTTCCTGCTGGACGAGCATCAGGTCGTCCGACCCGGCGAGATGGGTACGGTCGCGGAGATCGAAGCAGCCGCCGCGAAGAAGGGGCTCCGCTGTCATGTGGTGCCGCTGGACAGCCAGTTCCGGTGCGGTGGCAGCGACGCGTATCTGCGGTGGGTGGTGCGGCTGTTGGGGCTCGAGCCGGGGGGCCCGGTGGTCTGGGAACCCGACGACAAGATGCGGCTCATGGTCGCGGACAGCCCGCAGGAGATGGAGGCGTTCCTCGACGACCGCCGCGCGCAGAATTACGGCGCGCGTATATCCGCGGGCTACTGCTGGAAGTGGACGAAGAAGGTCCCGCCCGGGCAGGCGCTGCCCGCGGACGTCGTCGTCGGGGAGTGGGAACGCCCCTGGAACGTCTTCGGTGACCGGGCCATCGGTGGCGCGCCCCCGGCGGCCCTGTGGGCGACCGACCCGGCCGGTTTCGGTCAGGTGGGCTGCGTCTACACGGCGCAGGGCTTCGAGTACGACTGGAGTGGCGTCATCATCGGCCCCGACCTGGTGTGGCGGGGCGACCGGTGGGTCACCGACCGTACGGCCTCCAAGGACCCGGTCTTCAAGAAGTCGACTCCGGACGCGGATGTCGACCGGCTGATCCGCAACACGTACAAGGTGCTGTTGACACGTGGAATGGTCGGTACGGTCGTCTACTCGACCGACGCCGAGACGCGCGAGAAGCTGAGAGAACTGACCGGCGCGGCCTTGAGCCTCACTGCCGCGTGATCCGGCCCTGATCCGCGGCTCCGTCCCGGCACGGAGACCGGACGGGGATGCCGTGCGAGGGCGGTCGCGAGGTTGCGGCCGCCCTTCGTTCGCCCGGTCAGGTCGGTAGGAACAGTTCCCGGAACACCCGGTCCTGGGGGATCTCTTGCTTCGTCGCCACGTTCGTGACGGCCTCGATCAGTGGCGGTGGGCCGCATACGTAGATGTCCGGCGACTCCCTTCCGTCCAGGGTGCGCAGTGCGTCGCCGAGGCGTTCGGCCGGTGTGCCGATGGCGCCCTGCCAGCGGGTGCCCGGTCGGCGTACGCAGATCTCGTGGGTGAATCCCGGCAGCCCGGCGGCGATCTCCTGGAGCGGGGCCTCGCCGAAGACGTCGTCCTCCTCATTCACGCCGAAGTAGAAGCGGGCCCGCTGCGGCTCCTGCCATTCGGCCATCTGCCGTGCCATGGACAGCAGCGGCGCCAGTCCCGTACCACCGGCCACGAACCAGCGGGGCCGCAGCCCGGTCTCGCGCAGCCCGAACGCGCCCTGCGGGCCGTGCACCGTCAGCCGGTCGCCCACCCGGGCCCGTTCCCGCAGGTATGAGGAGAACAGCCCGTCGGGCAGCAGCTTCACGTACAGCTCCAGGACGCCGTCCCAATTCCCGGTGTTGGCAAGGGAGTAGACGCGCCGCGCGCCGCCGCTGCCCGGCACCTCGACCTCGACGAACTGTCCCGCGTCGAACTGGAAGCCGCCGCCCTCCTCCTCGTCCGGCTCCAGCACCAGTTCCAGCCTGACGGTGCCGCGTGCGACGTGCTCGAGCGCGGTGAGCGTGCCCTCGCGGACCGGGATCGAGCCGTAGACGATCCGTGAGTCGTCATAGGGCAGTTCGGCCGCCAGCGCCTCGCGCGGGAAGGTGCGGCAGAGCAGCACGCCGCCGTTCGCCCGCTCCCCCGGCGGCAGCGCCTGCGTACTGTGCGCGCCCAGGTCGTACGCGCCGGAGACGACGGTGGCCCGGCAGGAGCCGCACGTGCCCTGACGGCACGCGGCGGGCAGCGCGGCGCCCCACTCCGCCGCCGCCTCAAGGACGCTCTGCCCCGGCGCGCACGGGAACTCCAGCCGCTGCCCGTCGAAGGTGTGCAGCGTGACCGGGACGGCCCCGTCCGCCGCCTCCCCGGCGCTCCCGGTACGGGGCTCGGTGGCCGACGTCATGACGCGGACCTCTCCAGCGCCGCCGCGACGTCGATGGCCGGGTCGCCGATGGTGCGCAGCCCGAACGTGTCGACGAGCGCCGCCACCAGCCCCGGCGTGAGATAGACGGGCAGCGACGGACCCAGGTGGATGTCGCGGAACCCGAGCGCCAGCAGGCTCAGCAGCACGGCCACCGCCTTCTGCTCGGTCCAGGACAGGGCGAGTGTCAGCGGCAGTTCGTCGAGGCCGCACGCGAACGTGTCGGCCAACGCCTGGGCGATCTTGACGGCGGAGAAGGCGTCATTGCACTGGCCGAGGTCCAGCAGCCGGGGAATCCCGTCGATCTCGCCGAAGTCATGCCCGTTGAAACGGTACTTGGCGCAGCCCAGCGTCAGCACCACCGAGTCGTCCGGCGCCCCCAGCGCGAAGTCCCGGTAGTACTCACGGCCGACGGTGGGGCCGTCGCAGCCGCCGACGAGGAAGAAGTGCCGGATGGCACCCTGCCGTACGGCGTCGGTGACCTTGTCCGCGACGGAGAGCAGCGCGTCGCGCCCGAACCCGACCGTGATGAACCGCTCCTCCGGCTCGTCCGCGCGGAAGCCGGGCATCGCCTGCGCGGCCTTGATCAGGGCGGAGAAGTCGTGGTCCGCCAGGTGCCGCACCCCCGGCCAGCCCACGGGCCCGGTCGTGTAGATCCGTCGGCGGTACGCCGGGTACGGCTCGATGATGCAGTTCGACGTCATCAGGATCGGGCCGGGGAACTTCGTGAACTCCCGCTGCTGGTCCTGCCAGGCGCCGCCGTAGTTGCCGACCAGGTGCGGGTACGCCTTGAGCAGCGGGTAGGCATGCGCGGGCAGCATCTCGCCGTGCGTGTAGACGTTGATGCCGGTGTCCTTCGTCTGCTCCAGCAGCGCCGCCAGGTCCCGCAGATCGTGGCCGCTGACCAGAATCGCCTTGCCCGCCACCGGAGTTGTCCGTACGGCCGTCGGCTGCTGAGGGCCGAACGTGCCGGTGTTGGCGGCGTCGAGCATCTCCATGACCGTCAGGTTGAGCCGGCCGAGCCCGACCGCGCGCGCGAGCAACTCATCGGTGTCCGTGGGCTGTTCGGCCAGGTAGGCCAGCGCCTCCTCGACCCCGGCGGACACCTCGTCGCGCTGCTGCCCGAGCACGTGGGCGTGGTAGGAGTACGCGCAGATGCCTTTGATCGCGTACAGGTGCAGCGAGCGCAGCCCGACGACATCGGGGCCGACCGCGGAGAGCCCCGCGTCCACCCGGTACGAGGGCGCCTGCCGCAGCAGCCCGTCCAGATCGGCGGCGGGCTCCCACCGCGCGGGGCCGGTGAGGTGCTCGGGCCGCTGCCCGCGGGCCCGCGCGGCGTCCTCGTACCGGGCCCGCACCCGGTCGCGTACGGCCGCGGCCTCTTGGATCAGGGCGACGAAGCGGGTGGGGTTGAAGTTGACGTTGGTCAGGGTGGTGAAGACCGAGTAGAGGATGAAGGGCGCCGCCTCTTCGTCGGGAGCGCCCAGGGCGCGGGCCCGCGTCGCGTACTGGGCGATGCCCTTCACCGCGTGGATCAGTACGTCCTGGAGGTCAGCGGTGGCGGGATCCTTGCCGCAGTTGCCCAGCGGGCCCGCGCAGCCGAGCGTCTCACCGGTACGGTCGGCCTGTTCGCACTGATAGCAGAACATCCATGCTCCTTGGCAATGAGTGGTGTCCCCGTGGAGCCGACGCTAGGCCGATGCCACCGCCGTCTCCTTGACACAGATCAAGGAGGGAGCAAGGTGCGCTGTGGTGTCGGTCACCGCCCTCACCGCCATGCCAGCTTGTCCCGCAGGGCGGTCGTGTCGTGGAGCGCGATGCACCGGCCCCGCACGCTGATCAGGCTCTGGGCCGACAGTCCGTGCAGGACACGGGAGAACGTCTCCGGGGTGAGGTTCAGCCGCGAGGCGAGGATCTGCTTCGACACGGGCAGCCGCACCTGGTCCCGGCACTCCTCGTCGGTGGTGGCGTTGTGCAGGAGGAACCCGATGACGCGCTGCTCACCCGTCCGCAGCGAGTAGGACTCCACGTCCCGTACGAGTCGGCGCAACCGCACCGCCATGTTGCCGAGCATCCGGCGGGCGAACGACGGGTCCCGGTCGAGCAGTTCGAGCATCGCCCGGCCGGCGACCGCCAGCATCTCCGTACCGACCAGCGCCGTCGCGGTGACCGGGTAGGTGCTGCCGTCGAAGACCACCGCTTCCCCGAAGCTCTCCCCGGCCGACACGATCTCCACGACCTTCTCCGACCCGTCGCCCGTGGACACCGAGAGCTGCATCTGCCCGCCCAGGACGAAGAAGAAGCCCCGCACCGGATCGCCCTGATGGAAGAGCACCCGCCCGCGCGCCAGCGTCACGGAGGAACACCCGGCCGAGATCACCCCGAGCTGCTCGGAGGTGAGCCCGGCGAACAGCGGCAACCGGGACAGCAGCTCTCGCGCATCCACTCCGGCCCGCGGCGACATGCACCCTCCAACGCCCCATGCCCGGACACCCCGGGCCTTCCAGCCACACCCGCACCGACGCTACCGCCGGACCACACCCCGGCCGGAAGGGCCGTTGGTCCCCGGTACGCGAACGGGCCGCCTGTTGACGTGCGTTGGGGTCGGGCGGTCGCTCACGGGTGTCCCGCGGACCCGTCGCGGACCGCTGCCAGCCGCGCCTGCTCCTCCTCGACGATCTGGCGGGCCATCGTCGTGTCCGAGACGTCGACCGCGTCCGGCGTCGACTCGGCGACCGCGCTGCGCCGTGCGTACGCGTCGAACAGGCGGGTCTTGTTCTTCAGCATCTCCACCATCCGCTCGTCCACCCCGCGGGTGGTGAGCAGCCGGTGCACCCGGACCGACCGCACCTGCCCCATGCGATGGGCCCGCGCCACCGCCTGGTGTTCGATGGTCGGTTTGAGCTGTGGCTCACAGATGATCACGACCGACGCGGCCTGCATGTTGAGCCCCACCCCGGCCGCCTCGATCTGCGCCACCAGCACCGCATGACCGGGCACGGCGGCGAACTCGTCCACCGACCGCTGACGGCGCGCGGGCGGCACGCTTCCCGAGATCGGGCCGAACACCGGGCCGCCGCCCTTGCTCCGCGCGTCATCCAGCGTGTCCTTCACCGCCCCGAGGACATCCCTGAAGGCGGAGAACACCACCACCTTCAGCCCGTTCTCGGCGGCGTCCTCGACGATCTCACGCAGCCGGTTCAGCTTGGCCGACTTCTCGGGGCGCGCGTACGCCGCTCTGCGCATCGCCATGAAATTGCCCGCGCTCACGGCCTCGCGGTAGGCCTCTTCGTCCGACGCGCTGAACTCGTCCCACTCGTCCGTCTGCTGGAGCGCGGGCAGTTCGGTCAGGACGTCCTGCTGGTTGCGGCGCAGATAGACCGGGGCGACAGCCTTCCGGAAGGCCTGGGAACCGGCCACTCCGTCACGGTCACCGATGGCCTCCGCCAGGCGCGGCTGGAGAATCCGCACCAGGCTGCGGAACTCGGCGACCCGGTTCTCCATGGGGGTGCCCGTCATGAAGAGAACGCGTTCGCATCGTTCGGACCATTCCGTCACGGCCCGGGAGCGGCGCGTCTTCGGGTTCTTCACATAGTGCGCCTCGTCCACGACCAGCATCCCCAGCTCGCCGCCGCCGGGGACCGGGAAGCCGCGCAGGGCGTCGAAGGTGGTCACCGCTACGCCGCCCCTGCCCTTCCAGTCGGCGAACGCTTCCTGTCTGTCGGGGCCGTGCAGAGGCATCACGCGCAGCTTGCTGCGGGCCTCGATCTCGCGTGTCCAGTTGATCAGGACGCTGGCCGGGCAGACGACCATGAAGTGGCTCTGCCCCTCGGCAGCGAGATGCGCCAGCGCGGCGATGGCCTGGATGGTCTTGCCGAGCCCCATCTCGTCGCCGAGCATCGCCTTGCGTTGCGCCAGGACGAAGCGCGCGCCGAAGGCTTGGTAGCCGCGTAGCGACACCCGCCGGTGCGTGTCGTCGAGCGTCTGGTCACGGACCCGCTCGGCGACGTCGTCGGGCAGGAACCCCTCGACGGCGGCCGTGTCCGGTCTGCGGCCGGAGATCTCCGCGAGCAGGCTGTAGTAGTCGGCGGACCGCAGCTCGAAGTCGACCCAGGCCGCGGCCTCGGTCGGGGTACCGCGCAGCAGGTCCACCGAGGCCTGCGCGAGCAGCTCCGGTACATCGCCCCGCGCCGCCTCCTCGGTCAGCCCGCGAAGCTCCGCGACAGCCTCCAGCGCCCGAACTCGCTTGGCCTTCCCCGCCAGCAGCATCCCCAGCCGCCCGGCGGCCGGCTTGGCCTCGGCCAGCAGCGGACCGAGCCGCTCCGAGAGCGCCGCGGCCGTGTCGACGGCTCGCCGCGCGTCGGGGCCCGCTTCCACCAGCACCTGCAGGGCCATGACGAGTGCGGTGGTCCGCGGCTCCGGCCGGTCCACGTCGATGTGGACGGCGACGGCCTCCCGAACGGCATCGGCTATCTGACGTGCCGCCGCGATGACCTGATCGGCGGTCCGCTCCCCCACGCCGGGAATCTGCCGCAACCGGTAGGGACCGGCGTCGAGTACCTGCCGGACCGACCGCAGCCCGCTCCGCTCGACTTCCCCGAGCCTCAGCCGCCCCTCGGTGACCTCCTTCAACCGGGTCACCGGGATGGCGTCCAGCGCCTGTTCCGCCGCCGTGTCGCAGATCGGCTTCAGCGCCGCCCGAACCGCCTCGACGGCCCGCCCGTGGTCGTCGGCCACCGCCTGCGCCGCCTCGTACAGCCGCCCTCCCGCGGCAACCGCCTCCCGCTCACCGCGCCCCATCCCGCCCCGGCCCCTCTCGCCATGTCCCCGCGACCGTCGAAACCTATCCAACGCGTCCGGCGCACGCGCCAGCACCGGGGCGGGACGCGCTCCCCGAGGGCGGTACCCGTCCGACCGCACCAGAACTTAGGGTTACCTAAGTTTCACTCCTGACACAACATCTGGGATGCGCGCACTCGCCGAGTTCTAGATGTAGTGTTGGCGGTGCTGGTGGTTCGCCGGGCACTGCTGTGTTCGGCGTCGCAAGAGGGAACCCGGTGAGAGTCCGGGACTGCCCCGCAGCGGTGAGCGGTAACGACCGCCGTCATACGCACTGGGCCCGACGTACCGGGCCTGGGAAGCGACGGCCAGTAGGGGTCTCGTACAACACGAGACGCGCCCGCGAGTCCGAAGACCTGCCACCGGTGCGCACACCGGACAGCGGCGTGCGCGCTCCGAGGCCCCGAGGGAGGGCCAGGTGGCAGCCGCACGGATCCGGGCGAGGCGTACCGCGTATCTCCGCCGCCCCGGCGTCCCGTCGTACGCGCCGCGCCGCTCCTCCCCTCCCGGTCCTCGGACGGAGACGGGAACGAGCGAGAGGAGCCGGCGACCGATGAACGGTCTCGTGTATTTCTCCAGCGTCTCGGAGAACACCAAGCGCTTCGTGGAGAAGCTGGGCCTGCCCGCCACACGCATCCCCGTGCACCCGCACCGCGAAGGCATGCCCCGGGTCACCGAGCCGTATGTGCTGATCGTGCCGACCTACGGCGGCGGTGACCGCTCCGGAGCGGTCCCCAGGCAGGTCATCCGCTTCCTGAACATCGAGGCCAACCGGACGCTGCTGCGGGGGGTCATCGCCTCCGGCAACACCAACTTCGGCGCCGCCCACTGCCTGGCCGGCCGGGTGATCTCGGCGAAGTGCCAGGTCCCGGAGCTGTACCGATTCGAACTGCTGGGCACGGACCGCGACGTCCGCGCCGTGAGGGAAGGACTGCGGGAATTTTGGACACGACAGACGGCGGAGCGACAGGCGGCATGAGCACCCTCACCACGGCAAGCACGGCCCCCGCGGCCCCGCGCGAGTCGGTCGGCACGCGCAAGGACTACCACGCGCTGAACGCCCTGCTGAACATGTACGACTGCGACGGCCGCATCCAGTTCGGCAAGGACCGCGAGGCCGTCCGCCAGTACTTCCTCCAGCATGTGAACCCGAACACGGTGGAGTTCGGGTCGCTGAAGGAGAAGATCGACTACCTCATCGAGAACGACTACTACGAGGAGGCGCCGATCCGGCGCTACCGGTGGGAGTTCCTGGAGGACCTGTACCGGCAGGCGTACGCCCATGAGCACCGCTTCCGCACCTTCCTGGGCGCGTTCAAGTACTACACCTCGTACACGCTGAAGACCTTCGACGGCTCCCGCTACCTGGAGCGGTACGAGGACCGGGTCGTCGCCACCGCCCTGTTCCTGGGCGCGGGCGACGAGGCGCTCGCCTCCCGCCTGGTCGACGAGATGATGACCGGCCGCTTCCAGCCCGCCACCCCCACCTTCCTCAACGCGGGCAAGGCCCAGCGCGGCGAGCTGGTCTCCTGCTTCCTGCTGCGCGTCGAGGACAACCTGGAGTCCATCGGACGCGGCATCAACTCCGCGCTGCAACTGTCCAAGCGGGGTGGCGGCGTGGCGCTGCTGCTGACGAACCTGCGTGAGCAGGGCGCTCCGATCAAGAAGATCGAGAACCAGTCCTCCGGTGTCGTCCCCGTGATGAAGCTCCTCGAGGACTCCTTCTCCTACGCCAACCAACTCGGCGCGCGGCAGGGCGCGGGCGCGGTGTACCTGCACGCCCATCACCCGGACATCATGCGGTTCCTGGACACCAAGCGGGAGAACGCGGACGAAAAGATCCGCATCAAGACCCTCTCGCTCGGTGTCGTCGTCCCCGACATCACCTTCGAACTGGCCAAGCGCAACGCGGACATGCATCTATTCTCGCCGTACGACGTCGAGCGCGAGTACGGCAAGCCACTGGCCGACCTGTCCGTCAGCGAGCACTACGACGAGCTGGTCGCCAACCCCCGCGTCCGCAGGACGACGCTCAGCGCCCGCGAGTTCTTCAAGACGATCGCGGAGCTCCAGTTCGAGTCCGGCTACCCGTATCTGCTGTTCGAGGACACGGTGAACCGGGCCAACCCGATCCCGGGCTGGATCAACATGTCCAACCTGTGCTCGGAGATCCTCCAGGTCAACACGCCGAGCACCTACGACACTTCGCTCGGCTACGAGACCGTGGGCAAGGACATCTCCTGCAACCTGGGCTCGCTCAACATCGCCGCGGCGATGGCCTCCCCCGACCTCGGCGCGACCGTCGAGACCGCCGTGCGCGGCCTGACCTCCGTCTCCGACCAGTCGCACATCGACGCCGTGCCCTCCGTGGCGCACGGCAACGACCTCTCCCACTCCATCGGCCTCGGCCAGATGAACCTGCACGGCTACCTCGCCTCGCGGCACATCCACTACGGCAGCGAGGAGGCATCGACTTCACCGACATGTACTTCTACGCGGTCGCCTTCCACGCCCTGCGCGCCTCGAACCGGATCGCGAGCGAACGCGGCACCGCCTTCGACGGCTTCGAGAAGACCGCGTACGCCGACGGCTCCTACTTCGACAAGTACACGGAGCGGGTGTGGGAACCGGCCACCGAGCGGGTCCGGGCGCTGTTCGCCGACGCGGGGATCACCCTGCCCACGCAGGCCGACTGGCGCGAGCTGAAGGAGTCCGTGCGGGAGCACGGCATCTACAACCAGTATCTCCAGGCCGTGCCGCCGACCGGCTCCATCAGCTACATCAACGACTCGACCGCCTCCCTCCACCCGATCGCCTCGAAGGTGGAGATCCGCAAGGAGGGCAAGCTCGGCCGCGTCTACTACCCGGCGCCGCACATGGACAACGACAACCTGGAGTACTTCCAGGACGCGTACGAGATCGGCTACGAGAAGATCATCGACACCTACGCGGCGGCCACCCGACACGTCGACCAGGGCCTGAGCTGCACGCTGTTCTTCCGGGACACGGCCACCACGCGCGATCTGAACAAGGCGCAGATCCACGCCTGGCGCAAGGGCATCAAGACGCTCTACTACATCCGGCTGCGCCAAGAGGCCCTGGAGGGCACCGAGATCGAGAACTGCCTGTCCTGCACCCTGTGACGCCAGTCGCCCGCACTCTCCCGGAAGCACGCACCATGACCACGACCCCCGCCCCGCTGACCGAGCTGTCGGTCACCCCGCCCGCCTACCGCCACGACCCGGCCGCCCGGCTCCGCCCGGTCAACTGGAACCGCGTCACCGACGAGAAGGACCTGGAGGTCTGGAACCGCCTCACCGCCAACTTCTGGCTGCCGGAGAAGGTACCGCTCTCCAACGACGTGAACGCCTGGCAGCAGCGGCTCACTGCAGCCGAACGCACGCTCACCATGCGGGTGTTCACCGGTCTGACCATGCTCGACACCGTCCAGGCCACGGTCGGCGAGATCGTCCAGATCCAGGACGCCCGCACCGAGCACGAAGAGGCCGTCTACACCAACATCGCCTTCATGCAGGCCGTGCACGCCCGCAGCTACTCCTCCGTCTTCTCCACCCTCTCCAACACCCCGGAGATCGACGACGCGTACCGCTGGGCCGTGGGCAACGACGTCCTCCAGCAGCGTTGCAAGACGGTCCTGAAGTACTACTACGGCGACGACCCGCTGAAGCGGAAGGTCGCCTCCACCCTGCTGTCGTCGCTGCTGCTGTACGCGGGCTTCTACCTCCCGCTGCACTTCTCCACCCACGCCCTGCTCACCAACACCGCGGACATGATCCGCCTGATCCTGCGCGACAAGGCCGTGCACGGTTACTACTCCGGCTACAAGTACCAGCGCGGCCTGGAGAAGCTCGACGCCTCGGGGCAGGAGGAGATGCGGACGTTCACGTACGACCTGCTGGAGGAGCTGTACCAGCTCGAACTCCGGTACTCCGGCGAGCTGTACGAGCCGCTCGGGCTGATGGACGATGTCGCCGTCTTCGTCCGTTACAACGCCGACAAGGCGCTGATGAACCTCGGTTACCCGGCCCGCTTCACCGCGGACGAGACCGAGGTGAACCCGGAGATCCTGGCCGCGCTGTCCCCCGGCGCGGACGAGAACCACGACTTCTTCTCCGGCTCCGGCTCCTCCTACGTCATGGGCAAGGCGGAGGACACCGCCGACGACGACTGGGACTTCTGAGAGGCTGACATGTCCGACAAACCCAGCGTTCCCGCTCCCCCTACGGCATCCGGCCCGTACGACTCATGCGTACTGCTCAAGCACGGTGAGATCTTCCTCAAGGGCCGCAACCGGCACCGCTTCACCGAGCGGCTGCACGACAACCTGCGTCTCGCACTGCGCGGGATCGGCGGCTCCACGTGGATCAAGACCGCCCAGAACGTGACCGTACTGGGCGGGCAGGTACCCCAGGAGGCTCTGCTGGAGCGGGCGCGCAGAGTCATCGGCTTCAACTCCGTGGAGCCGGCCGTGCGGGTGCCCAGCGAGCTGGACGCCATCACCTCGGCCGCCCTCGACGCCCTGGGCGGCACCCGGGACGGCGCCACGTTCGCCGTGCGGACCAAGCGGCGGAACAAGCGGTTCCCGCTGACCTCGTCCCAGGTCGACGCGCACCTCGGCGCCCGAGTCCTGGCACAGTTCCCGGGGCTGCGCGTGGACCTCGCCCGGCCGGACGTCACACTGGCGGTGGAGATCGACCACAAGGAGACGTATCTGTCCTGGCGGCGGCTCCCCGGCCTGAGCGGACTACCGGTCGGCTCCAGCGGCCGTGCTCTGGTGCTGCTGTCCGGGGGCTACGACTCGCCCGTGGCCGCCCACCGGGCCATGCGGCGCGGCCTGGCCTGCGACTTCGTGCACTTCAACGGGGCTCCGTACACGAACCCGTCGTCGGTGTACAAGGCGTACGCCCTGGCACGGGAGCTGAACCGCTACCAGCCGCCCGGGTCCCTGCACGTCATCGCACTCGGCAAGGCGCAGAAGCAGCTCGCCGTGGCCGGGGCCGGACGGCTTCAAGTCGTCGCCCAGCGGCGGCTGATGGTGCGTACCGCCTCCGCGCTGGCCGCCCGTACCGGCGCGCAGGCGCTGGTGACGGGCGACAGTCTGGGCCAGGTGGCCAGCCAGACGCTGGCCAATCTGGTCGCCGTGGACGAGGCGGCGGCGCTGCCCGTGCTGCGGCCGCTGATCGGCTGGGAGAAGCAGGAGATCATCGACGAGGCCCGGTCCATCGGCACCGCCGAGATCTCGATCCTCCCGGACGAGGACTGTTGCAGCCTGCTCGCTCCGCCCCGGGTCAGCACCCGTGCCGGGCTCCCTCAACTGCGGTCCGTCGAGAAGCGCCTCGACCTGGACGAGGTGGTCGAGGCACTCCTGGACGCCGCTCAGGTGCTACACCCCGGGACGGACGAGGAGGCGCCGGCCACCGGCGGCCACTGTCCGGCCCCCGCCTGACGGCAGCGGGGTCAAAGAGGCGTACTCCAGCGGCGCCGACGGATCGATGGACACCTCCAGTGGCGCGGGCTCGGCCCCCGAGCGGACGAGCAGGTCGCCCACGGCCGCGATCATGGCGCCGTTGTCCGTGCACAGCGTCAGCGGCGGCACCCGCAACTCCACCCCGGCGTCGGCGCACCGCTGCTCGGCCAGGCCCCGGACCCGGGAGTTCGCCGCGACGCCGCCCACCACGATCAGCGTCCGCACGTCGTGGGCGCGGCAGGCGGCGAGCGCCTTGCGGGTCAGCACGTCCGCGACGGCCTCCTGGAGGGCGGCGGCACCGTCGGCCACCGGCACCTCCGCACCGCGTGACCGGTGCTTCTCGGCCCACCGTGCCGCGGCCGTCTTGAGGCCCGAGAAGGAGAAGGCGTACGGGTCGTCGCCGGGGCGGGTGAGGGGCCGGGGGAAGTCGACGGTGCGCGGGTCGCCTTCCCGTGCCGCCCGGTCGATCGCGGGCCCGCCCGGGTAGGGCAGGCCGAGGATGCGGGCGACCTTGTCGAAGCACTCACCGGCCGCGTCGTCGAGGGTGTCCCCGAGGTGCAGGATCGGCTCGCGCACCAGATCCCGGACGAGCAGCAGGGAGGTGTGCCCGCCGGAGACGATCAGTACGACACACGGAGTGGGCAGCGGCCCGTGCTCCAGCGTGTCCGCGGCCACGTGTCCGGCCAGGTGATGCACCCCGAACAACGGCACCCCCGCCGCATAGGCGAGCGACTTGGCCCCCGCGAGGCCGACCTGGAGGGCACCGCTGAGACCGGGACCGGTGGTCACGGCGACGGCGTCGATCTGGCCCAGCCGCAGCCCTGCCCGATCGAGGGCCGCACGCACGACCGGGTTGAACGCCTCCAGATGCGCCCTGGCGGCGATCTCGGGCACGACCCCGCCGAAGCGGGCGTGTTCGTCCATGCTCGACGCCACGACATGAGCGAGAAGCTCCCCGTCCCGCACGATCCCGACACCGGTCTCGTCACACGAGGACTCGATCCCGAGCACCACTGGTCCACCCATCGGCCCACCTCAATCTGCGCATACTCAGCAACTGCAATATATGTGCAATAAGGACCAGCGGAGAACGACGACGAGAGGGAGACGCCTGTGACCGTGACCGCCGCCATCGACAGCAGTCGCCCCGTGGCGACACTGATCAACGTCTTCACCGTCCCGCCAGGGCGACAACGGGAACTCCTCGACCTCCTGGCCCACGCCACGGAGGCAACCATGAAGCACCAGCCCGGCTTCCTCTGCGCCAACTTCCACGCCAGCCAGGACGGGCAGCGCGTCATCAACTACGCCCAGTGGGAGTCCGAGGACCACTACTGGGCAATGCGCGCCAATCCCGAGGCCCAGGCCCACATGGACCAGGCAGCCACCATCGCCACCGACATCCAGCCCCGGCTCTTCACCGTCGCCTCCCACCACCCGAAACCGCGCGGCAAGCACCAAGGGGCCTGACTCCGAAGAGTCAGACCCCATAGGACCTGCACGTTCACCAGATCAGCGAAGTGGCGCTATGTCACCGGCCAGACATTGAAGCGCGGGTGCCCTGCGGACTGGGGACATCGCGATCCCTCAGTCAGCGGTTCGGCAGAACGCTTTCAGTGAGTTCCTGGTACGCGTCCATGACATCACCCACGTGCAGCGTGGTGACCTCGTCCTCCGACGGGACTCCAGAGCTGCCATACGCGTCGTAGACCCGTAGGTCCCGCACTGCGGCAGCCTTCCGAGCGAGTTCGCGCGCAAAGCGGCCATTACCAAGCCGGTCGATCAGACCGTTGGTGGCGACGAGGTCACATGACGTGCGCAGCGCAACCGCCGCCTCGTCGGTAAGGGCATCGCCTTGAGCTCCCAGGAACGACTCCGCGATCAGCACCAGCTCGTCAGCCGAGTAGGCCGGGAAGTCCACCCGAGTATTGAAGCGGGAGGTGAGACCTGGGTTGGTGGACAGGAGGTCATCGATCTCGTTCGGGTACCCGGCGAGAACCACAACCAGGCGGTGCCTGTCGTCTTCGGCTCGCTTGAGGAGCACCTGTAGGGCTTCCTTGCCGAAGGCGTCACCACCCGAGTACCCGGTGTTGGCCAGTGCGTACGCCTCGTCGATGAAGAGAACGCCGTCCAGGGCCTCGTCGATGATCTTTGACGTCTTGATCGCCGTCTCTCCGAGGTGCTGTCCCACGAGGTCGACGCGCTGGGCCTCGACCACGTGGCCTCGGGCCAGCAAGCCAAGCCCTGCGAAGACCTTGCCGACGACACGGGCCACCGTGGTCTTGCCTGTGCCGGGCGGCCCGGCAAATACCAAGTGCTGTGGAGCCGGTGCCGCAGCCAGGCCCTGGCTTCTTCGCACGGACGCCATCCTCAGCTGTGCCGACAGGGTCCGCACCTGGCGTTTCACCGGGGCCAGCCCGACCATCTCGTCGAGTTCGGCCATTGCCTCGTCCAGCAATGCCGAACGCTCCTCGTCGCTCAAGGTGACACCGGAGGAGTCCTCATGCTGTTCCTGCACAGCCCCAGCAGCCTGGACGGGCACGCGCGCAGCAGGCGAGGCCACCACCTTCGCCCGCTGGGCCACATCACCCAGGGTCGGGCTGTACCGGAACGCTGTCTGGAACTGCTTCAGAGCTTCCTCAGCCCGGCCGAGCTGCTCATACGCACGGCCGCGCAGGTAGGCAACCTCCCCGAGATAGCCGGCATTGTCGGTCAGCGCTTGCGGGAGTGGGTTCAGCACGTTGAGCGCCTCATGGGAGACACCTTGGGCGATGAGACTGGCCGCAACGCAGAGCTGCGACTCGTCCCGTAGAAAGGAGTCCCGGATTCCCTCGGCAAAGGTCAGAAGAAGTGGCCAGTCCTTCTTCAGGGACGGCGTAGCGTGCGCAGACGAAGCGAGTCTCGTCACAGTCGAGCACTGCGTGGGAGAGCATGCTCCATGCTTGATCGAGTAGGCCGTCGTCCACGAGCTTCGTCGCCCTCGCGAGCCACAGGTCGCGGCGCGTCTCTAAACGGAAGTTCACGTAGCCCCCGATCTGGAACCGAGAGGACAACGGGGTCTGGAGCTTCGTGCGCATGGCGCCGAAGGACTGGGCTTGACCGTGCATGGCCTCGATCGCCTGGCCTTGGAGCTGTCCCGTGGCATGCAGTCCCAGCCAGGCGTCAGCGGCAAACGGGTCGTGCGCGACGGCCGCGTGAAAGGATTCAGCCGCAGCAGCCCGATTGCCCATCCTCAGCTGCGCAACTCCTTGAAGCCACGCTTGCTCGCACTTCTTGATCGAACGCCGTGATACGGACGGCCCCTGCACCCAGGTCTCCCTTAACTATCGTTGGTCGATTCAGAATTCGCCCGCATTAGATAGGCGGGCTAGTTCCACCCGTCGATTGACACCTGAGAGTTGCCATCCAAGTACTGACGCAGGGCGCTGGCGGTGATGTCGACGAAAGCGTCGGGGATGTCGTTGGCATCGACCCAGCGGACCTGGGAGTGCTTGCGTGGTTCGCGGTTCTCGGGTTCGCCGGTCCATTCGTGGGCAGAGAAGACGACCGCGAGGAAGCCGTTGGGGGCTTCGACGCCCCAGGCGCCATGGATGATGTGGGCGACCTTGAGGGACTCGGGCTTCACCGTGAGGCCCGTCTCCTCGTAGAGCTCGCGGACCGCGGTCTCCGTGATGGGCTCGCCCGGTTCGCTCTTGCCGACGGGGAGGTCCCACATGCCTTGGGCGAACTTGGCGTTCTCGCTGCGCTGGAGGAGGACGACGCGGTTGGTGGCCTTGTCATGGACGATGACGGCGGCGACCAGCAGGGTCATCGATTCGAGCGCCGGCTTGAGGGCCTTCGGCTGGTTGTCGGTCTGCTGGGCCACGGTGTTCCCTTCGTCGGGCGGGTTGTTGGGCATGTTAGGCGAGGGCCTCGCGGGCGCGGCGGGCGAGATCGACGGCGCCGGGAACGCGGCGGCGCTGGTAGACCGCGAGCGTGGAGCAGATTGAGGTGATCGCCTTGCGGGTGCGGTCGGAGGTCATGCCCTCCATAAGGACCAGGGCCTGGGTCCAGGCGGCGACGGCTTCGTCGGCGCGGGCCTGGGCGGCGAGGCTGTCACCGAGGTCGGCGTGGGTGAGGGCGTGGACGCGCTTGTAGTTCGCGGGGTCCCAGCGGGTGAGGGCGTCGCGGTGCTGTTGCTCGGTGCCGATGTGGTCGGCGAGGTCTGTCAGGGTGCGTGCGGTGTGGCTGGTCACGGTGCCGGCGGCGGGGCCGCTGACGCGGGAGTAGCTGGGCTGGGGGCCGTCGTCGCGGAGGAGAGCGTCTTCGGCGGCGAGCAGGTTCCAGGAATCCTGGGTGCTTTGCTACAGGAACCCGTACGGGAGTCCGTGAATTCATGGTGCGGGCGCGTTCCAGGGAACGCAGTGCCGCATCTATGTCGCTGGCCTCCTCCCGTCGACGGTGACGGGCCTCGTGCCGTCCTCGCCCTCGGTGAAGTCGGCCGTGCTCATGGCGCCGTCCTCGTCCCGTGGGAACCGCGGGGTAGCGGCTTGGCGCGCGAGCCCGGCGGTTTGCCGTCCCAGGCGAGCTCACCCGCCACGAAGCCGTCGTCGCCGCCCAGCGCCTCATGCACTCGCTCCAGCAGTGCCTCGGTGGTGTCGCACACCGTCTCGTCCCGGTGGTCGTACGGGGAGACGTCCGGCTCGCCCTTCACGTGGTAGACGAGGATGAGTGTGCCGTCGTCCTCGGTGGCGACCGTCGTCTCATACGTCGCCCCGGTCGGCCGCGTGAAGTGCAGCCGGAAACTGCCGCCCCGGTCCTCACCGCCCTCGAAGGCGAAGCCCTCACCGGTCATGGCGTCCTGGAGCGCGGCCACCAGGTCCCGGCGCCGCTGATAGGCCAACTCCAGCTCGTCCACGCGGCGTTCGGCATCGGGCAGTCGGCCCTCCAGGGCGGCGATCGCGTCGATCGCACCGGTCGCCGCGCGCGCGGTCAGCGCCTCGGTGACGGCGCGCAGGGCGTCCCCGATCTCATGGGCGAGGTCCTGGTCGCCGAGTTCGGCGGCGGTGTCAGCCACGCCCTCGGCCGCCGGGCGTACGACGTCGAGCCGTTCGGCGGCCTCGGCGAGAGCTGACTCCAGGACCGCCCGCTCGGCCTCGGCGATCAGCTCCCGCGCCTCTTCGAGACCGCGCGCGTCGGCGCAGGACTGCTCCGCCCCCGCCTGGTCCAGGCGGGCACCGCGCTCGGCCGACCTACGGGCCGCCAACTCGGCTTCCATGCGGGCGACTTCGTCACGGGCGCGCTCCCGGCGGGCGCCCGCCTCTTTGGCCAACCGGGCCCGCTCGGCGCTCCGCCGACGCTCCCGAGCACGGCGCTCCTTGGCCTGTCGCCTGCGCTCGGCCGCCTCCCGCTGCGCGTACCACGCGCCAACGCGGACGTTGCCACGCCACCGCATGAAGGGATTCTCCGGAGGGTCGACTTGAAGTGTCTCTGTGTCGAGGGCGTCAGCGATGGCAGTGGGAGGAAGGAGGTCTCGCCTCTCGCCGGCTACCGCGGCTGGTTCTGATGGAAGTTTCGGCAACTCATCCCACCCTGGCCCAGAAGCAGAGCCCAACGGCCGAAGGGGGACGTCGAGGAGGGAAGCAATGTAGCGGCGCCACAACGGATGCCCCCGCCAAGCCCGCGGCACGGGCGCTCGCTCGCCACGCTTGACATCGCCAGCTTCGGTCAGGGAGTTCCAATAGCGGCCAGCAACACCTCCCTTCATGCGCTGTCTTCCTCCCCGTGTGACCCATCGGTTGGAAGTTGCTCGGTTCTGCGGATCTGGCTTCCGATTGGAGTATCCCCCGTGACAACCGCCCGCAGAGTGCGAACAGTCGCCAACTGACGTAGGAGCGCGGGTGCTGCAGCTCCAACGGCGACGGCGGCCGCAGCTCCTGTGACCTGGCTGTGGAAGACCCAACCGGCGAGCCCGCCCAGGAAGATCCGGGTCGCCGCCACCAAGGAGTCGGCTACGGGATCCATGTACTCCGTTAGGGCAGGCGTCCGGCGCCTACGACGAGCGCGCCGTACGCGACGCCGGGCCTCTTGCCAGTCCACCAGGTAGCCGAAGACCACAACGATCTCCACAAGACCGCCGCCCACGGCACCGTATGCAACGGCAAGTTGCCATCCCACGTCCCCCGCTCCGTCCTGTCGAACCGGCGCACCTAGTGTTCCAGGAGCCACCACCCCGCGTGCAACGAACTTGCAACTCACATCCGTGACGTCCGCCGACGGAAGAGAGACGGGCTTCCCGGAGTTCGTCCCGGCCTGCTCGACCTCGCAAGCCGGCACGGAACCATCGAGCCCCCGCACCCCGTCCGCCTGCGCGTCTTCCTGGAGCAGTACGTCACCGCCGGTGGCACCTCCGACGTCCTCGCCCCGCGGGGCGGGCTCACCGCCGAGAACTGGGCCCTGGGCTGGCACCGCATGTGGGCCGTCGAGTGGTTCATGGAGCAGGCCATCCACTGGATCAACGACCCGGCCACCGACCCCGCCTACCTCAAGGCAGTCCGCCGCCACCTCACCGACGTCCTCCACCTCCTGGAGATCTGACGTGCTCGCCCAAGCCTCCCCATGGCACGCCCACGCCCTCCAACGCACCGCCGCCGGACTTGCCGAACCTCTGGCCGTACCCGCCCGGATGGAGTGGACCACGAGACCCGGTCAAGGGCCCGGCGCCGACGCCCTCGGGCCCGACCTGCGCGGCAAGCGGCTCCTGGAGGTCGGCCGCGGCCCCGGCCACAACGCCGCCCACCTCGCCACCCGCCACGGCGCCCACGTCACCGGCGTCGACCTGGTCGGCCTCCAAGTCCGCCGCGCCCGCTCTCACTACGGACGGCTGAACAATCTCGCCTTCGTCGCCGGCCACACCCCGCACTACTTGCAAGCCTCCGACGAGAAGTTCGACGCGATCTATTCTGTCTTCGGCGCCGTAGGACTCGTCGCCCCCGAACTCCTGCTTCCGGCCATCGCCCAGCGCCTCACGCCCGGACGGGTGTTCGCCTTCTCCGTCCCTCACTCGCAGCCCGGTGGCCGCACCCCCTCGGGCGACGACCGCCCCCGTCGTGCCTACGTCACTCTTCCCGACCACACCCGACTCCCCATCGCCCGCTGGGAGTTCTGCACGGACCGGTGGGAGAAGCACCTCAACCAGGCCGGTTTCCGACTCACCTCGGCCCAGGAGTTCCACGACGCCCGCATGGGCCACTGGCCCACCACGTTGCTCATCCGCGCTCGCAAGCTCTGACAGCCATTCGCCCGGCTTCCCTTGGAGGAACCAATGCGTCCGCCCTACCTGCTCCTCGACATCGACGGCGTCCTCACCCCCTTCCCCGACGCGGCTGGCTCGACCCCTGCCACCCACACCCGCCACGGTGTCGTCCCCACCGGCCGGAGCGCCGACAACCCGGTCACCATCTGGCTCAACCCCGCCCACGGCCCCATGCTCATGGACGTGATCAGTACGGGGCTTGTCACGCCGGTCTGGTGCACTAGCTGGCGGCAGGACGCCACTACCCTGATCGGACCGCTCCTCGACCTCCCGACCCTGCCGCACGTCGAACTACCGCGCCCACAAATCCCACCAGCCATCCCAACGGCTACCTGTGGAAGCGCGACCACGTCGACACATGGCTGAACGACGCGCCCGCTGTCCGGATCGACGACGACTTCACCGGCCTCGACCATGAATGGGCGGCGGAGCGCACTGCGAAGGAAACAGCGACCCTCCTCATTCAGCCCGACCCGCACCTCGGTCTACAGCCCAAGCACCTGACCGAGGTCACGAGGTGGATCGCGCAGTTACCCACAGCCCGCGCCGCCTGACGAATGATGCTCGAGCGTGAGCCTTCTGCGGTCTGTGGCACGTATCGGCAGCGCTGATGTCGGAGTCGGCTGGAACACTGCGGCCGTGATCAAGCACGGCGAGTCCGTAAAGACGGTCTCAGAGCGCCTCGGCCACACCAACGCGGCCATGACGCTGAACATCTACATCCACCTGTGGCCTGGCTCCGAGGAGCGAACCCGGACCGCCGTGGACAGGTGCACGCGGACCAGTCCGCCGATGCCAAGTAGCAGGTCGACGAAGCAGCGTATCCGCTACCCTGCGCGCTGACCGAAGTCAGCACGCTGCGGACTCTGCGCGGATCGCAAAGGCCGCCCAACCCGCTCCGTCGCAGGTCAGACGGCCTTTCGCCGAACGTATTAGACGTTGAAGCGGAACATCGACACCAGGACTACCACCTGCGAAGACACCGGAGACTCGGTGCGGATCCAGCCAGGATCCAGCGCCGGGGGCGGCGGGTCGGTGACTGGTGCCTCACGCTGGATCCGCAGGGTTGTCCTGGAGCTGAGAGGCCCCGGACAAACTCCGGGCGGCATCTACGGCTCACCGCGTGTGCACGCCGTCCTCAAACTCGAGGGGGTGGCGATCGGCCGCAAGCGGGTCGAGCGGCTCATGCGCGAAACCGGCCTCGCCGACAGTGAGATCACCACGCCAACGGCGAGGGGCTTCGCCACGTCACCTCCTCCAACCGACCGGGTTCACCTGACACCCAGGATGAAAGAGGTTGACTCATCGGCAACTCAAAGTCATTATGCAGCCATTACAAAAGAGCAGCAGCGGCTTCTCGGCCTGAAATCTGCCCTCTGCTGCTACAAGCGACTCCTCAGGCTCACCATGTAGGACACAGTCCTATGGCAGCTCGCAGCCGCTCTTGGAGGCGATCAGTGCCACTAGTCCGGCCGCTCCCCCGTCGCCGTTATAGCCGCGCACGCGCAGCTCCCAGCCCTGCTTCCTGAGTAGGGTCTGCTCCAGGCCTTCGGCGGAATGAGACCCGTCGCCGGCCCACCCCTTGTTACGTAGGAGCTCGACGATTTCGTCTCCCCACTCGCCCTCCCTGCCTTTCTGCTGAGCTGTAACGCCTATCGCGCAGTCCTTCTCGCTGGTCGGCTCACCCATCTGCGTCAGGCCCGCCGCAGCGACGGCGTCGACGATTTCCTTTCGGACTGTGGCCACCGTCGCCTCGGTAGCAGATGGCGCGTTGGCCGTACCAGGCGCAGCAGTTGTGCCCGCGGACTCAGTGCCGCACGCCGTCGCCAGCGGGATGGTCAGCAGCAGCACGGCCAGGCTCTGACCGAAACGGCTTGGCAGCATTCCGATGATCTTCATCGCTGTCCTTGGATTTCTTTCTGTTAGTCCCACCAGAACGACCAGACATCGGAACGTACACGGTCATTGCCTATGACTGGCAGGTCATCCGCTAGGTCGCCACAGTAAGCGAACTGTTCCACGGCTACCTGAGCAGCCGTCAGCGGGTTCAGCGGCGGGCGGGCCACCACTAGCCGCAGGTTGGAGCCGTCGGCGAAGAAAACCTCCGCCCCGAAGCGCTCATGCCAGCTACGCAAGAAGGCAAAGTGGTCCGCAGGGAGAAGTAGGCGCTGTGCCGGTTCGCTCCACCAGTTCGGCGCGTCTGGCACTCCAGGCAGCAGGGCTGGCAGCTCGAACCCCTCCGCGGCTTCCATGAGACACAGCCAAAGCCGATCACCCGCCCAGTGGCGTTCATATTCCCACACATCTCCTGCGCGCGGCGCCGCATAGGCCGGGCGTAGTTGCGTAACCAGCCGGTCGGGGACCAGGTCGGCCAGCCACTCCTCCCGTTCGTCTTCGTCGGCCTGGGCAAGGGTGTCCCGAACCGCGGCGTCGACCACCTCAGCAACGACGGACTCCGGGTTTCGGGCCATCGCGTCCGCGAGGGCCGCGGGGCCTCCTAGACCGAGTCGTCCCGTGTTCACCGGTGGCGCGACCAGGCCGACCGGGTCGACGGACGTGACCACAGGCCACAGCCTCGTACGCTGATGCTCGGCCTTCCAGGACTGCCAGATCCCGGGGGCCTGCGCGCGGTCCACGGGGAACCCGTGGACCGCCACACCGTGCTCCGAAAGGGCGGAGACCACTTTGCCAGGGCGAAGAGCATGACCGAGTCGACGTGTCTCCGCACTGATCTGCTTGGCAGTGAATCGCACAGCTACTCTCCGCCCCTTTCCCTTGTGGGCTCTACATCAGCGCATCTGATCACTGTCGCTGATCAGCGCAAGTGCACCGTGAAATCATACCCATCACCATAAACACGTATGGCGCTCAGGCCGACGGGGGCCTGCGTGGACCTCCTGACACTCTTGACCGCCGACTCGGCCATGCCTCGGTCCGCATTTTCCAGATGAATGTAGGCGAAGTCGGCGCCCTGCTCATCGGCGCTGCGGATCTCTCTCGTGATTCCCTTGCGCGTGGTGGTGGACAGGCTCTTGAACTCCGCGCGCACCCCGTCGACCCAAGCGTCGAACGACTTGTTCCCTTTCGCTCCGGGGGCGCCATCATCGGAGCCTCTCGCCACGACTCTGTGTCCCTCGCGGGCCAGATTAAAGGCCATCTCGAATTCTTCGTCTTCGAATCCGAAGCCACCGTTCTTATTCTTGGAACCCGAGTTGGAAGCTCGTCAGGCCACTCCGTCCGCAGGTCGAACATGCCACCGAACGGAAGCCAGCCGTAGACGCCGAGGACTTCCCGGTTACCCAGTCTCAGCTCAAAGCACGGAAACGGTCCACCAACTCTGCTGGCGGACCGTCACAAAATTCCGATGCTATCACTTGGAGTCGCATGTACCACGCAGTAGTTATGTGCCGTACATGCGGATAGAGCAGATCACCAGAGTTCAGGCTCTTGCCATTGGACGCAGGTTGGGCGCTGCCCCCCAGAGGAAATGAATTCCCTTACAGCCCGACGCACAAGATCGATCGCTATTTCCGAACAGCCCGGAAATTCCGTCTCATTCCCGACAATGAAATAGGAGACATTCCCTCGACCTACCGTGCCGCCAAGAGAAACGACATTCCCGCTTTCATCCATGAAACCGAGAACGCCAACCTGAAGCTCCCTATCCACGCCAACCAGGAACTCGTGATCCGGGAAACCCGAGGCAAGTTTTGGGCGTTCCAGCGAGTGCAGTTCGGCCATATTCTCGGAATCCTGGCCAGCGAGAAGGGCATCTACGAGCGAATCTACATCATCGGGTGTGATGATGACGCGTCCGTCCGCGTGCTCTTTTCGATAATAGGCCTCAGCCCGCCCCTTCATCACTCTGCTCCTCCATAGGTCTTGGAATTGAGACCACCCCTACCGTTCGGCCAGTGTACCGTGAGTCGCCTGTCACCGAGGATGGAGCCTAGTACGTTGTTACACCCCAGGCGCTGCATACACGGACCAGCAGGATTGTTGATCACAATATCCCCCTTCTTCATTCCGTCTCGCACCATAAATGCAGCGAACTTCTGCTCCACATCGCTGGCACGAGCCGACTTTGCGGCGCCAGGCAGGACACCACGCTCCCTAAGCCTGCTGTTAACTATATCAATCAATTCTTGATCGCCCCTCTTAGCGCCACTAGCCACACGGAAAACGCGCCCGTCAGCCATCCCAATCCCGACAGTTTTACCCTTCGCGACATATTTCGGAAGGTTCCGCAGAGCGAAAGCCCTCAGCGCGGCTACACTCTCTCCGATCCCGAGAGCGCGAGCCGTCCCGGTTGCCCACCCCGGGCCTCCCGGGGTCCACGCGACCATGTTCAGTTCGACTTGCTTGTATTCGCATATCCCAGAGGTATCGCACAATAGTTGAGGCTCAGGAGCCCCAAAGAACCTTTTGTACAGAAATTTGAGCGCACTGACAACAGGGTCTTTGATTGGATTCTCGTAGGGGCCGGGCGACGGTGCAGACCCTGGACTCGGACTCGGCAGAGGACCGCCACTGCTGGTCGTCTTCCCGGTCCCCCCAGAGCCGCTGGTCTTCCCGGTGCTAGTGGTTACCGGGATGTGGGTTGCCGGCGGGCCTTGTATCGGCGCCGTAGAATGGCTAGGACCGCATTTCTGCCAGCCGCCGCTGCACTGCTTGACTTCCCCGTTCTTACCTTGCTCCAGCCTGATGGTTCCGGTCGGGTCGCTGTAGGTGAGCGGATTTTGGCCGGCGTAGCTGTAGCCGTTGAGGCTCTGTGGGTCGGCGGGGTCGAGGATGGGGTCGACGCTGATGAATCGGCCTGTGGTGGGGTCGTATTCGCGGGCGCCGAGGTGGGTGAGTCCGGTGGTTTTGGTGTCGTCGGTGCCGCCGACGTAGCCCTTGGTTCCGGGCCAGGCGGCCGGTTCGGTGCCGCGGGTGCCGCCGAAGGGCAGGGTGCGGCGTTGGGTGAGTTTCTGGGTCGTGGCGTCGATGGCGAGTTGGGCGGTGCCGTGGTGGTCGGCGAGGGTGAAGGAGACGTTGCCATCGTCGGTCTTGACGGCCTGGTTTCCGCCGCCGAGGTCGAAGTAGCGGGTGGCCTTGGGCTTGGTGGCGTCCTTGGCCAGGGTGATCTCGGTGGTGCCGAGGTAGAGGGTGGTTTCGGTGGAGGTGCGGCCGATGAGGCGGTTGCCGTCGGCGTCGTAGAGGTACTCGGTGGTCTTGCCGGAGCCGCCTTGGACGGGTTCGGTCACCTTGGCGAGGTGTCCTTCAGCGTCCCAGGTGAGGTTCTGGGTGGTCCCGTTCAGGGTGCGGGTGGTGGTGTTGCCGGTCTCGTCGTAGCCGTAGGTGTCCTTCGCGGTGCCGGTCGGGCCGGTCGTGGTGACGGAGGACAGGGCGTGCGGGTGGGCGCTGCTCGGGGTGGGGTAGGTGTAGGCGCGCTTGGTGTCCTTGGCAGCATCACCTGTGGGGTTGTGGAGTGTTTCCGCGGTGCGGTTGCCAACAAGGTCGTAGGTATAGGAGTTCCAGTACGTGGCCGGGCCGCCCAGCACGCTGCCGCTGGGTGTGGTGGCGCAGGTGGTGGTGTTCTGGGTCCAGGCTTCGGTGAGGCGGCGTAGGTAGTCGTAGGTGAAGCACTGGTTGTCGGTTCCGTCGCGGGAGACGTCGGAGACGGACAGGACGTTGCCGGCTTCGTCGTAGTGGTAGGTGCTGCTCTGGTCGACTCCGGCGATGTCCTGGCGGTCGACGCGAGTGTTGGCCAGGCGCTGGGTGCCCCACTCGTAGGTGTTGGTGACCTGGACGGGCTTGGCGCCGGCGGCCGTGCTGTACATCTTGTACTGGCTGGGCTTGCCGGTGTTGAAGTAGCTGGTCTCCGCCTTGAAGCCGTCGCTCTGTGAGGAGATGGGCCACAGAGTGTCCGGATCGTAGGTGAATGACTGGGTGGCGCCGGGGAGTGAGCCGGCGGCGGAGTAGGTGAGGCCGCCGACCAGTCCGGAGGGCAGGTAGGAGGTTCCGGCCTGGTAGGTGCCCTGCAGCTCGCCTTCCCGCGCGGGGATGGCCACGGCAGTTCTTATCGGCCGGTAGAGGCGGTCGTACTGGGTGACCTTGGTGGTGTAGGCGGTGCCGTCGACGTAGCGGATGGATTCGGCGGGCTGGCCCTTGGCGTTGGGGACGGTGTCGTAGGTCCAGTTGGCGCGCAGGGTGCCGGTGGCCGATGCCTCGCGTAGTTCGGTCTGGCGGCCGAGGTTGTCGTAGCCGTGCCACAGGGCCGGATTGCCGGGGCGGGCGTCCTTGGTGGTGACCAGTTGGCCGCGGTCGTCGTAAGTGCTGGTGGTGGTGCCCTTGTCGGGGTCGCTGGACGTGAGCTGGCGGCCCAGCAGGTCGTAGGTGTACGACCAGGTGCTGCCTGCCGGGTCGGTCAGCCGCAGCAGTTCACCACGGGGCGTGTAGGTGTACTTGGTGGTGTCGTAGGCCGCCTCCGCGCTGCGGGCAACATGCTGGCGCAGTTCGGTGGTCCGGCCGCGGGCGTCGGTGAGAGTGGTGGTGGCGGTGCCGCCGACCGGGGGGATCACCGTGGTCCGGTCGCCGCCGTAGATCGTGCGCGTGGTGGCCAGCACCGGTCCGCCGTCGCCGTTGCCCGCGATCTGCTTGGCCTCGGTCTCCCGTCCCAGCCCGTCGTAGGTGTACCGGTTCTGGGTCTCCACACCCAGCGTTTCCTTGGCGTCCGGCTTGACCAGAACCGTGGAGGGTGCGCCCTCGGCGTAGTAGGCGGCGAACTCCTTGGCTTTCAGGCCGCGTTCGTCGTAGAAGGTGTCGGCCAGCAGGCGTCCGCCACCCGAACCCGGGTCCTGGGTCTGGCGGGGGCGCAGGAAGCCGTCATAGATGGTGTAGGAGGTGCGCTGGCCTCCGGTGTTGTTGAGCGTCTTGGTACCCACCACAATCGGCTGGTTCTCGGCGACGGTGTAGGTGAACTGGAAGTTCGGGGTCTGGTCCGTCTTGCGGTCGGCCAGCCACACCTTGGTCGAGCGGCCCAGGGCGTCGTAGGCGAAGTTGGTGACGTTGGTGTTCGTGTCGGACTGCTGCAGGGGCAGGCCGCGGAAGATGTCCTGGGTGGTGGTCGTGGTCTGCGCGGTGGCCGCGTTGCTTGCCGTGGCCGGGGGCGTGGTCACCTTCACCGTGGTGGCGAAGCCGGTCGCGGGAGTGAGTTCGGTCGTGGTGGTACGGCCGTCCTTACGCGCGGCCCGCGTAATCGCCCCAGCCGCGGTGACCGTCACGTCTGCGGTCAGATCGGTGCTGGTCAGTTCCCGGCCGTAGGAGTCGTAGGTGGTGCCGGACTCCAGGTAGGTGGCGGTGGTACCGCTGTATTCCTTCAACACCGCGCTGGCCGTCGCATCCCCCTTCGTGGGGACCGCGTCATACGTGCCGCCGTCGTAGGCGGTGCGTACGTCGGACATCACGTCCGCGGGACGGCTGACCGTGGCGCCGCAGGCCTTCGACACTGTCTCGATGCGAGACGGAAGGGTGATGATGTTGTCGGTCGTGTTGGTCGCATACGTGGTGCGGGTGCAGGTGTCGTCGGCAGAGGTGCTGTCGTCGCCGAAGTCATCGACCTGCGTGATCCGTCCGGCCACCGTGTCGTAGGTGTTGGCAGCGGACGTGGTGCGCCACTTGGCGCCCGCGCCGTCATCCAGTGAGGTCCAACTCTTGCTCTGGGACGTTCCGGTGAAATTGGCGGTGACCGTGCCCCAACTGCGGGTCTTCCTCGCGGTCTCATAGTGCCAGGGCCGGTTGACCTGCTTGGCCAGGACCTTGCCACCGGGGCCCGAGTAGCTGACGGTCTTGTACGCGAAACCGGCCGCCGACTCGTGGTCGGTTATCGGATCGCCTTCACCACTGTCCAGGGTGACGGCCACGGACTTCGTGCCGCCGCTGCTGTCCTTGCGGTCGCCGTCCATGCCGCGCAGGAAGTACGTATCCTCCTGCGACTTCATCGCCGAGGCACCGCCCTGGCCACCCGTCTGCACGCGGACATGTCCGTAGCCGCGCCACTGCGACCAGGTCTTGAACTTCTCCTTGGTCAGTCCGTCGTCATCGTCGTAGTGCCAGGCCGCACCATCCAGATAGTCATAGCTGGTGACCTGGTCCGGTGCCCCGCCCGTGCGGTCGGTCGCGGTGACGGACGTGACCACGTACTTGTTGAACCACTGCAGCTCAGGATCGTCCGAGGTGCTGCCGCCGATGTACTGAGGGAAGCAGCGCGTGGTGTTGGCCTGCGGCGTCGGCAGAGCGTTGAAGTCGCAGGCCGGTTTCGAGTAGTTGACATCGATCTGGCCGCCGGACTCGTCGGCGACCGTGGACAGGCGGTCCTTGATGAACGGCGGGTAGCCGTCGCCGGTCTTGTCCAACCGGTTGACGAGCTGGGTGTAGGCGAAGGTCGTCTTCGGCAGGGTGATCGCAGGGGTGGCAGTGTGTCCGGTGCGCTGGATGGAGTCCAGCAGCAACTGGTAGTCGATGTCGGCCATGCCCCAGCGGTGAGTCAGCTGCCAGGAGTCGACGTCCTGGTAGGCGCTGCCGTCGTAGACCTGGGTGGTCACCTGACTCAGCCGCTTACGGGTGAAGAACACCGGGGAGAGGCGGCCCTTGTCACAGTCCTTGCCACTGTCGCAGTTCAGGTCCCAAGGAGTGTCGTACCAGTAGGCGGCATCCTTGGTGATGTCCGAGCAGGCGGTGCTGGACAGGCAGCGCTCAGCACTGGTGAAGCTAACCTTGGCCAGTGCCTTGGTGCCGTACATCGAGGAGGACTTCAGCCCGTAGTCGATGTGGTCGAGTGTGCCGCCACGCACATAGCGAGTGTTGTCCGACGCCTTCAGGTTGCGGCCGTAGGAGTTGGTCTCCTGGTTGTAGTAGTAGGCGACGGCGTTGCCGTGGACGTCGACGGCGTAGTCGAGGTTCCAGCGCCAGGCCTGCTGGCACCAGGAGTCCGCGAACGCCGTGGCGTGGCAGGGCTCGCCGGTGTCGTTGCCGAAGACGGGGGCGGTCCAGGTGGAGTCGGTGGTCGGCTTGCCGTCCGCCCAGCCGGGCAGCCGGTTGTAGCCGAAGTAGTAGCGGGTGCCATCGGTATCGGTCAGGCGCCAGTACTCGCCGTCGTTGTCACCGTTGCCGCGGTTGCTGGAGGTCAGGTGGTCGATCTTGGTGCCGTCGTCGTTCTTCAGCTTCCACGAATCGGTGCCGTTCGGGACCAGTTCGCCACCCTTGCCGTTGAAGGTGAGGAACGCGTTGTCGTAGGCCCAGCACAGGTCTCCGGGCTTATTGCCGTCCGCGTTCTTCACGCCGTCCTCGGCGCAGGGCTTGTACCGGCGTTCAATGAAGCCCGGCCACAGGTCGAAGCCGTCCCCCGCCCAGGACGCCTGGTTATTGGTGTTGCCGGTACGGCCGTCGATAGAACCGGAGGAGTACGACAGCCCCACATTGGGCGTCATTCCACCGGGAACATCCGGTACCGGCATGTCGTACGACCAAGCGAAGTCACCAGTATTGAGATTCGTGCTCCACGTCGCCGAGGGGGACAACGAGGTCGCCTTGTAGTCCCCATTCGCACTCTGGGTCTCCGCCACGGCGGCGAGCACCATGGGAGTGCTGGCGCTGAGGGCCACGTTATCCGCGGTGAGAGTCTGCTTCTTGGTGTCGTTGGCCGTCGCCACCGGCTCGCTGGTGCGGCAGTGTGCCTTGTTGGGGGTGGTGAGTGCACAGGCAGGCAGTTGGACCAGGGTGAGGCGGGAGGCGTAGCCGCCGCCGTAGGCATCGGCGAAGCCGGAGTAGTCCAGCTTCGCCCGCACCCGGCCGGCCAGACCGGTCCGTCCGTCTTTGCCCTTGTCCTTCAGGCGCAAGGATATAAGGACACCGTCAACGGCTGCTCTCTTCGCAGCCTCGCGACCCAGGACACGTGCCTCAACGGCACCGCTCGCCGACTTCGCGCTGGTGATACCCCTCGTATCCAGCGTCAGCGGCAGCCCTTTGGCCCGGACAGCCTTGCGTTCGGTGTCCTTCGCATCTGCGGCTGGCAACTCAACGACCGCCGTGGCCGCCTTCGGCCAGGCTGAGTCCGGCGGCGTCTGCGGGGTACGCGGGCCCTTCATCAGGGTGCGTGGCTTGGTCTTGACCACCGAAACGGGTACGGGCTTCCCGGACGGGGGAGGGCCGGGGAGTTCCTTCCCGCCGTTCGCCGCAGCAGCGGGCTGTGTCACCCCTTGTAAAAGGGTGCCGACCATGATCGCGGCTGAGACCAGCGCGATACGTTGCCGCAGCGTTTTGAGGCGCTTTCTCGATCTGTAGTGCATTCCGTCCTTCGTTCTTCGGTGTAAGTCAGCCTGCGTGTAACAGAGCAGGCGGGAGTGGAAGTTGAATGGCATACCGCGCAGGTCTTGCCGCGCCCGGGAGGGCCGGGCGCGGCCATTGCGTCAGCAGTCGTCAGGAACGTCGGTGGCCCTCTCGAGCCACGAAGCCAGCCGGTTGGTCTGCATGGTGGTGACGTGTTCGTCCCACCACCGGATCAGCCGATGTCAGGCACCTCGGTGGGCACGTCGAACCAGCTTGAGGCCAGATACGCGACCTGCTCGTCGGTGAGCGAGCCCTGGAAGGCCCAGACGTCGTCGACCAGGCCAGGGAAGTATTCGCCCCAGGCTCCGTCGGTCTTGGCACGGCCGACCTGGAAGGATTTGGTCGCCTTGAAGCCGAGCGTGTTCTCGGCCCAGGAGGCCGAGCTTCCGCAGTCCGTACCCTCGTCTCCGCTGTCGTCCTCACCGTTGTTGCAGGAGATCTCCTGAAGCAGGCCGTTGACATACAAGCGGGCCTGCTTGGCAAAGCCGTCGTAGACCACGGCCAGGTGGTTCCAGTCCCGCGCGTCATAGAACTCGCTGTTGGCCACGCGTACGACCGTCGCGTCCGTGCCGTCCTTGTCCGGCACCGCCAGCTCCCAGCGGCCACGGCCTTCCGGATTCGCGGAGTCGGGTACGAAGCGGACGGTGAAGGCGCTCTGGTTGGTGCCTTCGGCGCTGACCAGCGCGACGCTGTTCTGCGGCAGCGCGGCGGCCTGCGCCCAGGCGGTGACGGTATAGCTGGCACTGGTGTCGACCGGTACTGACGTCGTGGCCGCGTAGCCGCCGACGCCGTCCAGTTCCAGGCTGCCGAAGTCCATGAAGGCGTAGTCCGACTTCTTGGCGCCGCCGTTCAGGGTGAGCGCGCTGCCTCCGGGCACCGCGTTCGGAGTGGAAACCGGGCTCGTCCCAGTGGCCTCCTCGAACATCCAACGTCCGTTGACCAGCGGGCGCTGCTTGAACATCTGTTGTACTTCCTCGGCCGACACCGGGCGGTCCAGGAGCCGGACGTCGTCGATAGTGCCGGGGAAGTAAGAGGCCATGGCTCCGCTGTAGTTACCTGCGCCGATATACACCGACTGGCCCGCGTAGAACGCCCCGCCCAGCTTGGTCGAGCCCGCCTTGACCCCGTTCACGTACAGGGTGAGCGTGTCGGCCACAGCGTCATGAACGCCGACCAGGTGCACCCACTCCCCGGCGCGCGCGGTGACACCGTCGGCCTGCATGGCCCGTATCGGGGTCGCGTCCGGGGCGTCGGCGGAGTACTGGTTGAACGCCCAACGGTCGTATGCAGCCGAGTAGTACAGCTCGAAGCCGGGCTTGTCCTTGCCTGCCTGCGCCGCGATGATGCCGGCGCTGGTGGGCTTCTTGTCCAGTTTCGCCCACGCCGAGATGGTGAAGGGGCGCTGGGTATCGGCGTGCGGGGCCTCGGTGTGCGCGTATCCGCTCTTGCCGTCCAGCCTCAGTGCACGGCCGGCGACGCCGGGGGCGCCGAGCTGGGCGTCACCGGCGAGCGTCAGGGACTGGGTGTCAGCGTGACCCACGACCGCTGTGGCGCCTGGCTCTTCGTCCAGTGGGAACACCGCGCGGGCGGTGCGTCCGTTGCCGATCGACTCGAGGCGGTACAGGTGAGTGACCTCGGTGGCGCTGACCGGCTTGTCGAAGATCCGCAGTTCGTCGATGCTGCCGGGGAAGTAGTTCATGACTTCGCCGTTGAGGTTCGCGGCTCCGATCTGCAGCCCTCGGCGCGCATCCCACGCGGTCGTGTAGGCCGTGGAGCCGGTCAGGGTCCCGTTCACATACAGTCGCAGTTCCTTGTCGGTCCCGCTGTACACGCCCACCAGGTGGGTCCACTCGTTCGCGGTCACACCGCCGGCCTGCGGGGCCATCGCCCGTGCGATAGAGGCCCCCGGAGTGTCGGACGTGTACTGGTTGAAGACCCATCGGTCGTAGGCCTGGGAGTAGTACAGCTCGAAGCCCGGGGAGTAATTGCCTGGCTGCGCTGCGACAACGGCGGCGTTGGTAGGTATTCGGTCAAGCTTGACCCAGGCTGAGACACTGAACCCGTTGGCCGTGTTGACCGTCGGGATGTCGGTTGCCGCGTAACCGCTTGTGCCGTCCAGGTGCAGAGCGGTGCCCTTCTTACCTGCTACGCCTGTGGTAGCACCGCCATGCGACGTGGCCACGCGTGCACCGGAACTGCCCGCAGCCTGGCTTGCCCCGGCCGACTCATCCATCTGCCACATCGCCCGCTCCGGCTGCCCGCTCTTCACCCGAAACTGGTAGGTGCGCGTCTCACTGCCGTTGCCTGCCTGGTCGAACGCCTTGGCGGTGACGAAGTTCAGCCCCTCCTTGGCCGGCAACATCTTCGCGATCTTCGCGGCACCTGCGGACGTGGTCATCGTGTTCGCCGACGTGGGGTCGCCGTTGATGCCGAACCAGTACTTGGTCACATCACTGTTTGCAGCCTTGAGTTCGAACGAGCCGTACTTGCCCACCCCGTCGTACCAGGGGTCGTCCGGGTTCTCCGGGTCCGAGGCCGGGTACTCACCCGAGACGATCGAAGGCGCCTTCGGCACCGTCGTGTCGTAATAGAAGTAGCAGGCCGTCGGGTCACCCGCGGACGACCACGGCGAGTACTGCGCCCCGTCATAGGCGCGCGCTTGCCAGTAGATCTGCTTGTTCTGCGGCACATTGGACGGCAGGCTGATCGAGAAGTTGGACCCGGACTTCTTGGACGAGGTCCGCGCCGGCTTCCACCGCGCGGTCACCCCCTTGCCGTCCCCCGAATCCCACGACGCCTGGAACTCGACCGCGACCGTGTCGCCGTCCGGATCGGTAACGCTGTTCGCCGAGATCTTGCCCAGAGTACGCACACGCGCCGCGTCCGCCGGCTTCTTACAGGTGCCGCCGTACTCCATCGTCAGCTGCGACATCTTGATCTGCGCGGGCGGACGGTTGTACTTCACGTGCAGAAACGCCTTGTCGGAGAACCGCTTCCACGCATAGGCGTCGGACTCACTGGCCGCCTGCAGGCCGAAGGTCATCGTCGCGCTCTTGTTGTTCGCGGCCGTCTGCACCGCCGACTTCACGTTGAACTCGGCGTCCTTGGCCGCGCAGCCCGTGTATCCGTAGGCGAAGGACTCCGATGCCAGTTGCTTGATCCAGAAGCCGGAGGCGTTCTGGGTGTTCCAGGTCGTCGACGAGGAGATGTCCTTGGTCTGCCACAGTTCCACGCTGCGTGCCTCGCAGGACGCAGACCAGGTGTTGTGGACCACGAACTCCGCCGACAGGATCGACTTCCCCGCGAACGTCGACGTCGGGATCCGGTAGAAGAGACGCTTGGTGTCATTGGGCTGGCAGTAGGACCAGTTGCAGTAGCCCATGCCCGCGTCCGAAGCACCGTTGAACTTCCACTGCGGCGACGACGCCCAGTACTTCGACGCCATCGTCCACGCCGACGCCTTCGGCGCGTACCACTGCGGGTCGATGAACACCGGATACACCGTGTCCTTACCCTTCAGCACGTCGGCATCCGGCTTCAGCACCAACTCGTCCTGGCCAGTTGACACTTCCACGCCGACCGGAGCCAGCTTGCCCGACTCCGCCGCTCCCGGCTCGTCGCTGCCGGGCTCCTCAGCCGAGGTCGCACCCGCTGACCGCCCGGCAGCTGACTGTTCAGCCGATGACCCCTCACTGGAATCCCACATCAGCGGCTGCGGCGCCTCGAACACCGCACTGTCGGCACCCTTGTCGACAGCCTCCAGACCACCCTCGTCCGTCTCCCGGATGTTCACGCCTTCGCCGTCAAGCTTCAGCCGCAGTGCGGCCAGCTCCTTACTGGCTGCCGCCTCGGCCGACTTGACCACCAGCAACTGCGTGAACCCATCCTCCTGCGCCCCAAGCCGCAGATCCACACCGGGCAGGACATCCGGATACGTTGCGCTATCACCCTCGATCCGTGGGGCAGGAAGCGCTCCAGGCCAGGACAGTGCGATCTCACGCCCCGCCTTCGTCATGCGCACCATCGGCGCGTCACCGCCGCCCGAGAACTCCAGACCAACCGTGGTGACCTTCGGCGCGACCATGCCACTCCCGGCCTTCACCAGGCCGGTGTCGACCGGCTTCCACCGGCCCTCCACTCTGGCCCGCACGGGACGCAGATACTCCCGTGCCTCCAGATTCCCATCGGGCGTGGCATAGACCTCGCTGCTCTCTCCCCCTAGCGAGGTCACCTCCACCGGCTTGCCCGTGCGCCTGGCCTGAGCGAACGCCTCAGCCTCGGTCAGCGCGGGCTGCTCCTCAGACGTCGCTTCCGACGCCGCAGCCGCCTGCGTCTTGCTGTGGACCACCCCCACCGCGCTGGTCGCTGTCAGTCCGCTCAGCGCCACCGCAGTGGACAACACCACCCCGACAGCACGCAGCCGCCCACCCACAGGCATGACACACCCTCCCCACAGAGCCTTCCCAGACCCTGACGCATTGTGAGCGATCTTCCACAGATCGCACACGGGAGGGTAAAGCTGTGATCATGGCAGGGTCTAGATCACCACAAGTGGACATTGTGCTTCATGCGAACAAAAGCGGCGAGGCGTTGAGTGACATACCCCATGCGCGGCCCTGGTTTAGAGAGGGAAAGGTATTGGCCGGTACGTCAGGCTTCAACACAAGGCGGCCGAGACTCCAGCGACATCCCGTCCCGAGCAACTCCCCGCGCCTGGCTGCCGTCTCCAAGAACACAAGACCTGCGTAGCGCGACTCGTTCAGAACGGCGTGATCACCTCGTCAGCCCGCACGCTCTTCGGAAGACTCATCGACATCGTCGCGACGAGCGATCCCGTAGATCACATCAGGCACATCACAAGCGCCTGTTCCCTACGGCTCCCGCCCAGGACTCGAACTGCGGCAACCGGGCGACCGGTGCCGCCACACCCCCGTCTGACACCTACACGGGCACGCACACGGGCACCTACGACACCGTCGCACCCCGCCGGGGCACTTGGGGCCCACTGATCGCACTCGACCTGCGCAGACGCAGGCGCCGCATCCATTTCACCGGCTCTCCATCCAGCCTGCCTGTGGAGAACGACGGATAACAAAACATGACGATGTGTCAGGTCATCCGGCCGGGATCCAACCATGGGTACGCGGACGGGGTCGGCCCGGATTCGGGTCGGCCCCGTTTGACCTGACGGTTCGCTAACGCCAGATCCAGGGTTGTGCGTGGCCGGAACATCGACACCAGCGCCGCTGCTTGCGAAAACACCGAAGAGTCGGTGCATATCCAGCCAGGACCCAGCAGCCGTGACGGCAAGTCGGCGACCGGTGCCTCACGCTGGATCCGCAGGGCCGTCCGGAACCTGGGACACTCCAGGCGATGGAGCTGGGGCACCGGGTCGCAGGGCGTTCTGCATGATCGTGCGGCAGCGGGCCCAGGATGCGGGGACGAGGTGTCCGTACACGTCGACGGTGGTCTTGATGGAGCGGTGTCCGAGCCAACGGGAGACCTCGTGGAGGGGGATGCCGTGAGCGAGGGCGGTCGAGGCGAAGAAGTGCCGGAGCCCGTGTGGGGTGTACTTCGGGCTGCCGTCGGATCTGGTGATGCCCGCCTCCTTCAGGGCCTTTTTGAAGTGATAAGCGTAGGTGGTGGCAGTCGGCATAGTGCCTTTGCCGCGCTCGCGTGGGGCGAAGAGGACATCGAGGCCCCCAGCCGTCACGGTGCCCCACTCGCGTAGATGGGTGTCGATCTCGTCAGCGAGGAAGGCGGGGGTGGGGACATCACGGTATTCGCCTTCGGCGCGATGCTTGAGTGGGATGAACCGGGTGGTGCAGTCCTCGCGGTGGGCCTTGGAGCTGACCTGGCGGCGGACACGGAGGAAGCCGTCTCGGTGGCAGTCGGCGGTGAAGGCGAGAGTTTCGCTGATGCGCAGGCCAGCGCCGGCCTGGAGGTAGACCGTGAGCCGGTAGTGGGGCGAGATCTGTTTGGCGATGAGGTCGACTTCGTGAAGAGTGGGGATCTCGTCCTCGTCGACCGCGTGGGCTCCGATGCGGGGCAGCTTGACTCCCTCGGTGGGATCGTCGGGACGCCTCTTCTCCTTGATCGCGGTTTTGAAGATGCTGGTCACCATCTTCATACGGTCGCTGACGGTGCTGGGGGCGAGCTTCCGGCTGATGACCGCGACGAACGCTTCGATGTCCGTGCGCTGGATGCCAATGACTGTCCTCGAGCCCAGGGCAGGGATGAGGTGGGTACGCAGGAAGCTGTCGTAGTTGCGGTAGGTGCCGTCGGCGACGACCTGGCGCCCCAGCCAGTCGGCGGCGTAGTCGCTCAGGGCGATGTCGCCGCGTTTGGGGTCGAGGTAGAAGCCCTCGTATTTGTCGTGTTCCAAGCGGTTGGCAAAGGCTTCGGCCTGGGTTTTCTTCTCGAAGCTTGGCTGACGTTCGGCCCTGGCACCGTCGGGTTCACGGTAGCGGACGGTCCAGGGGTGACCGCAGCGAGGCTTTGTGCACGGGTAGTTGACGTTGCGTTTGTCGCTCTTGCAGCGCTGGTAGACAGTGGCCACTGGTTCCTGGCTCTCCTTACGGGCCGGGCCCAGTCGCGGGCCTCAGCCGTAGTGCTGGTCGAGATAGCGGGTGATGTCGCGTGCGCGGAACCGCAGGAGGCGTCCGACTTTCTGGGGCTTGATGCCCCACAGGCGGTATTTGTTCCTGAGCGTGGTCTCGCTGACCCTGAGCCACGCGGCGACCTCTTCCACGGTCAGCAGCCGGTCACCTCCGTGCCGTACGGTGTGCCCGCGCTCAGACGTGGAGCACGGGCGTCGATCTGTTCCTTTCCGAACGACGGTGGTGGCAGGTAGAGAGCGGCACGGTGGTGTGTCGGCTGCCGGGCCGGGCGTGGACCATGGACGCTCCGACTCGGCCGGTACGTCAAGCGGGTCGCTGGGTGACGCGTCCGAACCGGAGGAGGCGCAGGAAGCTGTCATCGGCTGTCTCCGAACGAAGCGTCGTACCGTGAGGGCCACCCAGGGCCAGGGGCGTCGGGGTAGACGGGATCCAGGCGTCCATGCCAGGGGCCGTGTCCCGGATCGCGATCTTGAGTAGCGGAGCAGGCCGGTGGACGGGGCGTTCGACGAGCTCGGTGCAGAGCTTGTCGATGGCCCAGGCGGGCAGTACTGCGCCGGGGATGGGAGCGGCGTTGGTCTCGTCCGGGTCGGGGAGCCAGATGGTTGTCGGCAGCGGGTGGGTCGTACGAGTGCGGGGGATCGTGGAGTTCGGCATGGGCTGAGCGGCGCCCGGGAGCGAGGGTCCGGCCGTGCTCGTGCTGACGTGAGTAATAGGGATTCGCCGGCTGATCTTTGCCATCGCCTTGTGCATGTTCGACCTCCTGGGCGATCACTCCACGCCCGTGACTGCTCCCCCGGTCTTCCTCACCATGTATCTCGTTTGTGCAGGTCGTCATGGATGCGAGCCGGTTGCGCGCCACCTGCGAGCCACTGCCGAACCAGTGGGACCGGCCGCACGATGGGAGCTCAATCCGATGTCAAGGAATTCTGTGTTCGATTCACATTGCTCCATTGAGGCGTCACTCCATGCCGTCAGGGGAGGACCAGGGCCGGGGCCACTGCACATGCCGATCCATTCGACCGGTAGTGCCGCTGCAGCGGCGTGCGGGTGGGCCGACGGTGGCACGGGGGCTTGGGAGGAGTAACCGACTTCGGCCACGACCGGCCCCACACGGGCGACGACACACCCCATCGGCCCCGACTGACGTCCAGCCCCCACCAGCCGACGACACGGCGGCAGACGCCGACGTGTCGCCACGCGCCGTCGCACCGCATGAGACAGCCCACGCTGCCACCGGGAACCCGGTCAGCATCCGGCGGCTGCGCACAGATCTGCACATCGGGCCGCGGCGCGCCCGCCAGATCCGCGAGCAGCTCCTGGCCCGAGATCGCAACCCACCGCCCTCGGTCATTTGAACGGCGTGCCCGCCACCCGATTCGTCCCGGTCCGGAAACCGATCGGATCCGACGTAGGGGATCTTCGAGATCCGCTCGCCGATCGACACACCGCTGACACACCGCACGCGCCCTACGGCCGTACCACCGCTCTGAGCTGGTTCGATCTGGAAGTGAGCGGCCCGCTTGACTTCGCGCCGGAGCGGAGCGTCCATGGTCGTGGTCGACGCACCCGGCGGACCCACGGCAGATCCGGGAATCCGTCCATGCCACGGCCATGTTCGCCCGGGGGACACGCGATGCGCACGCGCCCGGCGAACATCCGTGACCCGCACCCGTGCGGGTCGCCCCGGCCGGGGACCTCTTCCCACCCGACATCCGACGGAATGAAGGTTCCCACATGTCTGACACCACCAACGACACGCGTACGGTGCACCCCGTAACCGGCCCGGAACCGCTGGCCCCGCTGACTGGCGCCCGCGCTGCCGTCTACACGGAACTGGCCGCTCTCACCGGCGACGAGGGCGCCACAGCCGCCGAACTCGCACTCGCTGCCGGCCTGGGTCATTCCACCACCGGCAAGGCCCTGGTCACCCTGGAGGAACGCGGCATGGCCGTACGCACCCCCGGCAGCCACGGCGGCCCCCGCCGCACCCCCGACCGCTGGCGCGCCACGCCCACCCCCGAGACCGTAAGTAGCAACGGCCCCAGCGCGCCGGAACCCACTCCCGCCGACACGGAGCCCTCCGCCGCCAACGCTCCGAAGCCGGACACCAGCCAAGTGGGCGGCGGGAGCACGCCGGTCGATGTAGCGACACCCGGCAGCGGAGCGACGAGCACCAGCGATGGTGCAAGTGCCACCGCGGCATCGGCCGCCGACACACCGCACGACACCCCACACCAGCAATGCGAGAAGCCCGGTGAAGACGCGGGGGACGAAGCCGACACGCACCGCGACGGCGGCAACCATAGCCCGGAGACCAAGGGCATCCCTGCCCCACGGACAAGCCCTGAGCAGTCGACGACGGCACTGGTGGAGGCAGCCGTTCAGCCGGGTGAGAAGAGGCGGCTCGCGCCTGGAGCGCTCCGCCAGATGGTCATCGACCACCTGCGGGCGCACCCCGACGAGGCACTCACCGCCACCAAGATCAGTCGCGTGATCGAGAAGTCCTCGGGTGCCATCGCCAACGTCCTGGACAAGCTGGTCAAGCAGGGCATCGCCGAGCAGGTGAGCGACCGGCCCGTACCTACCGCATCTCAACGCCGAACGGCAACGCGTAGCCGACCAGGCATAGCAAACCGGGCCGGCTCCCAGGAGAATTGGGAACCAGCCCGGCTGCTGTGCGAGTCTCCCACACCGAACGCGGGGCGACGGGGAGCGCGAGGGCTTCGGTGGCGGACTGGCTGAGCGCGATCGTGGCCGTCGTGTCGGCGGCGATCGCCGTGTACGCGGTGTACTGGGCACGACGTTCCGCACGCAGCACCTTCGAGCACGCGGCTTACGAGTTGGCGCGCACACTGCACATTGACCTCACCACCAGGGAAACCGCCCAAGCCCGAGACATACTCGAGCGCTTCCGCAACGGCACCCGCAGGTCCCCCGGGCACGACGGCACCCTCGGCTGCGCCTGGGTGCCGCCGATTTTGCACGGTGACGTCAAAGCTGGCCGACATGCCAGAGCTATTGAGATAGGAGGGAGTAGCGAGTGACAGAGGGGGCGCAGTGCAGAGAGCAGTCGGCGTGGGGGGTCGCGCGGGTTGTGCGGGGGGTGCGCCGGCCGTTGGTAGATCGGGATGCTTTGCTGCACCGATATACAGTCGCCCTCGCCTGTCGATGGCTCGTATGCCGCCTGACCTGCAGGATCGGGCTGAGTGGGGGTGTCGCATCCAAGTGCGCACACGGAAGCGATGGTGGGTACGACACCGCATGCGACGGGTCGCATACCAAGCGATCCACATTCGCCATAGATGCGGTGCAATGACCTGCTGACCTGTGGGTTCACCGGGTATTCCGTGCTTGGTTCCTGGTGACGATCAGGACCGGTGGCTGACTCGGGCTCGAGGTCGGCGAGGCGGCGCTCCCGGTACGTGTAGACGTGTCGGACGGCATCGTGGCGGCTTGGTAGAGGCGGATGGCGTGCTGAGCGAGCCGTTCGTGGTCGGGGTGCAGGGTGCCCAGGTGTCCCCGAAACCACCACCGCCCCTACCCCGGCCCACACTCAGCCCAGCCTGCGCCGCCGGCCAGCCGTCACCACAGGCGGCTGCTCCGGCCCCCGCCGCCGCGCTCCTGGCACCCGCGGCCCGCCGCTGCTCAGGGCTGAAGAAGACATGGAGGTACCCACAATTAACCTCGCAATCAAGAGAGTTCCAACGTCCAATCCGGCCCGCTCGGTGCGGGCCGCGCCTTCACCCCGAGGCGTCAGCGCGTGACAACGGTCTGCACCTCGTCCACAACGAGCCGCCGCTCAGCGGTCATCACCAGCCCCGGCACCACCCCGGCCTGCTCGCCCCCATGCCACTCGACATCCCAGGTCACCTGCACCGACACCGTGTACGCACGGCCCGGCGCGGACAGCGACGCCCGCCGATATGTGTAACCGCAGTCCGGCGAGGAGGCGTTGGGGCTGTAGGCGTCCGAGTACGGCGTCCCCGGCCCTGGGCACACCACCTGGCCGCCCTCCCCCATCGACCACACCGCCCTCCGCGGCCGGGCCGTCGCCGTCACCTTCACGCCCTCCACCTCAGCCGACGTCGACACCGGCCCCCACGTGGAACGGTCCACCCACATCCACGTGGGTACGTGAACCACCTGCACGAAGTCCTCACCCGGACTCGTGCGGATCAACGGCATCGGCAACTTCAGCCGCTTCACCGCCTGCCGGACCACCAGTTCGGTGGGAACCTGCTTCCCACCTTTCGACTTGGGCTTCTTCGCCTCCCTCGGGTCGAAGCGCGGCAAAACCCCCATTCCGAAATGTGTCGTGACCGGCGGCAACTCTTTCGACTCTCCACCACCGCCGCCGGACCTCGCCGCCCCTCTGCGGGGCACCGGCCTACTCTTCCCTGAACGACCCTGGCTTCTGGTGACGCTCTCCACCTCCGCATCGCACGCACCCGGAACACAAGTGATTCCAGCGAAGTGTTGAACCGCCTCGTCGGCACTTGCAGCCGGGAACGGCATCCCCGCAGTACAAGCACAAGCGAGTGTGACCGCCATGGCCGCCTTCGGTGTCAACCACAACGCCTTCATCAGCAGGACCCGGCTTCGTGAAGGTAGAGCTTGGAGACCTTCCAAGTATTCCCCTCGCGCCGCACCGTCGCGTCAGCCTTGGTGTGACTTCCGGGCACATTGTTCTTCAACTCGCCGTTCAGCTTGTACTGCAACCAGTCAGTCCCGTCCACGCAATCTTGCACAGTGACTTCCCGGCTGGTCGCCGAGACGACCCGCGGATCCACCCGCGGTGTTCCTTTGCTGACGACCTTTTCCTTCTTTGCCTCCCGCAGGCCGTACTTCATCAGTTCAAGAGCGCCGCCCGTGGCATGATCGCCGAGAAGCGGAGAGTCCACATCCGACGTCTCAGAGGCGAGTGTCAGGTCCCGCCACATAGCTCGATAAGCATCGACCGCCTCCGCATGCTCCGCTTCTGGCGTCTGAGAGGCCGCCGTCGCGGACGTCCCCTCGGGCAACGGTTTGGCGTCTGATGCGCTGTCCGCACAGCCCGCCAGCAACAGCCCGGTGACCGCTACGTTCGCAGCCGCCAGAAGCACCTTGACCCAAGGTCGCGTATCCACCACCCCTACCTTCCGTCACCGTCAACACCTGGATGGAAACTCTCAGTGATCAGACGCGACTGGAGCTACCCGGCGCTGCTCCAATCAACCGCGACAGGAGGGTGAATTCCGCCCTGTTTCCGACCCGGTACTTGACGCTGCTTCGCTTTGATAACCCGCTTCACCGACGAAAGGTGGTGCTCGTCGCTCGAACGAACGACGAGCACCACCTTTCAAAGGCTCATCTACAAGCCCGATAAAGCGCCCTCCCTTCGGCTCTGCACCCAAAGGTCCAGAGCACTACGAAGCTCCGAGGCCGTCACATGGCGCGGCCAGGACCGCGAACCACGCTGTTTTCGTCCTCTTCCGCCCTTGAAATCCCCAGGCCCCCTCGGTGAGTTCGTGGACGATGTGGAGGCCGCGTCCTCGCTCGGATAGCAACGCACACAACGCTTCCAATCCACCCCCACGGTTCTCCTCGGCCGGGCATACGGCACCGTGGCGGGGAATTCGGGAACCTCTGGGATGCGCGGATCACGGTCTTCGACTTCGCAGATGACCCCGACCGCGGAGCGACGCAGGCGCATCTCGTAGGGTCCCACCGCGTGTGTGGTGGCGTTGGTGACCAACTCGGAGACGGCGAGCACCGCATCGCTGATCACCTCGCCATCGAAACCGAGCTGGTCGAGGGCGCAGCGCAGGGTGGCGCGGGCCTGGGCCGGGGCGTCGGGAGTGCAGCTCGTCCAGCGCCACAGGACGCAAGGGGCGGCACCCAAGGCGTCGTAAGCAGTCATCGCCGCCCTCCCCAGACCGCGGTGTGACGTCCCCGTACGACGCGGCGGTGGCGGCCGTGTCCCGGGCGGGCGTAGTCGCGCGCTTCGCACAGCGCGAAAGGGCCGGCGGCCGTGATGAACGGCAGCATCAGCGCAGCGGTAAAAAGGATCGGCGCCACGGCAAGGACCTCCCTGATGATCGCGACTGGGTCGCGACCACCACACCGTGGACCCCACGAAGAGCGGAATACCCCTCTTACCAGGTCTTTCAAGGACTTTCGCTACGCTCGAGTGAGCGTTTCAAGGAACCTCGGAGGGCGCACTCCTCTATAGACGGGCGCCCGGCAGCCGCAGCCGGGCCTCTTCCTTACCGGCGAGCGCTGTCGGGCCTGTGTCTCGGAAATCGACCTGCCGTGTACGGCGCCCTGACCCCCTACTACGTCAACACAGCCTGGCCTACCTGGTCTGCGCAGCAGGGCGCTTGAAGACCCGCTGGATGCGCTTCGCGCCGATGGCGGACGCCAGGCCGGGGCGTCGCATTGACGCTGCTGGCGCATCAATTGTCGGCAATGAACTCATGCGTAAGCAGGCAAGGCACGTCTCAACGAGGTCGTCGGGTTCCCAACTACGCGCCGGAAGATCGCTGTCCGGCAAGGTTCGGGCCTTCGACGCGGTCCACAGAGGCCTCTTGATCGACAAGACAGGAATCCCCGCCCTGGGTTTGATGGCAACGGGCAACACACGTGCGGAGGTCAGCGCATGGAATTCCGCGTCCAAACTGGTGTCCATCAGATGCCCCCATGGCGTGGAGACGCCCTTGACCAAGGTCCATGAGGGCTGTTCGGTTAGGGAAGTTGAGGGATCAGACTTGGGGGTGGCGTCCGTGACAGGGTCGGTTGGCCGTTCGTGGTATCTCACCAACGGCGCCGAGACGGAGTCGACCGCTCGCCCAGCCGCTGGGGCCTCCGTATGAGAATCCGGCGCGGGATCGCGATCACCATCGTCGCCGGAGGCGGCGCTGTGACCACGTTGTTGGTCGGACTCGTCACCAACGCGGTGTCCAATGAGTCGCGGTGGCCCGGCTGGCTGGGGTGGTTACAGGACCACGCCTGGTTCTCGTTCATCGTGCTGGGTGTGACGACGGCGGGGCTGACGGCCCTGCTCGCCAGGCTCTCTGAGACGGAGCCTCCCGCGCCGCCAAGGCGACCGGAGGACGCAACCGGGACACCAGGGGCCGCCCAGGTGCTGCGGTCGTTGCCACGCGACACCGCCGCGTTCACCAACCGTACCGCGGAGCTGGAGCAGTTGGTGGGCGCGGTGCGGGCCTCGCAGGAACATGGCGATGGGCTGCCGGTTCACGTGATCGACGGGATGCCGGGCGTCGGGAAGACCACTTTCGCCGTGCACGCCGGACACCTGCTCTCGGAGCGGTTCCCCGACGGACAGCTCTTCGTGAACCTCAACGGGCACACGCCAGGACGCACTCCGGTGCAGGCCGGCGAGGCGCTGGCCTCGCTTCTCGCTGCCGCCGGCGTGCCGACGCAGCAGATACCTGTCGGGGACGATGTCGGAGCGGTGACTGAGGCTCGGGCCGCCATGTGGCGGAGCAGGCTCGCCGACAAGAAGGCGCTGCTGATTCTCGACAACGCGGCAAGCTACCGGCAGCTGGAGCCGCTGCTCCCCGGTGGGAGCGGGTGCCTGGTCTTGGTGACGAGCCGCAAGCGGCTGGTGGCGAACGAGGAGATCGTCATGTCGGTGGACGCTCTGCCGCCAGATCACGCGGTCGACCTCTTCATCCGGCTCAGTGGGCGGCTGGCCGAAGCGCTCGACCGAGATGTAGTGACCGAGTTGGTGCGGCTGTGCGGGTGTCTGCCGCTGGGGGTGTCGTTGCTCGCGGCACGGCTGCGGCACCATCCGTCTTGGAGCGCCGAGGACCTGCGCGGGCGGCTGGTGGCGGTGCGGGACCGGCTGGGAGAGCTACGCGCCGGGGAACGTGCCGTCACCGCGACGTTCGATCTCTCCTACCGGGATCTCACGCCGGAGCGTCAGCGCTTCTTCCGGCGGCTCGGCTATTTCCCGGGCACCGACCTCGATGCCTACGTCGGTGCGGCTCTGGGCAATGTCTCTGTCGTGGTGGCCCGTCGGCACCTCGAAGCGCTCTACGACGACCACCTGATTGACGAGCATTCCGGAAGCCGCTACCGGCTGCACGACCTCCTACGCGACTACGCCCGCAGTCTCGCGGACAGTGGAGACAGCATGGATCACGTACCGGCCGTCCAGCGTGTGTGCACTTATTACCTCGCCGCTCTCGCTGTCGCGAACGGGCACATCGTGCGCAGCGGTGCCGCGGTGCCACCGACGTCGGATGGAGCCTCCCGGGTGGAGACCCCGGCCCTCGAGTCGCGGGCGGACGCCCTGAGCTGGCTGGAGACCGAACGGGCGAACATCCTGGCCTGCGTCCGGCGGGCGAACGGCCTCGCCCTGTACGACCTCGTGGTCCGGCTCGCCGCGGCCATGGCACCCTTCCTTCGTCAGGCCGGCCCCTGGGACCAGGCCGTCGGGCTCCATCGGACCGCCGTCGAGGCCGCCCGCCACACCGGCGACCAGCGGGCCCGAGGCGATGCTCTCGCCGAACTCGGTGTCGTGAGCCGTTTCATGGCTGCCTACCCGCAGGCGATCGAGGCCCTGAACGACGCCGTAACGGCCTACGAAACGGTCGACGACCGGCGTGGCGAGGCGGACGCCCTCAACCAGCTCGGCATCGTCTGGTACCTGACCGCGGACAACGAGGACGCGGTCCACGCCCAGACCGAGGCCCTCGCCCTCTACCGTCAGCTGGGGTACCGGCTCGGGCAGGCAAACGCGCTCGCGGATCTCGGCATGACACACCGACAGTTGAGCCAGTTCGACGCCGCGGTAGAGGCACAGAGCGAGGCCCTGGCGATCTACCGAGAACTCGGTGACCGATACGGGGAGGCGAACTCCCTGCGGGACCTGGGCGTCGTGCACTGCCTCATGGGTTCGTACGACCTGGCCTCGCGGCATCACCAGGAAGCGTTCGACATCTACATGGAGCTGGACGACCGTGTACACCAGGCATACGCACTGAATGAGTTGGGCGTCGTCCGGCGGCTGACCGGAGACATCGAGGGAGCGCGGGCAGCGCATAGCCAGGCCATGGCTCACTTCACCGAGCTCGGCGAACGGTTCGGCCGCACGAACAGCGTCCGCCACCTTGGCATAGTGGACCGTGTATGCGGGAATGCGGCGGAGGCGATCCGGCTTCTTGAGGAGGCTCTGCACGCCTACCGCGAGCTCGGCAGCCGCGGGGGTGAGGCCGTCGCACTGAGCGAGCTGGGCGTAGCGCACGGCATCGCCGGTGACCGGGACCGAGCCATCTACGAGTTCCAGCGCAGCCTGGAGATCCTGCGGTCACTGGGCGACCGGTGTGCTGAAGCCGAGGTGCTGAACCACTGGGGGAAGCTGCTACTCGCCTCTGATCAACCGACGTCCGCCCGCTGGCACTTCGATCAGGCGCTTACGCTCGCAAGGGACATCCGCTGTCAGCTGGAGGAGGCACGGGCCCTGGAGGGCATCGGCCGCTGCGACTGGATGGTTGACGGGCCTGGTCACGGCGTTGGCTCACTGCAATCCGCCGTGACCGTGTACCAGCGATTGGGAGCGAGCGCGACCGTGGACGACATCGAACGGTTGCTCGTGTCGCGGCCCGGTTGACGCCGACCATGTGGCCGAATTTCCCGTGACAGGCGGGTCATTGAGGATGCTATTTTGCGGCTGATCTGTCGCTTCAACCCCGTCGCACCGTGCCGCCTCCGGCACGTACCCCACGAGGAGTGTTGAATGCTGTCGCCCACGTCCAGCACCGAGCCACACACCACCACGCCTGTCGACCAAGCGTCCGGGGAGCCGACGGCGGCCGGCACCGCCGTCCTGGACCGTGTTGCCGCCCGCGTCCGGCAACGGCTGGAGGCCGAGGAGGTCACGACGGGCCGGATCGGTGACGGCGCCCACGCGGCCTCGCTCATCTGGCCCTTGCCGCTGTGAGCACGTCCCTTCGATGACAGAACCCGAAGGCCACGTTCCGTTCCGGACGTTCATCCTCAAGGTCGCCAACCGTTGCAACATCGACTGCGACTACTGCTTCGTCTTCAATTCCACGGACCAGGCTGCGCGACGTCTACCCGCCCGAATGGACCTCGCTGTGGCCCGGACTGCCGCCCGGCGGATCGGTGAGCACGCCTCCGCACACAGCCTTCGAACCATCCACGTCGTACTGCACGGTGGGGAACCACTGCTCGTCGGCACCGGGTACATGACCGATCTACTGGAGGCCATCCGGGACGGTGTGCCGGCCGGGACCCAGGTCCTCTTCGAGCTCCAGACCAACGGGACCCTTCTGTCCGGCGCCTGGCTGGATCTCTTCGAGCGGTACGAGGTGGTGGTGGGCGTCAGCCTCGACGGGCCGCCGAGCGTGAATGACCGGCACCGGCTGACCCACGCCGGGCGGTCGACCGCCGCCTCCGCCGAGCGCGGCATCGAACTCCTGCGGTCGCGGCCACACCTGTTCGCGGGACTGCTCGCCGTCGTGGACCTGGCCAACGACCCCGTAGAGGTCCACGACTACCTGGCTGCCTTCGAACCGCCCGTGATCGATTTCGGCCTACCGCACGCGACCCACGACGACCCTCCGCATCGCGCCGACCCGAGCGTGCCCGAGTACGGGCTGTGGATGAGCAAGGTGTACGACGCCTGGCTCGCCCGGCCCGAGTACCGGCACAGCGTCCGGATGCTGGAGGACATCGTGGCCCTCAGCTCCGGCGTGCGCGGCTCGGTGGAGACGCTCGGCCTGGCCCCGCCGACGAGCATCGTGATCGAGTCCGACGGCTCCATCGAGGCCGTGGACACCCTGCGGTCGGTCGAGGAGGGCGCCTCCTGGCTCGGGCTCGACGTCCTCCACCACTCCTTCGACGAAGCTCTGGCCCATCCGAAGCTGCTGCACCGGCAGCACGGCAAGGACGCGCTCGCCGAGCAGTGCCGAGCCTGCCCGCTCGTGGACGTGTGCGGCGGTGGCTACCTCCCGCATCGTTTCAGCGCAGCACAGGGCTACCGGAATCCCTCTGTCTACTGCGCGGACCTGGAGTGCCTCATCCGACACGTCCAGGGCTCCCTGCGACGGCACGGCTGGAACCCCTACGCGCAGGCCGCCTCATCGCCGTAGGCGCGTGTGCCGTATCGCCACGGGGAATCACGCGTTGGAACGAACAAGTGCAGCAGCGACCGAGCTACCGAGGAACTACAGGAGGCGCCGATGACTGTGACGATTCGACCTGCGGAGAAGCGGGACGTCCCGGCCGTGGCCGAGCTGATCGAGGAGATCGAGCGGTTCTACGGGTCGATCGACAGCGACATCCAGCCGCTGGAGGAACGCCGCACCCAGGTCGAGGAGGCGCTCTTCGGCTCGCCGCCGCTGGCCTCCGCACTGCTTGTCGAGGACGAGAGCGGAGACATCGTCGGACTCGCCGCCTACTCGTTCCTCTGGCCGGCCGCCGGCTCCTCACACTCCCTGTTCCTCAAGGAGCTATACGTCCGTGACACGCTCCGACAGCAGGGCATCGGAGCCCGCCTCATGGACGAACTCCGCGCCATCGCCGCGGCACGCCCAGGGTGCAGCCGCATGGAATGGATGACCGACAGCGACAACCCAGGTGCGCGGGCCTTCTACAAGTCACTCGGGTTCGCCGAGTTCGACGGGAAGATCGTCTACCGGGTCGACTCTGGCACCGCGTGAGGGTGAGGCGAGACCAGTGGGAGAAGAGCGCTGCGCCGAGTGCGGCAGCAAGATCGTCATCGGACTCGGGTGCGAATGTCCACCAGGCTCGTCCGCGTCCGCGCCCTCGCGCTCGGTAGGCACGTTCGTGAGGAGGGAGTGGGGTACTCACCCGGATGACACGATCCTGATCTCTCCGAAGCAGTGCGCGCACAGGCCCGGCTGGTGCGACCACATGACCGAGGACGACGTACGGCCACCGCAGTGGGGGTGGATCCCGAATCCTCCGCTCGGGCTCTGGGAGCGGTTGAGCAGTGCTTCTCCAGCGACGGCCACCGCGGGCAATCCAAGGCGATTGGCCGTGCGGAGGTGCACCACCTGTGAAACGAACCTCGCACAGAGCTGACCATCGCGCTTCGATGCCGCTCTGTTCTCGCTTCGGCGGGCGCGGCCTCACTTGCCAACGACCGCGCCCAGGTGGTCGTCACGCCGCTGGGCCTCCGTAAGGCCACGGAAGCCGACGGCGTCGACGACCGCCCCACGGCGTCGTGATCAGCGCGTTGGTCTGGGCCTGCCAGGCAGCGAGGGTCGTCGTGCCCTCCTCCAGATGGCCCGTCATCACGCGCCGGGGCGAGGACCCCGGCCGCCCTCCTCTATTCGACCGCGGCCAGTGCGTTGGGCCAGCCCTCGCACAGCACACGGCTCTCGAAGGGTGGCCGCCCGTGTCGATGTACGTCTCGCCTGCCTCCCAGACGGCATCGTCGACGTACCTCCGTGCGCCGGCCACGCTGTGGTCGGCGGTCTCACCGAGCGACGCGGGCGAGCAGGGGCGCGCCCGGGGCAACTCGTGCGGTGCGGTCTGCCTCAGGCTGCTGCTCATTCCGCGTGGCTTTGTTCACGAGGTTCGCGTGAACAAAGCCAGTTGGCGTTCAAGTCCAAGCGGAGGTTCAGGGCGGACCGGCTGCCAGTGGGCCCACCTGCCGCACGACCTGCCGCAGAAAAGTGCTTCCGCATGCCCGTGTGGTCTTGTGCTGCTGAACCTCAGTGACGTGGTTACACCGGCCTTTACGATGTTCGTTCGGCTGAACCATCCTCTGGAGCACCATACGCCTCGACCGTGGTCTACGGGCGGTTGAGGGTGGTGAGGCGTATCGGCTCGGTGAGGACCGCGCGGGCTCCATCCTCGTCCGCGGTGCGCGCGGCAAGAGTCGCCTCGGCAAGCCGGGCGGGGAGTGCGTCCGAGAACTTGAGGCCGCGCACCGCCCGCCCGTCGACTTCGGGCAAGCACAGTCGCAGTGTGGCCTCCGTGACGGCCGCCTTCCAGCGAGCCGGTGTCAGATCGTCGCGCAGGCAGATCCAGTGATCCTCGAAGCGGTGCTTCGGAGCCACGACGGACGACAGCGAGGCGGCCAGCGTGGCATTGGCGCGATACCCGGCCCACGTCCACCAGCGGATGTCGCCGCCTGCGCGCCGGGTGATGGCTGTCCCGCCTGGGTGCACGGTGTGCAGACGTCTTTCGCGGGCCTCGGTGAGCCTGACGGTGGCTCGTTTCGTCAGGCGTACGGGAGGATCCTGCCCCAGCAGGACGTCGCGGGCCGCGCGGGTCAGCGCGAACGAGCGAACGCGTTCGCCACCGAAGCCGCTCCAGCGGGCGCGGCCTCCTCCGTCGGCCGGTTCCACGTAGCAGCGCCTACGACGCCAGTCGATGTAGGTCACCAGCCAGCTGCGCCCGGCCAGCAGCAGCTTGCGCGGGCCGGTGACCTCCTCGGTGAGCAGGTCCGGATCCGCACGGCCGATCTCGGTGCGGCCGGTGCAGACGGTGAACTCGGGCGGGGCGGTGAACACCGCGGTGAGGTTCATGAAGTGGCGATGCCCGTAACGGCGTTCGGCCTCAGGACCGATGAACAGCAGATCCCCGTCCTGGTCCAGATATCCCCGCTCCACCAGATGGCGCGCTACGGGTTCCGCGCCGGGCCCGAACGGGCCGATACCTCCCCACCACTCCTGCCAGAGGTTCTTGCCGACCCGGTGTTCCTGCAGGCACAGGGCCAAGAGCTGCTGGGCCACCAGGTGACAGGGCTCCGGCGGGGCCACTACCGGTTCCACCCAGCCGCGGGACCACTGCAGAAGGAGGGCGGCTGCCGAGAGCAGACCGGCATCGTCGAGAGCGAGGAACAAGCAGTTGCGGGTGGTTCCGGGACGCCGTCCTGTGCGACCGAGGCGCTGGAGAAAGGAGGCCACGGTGGGCGGTGCGTCGATCTGGATGACCCGGTCCAGGTCGCCCACGTCGATGCCGAGTTCCAAGGTGCTGGTGGAGACGATCACGCAGTCGCGTGCCTCGGCGAAGGCCTCCTCGGCACGCCGACGCTCGTCCACGGACAGGGAGGCATGGGACAGGAAGGTCGTCACACCCTTGAGGCGCAGCTGTTCTCCCAGCTCTTCGACCGTACGGCGGCTCTCGCAGAAGACCAGGCGTTTCTCGCCCCGGTGCAGGGCAGTGATGACGGTCGCCGCGTTGGCAACGGAGCCGACGTAATCGAGTTCAACGTCTCCGAGGGGGGTCGGTGGTGATACCTCGGGCGCGGCTCGTCCTTGCGGGGCGGAGCCGGTGAGGTGGGGAGCGACGACCCGGGCGGCGCGGCGCCCGCGCCTCGAGCCCTGGAGCCAGGTCAGCAACTCACTGGGGTTGCCGACGGTGGCCGACAGGCCGACCCGTTGCAGCGGGCGCCCGGCGACACGGCTCAGGCGCTCCAGGACGGCGAGCAGATGCCAGCCCCGGTCGTCGCCCGCGAAGGCGTGTACCTCATCGACCACCACGGCGTGGAGCCCGGAGAAGAAGGCCCGGTGGTCGACGTGGGTGCTCACCAGCATGGATTCCAAGGACTCTGGCGTGGTGAGGAGGATGTCGGGACGGTCGGTGAGGATGCGGCGCCGCTGGGGCGTGGTGACGTCACCGTGCCACAGCTCGGTGGTGCGACCGAGCCATTCCGTGTAGGTCCGCAGCCTGGGCCACAGGTTGTTGAGCAGGGCTTTGAGCGGGCACACGTACAGCACACTGGTGCCCTTCCAGCCGTGCCGGTTCATGCGCGTCAGCAGGGGAAAGACGGCCGCCTCGGTCTTGCCGCCTGCCGTGGGGGCGAGCACTACGGCGTCCTCGCCGCCGAGGAGCGGTTCGACGGCCGCCTCCTGGAGCGGGCGCAGAGAGCGCCAGCCCAGCGAGTTGACGATGTGGTGGCCGAGGACCGGGTCCAGGAGGTCGAGGATGTCGACCGGCTCCCCCTCGTCGGCCGGTTCCCTCAAGCTCCCGCTCCCCGGTTCCGTCATGACACGTCCAGGTCCAGCTCGATCTCCCCGGCGCTGACGGCCGCGCTCTGCTCGGTCTCGGTGAGTTCGGCCCGGTTCAGGGTGAGGGCGTAGTGCGCCCGAGGATCGAAGTCCGGGAACTCCTCGACCCGGTCCAGGACGTCGGCAACCAGCTTGCGCAGGTACAGGCGCGGGGCGACACCGACCTTGCCGCCAAGCGACCCGGCGACCGCGCGGGCCAACTCGTCGAGGTAGGCGTCGGAGACCCGCGCGGTGATGCGTTCGGGGTTGCGGGCGACCCCGGCATACAGGTCGCGCGTCTTGCGCCCCAGTGCGCCGAGCGCCGGCAGGTCGAAGCCGGGCAAACGCAGCTGGACGGCGCGGGGCGAGTCGAAGCGGGGGTCGGTGGTGAAGTCGGTGGCAAGGCGCTGGGCAAGGGGTGCAAGACGCTGGACGCCCTGTTGCCCGTCGTAGAAGGCGGAGGTGCCGGTGATGACGAGGAAGAGACCGGGGAACCGGCCCGCGTCGATCTCGTCCAGGAGCTGACGCAGCGCGTTGAGGGACTTCTCCCGTACGTCGGAGCGCACCCGCTGCAGAGTCTCCACCTCATCCAGGACAAGCAGCAGACCGGGGTGCCCGCAGTCGCGCAGCACGGTCAGCAGGCCCTGCAGGAAGCCCAGGGCGGCGAAGTGGTCGAGGTCGCCGCGCACGCCTGCGGCGCGTTTCGCCGAGGCTGCCACGGAGCGCTGTCCGCCGAGCCAGGCGATCAGCGCCTCGGCGTGTGCGCTTTCGCCGCAGGCCACGGCCCGCCGGTAGCCGCGCAGGGCAGCGGAGAAGGCCGGGGTGGTCCGGGCGACGGCGGCGAGCCGCTGCTCCAGCAGCTCGTCCACTGCCCTCGCCAGGGCGGTCTCGTCATCATCGGCGATGTCGCCGCCCGCGAGGACCTCTTCCTCCAGGGCATAGAACCAGGAGTCGACGACCGCCCGGAGCGCGGACGGCTGGTGTGTGGCGGTGGCGAGCCGTTCGACGAGCCGACGGTAGACAGTCTCCAGCCGGTGCAGGGGCGTCTCGGTCTCGGAGATCTGTACCTCACTGACGGCGAGGCCGCGCCGCTTGGCACGCTCGGCGAGCCAGCGGGCGAAGAAGGTCTTGCCGGAGCCGTACTCGCCGCGCAGCGCGTGGAAGGCTGAACCACCCCGCGCGACGGTGGCGAGGTCGTCATCGAGCGTGGTCTCGAAGCGCTCCAGACCGACGGCGAGCAGGCCGAGGCCCGCCTGCGGGACGGTGCCCCGTCGCAGCGCGTCGACGACGTCCCTGCGCCGCGCCGGGCTCACTGCCGATGCGGGTGTGCTCATGCGGCGTCTCCCAGGAACTGTTCTTCGAGGAGCGCCTTGTTGAGCTGGACGGTACGACCGGACTCCACGAGCTGGACTACGGGATAGCCATCGACGTTGAGCAGGCGCTCCAGAACCGTGGCGAAGCGCTCCGGGTTACGCTGCGACCGGCCGGTGACGGCCTGCGCCGCCGCGACGACCGCGCCGGGCGACAGCTTCCCGCCCGCCGACACGAGCGCGTCGATCGCGGCGGCGACCGCCCGGTCGCCCTTGGCGTCCTGCACGCCGCGGACGAACTCGCGCTGGGCCTTGTATGGCTCGGAGTGGACGATCCGGTCGCCAAGGCCACCCCGCGCGGACGACCCGGGCACGGCCGAATCCTCAGGCTCGTTCCGCGCCGCCTGCACCGCGGACTCGCTGGCTCCGCCAGACGGGGCAGGTACGACGGAGGCGTCGGCCCAGGAGACCACGGCAGTGCCGGCTGCGGCGATCTCCGCGGTCGCGGGCCGCTCCGCAGAGGTAGACGTGCGCACGGGTCCGCCATGCCACCAGGGCGGTGCGACGCGCTCGGCCGGCAGCAGCGTCCACCCCTCGGGTACCAGCTCGGCGGACGGGACCACGGTGATCACCGGGACGGTGACCTCGGCGAGGGAGGCGCCGCCGTGGTATCCGGCCTGCCGGGCCGTGTAGCGCAGGTCCTCACGCCAGGGCAGGACGACCCGGCCGCCGCCCGCCCGCACGCGGGGACCGGAGAGGGCGATCTCGCCGTCCCCGGCGGTGCCGGTACGCCACCGTGCCCCCTCCACTCCGTCGGCGACGGTCGGCTGGTGCCCCCGTGGGGTGCGATCGAGGACATGGCCGTGGTCGGAGACGAGGACGACGGGCCTGCCGTAGTCGCGTGCCGCGTTCAGCAGGTACGGCAGCTTCGCGATGTCACCGAGGCGCCAGCGCCCGCGGGCGATCCCCTCTCGGCCGTCGGCCAGGGCGTCGTCGATCGTGTTCACGACGACGGCGACGATGTCGTCGGACGCCAGGGCCTGCAGCAGCTCAGGCGCCAGCCGGTGACCGGGGGGGCCTTCGTAGCCGCCCTTGTGGAAGAGCTGGGCGCCCCGGTCGCGGTGCCGCCTCTTCCAGAAAGCGGTGAATCCGGCCCGTTCCTTATCCTGCCCGCCTTCCTCCGGCCGACCGCACAGCAGCGCGGTCCGGCTGGTCCTCGTCACCGACGGCAGCATCGACACGGCGGCCTGCCGGGCGGGCTCATCGCCCGGCCGAGGCCGGGGCACCACCTCGGTCCACACGCGCCGGTCGAGCTCCCCGGCAAGCTGCACGGCCACGTCCGCGCTCATTCCGTCCAGGACAAGCAGCAGGGGCCTGCCGCCGCCCCGGGCGAACGGCGCAACCGCCTCCGCCAGGACGTTCTCGATGAGCAGGGCACCGCCCGGTGCCTGCTGGGAGGCGCTTTCCGTCCAGACGGCCAGCCGACGAGCAAACACCTCGTCGAGCCGGGCCCGGCGAGCCCGTACGGCTCCTATCAGTCGCTCGTAGGCGTCCGCTACCGCCGGGTCCCGGAAGTCGTCCCCCTCGGCCAGGATGCTGACGGCCAGGTCGGCCCACCCTGAGGAAGCCAGCTGGGCCCGGACGGCGCGGTCCACCGAGGTGGTCGAGGGCAGGGGCGTGTGCAGCCAGCGCACCAGACGCACGGCGGTGCGGGCCGATTCGGTGGAGTCGGAGTAGACAGTGCCGAGCTGATGCTTCGTCAGCTCGCGGAAGGCGGTCTCCGCAAGGCCCACCGGTCCGTCGAGCAGGCCTGCGAGGGTGCGCAGCCGGCCCCGGTAGCCGGACGGGAGGAGCCGGTCGGCGCCGAGCAGAGGGCTGAGCCGGGCCTCCGTGGCGAGCCGGTCCGCATGATCCAGGACGGTGAGGACGCGTTCGCGCGCCTCGTCGCGCTGGGAGCCGCTGCCCTCGGCCTGCGCGATCCAGCGGCTGAGCACACCGGTCGCCGCGTCGGCGAAGGGCCGCAGCGCCTCGAAGGAGGGCAGGGCCGGGCCGAAGAGGGTTCCCAGCGCGAAGCCCGCGGCTTCCGGGGCCGTGGCGGACAGCGCCGCGGACGCGAGCGCCCCGAGCGGCAGGGCGTCCTGACCCCGGCCATCGGCGGCCAGCGCCATCAGGGTAGCGGCGGCGGGCCCCACAGCCCGGGTGAGCCACTCCGCGATCCCGTGCCGCTCGGCGGCGGGCAGTGCGGCGTAGGAGGCGGGACCATGCATGGTGCGGGACCAGGTGAACAGGGTGTCCGCGTCGAGGTCGAGGGTGTCGGAGGCCGTGTCGCCGAGCCGGAGCCGCTGCGCGAGCAACGCGCGTACAGCGCGGTCGCGGGTCAGGACGGCGCCGGCCCGCGGCCAGCCGCCGTCCACCGGTTCGGCCTCCAACAGCGCGTCGAGTAGCCAGCGTTCGCCGGACATACGGCTGTCCAGGTCGGTCGCGCCGAACAGCTGCTTGACGATGTCGGCGCGGTCGACGGACAGCGGGCGGCAATGCACGGCGTGGGCGCGCAGGTCCCAGCCAATCTGGTCGGCGGGGACCTGCCCGGTGACAACGAGCACGTCGTCACCGGCCGGGTCCGCCTCGCTGCGATGGCGCTGCCAGGCGTCCGCGATGCCCAGCAGAGAGTCCTGGTCGGTGACCCGGACCCGGTGGTGCCTGCCCTCGGCGCGGACGGTGAACTCGGCCTCCCGGCCGCGATCCTCGTAGACGGCGTCGACGAGGACCAGCCGCCTGCCCTCGGCCCTCGGCAGTTCGGCCTGGAGCAGCACCTCGATCGCGCGGCGGCCGACGACGGGGCGTGGAGCCATCAGTGCCCACCTCCGGCCCCGTCACCCACGTACCCATCGTCTCCGGCTGCCAGGCCCTTGCCACCGGCCGGGAACAGGCTGTCACCGTCCCGGCCGTCCTGCCCGGCGGCCGGCCGACTCCCGTCAGTCGTCCTGTCGACGGCACGCCAGACGATCTCTACGGCCGTGTCCGGGTGCTCCGCGCGGAACTCCTCGATCTCCCGCCGTACGGCCGTCAATTCGGCGCTGAGCACGGCTTCCAGCCCTCCGGTGCCGACGCCGATGACCCTCCGGGCGGCGCGCGTCGGCAAACCGGCCGCTCCCGTCGCCGTACCGTACGGTTTCCCGGTCGGCGCCTGCCCGGCTCCCGTCCCGTCGGCGGGGTCAACGGGATCAGCCGGGCTCGAGGGCACGGGCGGGTTCCCGTGCTCCGAGAGCGGGATCTGCTCCGGGCCGGGGGCGGGCGGCTGCGGCGGGAGGGGGGCCGTCCGCTCCGTGCGGAGCGCCGCGTCGAGGATGGCCATGGCGGTCTCCGGCGCCGCGCCGAGCACGGGCACCAAGGGGCGTTCGAACTCGGAGGCACGGGCCGCCTCAGCGATCTGGTCGAGCAGCCGCCCGGCGCGGTCGCCCACGCTGTCGTCACGGTCACGCAGCCCTTGGACGCTCTTCAGCAGCCGCCAGTCGGTGGCGTCCAGAGCCTGGAGAACGGCCTCGGCGCTCTCCATGGTGTGGGCCAGCTCCCGGGCGGGTGTCTCGTGGGACACCTTCGCCAGTTCTTCGATCAGCGCGGTCGCGTCGGTGCCGTGCCGGCTCAGCCGGGCCAGCAGCGCCGCGGCCTCACGCAACATCGCCGTGCGCGGGGCGGGGGCGGCACCGTCCAGTCCGAGCAGGTCCGCGTGCCGTTCCAGGGTGCTCCGCAGACCCGAGACGTGCTTCTCCAGCTCCTCGACCCGATCGCGTACGCCGGCGGCCAGGCTGTTCACGTTCCGCGCGTAGGGATGCGGCTTGGCGGGCACACCGAAGAGACGGCCGGCGTGTTCGCGGGCGGTCTCGTACGCCTCCTTGTCGGGCAGCGGCTGGGCGCGTAGTGCCCAGCCGGGGCCGATCGACGCCAGGTCGGGAGCCGGGGCCTCGCGGCCCGTGACGTCGACCCAGACGCGGTCGTCGAGGAGGGCGTACGCGGCGATGAGGAGGTTGATGATCTGCGGGTCGATACCGGCGTATTCGAGCGGCTTTCCGGTGATCCAGCGGCGGATGTCCTCCACGCTCAGCAGCTCCCGCTCGCCGTTCTGGGCGGCGGCCTGGTTGATGCGGGTGCGCCAGTCGGCACGCAGTACGAGCGGGCCGTCGTGGACGGTGCCGAGTTCCAGCGGTTCCACGATCCGCTTGACCGTATACAGCTGACGGTCGTCGACTTCGACGCGGCCGTCCTCGTCCATGGCCCGGGTGATCCACTCCAGGGCGGTCCGCAGGTCGCGTAGGGTGACCGCCTCGCGTCGGCCTGAGCGGTCGGTGCCGAAGTCGGGGTGCTTGGGGTACAGCGCCGTGAACATCCCGTCGGCCAGGTGCAGGACGTTGTCGGAGAACGTCTTGCCGCCTTCGGGTTCCGGGCGGGGGAACTCCGGCTGAAGTGACAGCACATGGCGGCCCTCGACCACCTCGGCGGACTTGGTGCCGTCCGTCGGTGCGGAGATCCCGTACACCTCGCCGAGCGCATCGACGAGGGTGCGCGTCAGGGCGTCGCGGCCGACCTCCAGCTGGCGTCGGATCTTGGCCCGGTCATCGGGCCCGTAGTTGCCGGTGAACTCGTCCAGCCGGTTGCGCTCCAGCAGGAAGTTGATCCGGACGAGCTGCCCGAGCTGGGCCCTGCGCTGCTCGGAGAAGAAGTCGGGCAGCCACACCAGGGTGGGGGCGGTGACGGTCTCCTTCAGCTTCTGGAACCGCTGGTAATCCCAGGTGGGGAACCGGTTGTGGTCCTCGTCGAAGGGGTAGTCGGCGACGAACCGGATGTGACCCTTCGTGCTGGGGACGAACTGCTCGTCGGAGAGCTTGCGGGCGTCGGCCACGTTACCGAAGACGAACTCCACGGTCCGCTTCGTGCCCTGCCAGACGATCTCCCGCTTGTCGACGAACTCGCCCTCCTGGACACCGAGGAGTTCCCACAGCCGGTCACGCACCCACATCCGGCGCGGTCCGTCCTTGTCCTCCCCTTCCACCCGCTTGAGCAGCGGCTCGATGTCCAGGTCGGACAGGTGCAGGGAGAAGACGGGGTCGGTGTCGCCCTCGCTGCGCAGCTCGGTGGGGAACTCGCCCTGCAGCGCCTTCATGCGCTCGACGACCTTGTCGCCGACGGGCACGGTCCGCGAGTGTACGGAGCCGTGGTTGAGCGCGGCGAGCCGTGCGCCGCTGAGCCGGCGCAGCGCCGGCACGTCGGGCGCGAGCGCGGCGAGCAGCAGCGTCTTCACGAAACGGTCGTCGGCGAGGAAGTCGGCGTTGGTCTCGTCCCGGCCGTACTTCCGCAGCAGGACCTCACGGGCCTTGGCGTGGAACTTCACGGCTGCTTCGGACTCGTGCGCGAGCTGGTCGGTGAAGGCCGCGCCGGTGCCGTCGACGAGGACGTCCCACAGGTCACCGAGCGGGATGAGTCTGCCGAGCGGGGCGTCCGCGTTCTTCTCGAGCAGCTGCTGGACCAGCTTCAGGCCGCTGCGCTCGCGCTGGAGCGCGCCGGACAGCGCCACGAGCACGTTCAGCAGGGCGGGCGAGAGGGGGTAGACGGCGCGGAAGTCCTCCCAGCCGGCGCGGGTGGCCCCGCCGTCGTCCAGCAGGATGTCCTTGACTTGCTGGTTGGAGTTGTCGACGCCCCTGAAGGCGGACTGGAGCACCTCTTCCTGGCCGTTCCGGGGCTTGAGTACCCGCTCCTTGATGATCTCCGGGAGGTTGCGGTCCTCCAGGTTGATGACGGTGAAGCGCTCCTTCAGGTACTCCAGCGCCTGTTCCATGTTCTGTACATCGGAGCCGAGGATGTCCTTGCCGACGAGCTGGGACAGATCCCGCTGGCGGGAGATGAAGGAGACGATCGGCACGGGCCGGTCGGCGTTGCCGGACTCGATCAGCTTGACGAGCTTCTGGATCTCCTCGTTGACCCAGGTGCGTTCCCGCATCCGGGCCTGGAGCCACAGGATCAGCTCGTCGAGGAACAGCACCACGCCGTCGTAGCCGAGGGTGCGGGCGTGCTTGCTGATCTCGCTGAGTCCGTCGTCCAGCGACACGTACGCTTCCGCGCCGCCGGCCGCGCTGGCCGCGTAGGACTTCATGGGGCCGCTGATGAGCGCGGTCACCAGACGTTCGCGGACGGAATCCCCTGCGGGGGCGGAGAAGGCGCGACGGAGTTCCTCACCGGTCCACGACGCGGCGGTGAAGGTACCGATCGGTGTCAGTCCGTCACCCCCAGCGGCCGGTGCGGGGGTTGCCTCGATGGGGGCGAGCCCGTCACTCGCGACGGTCTGCGCGGTCGTCGCGGCAGGTAGCAGCCGTACGAACGCCTCGTCGCCCAGCGACTCGCACAGCGCGCGGGCGTCCGCGAGCAGTGAGTCCGCCTTGAACACCGAGGGCGTGGACTCCGCCGGGTGCAGCTCGCGTACGGTCTTCACGTAGCCGCCGAGCAGCGCGGACTCCAGGTTGGCCGCGCCTACCAGGTGGTACGGCACCATGAGGAACTTCCGGCCAGGCAGCCAGTCGTGATGCTCGGCGATCACCTCGCGCAGCCGGTGCTTGGTACGGACCCCCGGGTCGCCGTTGAGGACGGCGTGCAGCACGGTCAGGAAGTGGCTCTTACCGGCGCCGAATGATCCGTGCAGGTAGGCGGCGTACGAGGTGTTTTTCCGCACAGCTGCGCGGACCAACCGCAGCGCCTTGTCGAACTCTTTCGCGAGCTGTTCGGTGACGACGTAGTCCGCCACCGAACCGGCCGATTCGGCGCCGAAGCCCTGGGACAGTGCGATCTTGAAATCGCCGGCGTGAGCGTCCTCCTTGATGTCGAGAACGTCCCTCAGCACGACCTTGCTGCCCCTGGCCATCCGCCGCTCCAGCTCCCCGTTCGAATCCCGCCCGGCCGTACGGCCGACTATCCGGCGGAGCCAGGCGATCACCCAGGCCCCGCACGCCACCCTCCATCCTGCCAGCTCGGGCGGGGCGGCAGGGGTGGTGTGCGGGGATGGGGCGGTGATGACCGGTCTGAGGATTGAGGCTATCGGCGAGCCCGATCGGGCATGGCGAGAATGTCCGCTGTCGATTCGGTGGCGTGGGCGGTCATGGCCGATGGGCCCCTTCGTCGCGACGTGATGACGACCATAGTCCGCTCCCTTGGTTTCGCGTCGGCTGTCCGGAGCGGGCGCCGTCGTTCTCGGCACCTGGGTCCGCGGCGTCGGCGTCCACGTCCGGTGTGGGCAGGCGCTGGCCGCGGGACTCGGCAACACGCAGGGCATCCCTCAGGCACTCGGCGAGCCGAATCCCGACGTAGCGGACCTCGGTGTACGGCGAGGTGGGATCGTCCAGCACCGTGCGGGCGAGGCCGAGGATGTCGGTGGCGGTGGCGAGCTGTACGGCTTCCAGGTCATCGGCGAGGCGCGAGAGATAGCCGCCGTTGCCGTCCGTGGACAGGTAGCAGGGTTTGCCGTCCGGTGAGGGCCAGGGAAGCAGGCGCAGGGGAGTCGGGTGTGGGGGGTGGTGTGCCGACGGGTTCATCAGGCGGCCACCCCCTCGGTCGCCGGGGCTCCGATCAGGTGCTGGTCGAGGTGGGGTGCGGGTTGATGGCGGATGCGGCGGTGTTTGCCGGTTCCCGAGGTGAGCAGGAGGCTCAACCAATGGGCGGTGCGGCGGATAAGGTCGGGCATGTCGACGCTCCTTGGAAGCGTTGGCCGCACCCCGGGAGGTCTGAACCACCTCGCCGGGGCCTTTCATTTCGACGCTACATCGAGCTATAGCCCTCTGTATACAAGTACAGAGGGATCCACTCGATCGTTGAGGTGACTACATCTCTACGTTGGACGTATGAGCGATACTGAAGCACCACGGCCCATGCTTGACCCTATGAGTGCGAGGCCGCTCTACGTTCAGTTGGCCGACGTGATCGCCCGCAAGATCAAATCCGGGGAACTGGCACCAGACAGGCCCATCCCCTCGGAGAATCACCTCGCCGATGAGTACGGCGTTGCGCGTTTGACGGCTCGGCGTACTGCGCAGGAGCTGCGCGAACGAGGGCTCATCGTCACCGTGCGCGGCAAGGGATCCTTCGTCGTCGAGCAACCGCCCAGCGACGACGCCGAAGGGGGCGAACCAAGCGACTGAAGGGGCCGCGCGACAACGCGGGGCCCCTTCAGCGTCACCGCATGCCCTGGTGGCTACTCGGTGGCCGACCGTCGGCCACCCTTCTTCTTCTCGGGGCGCCAGTCGCGGAGGTCGGATTCCGCGAGGTGACGGTTGGCGCAGCCGCGGTTCAGTGCGGTCTGGAACTCGCGGGCAGGGTTGTCGCCCCATTCCTCGTCGTACGCGTCGTACCACTGGCGAACCCAGGGCATGACCTCCATAAGCCCAGCCAGCAACGGTACGAAACGCGGGTCCTCCCTGGACCAACCGTCCACATTCTCACGGTCGTTGACGAGGTTCACCAGCGCCTCGGCCTGGTCGCGATGGTTCCAGCCGGCCCAGCCGAGGAGGAGGGACGGGTCGCCGCCTGGGGAAGCGCCGGGGTAGGAGATGAACCGCTCCTTCGGCACGTCGAGCTTGCCGCGATGGGACCAGTACGAGTGCTTCAGGAAGTCGGCGCCCGTGTACTTCGGGGGCACCTTGATGTCCCGTCGCTCCCCGGTGCGATCTTCCTCCCGCTGCTCTTCCCACACCCGCTCCCACTGGGCACGCTTGCGCAAGCCGGACTCCTTGTAGCGGAGGGCGGCGAGGTACGGAACGTGCTCGGGCTCGATGACCGCCGCGAGAACGGTGGCGAGGGAGGCGTCGGGCTTGCCGAGGTGGTCGGTGGCGTAGAGCGCGGCGACGGCCTGGACGTCCTCGTCGTGGCGCAGGGCGTCGGCAAGTTGGAAGACGGTGAGCGTGCGGGGCGAGGTGTACTCGCCCCGCTCCTCGAACCACAGGTCCTCCCGCTCGGCAGCGCCCAGAAGCCAGGCACGGAGAGCGACGTCCTCGCGCTTCTTCCAGGGCTCGGTGGACCAGCGGCGCTTGTACTCGGGACGCTCGAGCAGCCGGATGTCCTTGTTGGACCCGATGATGTCGAGCCGGGCCTTCACGACCTCCTTGTAGGCGTCGGGCCAGTCGTCCAGTACGTCAGCGACGGCAGTGCCGGTGGAGCCGTGCCGTTCGAACCAGGCGGTCTCGACTTCGCCGGCGTCGACCTTCCTCTTCAGGACCATCTCGAAGGCCCGCTGCCCGAGTTCGAGCTGCGGTACGTCTGCGTCGCTCAGCTCGGCGGGGTCACCGGGCAGCGTGGTCCGGGCGACCTCTTTGGCCGTGAGCAGGCCGTAGGAGCCGTACACGGTCCAGTCCAGCTCTTCCTGGAGGAGGATCATGCGGGAGCGAATGCGGTCCTGGGCAGCCTTGGCCTCGTCCAGGGCAGCACGAGTGGGCGTGTCGGAGGCGGTGGTGACAGAGGGTTCGTGCTTGGCCAACTCCTGGGCCAGGTGGTCGAGTTCGCGGTTGTGGGCGAGGGGGAGGGATTCAGGGAGGGGGAACTGCTGAAGCCGCGTGGAGCTGAACTGGTAGAAACGCTCCCAGGCTTCGAAGGCCCACCGGTTACCGCCACCGCTGTTGTTATCCGCACCTCCCTTTTGCTGAGCGACCTGCTTCATCCAGAAACTTCCGGTTGATGAATTCATCAACCCAAGCAGCTCAAGATGCTCTTCTTCACTCGCTGCATCGGGCAGCTTGATCACCGGTGCAGTCTGCTTAAATACCTTTCCTCCGCGATCCAGGGCGAAGTGATTATGCGTGGCCACCTCTCCGTATGCAATACCGAGCGGAATGGCGTAGCGCTCAGGGTGCCATCGACTCCATTCGTACCAAGTGAGCCCGATTTCCTCATGGGTGCCTCCAGGCTCCCGACGCTCGCGCAGTTCTTCTCGAAGTGCCCATAGGAGATGTTCGAGATGGGGATCACTTAGATCAGCTGAAAGGTCACGGTCGTACGGGAAAAGAGCTTCCGCGTCGGCATGGAGGCTCCAGTCCCGAATGACGTTACCTTCGACCAGCGGAACGGTATGCTGCGGTCGCACTCTGTAACGGCACCATGTCCCAGGAGGAGCGAAATAGGCAGCGTCAGCCCCGGTATGAGCCGTTCGACCGATGAGACGTACGCGAGCGTCCAGCTGGATTCGGGAGGCTTGATGGAGCTGAGTCATGAGCGTATGCGAGCTCCCACCCTGCAAGGACCACGGGAAGGTGCGAAATCGTTCTCGTTCGGCATCAATGACCGAAATCCACTCGGACTCACTCCCCGGCTTACATACCTGCCCAGTGATAGCCGCCCACACTGGGCCAAGTGTGCCTTCCTCGGGAATGCCGGCCTCGCCTCGAATGCCCAAAACCGCCCGAATCGGATTCGCTTGCCGTGCCATCTGGTGCCGCCCAACAAGAATGACCGTTGGCGTTCCATGCCCGGGAATATAAGCACCCGACGTGTCGATAATGTGCGTTAGCTCAACACCTGGGTAATCGTTCCGTCGCTTGGTGTTCGGATCCTTGTAGGGCCCACCATGGAAGAACGACTCGATAAGAACCTTGCCAAACTCCCGCTTCATAAACGAGTTGGCCGTGATCTGACCGGTGAAGCCCCCATCCCGATGACTACCACCCGCCCGCACCGCCAGCTCGAAAATCCGCTGCGCGAACGGAACAGACAGCGCGTACTGTCGCGAGCACGCCCAGTACGCCTTCCGATAGTTCTCGTTCTCCTGCTTGTCCTTCACCGTGATGTACGGCGGGTTCCCCACCACCACGTGATACGACCCACGCCCCAGCAGGTCCACCTCGTGCACGTACTCCTCGACGTCCTCCGTCCGGTACGTGAACGCCTCACCCCGCTCGACGTCGTCCAGGGTCTGCCCCGCTCCCTGTCCGGCGTCCCGCCCATGCAGTAGCGAGTCCGCCACCGCCACCCGCACCGGCATCGAAGGGGCCCGGCGCAGTTCCCGCTCCCCGCCCTCCTTCAGCGCGGCCACCAACAACCGGAACCGCGCGATAGACACCGCGTACGGGTTCTTGTCCGCGCCGTGGACCGACTCCAGGGCGCGGCGGATCAGTACCCACCTGTCCGTACCGGGCTCCAACTCCCGCCACTTCGCAAGCAGCCGGTGGAACATGCCCAGCAGGAAGTGCCCCGACCCGCACGCCGGGTCGATGCAGCGCAGCCCGCGTACCTGGCCGTCGTCGTCCACCTCGCCCCGCCAGCGGGCCGGGCGGTGCTTCCAGATCGGGTCCAGGCCGAACTCCTCCACCGCAGGTTCCAGTGTCAGGTCGAGGATGAACTCCTCCACGAAGACCGGCGTTTGAAGCAGTGCGTAGGTCTTGCGGGCGTACTCGGACAGGTGTTGGTAGAGGTCTCCCAGGAACCGCGTGTCCAGCTCGGGGTCGGTGAAGTCGTAGCGGATCTCGCCGTCCGCGCCCCGCTCGCGCCAGAAGGCCAGCAGTCGGCGGGCGGCGGTGTACGACGGCGTGACCTCCCCCATCGGGTTGTGCCGTTCGTCGAAGAGGGCCGCGGCCGTGGGGTGGGCGTCGGCGAGGGCCTGGAAGGACAACCTCAGCCAGTCGCGGTCGTTCTGCTCCGGGTGGGTCCGGAAATGGTCGTCGTGGCGGTCCTGGGCTTCGGCCAGCCGCTCACCAGGGCCTGACAGCCAGGCGTCGGAGATCAGACCGTTGTCCTCGCTGAAGCGGACGAAGACACAGGCCAGCACCCACGCCGCGGCGATCTGGACCAGGCGGTCCTCGAGCCAGCTCTGGTAGTGGGCGGCGGTGCGCTCCGACTCCAGGGCGCTCTGGTACTCGATCCGCAGCGGCCCGTCGAACTCATCCCGCGCCGCCCGCTCTCGGAGGTCTTCCACCAGCAGTGCAACCTGCTTCTGCAGGTCCTTGCGCAGCGCCTCCCACTTCTCCCGGCTCAGCGACGCGCCCCGCTCACCACGGGCTTCCTCAGACGACACCGGCGCAACCTCTCCATCCCCGACAAGCCTGCCGTGGCTACACGGCGGTACCGACCATCCTGCCAGCCTCCTGCAACAAACCGGGAGCGGAGGGCGACCCCAAAGGTTCCGTCCCCGGCCTACGCCTTCGGCCGCGGCACGCCCCCCTTGCGGCCCAGCCCGAACGCGATCCGGTACACGTCCGGCAGGTCATGGCGGCCGTCGCTGCGGGGCTTGGTCATCACGCCCAGCTCGATCAACTCGGTGATCAGCCGCGGCAGGTCGTTGGGGTCGCGCGGGCCCGTGCGGACCTTGTCGGGGGTGTCGGCCTGGGCGTACTGCGCGCTCTCCCTGGCCAGCGCGGCGGGCAGGTTCACGTCCTTCCACACACTGAGCACCGTCGGCTCCGGGATCGGTACCTGGTAGTCGGCGAGCGGCTCTATGGCCAGCCGCACCCAGGGGGTGTCCTCCTTGACCTCCTTCACGCGCCGTACCGACGCCTGCTGGACGCCCGCGCGGATCGCCTCGTGATGCAGGGCCCGCTCGTGTGCGGGATAGCGGGTCCGCGTGGTCTCGGCCGCAGTGGCCAGGGCCTCCAGGAAGCTACGAGGGCTGACCTGCCCGAGGCCGTCCATGAGGTGGTTCGGCAGCCAGTCGTAGGTCCTGCCCCGACGGACGTTGTTGCCCATGAGCGGGTCCGCGATCTGCTCGAAGACGCGTTTCTGCGTCTCCGCGTCGCCGGACAGCAGCGGCGGCGGGGCGTGACGGACGCCGTCGGCCTCAGGGAGCCAGCCTCCGGTGGTGATCCTGCGGAACCGCTCCGCTACGTCCCCCTCCTCGTTGCCGAGGTAGTGGAACAGCAGGCCGTAAAGGTCGACGTGGGTCCATTCCAGGCGGGCCGCGTAGGCCGACAGCTTCGAGGCGTCGGCGAAGTGGTGGCTTGCCGCCTCGAACATGTCCGGGCGTACGAACACCTTCAGGCGGATACTGCGTGTGACGAACCGCATCTGGAGGGCCAGCCTCAGGATGCCACCGACCAGCCGGTCCGCCTGTCGGCGGTCGCTGTGCAGGTGTTCCAGGGCGTCGAAGAGCAGCAGGTGGACGATGTTCTCGTCGTAGGCCTGGCGGTCCGCCTGCTCGATGGTGCGCTCGGCCTGGCCGGGATGGGCGCGTACCCAGGTGATCTTGTCGGACCATTCGGTCAGCCCCAGCAGGTCGGGCAGGCCGAGTGCGGTCAGCAGGACCGTGTACCAGATGTCGTACGGGTCCTCGCCGGCTTCCAGCAGGCTGCCCAGAACCAGCGGGCCGGGGTAGCACTCGGACCGCATGGCCAGGCCGTACCCGGGGTGGACCCGAAGCCGGTTGAGGCGGTTGATGCGGTACTCCTTGGCGGCAACACCGCGCAGGGTCTCGTCGAGCAGCGACCAGTACCAGAACGTCTTGCCGACGCCCCGGCCGCCCTGCACCACCACGTTGTCGACGTAGAGGGCGCTGCGGTGCGAGTCAGGAGTGAAGAGCGTGTGGGGCGTTGGGCGGCGGGCGTCGGCCGTGATGACCTCCGCCAGCGCCGCCGACAGCAGGTCCTGGCACTCGCGTGCGGACAGGGCCTCGGTCATCGCGTTCCTTCCTGCTCCCCGTGGCCGTCCAGGGCGCCCTCGATCAGCGGGATGACGGTGGCCAGGAACTCACCGTACGCGGCCTGGACAAACGCCCGGTCCCACCAGTCCGGCGCGTTCACCGAGTCCATGCCCACCAGACCCTGGTCGAACAGGATCGGGACGGGCGAGTGCGGGGCCCAGTCGTCGTTCAGGGTAGGAGCGAAAGGTACCCCGGTGAGCGCATCGCCGGACGAGCCGTCCTCTCCCCCCACTTCGCCCGGCGCCACCTCGTCGTACAGCAGCGAGCAGCGCGCGTAGGCATTCCCCCGGAACGATTCCAGGTAGTCCTCCATCGGGAAGTGCACGGAGTCCGGCACCATCGACGCCACCATGCGCAGCTTCTCGCGGATGCGGGGCGCCTGGCCGGTGGACTGCCACGCGGCGAACAGGTCGCCGTAGCCTGCCCAGGTCTGGGTGTTGTCGGCTGCAAACAGCAGTGCGGTGTCGCACAGTTGGGAGATCGTCACGGCGGCGATGTCGTGGATACCAGCTCGGCTGTCCAGGAGTACGACGTCAGGACGGCGGCCGGTGTCGCCGTCTCGCTCGATCGCGTCCTCACACGCTTCGATCGCCTGCTCCAGCCGACGTCCGAAGGGGGTGCCGGGCAGGTCGGAGTAGACGCGGTTCAGCTTGTCGACGTAGGTGTACGGCATGTTGGGCGTGCCCTGGCCTCGGGCGGGGGCCACCCACAGTTCGCCATAGCGGTTGCGGGGCGCGTAGGCGGTGCGCGTCACGCACTCCAGACCCTCGGTGTTGTCCACCGCGGCCTCCACCAGATGGTCCACAATGCCGTGGCGGGGCAGGTTGCGGCCCGCGAGCAGCGGGCCCGCACCCGGTGACTCCAGGTCGAGGTCGATCACCAGGACGGCGTGACCCCGGTCGGCCAGACGCCGGGCGAGGACCGCGGTCGCCGTGGTCCGGCCGACGCCGCCCTTAAAGCCGTACACCGCCGTGCGGTGGCCTCGGGTGCGGACCGCGTCAGGGTCGGGTGCGCTCACCCTGGCCCAGTCCTCGCCGACCACGGTGTTGTCGAGGAAGCGGACTGTGCCCGCGCCCTGGGCAGCAAGCCCGGCGGTGTCGGCCACCGCCCGTCGGGAGCGTAGTACGGCGTCGGCGGAGAACATCTGCGAGGCTCGCACCACCGGCTCGCCGGACCGGTACCGGCCGAGTCGGCCGGTGAACTCCGCCTCCCAGGAATCCAGGAGCCGGGCCGCGTCCTGCTCCCTGCCGGTGTCATCGACGACGAGGGAGAAACGGCCGAGCACATCCCTGACCAGTACGACGTCGAAGCCCTGCCCGGCTACGGCGCGCGCGGCCTCGGCGGCGTACTGCCGCGCCGCGTCAAAGCGGACGGGGAGGGGCAGAGGCGTCATCACGTGAGCTTTCCATTGCGTCGGGCCTCTTGGTGCAGGACGAGTATGTTGTGCGCGGCGGTCCGGCGCCGCTCCACCACCTCGGCTTGGGCGTAACCGCCGTCGTAATAACGGAACTTCACATGCCACTTCTTGAAGACACGCAGGTCGCTCTCGAGTACCGCGTGGAGCGGTGCCCCGGTCCGGCCGTGCGCCAGCAGACCGATGTCCCTGATCAGCTCGTTGACATGGCCGAACTCGATGATCCGTTCGGAGTCCCCGGGATACTCGGCCCACGGCTTGGACGACGGCTTCGCCTCGCCGGGCTTGGGGTCCATGCTCACCTCGGTGAACCGCAGCAGCAGGCTCTTCGCCGCGCACTCGGCCGCGAAGCCGTAGAGATGGTCCGCGGCGGGCAGCCGCCCGTCCTTCTGTAAGTAGTCGGCATCCCAGAAGTGACGATCCGCGGCGGAGGCGAAGTGGTCTTCCTGCTCGAGTTGCGGCACACGATGATCTTAGGTCGGACCCTGTGCTGAGGCAGGGGAAACACGAGCGCAAGTTCCTTGCCAGATCGGGTGGTTGTCAGCCGGTCGCCTTCAAAGCCCCCTGCCCACCGGCTGTTTCCTCTGCCAATTCCGCCGCAGGGCCCTGTCCCTTCAGCTCCTTCAGGAACAATCCCCCCAGGACCACCCACTCGCTGGCCCGGTCCACGATGTCCACCGTGCGGCCGTCCAGCGCCGGCGAGACCTCCGGGTCCTCCATGGGCACGACCAGCCACAGGCCGTGCGGGGCGTCCGCCGGGCGGCGGGCCGCCTCCTGGAGTGCGACCAGTGCCTCCCGTCCGCCGGACGTCCAGTAGCGAGCCGCGAGGGCCGTCTCGTGAGCGAGGAGCACCGTACGCGGACCCGTGCGCTCCGCCAGCGCCGCGGCACGGGCGACGAGCCGCTCGGACGCCACACGTGCATAGGACGCGAGGCCCGCCCCGATCGCTCCGGAGGATGTCAGCGTGGCGTCCGCCCGTAGCAGCGCCTGCCACGGCACCCCCTGCTCCGCGGCCAGCTCCCGCAGCACACCCAGGAACAGCTCGTCCAGCGACACCGGTACAACCCCGAATCGCTCCGCCAACCGCCCTGCCACACCGGGGAGTTCGGGGCCCTTGACGGTGAGGGCGAGGAAACCGCCGCGCCGATGGGCGGCCTCCAGGCGGGCGGACATCATCCGGCGCGGGTCCCGCCCCAGCGCCAGCTCGCTCTGCGCCGCGGCGATCAGGCTGCCCGTGCTGGTCAGCGCGGAGACCATCGGTCCGTCGGTACGGGTGTCGGTCGTCTCGCGGGCCCGCGGCACGAACCGCTTGCGCTGCTGGTCGTACTCGAGCGGGAAATCGGTCTGCGCCAGGGCCTCTTCCAGCTCCACGTACGTCGTGTCGGCCAGGACCGACAGACCGGGGAAGCGCGCGCGGATCCGGGCCACCAGGTCCGCGGTGCTGATGCCGCTGACCGCGCGTACCTCCGCGGGGGCCTGGGAAGTGCGAAGGGCGCGGACCAGGTCGAGGTCCAGCGGGAACAGTTCCAGACGCGGTGAGACCCCGACGCCGCCTGCCATGGCCGCCGCCAGGTCGACAAGCCTGGTATCCGCCAGCGACATCATGCCGTCGGGCGAGGACATCGCACGCAGCTCACGCAGTACCGTCGCCCGGCCCGGCAGCGGATCCCGGACGGCCAGCCTGGTCGCAGCCGCGCCGAGGGCGGCAGCGTAGTCGGCGAGTTCTGCGGGTGTTGGGTCATCGGAGCCCGGCTGGTCCTCCAGTGCCAGCACCACCCGGCCCCCACGCCGCAGGACGCCGAGCCTGGCGGGGGGTTCGTCGCCTGCGGCGTCCTCGTCCCGTTTACGGGTCTCCGTATCCGAGGCTGCACGTACCACGGCGAGCGCCTGGGCCAAAGTGTCGGTGGCCTCGTCCTCGTCCGCCGCGCCGTGCCGGGCGCGCAGCTCGCCGGCCAGTTCCTCGGCGGTCATCACCCTGCCCTGCTCAGACAGTATGGCGATCAGTTCATTGCGGATGCGCGTCAGCCACGGCAGGGCCGCCCACTGCTCGACCGCGGCCAGCTGGTGCTTCGAGACGGTGGTCTGGGTGACGCCGAGCGCCTTGGCAATGGCAGGCTGGGCCGGCCAGGGCTCCAGGGGGGCACCGCCGGGGAGCTGGAGCGTGGCGCGGACGACGTCGGGGCGTGGCCGCGCGCCACGCTTGCCCGCGGGCGGGGTGAGCCGGGCGGCGAGCACTTCGACCGGCTCCAGCGCCTCTTCGGGCGCGTCGGCCGGGACCGCCACCGGCCTGCGCTCCGCGGGGCGTTGACGGAGGGCCTGCGTCCACTGGCGGTGGCGTCGGTTGAGTTCCTTGCGGATGAGATTTCCCGCCCCCCGCGCGCGGGAGATCGTGTGCGGGGGGATCTCCAGCAGGGCTTTCACGGTCGACGCGCCCAGCCCGGCGGCCACGGACACGGCACGGGGCGACAGGCCGGCCGCCTCCAAGGGAGTGTTGAGATCCGCCACGGCGGCGGCCTGCTCGCGGGCGTCCTCGATGTCTTCCGCGGTCATACCGACCGTGGCGGGTGTGGTAGCCGGGCGAGCCCCGTCAGCCTTGCGGAAGATCCGGCGCCACGCCTCCTGTATGTCGCGCAGGCTGTCGTAGCGCTGCTCTACATCCCGGTGCAGCGCGCGCTCGAAGAATTCGGTCAGGCCTTCGCTCAGCGACTGGTCGAACAGCTCACTGGCCACGTACAACTTGGCGTCGGGAACCGTGAGCGGATCGATCTGGCCGTCCCCCCACACCGGGCGCACACCCGAGGCCATCTCGTGCAGAGTGACCGCGGCGGCGTACCACTCGGCGTGATCGTCGTAGCGCTCACGGCGGCTGCCTCCGAGGAACGGGTCGAGATAGCCGCGTGTGCCCGCGTGCAGGTCCTGGTCGGGGGCGTCGGCCAGGGAGAAGTCGAACAGCATCAGCTGCCAGGACCCGTCGCTGCGCTTGAACAGCCCCAGGTTGTCCGGCTTGATGTCCCGATGCCGCACCCCTCGGGCAGCGAGGCTGTCGAGGGCGGCGAAGAGGTCGTTGCCGAAGCGCTCCAGCCGGTCGTATCCCAGCGCTCCCACCCCGCGCAGCCGGGACCCCAGGCTCACTGGGTCCCGGTCGGCGGGCGAACGGAAGCCGCCCGCGTACTCGATCTCCAGTACGGTACGGCCGCCCAGGTCCCGCGGCTCGGCGAGCAGCTTCACGATGTGCCCGCCGCCCACCTCGCGCAGCGCCCTGGCCTCCGCGTACAGACGGGCGTCCTTGTCGTGGTCGAGCGCGATCTTGAAGACGCGGAGGGCGTCTTCCTCGGAGTCCGGCTCATCGCCGGTGCGCCGGACCAGCAGGGCACGAGCAGTCGCGCCGGTACCCAACACCCGGAGGACCGTCCAGGTGTCGCCGAGCGACTGGCCCGGCTGGACGGCGAGCGGGTCCGGGACCGGTGCCCCGGCCGATTCGGGGGGCGCTGCGTCGGCCTCGGCAGCGTCGAGGAGGCGCAGGAACTCCTCGGCGGACGACAGCCGGTACCGGGCATCGGTCTGCGTGGCCTGGAAGACCAGGTCGTCCAGGAAGGCGGAGACGCCGTCCGCCACAGCGTACGGATGCAGTCCGCCCTCGGCGGCCAGCCGGTCCACCAGGGCGCTGCGCCGGTCGGCCGGCGGACGTCCGGTGAGTAGCAGGTAGGCGAGGCTGCCCAGACCGAAGACATCCAGGTCGACCGGGTCCGCGAACTCCTGGTCCGTCTCGGGCGCGAGATACACCTGGGCGACATCGGCAATCAGCCCGGCGTCCAGCGGGGTGTCCCCGAGCGAGCGGTGCAGGGTGGTCTCGAAGTCCCGGGCGGCCGTCTGCCAGTCGGCGATCCGCAGCACCGGCTCGGAACTGTCCTCGCGCGCCGACACGTAGATCGAGCGCGCGGACAGGGCGCGGTGGTAGAGGGAGCGATTGTGCGCGTAGCGCACCGCCTCGGCGAGCTGCCGCACCAGGTCGAGGCGGACCTCGTGGGTCAGCCGGCCGCCGTACGCGTCGAGGTAGGCGTCGAGGCGCAGATCCGAGGGGCGATGACGGAACAGGATCGCGGGGCCGCCGACGTGCTCGCGGATCTGGGCAGCCTGCACGATGCCCCGGTGGTTGATGCCCTGCAGCACCTGGTACTCGCGCAGAGCCGCCCGGTCCACCGCTTGCCGCTGCTGCGTCGACGCCCCCTCGCCGACCAGATAGATCCTCACCCGGCCGTGCTCCGGTACCAGGCCGTCATCCCGTTCGGCGAGCCGGTCCTCCCAGCCGGGCCCCGCATCGAGGGCCCTCGGCTCAAGGCGCCAGTCGTCCCCGAACCGCAGGTGCGCCGTCGAGTGGCTGACCCCGATCCGCTGCATGAGCGTTTCGAGGAACTGCGCCTTATGCGGAGTGATGCGCCAGGTCTCGCGCTCGGGCGGCAGTCCCAGCAGGGCGTCCCAGATCCCCGGCAGGCCGCTGCCGCCGTCGTTGCGCCCGAAGACCGAGGTCCGCTGGAACTCGTCGAGTTCGCTGACGGCATCCGGGCTGTGCAGGAACACCGCCGGCTTGATGAAGGGCACCCGGCGCGGGTCCGCGCCCATCGCGCGGGCTGCCCGCTCCAGCTGGCTCCTGAGCTCCTTGGCCTTGAGGTCGGTCAGGTACAGGGGGTTCTTGAGCGTCCGGACCCGGTCCGCGTGGAACTGCCAGGTGTCACCGTGGTTCACCAGCCGTCCCGGATGGCCCTTCAGTTCCAGCAGGTACAGCCCTCCGGGAACAGCGATCAGCAGGTCGCACTCGTTGACCCGCCCGGACGGGCCCGTGAACTGGAACGTCGCCCACGCGCGGTACGGCTCGGCGTCCGGCAATAGCCGCCGTACGTGCTCGAGGCCCTCCTGCTCCCACGCGAAGCCGGAGCGCCGGGGCTGGAACCAGCGGGTACGGCGGGGCGGCGGGCCCGGCTTCGGAGCGGACGGCCGCTCGGCTGGCGTCACCGGGAGACCTCCTGAATCTAGTCGGTGAGAGCACGGCTGGGTGGTGAGGGCTTGCCGGCGGGGACCTGTCTTCGTCCGCCGGTATCCGCCGCGATCTGCCCCCGTTGGCCTCCCCGCACCCTGCTCGGCACACAGTGCAGCATCGTAGTCGGTACTGGTCGACTGGTTCGGCGCTGCGTGGATCAGGCGGTGCGATCAGCATCCCAATCTTGCCAGCCTGTGGACTGCTGCTGCGGACGCATAGAGGGATTACGCAACCATGCGATCACAGTGCGTGGCCACAGCTGTCTCATCTTTCGCAGATCTCACGCTGCGTGGCCCAGGACAGCCTCACACCCGCTTATCCGGACCGACGGATGCCGTACGGAAGCCGCGCATGGGCTGACTCAGTCGCGCCCTGTTGCGCGCATGCCATTCCCTGCTCCCCTGGAAGGGGCGAGACGCGCCGGACTCCTGCACGCCGGCTGGAAGGGATGGTGGGGCGTGGGCACGTCGTCGACATGGCCAGGACCGAGCGGACGCACCGGCATGGCGGGCGAGTGGAGCCGGGTGAGCAAGCGGATCTCATCGTGGCGGCCGGGCCCGGATGCGCATGATGCGGCGCGCAACCTCGACAACATCGCAGCCGACCACCTTGACGTGCTCCACCGCACCCTGAGGGAAGACCGGGACACCTTCGGGCTGTTCGAGGCGGTCTGTGCGGGCGGAGAGCGGCTGACGGTGACCCTTGAGAATTGGACACCGGCCGGGAACAGCAATAACGCCGTGACCCGCTTCGTCACGGCTGTGGGGGGCACCGGCGGCACCATGGCAGACGTCGCGGTACGCCGGGCCGTTGCCTCGACCGCGGCCCGACTGAACCGGTTCCTTCACAAGCACCCCAACGCCCTCGCGTCCGGCGGAGGCCTCACCGGCGAGCTCTTCTGCCTGATCTACCAGTGGTTCTTCGGAGACACGGTGGCGGAATTTCTGCGCCTCGCCGTCGCCGAGAAAGTCAAGCTCGCGGTTCCGTTGCTGAACGGACTCGACCCGGAGGACCACATCGCCGACTGGATAGCCGAACGCGTCCTCGACCTGCTGCCGAACCCATGTGAGGAGGCGGCCAACCTGGCGGGGGAAGTGGAACAGGCAGAGCAGGCAGCGACTGCCGCCACCAATCCGCTGGGTGTCCTGCGGCTGGTCGCCGGGGAGTTGGTGCCGCGGTCAGCCGGACGGGCACTGGGGCTGATCACAGATGGTCAGGACGAGGAAGGCGAAGCGGAAGCGTGCACGTCGGACGAGGAAGTGAGCACGGCATGACGGACACTCGCACGCAGTTCTTCTGGCTTTCCTCTCCGGGTACCGCAACATCACCGAAGCATCCGTGGCGGTCTCTTGATGACAGCGTCTACTCAGAACATTCCTCGCGTTTTGCGGACCACCGCCCACTGCACGGCCCCGCCCCCGACTGGGCAGACGACCTTCTGCGGGTGGCACGCGCCGTGTTCGCCGCGGACAAATTCGCATCCCGGGCCGACTGCTTCGACCAGTGGACCCGCCATATCCTTCTCTCTGTGCCGGTTACGGCTCCCGACCGATGGAACCGGGCCCTGCCCGCGCTATCGGCACTGCTGGGCACCATGACAGGTGACAGGTGGGAGATTTCGTTCCGGCACCCGGATACCGGGTTCACCCGGAACGTGCCTTTCGAGATTCCCGAGCAGTACGCGGGCGAGGTCGCCCTGTTCTCCGGTGGGCTCGACTCCCTGGGCTGGGCAGCCCAACGCGCAAGCGAACGGAGCACGCGCTCCCTGTTGTTCATCATGTTCGAGGAGCGCAACCTGAAAGCAGCGCAGGACACTGTGTACGACGCCGTGTGCGGACTGCGTGCACGCCCCCTGCGTCGCCTCGTCCAAAGCCAGACCGTACGGGGCTCTGGTGGCGGCGAACGGAGACTGGAGCTCTCCACCCGTTCGCGCGGTCTGCTCTACACGGCATCCGCCGTGCACGCCGCCGCCGCGGAAAAGGTGCCTATCGTGCATCTGCCGGAGAATGGTCAGCTCGCCGTCAATCCCCCATTGTCCACCGCCCGGTCCGGAGCCTGTTCGACGCGCTCGGTGCACCCTTGGACGCTGTACCACCTGAACCAGGTGATCAAGGAAGTGGCTGACCCGGACACGCCGACCTCGGACCCGGCGGTCCGCGTCGAGAATCCCTTCGCATACCTCACCAAGGGAGAGGCATGCGCCGCGTCCCGTAATGTCGGCTTGCCGCAACGCGTGCTGGAGGCCACGCTGAGCTGCGGCGCCTCCCCGGTGCGCCAACCCGGTGATTCCAAATTCGCCCACTGCGGCCTCTGCTACCCGTGCCTGGTCCGCCGCTCCGGCCTCCTGCATGCGCTCGGCGAGGACCGTACCCCGTACGAGGCCGATCCCTGGGACCCGGACCTGCCCGAAACCCGTACCGGCACCTGGCGGGCCCTGCGGCGATGGCTGGACAGAAGGTACACATTGCTCGATCTGGTAGCCGATACGCCGCTGCCGCCAGGCGCAGAACCCGCACGGCTCCTGGACGTCATCGAAAAGGGTCGCAACGAGCTTCGGGCGCTGGTGACATGGGCAGACACAGAGGGGATCCGGGCGGCTCGGGTGGCTCTCTGAGTGATCACCGGACAGCCTGGTGCGCTGGTTTCTACAGGAAGCCAGGAGACCCAAGTTCCTTTCGGCAGTGCGCCGAGCGCTGCCTTGGCGGCACCCCAGCCCGACTCGAGCGAGCGCGCAGGTCTGCTGACGACTTGCCATGGCCCCGCACCCGTGTACACCTGCATGTCCGGCCCCATGCCGATCGTCACGCGGATGCGAGGGCCCGGCGCACCCCTCGGCTGCTCCTGCCGGGAACTCGCCCCCGTGGCCAAGCGTCGACGGCTACCGGTTCAGCCGGACAATCATCTCGACCACCAACTGTCCGCCACAGACCAGCGGTTCCGCCCGCCCCCATGTTCCGTGTAGTGCCCCGCCGGGGACTCGACCCTGCGGCCAGCCGCGCCACCACCCCACGCCCCGGCGCCCCGCACACAGCCACCACGGGCAGCGACAGCGCCGCTGGCACCACCCCCGGCCCCTGTCATGCGAACCCCGAAATGCTCGCCCCACACGGGCACGACGCCGCCCCGCCGCACATACCGGCTCGCTGACTCTTCGTTCAGCCCACTCCAGCCAGAATCCAGCCGCCGTACAAAGAACGACGGATGACGACAGGTGACGAGCCGTCAGTTCATCCAGCCAACATCCAGCCGCGGGTACACCAACGGGGCCGACCCGGAATCGGGTCGGCCCCGCCTGACCTGCATATTTGCCTAGTTCGCCAGGTCCATGCTACCGCGTGGCCTATACATTGAAGCGGAACTCCACCACGTCGCCGTCCTGCATCACGTAGTCCTTGCCCTCCATGCGCGCCTTGCCCTTGGCGCGGGCCTCCGTGACCGAGCCTGTTTCGACCAGGTCGGCGAAGGAGATGACCTCCGCCTTGATGAAGCCCTTCTGGAAGTCGGTGTGGATGACGCCGGCGGCCTCGGGGGCGGTGTCGCCCTTCTTGATCGTCCAGGCGCGGGCCTCCTTCGGGCCCGCCGTCAGGTAGGTCTGGAGGCCCAGGGTGTCGAAGCCGACGCGGGCCAGGGTCGCCAGGCCCGGCTCGTCCTGGCCGACCGACTGGAGGAGTTCGAGGGCCTCGTCCTCCTCCAGCTCGGCGAGGTCCGCCTCCAGCTTGGCGTTGAGGAAGATCGCCTCGGCGGGGGCGACCAGGGCGCGCTGCTCGCTCTTGAAGTCGTCGTCGATCAGCTCGTCCTCGTCGACGTTGAAGACGTAGAGGAAGGGCTTCGTCGTCAGCAGGTGCAGGTCGTGCAGCAGCTCGGCGCGCTCGCTGCCCTGGACGATGCCGTGCGCGAAGAGCGTGTCGCCCTTCTCCAGCAGCTCCTTCGCCTCCTCGACGGCCTTCACCTTCGGGGCGACGTCCTTCTTGATCCGCGACTCCTTCTGGAGGCGCGGCAGGACCTTCTCGATGGTCTGGAGGTCCGCGAGGATCAGCTCGGTGTTGATCGTCTCGATGTCGTTCTTGGGCGAGACCTTGCCGTCCACGTGGACGACGTTCTCGTCCTTGAAGGCGCGGATGACCTGGCAGATCGCATCCGACTCACGGATGTTCGCCAGGAACTTGTTGCCCAGGCCCTCACCCTCGCTGGCGCCGCGCACGATGCCCGCGATGTCGACGAAGTCGACCGTCGCCGGGAGGATGCGCTGCGATCCGAAGACCTCGGCCAGCTTGGTCAGACGGGCGTCGGGGACACCGACGACACCGACGTTCGGCTCGATCGTGGCGAACGGGTAGTTGGCCGCGAGCACGTCGTTCTTGGTCAGGGCGTTGAACAGGGTCGACTTGCCGACATTGGGCAGGCCGACGATTCCGATCGTGAGCGACACGTTGCGACTTCCCGTACATGAGGAGGATGACTGGACTGGGGCTGCGTGGGCCCGGGTCCGTCAGGAGGTGTGCGGGCCGATCCCCCAGTCTACGGCGTGCCGGGCAGCGGACCGGCGACGTATCGAACGCTTGGCCAAGGTCTCGTCGTCGGCGTGTCTGAGGGGCTATTCCGCACATAAACAGACCTAAGTTGGTCCAGTGGAGCAACACAGGACGCGATCCGGGCAGCACGAACAGCGACGCGGTGCGCCCCTGCCCCCGCAGGGACGGCGGGGCGCTTCGGTACGGCCCGGCCCGGCCCCCCGCCCGGCGGCCCGCGGGCCGGTCGGTGCCCCGCGGCACCCTATGGCACCCGGGCGGGGCCTGCCTCCGCTGATCCAGCGGCTTCGACGGCTGCCCAACCCCCGGCTCACCGGTCTCGGCGGCGGGCTGTTCTGCGGGGCCCTCATGATCGTGCTCGGCTGCCTCGACCAGGTGCTGTTCGGCGCGTCGATGACCGCGTACGGCGTGCTGTTCCTCCCCGTGGCCGCGCTGACCGCGCTGTGGGTGCGGCGCGGGGACCTGGTGACCGCGCCCGTGGTGGTGCCGCTCGCCTACGCCGCCGGTCTGCTGGTCGTGGCCGACGCGGACGCGGGGTTCGCCGGCCACCTGGTGGGCCTGGTCACCGCGCTCGCCACGCAGGCGGGCTGGCTGTACGGCGGCACACTCATCGCGGGCGTCATCGCGACGGTACGCAGAGTACGGATGATGCGTCGCCGCCTGGCACAACGCCGCCGTTTGGCCTGACGGCCACCACCACCGGGCTCACACCTCGTCGTCCCGCCCTACGGCCGCCCTCACACAGGCCGCACATCCTTCGACGCCCGCATCGCCGCCCCCACGATCCCCGCGTTGTTCTGGAGCTGGGCCGGGACGATCTCCGCGGTCACTCCCTCGATCAGGGGCAGGAACTTGTGGGCCTTGCGGCTGACGCCGCCGCCGATGACGAACAGGTCCGGGGAGAACAGCATCTCCACATGGACCAGGTACTTCTGGACCCGGCGGGCCCAGTGCTCCCACGACATGTCGTGGTCTTCCTTGACCTTGGTCGAGGCCCGCTTCTCCGCCTCGTGGCCGCCGAGTTCCAGATGGCCCAGCTCGGTGTTCGGGACGAGGACGCCGTCGGTGAACAGGGCGCTGCCGATGCCCGTACCGAAGGTCAGCATCATGACCGTGCCGCCGCGGTCGCGCCCCGCGCCGTAGCGCATCTCGGCCACGCCCGCCGCGTCCGCGTCGTTCAGCACGGTCACCGGAAGGCCGCCCAGGCAGTCGGCGAACAGGGCGCGGGCGTTCGTGCCGACCCAGCTCGGGTCGACGTTCGCCGCCGTACGGATCGTGCCGCCGCCCGCGACCACTCCGGGGAACGTGATCCCGACCGGGCCCGACCAGCCGAAGTGGCCGACGACCTCCCGCACGCCGTCGACCACGCTCTGCGGCGTCGCGGGATGCGGCGTGAGCACCTTGAAGCGCTCCTCCGCCACATCGCCCCGGTCCAGGTCGACGGGTGCGCCCTTGATGCCCGATCCGCCGATGTCCACGCCGAAGATCTGCATGGGCACCACGGTACGACGTACGTCCGGTCGGCACGTCCCGATCGACGAGGCGGCACCACCGCCCCGGCGTCACTTCTCGCCGGTGCGCTCCGCCATGAGGTCCGCCGCCTCCGCGCGCAGGTCGCGGCGCAGCTCCTTGGGCAGCGAGAAGGCGATGGTCTCCTCGGCCGTCTTGACGATCTCGACGTCCTCGAAGGCGCGCTGCGCGAGCCACTCCAGGACCTGCTCCACCAGGACGTCCGGGACGGAGGCGCCCGAGGTCACGCCGACCGTCGTCACGCCCTCCAGCCAGGCCTCGTCGATCTCGTCCGCGAAGTCCACGAGGTACGCGGCACGCGCGCCCGCGAGCATCGCGACCTCGACCAGCCGCTTGGAGTTCGAGGAGTTGCGGGAGCCGACCACGATGACCAGGTCCGACTCGGCGCCCATCTGCTTCACCGCGACCTGGCGGTTCTGCGTCGCGTAGCAGATGTCGTCGCTGGGCGGCGAGATCAGTTGCGGGAACTTCTCCTTGATCGCGTCGACCGTCTCCATGGTCTCGTCCACCGAGAGGGTGGTCTGGGAGAGCCAGACGACCTTCGACGGGTCGCGCACCTCGACGTTCGCGACGTCGTCGGGGCCGTCCACGAGCTGGATGTGGTCCGGGGCCTCGCCGGAGGTGCCGATGACCTCTTCGTGGCCCTCGTGCCCGATCAGGAGGATGTCGAAGTCCTCCTTGGCGAAGCGGACCGCTTCCTTGTGGACTTTGGTGACCAGCGGGCACGTCGCGTCGATGGTGGCGAGCCGGCCCTTCTCGGCCTCCGCGTGGACCGTCGGCGCGACACCGTGCGCCGAGAACATGACGATGTTGCCCGGGGGCACCTCCTCCGTCCGCTCGACGAAGATCGCGCCCTTCTTCTCCAGGGTCTGCACGACGTACTTGTTGTGGACGATCTCGTGCCGTACGTAGATCGGGGCCCCGTACTGCTCCAGGGCCTTCTCGACGGCGATCACGGCACGGTCGACACCCGCGCAGTAGCCCCGGGGGGCGGCGAGCAGAACACGGCGGCCAGGCGAAGCGGTCATGGTCACCATCGTAAGGCCGCGCAACGCCCGTGCCGAGGCCGAACGGCGGACCGGGGCGGCCTCCCGGCCACCGGCCACCGGCCGCGCCTCCTCGCGTACCGGCCGCACGCCCTCGCGTACCGGTCGGGCCAGTACGTACCGGTCGGCGCACTCCGCACCCGTCACGCCACCCGCGTTGTCGGTCACGGCCGTTACGCTCGGGCGCATGGCTGTGAACACGTCCGCGGAATCCCCGTTGCCCGTCGGTGAGGTGTCGCGGCTCATCGGGGGGTGGATCGACCGGCTCGGGGCCGTGTGGGTCGAGGGGCAGATCACCCAGCTCTCGCGGCGGCCCGGCGCGGGCGTCGTCTTCCTGACGCTGCGCGATCCCTCGTACGACATCTCCATCAACGTCACCTGCTATCGCCAGGTGTTCGACGCGGTCGCCGATGTCGTGAGCGAGGGGGCGCGGGTCGTCGTCCACGCCAAGCCCGAGTGGTACGCCCCCCGGGGGCAGCTCTCGCTGCGGGCCGTGGAGATACGGCCCGTGGGCGTCGGTGAGCTGCTCGCGCGGCTGGAGCAGTTGAAGAAGTCCCTCGCCGCCGAGGGGCTGTTCGCCCTGGAGCGCAAGAAGCCGCTGCCCTTCCTGCCGCAGCTCATCGGGCTCGTGTGCGGGCGCGCCTCCGCGGCCGAGCGGGACGTACTGGAGAACGCGCGGCACCGCTGGCCCGCCGTCCGCTTCGAGGTGCGCAACGTCCCCGTACAGGGCGTGCACGCCGTGCCACAGGTCGTCCAGGCCGTGAAGGAGCTGGACGCGCTGGACGACGTCGACGTGATCATCGTGGCGCGCGGCGGCGGCAGCGTGGAGGACCTCCTGCCGTTCTCCGACGAGCAGCTCGTCAGAGCGGTCGCCGCCTGCCGTACGCCCGTGGTCTCGGCCATCGGGCACGAGCCGGACAACCCGCTGCTGGACCATGTCGCGGACCTGCGCGCCTCCACCCCGACCGACGCCGCGAAGAAGGTCGTGCCGGACGTCGGCGAGGAGGTGCAGCGCGTCCAGGCGCTACGGGACCGGGCGCGACGCTGTGTGCTGGCACTGGTCGAACGGGAGGAGCGCGGGCTCGCGCACGCACTGGCGCGACCCTCGATCCAGCATCCGCACCGCATGATCGACGAGCGGTCCGACCAGGTCAGCGCACTGGTCGACCGGGGTCGGCGCACGCTCGGGCATCTGCTCGACCGCGCCGATTCGGAGCTGACGCACACGCACGCGCGCGTGGTGGCCCTCTCGCCGGCCGCGACGCTCCAGCGGGGCTACGCGGTGCTCCAGAAGCCCGACGGGCATGTCGTGCGCACGCCGGACGAGGTGACGGCGGGCGAGGCGCTGCGGGCGCGGGTCGCCGAGGGCGCGTTCACGGTTCACGTGGAGAAGGCCGAACAGGCCGCGAAGGCCGAGAAATAGGGTGGGCGGTATGACCAGCAAGACGGACGAAACGCTCGGGTACGAGCAGGCGCGGGACGAGTTGATCGAGGTCGTACGGCGCCTGGAGGCCGGCGGGACGACGCTCGAGGAGTCCCTGGCGCTGTGGGAGCGGGGCGAGGAGCTGGCCAAGGTGTGCCGGACCTGGCTGGAGGGCGCCCGCAAGCGGCTCGACGCGGCGCTCGCCGAGGAGGAGGGCGCGGAGGGCTCCGGGTGACCGCGGGCGCGCTGTGAACTCGATCACCGCAGGCCAGGGCTTTGTTGAACCTTGAACCGACCTTCTCGTACGGTCGCTTCGTCAACCCTGAATCCGGGTTGCGACGCACCACCGAGAGAGTTCACGCAATGCCCCTCGTTCTTGACCCCGCCGCCCAGGACCTGCTGTTCCGTGAGGCCCGCACCGCCAACGCCTTCACGGACGAGCCCGTGACCGACGAGCAGGTGCGAGCGATCTACGACCTGGTCAAGTACGGCCCGACCGCGTTCAACCAGACCCCGCTGCGCATCACGCTGGTCCGCTCGCCCGAGGCCCGTGAGCGCCTGGTGTCACACATGGCCGAGGGCAACCGGCCCAAGACGGCCACCGCGCCGCTGGTCGCGATCCTCGCCGCGGACAACGAGTTCCACGAGGAGCTGCCGACGCTGTTCCCGGCCGTCCCCCAGGCCAAGGACCTGTTCTTCACCGCGCGCCCGGTCCGCGAGGGCTCCGCCGCGCTGAACGCCGCTCTCCAGGCCGCGTACTTCATCGTCGGCGTGCGCGCCGCCGGTCTGGCCGCGGGCCCGATGACCGGCTTCGACGCGGAGGGCGTCCGCAAGGAGTTCCTGGACGACGACCACACCCCGCTGATGATCGTGAACATCGGCAGGCCCGCCGAGAACGCCTGGTACCCGCGCTCCCCGCGGCTGGCGTTCGACCAGGTCATCACCACGGTCTGACCTGGGACCGGACCCGCGTACATGCGTAAGGGGCCCTCGGTGATCACACCGAGGGCCCCTTGCGCACAACCGGTCCGAAAGGCCGCGAGGCTCCTCAGCGGGGCAGCCGCCGCCGAGGTCTCACTTCGTCCGCAGCGCCTCCGCCATCTTCGTGAGCTGCGCGAACGACGCCGTTCCGGTCACCAGGGTCGTGGAGTCGTCGCCCTTGAGCGCCAGCGCGCGGTAGCGGCCGCCGGTGTAGCGCTGCCAGCTCTGGCCGCCGATGTCCTGTGTGACCTTCGTCTCCCGGGCGCCGTGCGTGGCCTCCTCGATGAACGTGGCGGCCTTCTGCGTCGACTGCTCGACCGCCACGTACTCGCCCTCGGGGTCCTGGAAGCCGAGGTGCCAGGAGGAGGCGGGCTCGGCGTCGTACCGCACCGACGTGGCCTTCCAGGTGTCGGGCAGACCCGCGGGGGCCGCGACCGGGTACGCCGCCGCACGCCGTGCCGTGAGCAGCTCGACCCGGTAGTCGACGCGCTCCAGCTCCGGCGCATGGTCGTCATGCGGGATGAAGAGATAGATGAGGCCCGCCATCAGCCCGATCAGGCCGAGGGAGAGAATCATGTCCCGGACGGTCTTCTGCTTGCCTTTCAAACCTGCCACGCCTCTTATCGTCGCAGGTGCCAGGGTCTGCTCATCCGTTGGCCCCTGTGCTCATTTTGTCTGCCCGGCGATAGAGTCATGGGACCACCCTCACCCGGCCGTCGCCGTACAGAAAGGTGTGCTCCGATGACCGAAAATCATCATTTGCCGTCCGAACTGGAAGTTCCCTCCGAGGCTCCTGACCGCAATCTCGCCTTGGAACTGGTCCGCGTCACCGAGGCCGCCGCGATGGCCGCGGGCCGCTGGGTCGGCCGCGGAGACAAGAACGGCGCCGACGGTGCCGCTGTACGTGCCATGCGGAACCTCGTCCACACCGTGTCGATGAACGGCATCGTCGTCATCGGCGAGGGGGAGAAGGACGAGGCCCCGATGCTCTTCAACGGGGAGCGGATCGGTGACGGAACCGGCCCCGAGTGCGACATCGCCGTGGACCCGATCGACGGCACCACGCTCACCGCGAAGGGCATGCCGAACGCGATCGCGGTGCTCGCCGCCGCCGACCGCGGCACGATGTTCGACCCGTCCGCCGTGTTCTACATGGACAAGCTCGTCACGGGCCCCGAGGCGGCCGACTACGTCGACATCAACGCCCCGGTGTCCGTGAACATCCGTCGCGTGGCCAAGGCCAAGCAGTCCGCGCCCGAGGACGTCACCGTCGTGATCCTCGACCGGCCGCGCCACGACGGCCTCATCAAGGAGGTCCGGGAGACCGGCGCGCGGATCAAGCTGATCTCGGACGGCGATGTCGCGGGCTCGATCCTGGCGCTGCGCGAGGGCACCGGCATCGACCTGCTGCTCGGCATCGGCGGCACCCCCGAGGGCATCATCTCGGCCTGCGCCGTGAAGTGCCTGGGCGGCACCATCCAGGGCAAGCTGTGGCCCAAGGACGAGGCGGAGCGGCAGCGGGCCCTCGACGCCGGGCACGACCTCGACCGGGTGCTGACCACGGACGACCTGGTCTCCGGCGAGAACGTCTTCTTCGTCGCCACCGGCATCACGGACGGCGAGCTGCTGCGCGGTGTCCGCTACCGGTCCGAGACGGCCACGACCGACTCGATCGTCATGCGCTCCAAGTCCGGCACGGTCCGCCGCATCGAGTCCGTGCACCGGCTGAGCAAGCTGCGCGCCTACAGCTCGGTCGACTTCGACCACGCGAAGTAGGCGGCGGGCAAGGCCACTTGCGGCTCGATGAGGAGGGGCACCTCGGTGCGGAGCCGTGCCCCTTCCACGCGCCGACGCGCAGACTCAGCCGGCCGCGGCTATCGCCCCTCGCGTGGCCTTCTTCAGCTCCACCTCGCGGCGGCGGCGCCGGGCCAGCACCACACGCCGCTCGGCGGCGGTGAGCCCGCCCCAGACGCCGTACGGCTCGGGCTGGAGCAGCGCGTGCTCCCGGCACTCGACCATCACCGGGCAGCGCGCACAGACCCGCTTGGCGGCCTCCTCACGGGACAGCCGGGCCGCGGTGGGCTCCTTGGAGGGGGCGAAGAACAGCCCGGCCTCGTCGCGCCGGCACACCGCCTCCGTATGCCATGGGGCGTCCTGATCTCTGTCACGCGCCGGCACCCGCTGGTGCGGAACGTCAGCGACCCGGGGCGGATGCAGCGGTTGCAGCACGGTCTACTCCTGACGACGGCTTCGCGAGCGAGAGACGATGCAGCAAGGCCTACCCGCTGTGCGCGCGCCTATGCATTGCGTTCCCAACCCCCGGAATTCCAGGGGCTGTTCATGCCGTCGGAACAGGACCGGTTCGGTCCGCGGGCGACCGAATTCGCAAGCGTCAACGGTCCAGGTGTTTGCGCATGGCCTTGTCCACCTTGCTGGAGACCCGGTCGAGGATGTCCGCGACGAGCTTGCCGCGCTTGGGCTTCGCCTCGACATTGCCGAGGACGGCCAGTCCGTCCACGTAGACGACCGGGGCGTTCCGGTCGTCCGAATCCAGCGGGTTCACCTCGAAGTTGCCGAGCACACCGCCGCCGGTGCCACGCAGCGAGACGTTCTCCGGGACGCGGATCTCCACGTTGCCGAAGACCGATATCGCCTTGATCATGACCTGTTGGTGCTCGAATATCGCCTCGCTCAGATCGATCTCGACGTTGCCGAAGATCGCGTAAGCGTGCATCCGGCGGCCGGGGCGCCAGCGGCCCTTGCGGACGGCGCTGCTGAACACCGCCACCACGTTCTCGTCGGGATCGGCCGGGATCGCGCCCGGGGTGGGCCGGTGGGGGGCCGGGGCGGACACGGAGGCCGCACGGCGCGCGTGCCCCGCGGGCAGGTCGCGGACGAACCGCTCCAGCTCGCCGACCGTCTTGGCGCTCAGCACCCCGTCGACACGCTCGGCGTGCTCCTCGGCCGTGAGACGGCCCTCGGCCAGGGCGTCACGCAGGATGTCCGCGACGCGGTCGCGGTCGGCGTCCGAGCAGCGCAGCTCGGCCGGGGGCACGGGCTGCCCGTCCGTCGGGGCGGGGCTCTTGTGAAGGTCCACGGCAGCAGCGTACCCAAACGCGATAGATCGCGACTACCCCCGGGCCCGACCTGTGGACAACCGGCCCGCCCCCCCCTCGCCCGGTCACGGCCCCCTCACCTTCTCAACTGAGCCTCACCTCACACACGCGCGGTCCGCGCCAGGTTCTACGCTGGTGGACGCTGCCAACGGAGGCCAGCCGCTGTCTGTCTAGTGAGGAATGGGCGAGATGCCTGAGTTCGCGTACACCGATCTGCTTCCCACAGGAGAGGACACCACCCCGTACCGGCTGGTGACCTCCGAGGGTGTCTCGACCTTCGAGGCCGACGGACGGACGTTCCTCAAGGTCGAACCGGAGGCGCTGCGCAAGCTCGCCGAGGAGGCCGTCCACGACATCCAGCACTACCTGCGGCCCGCGCACCTGGCCCAGCTCCGGCGCATCATCGACGACCCCGAGGCGTCCGCGAACGACAAGTTCGTCGCGCTGGACCTGCTGAAGAACGCCAACATCGCCGCCGCGGGCGTCCTGCCCATGTGCCAGGACACCGGTACGGCGATCGTGATGGGCAAGCGCGGGCAGCACGTCCTCACCGCGGGCGCGGACGAGAAGGCCCTCTCGCGCGGCATCTACGACGCCTACACCAAGCTGAACCTGCGCTACTCGCAGATGGCTCCGCTCACCATGTGGGAGGAGAAGAACACCGGCTCCAACCTCCCCGCGCAGATCGAGCTGTACGCGACGGACGGCGGCGCCTACAAGTTCCTGTTCATGGCGAAGGGCGGCGGCAGCGCCAACAAGTCCTTCCTGTACCAGGAGACGAAGGCCGTTCTGAACGAGGCCTCCATGATGAAGTTCCTGGAGGAGAAGATCCGTTCGCTGGGCACGGCCGCCTGCCCGCCGTACCACCTGGCGATCGTCGTCGGCGGTACGAGCGCCGAGTACGCGCTGAAGACCGCGAAGTACGCCTCCGCGCACTACTTGGACGAGCTGCCGGCCGAGGGCTCCGAGCTGGGCAACGGCTTCCGGGACAAGGAGCTGGAGGAGAAGGTCTTCGAGCTGACGCAGAAGATCGGGATCGGCGCGCAGTTCGGCGGCAAGTACTTCTGCCACGACGTACGCGTGGTCCGCCTCCCCCGCCACGGCGCGTCCTGCCCGGTGGCGATCGCGGTGTCCTGCTCGGCCGACCGGCAGGCCGTCGCGAAGATCACCGCGGAGGGCGTGTTCCTGGAGCAGCTCGAGACGGACCCGGCGCGGTTCCTGCCCGACACCACCGACGAGCACCTCGCGCAGGACGGCGACGTCGTGCGCATCGACCTCAACCAGCCGATGGACGACATCCTCGCCGAGCTGACCAAGTACCCGGTCAAGACGCGGCTCTCGCTGTCCGGCCCGCTGGTCGTGGCGCGCGACATCGCGCACGCCAAGATCAAGGAGCGGCTGGACCGCGGCGAGGACATGCCGCAGTACCTCAAGGACCACCCGGTGTACTACGCGGGCCCGGCCAAGACCCCCGAGGGCTACGCGTCCGGCTCCTTCGGACCGACGACCGCCGGCCGGATGGATTCCTACGTCGAGCAGTTCCAGGCGGCGGGCGGCTCCAAGGTGATGCTGGCGAAGGGCAACCGCAGCAAGCAGGTCACCGACGCGTGCGGCGCCCACGGCGGCTTCTACCTCGGCTCGATCGGCGGCCCCGCGGCCCGGCTCGCCCAGGACTGCATCAAGAAGGTCGAGGTCGTCGAGTACGAGGAACTCGGCATGGAGGCCGTCTGGAAGATCGAGGTCGAGGACTTCCCGGCGTTCATCGTGGTGGACGACAAGGGCAACGACTTCTTCCAGGACCCGGCACCGCAGCCGACGTTCACGTCGATCCCGGTGCGCTCGTAGCGCTCGCGCGCGGCGGGGTGGCATTCGCCCCGCCGCGCGCCCCCGCCGCGCCCTCGCGCGTGCCGAGACCTGAGGGCACGGCTCTCCCCCGTCCGGCTCAACCCCGGAACATCCCGGCCCGCCCGCACGCTGTACCCGGTATGAGCGAATACCGCGTCGAGCACGACTCCATGGGTGAAGTGCGGGTCCCCGTCCACGCCAAGTGGCGGGCGCAGACCCAGCGGGCCGTGGAGAACTTCCCCATCTCCGGGCAGCGGATCGAGCGCGCCCATATCGAGGCGCTCGCGCGCATCAAGGGCGCCGCCGCCAAGGTCAACGCGACGCTCGGCGTGCTCGACAAGGATCTCGCCGAGGCCGTCCAGGCCGCCGCCGCCGAGGTCGCCGAGGGGCGCTGGGACGAGCAGTTCCCCATCGACGTCTTCCAGACCGGGTCCGGGACGTCGTCCAACATGAACACCAACGAGGTCATCGCCACCCTCGCCAGTGAGCGCCTCGGCCGCGAGGTCCACCCCAACGACCATGTGAACGCGTCCCAGTCCTCCAACGACGTCTTCCCCTCCAGCATCCACATCGCGGCCACCGCGGCCGTCACCCGCGATCTCATCCCGGCCCTGGAGCATCTCGGCGCCTCCCTCGCGCGGAAGGCGGACGAGTTCGCCGACGTCGTGAAGTCGGGGCGGACCCACCTCATGGACGCCACGCCCGTCACGCTGGGACAGGAGTTCGGCGGCTACGCGGCCCAGGTGCGCTACGGGGTCGAGCGGCTGAAGGCCTCGCTGCCGAGGCTCGCCGAACTGCCGCTCGGCGGCACGGCCGTCGGGACCGGGATCAACACCCCGCCCGGGTTCTCCGCCGCCGTCATCGCCGAGGTCGCGCGGGCCACCGGGCTGCCGCTCACCGAGGCCCGTGACCACTTCGAGGCGCAGGGCGCCCGGGACGGGATCGTGGAGACCAGCGGGCAGCTCCGGACCATCGCGGTCGGGCTGACCAAGATCTGCAACGATCTGCGCTGGATGGGCTCCGGGCCGCGGACCGGGCTCGCCGAGATCGCGCTGCCCGATCTCCAGCCCGGCTCCTCGATCATGCCCGGCAAGGTCAACCCCGTCGTGCCCGAGGCGGTCCTCATGGTGGCCGCCCAGGTCATCGGGAACGACGCGGCCATCACCGCCGCCGGCGCGTCCGGCAATTTCGAGCTGAACGTCATGCTGCCGGTCATCGGCAAGAACGTCCTGGAGTCCGTCCGGCTGCTCGCGAACGCCTCCCGGCTGCTCGCGGACCGTACGGTCGACGGCATCGTCGCGCACCGCGAACGCGCCCGTGAGTACGCCGAGTCCTCGCCCTCCGTGGTCACGCCGCTCAACAAGTACATCGGGTACGAGGAGGCGGCCAAGGTCGCCAAGAAGGCGCTCGCCGAACGCCGGACGATCCGTCAGGTCGTCCTGGACTCCGGGTACGTGGAGCGCGGCGACCTCACGCTGGAACAGCTCGACGAGGCGCTGGACGTCCTGCGGATGACGCATCCCTGACCCGCATCACCGACCCCGTGCGTCACCCCACCCGCACCCGACGCGCACCGTGACATCCACCGCAGCGCTGTATGCCCGGGGCACCTAATATCGCTGCATGACAGAGGGCGGAACGGTGAGACGAGTGCAGACGGGTGGACCTGTGGCGCACTGGGCCCCAGGGGACCAGATCCTGTGGCGGTACCGGGAGAACGCCGGTCCGCGCTTCCATATCGCGCGCCCCGTGACCGTCGTCCGCGACGACGCCGAACTGCTCGCCGTATGGCTGGCCCCCGGCACCCAGTGCGTCAAGCCCGTCCTGCTCGACGGGACATCGCCGCACGCCGAGCCGCTGGAGTCCCGCTACACCAAGCCGCGGACCACCCAGCACGACCGCTGGTTCGGCACCGGTGTGCTCAAGCTGGCGCGCCCCGGCGAGCCCTGGTCGGTGTGGCTGTTCTGGGAGCCGGGCTGGCAGTTCAAGAACTGGTACGTCAATCTGGAGGCGCCGCTTGCCCGTTGGGCGGGCGGGGTCGACTCCGAGGACCACTTCCTGGACATCTCCGTGCACCCGGACCGCAGTTGGGGCTGGCGCGACGAGGACGAGTTCGCCCAGGCCCAGCGGGACGGCCTGATGGACGCCTCGCTCGCCGAGCGGGTCAGGGAGGCGGGACGGTCCGCGGTGGACGTGATCAGCGCCTGGGGGCCGCCGTTCTCGGACGGCTGGCAGCACTGGCGCCCCGATCCGTCCTGGACGGTGCCGCCGCTGCCGGATGACTGGGACCGTACGCCCGCGTACATGACCTCGTGAGACCCTTGTTGCGCCCCCGCGGTACAACCGTAGGATCGTCGTCCGCAAGGATGCACGAGAGCAACTCCCGCAGTATGTGCCGAGCTTGACCATACGTCACCGAGGGGCAGCAGGACGTGAGCGAGGAGTACGAGGGCCACACCGGGGCGGCTCCCGGCCGCCCGGCCGGCGGACCAGGGACCGCCTGTGACCGCGCGGGAATTCCGTTCCCCGAGCACGTATTGCGGGTATCGGCATTTCTGCGGGACGAACTGCACGCACGGCGCGCAGCCCCGGACGGATGGATTCGACAGGCGTGACGGAGCACCCGGCCTCCCACGAGAGCCCCCAGGGCGGAGGGCCCGCGGACCCCCGCGGGGCGCTCCTGCATACCCAGAACCCGCTGCCCGCGGCGTTACCGGCGCAGACCCGGCCGGAGGACGCGCCCGCCGGGCCGTTGCAGTGTGCCGAGCACGAGCCGTCCGGGGGCCAGGGCGGTACGTCCGCCCCGCCGCCCGAGGCGGACGGCACCGAGCATTCCCAGCCAGTCCTCCACGAGCCCGGCGCGCACCGCCCGCGCCCCGCCTCCGAGGGCATTCCGGCCCAGCAGAGCGGCGAGGGGGACCGTCCCGGCGGCCCGCCCGGCGGCAAGGACCGGCGCACCGGCCAGACGCCGCCGAGCGGCCCGATGCCCATGCGGCGCGACGGGGACCGGCTGCGCTTCGTGGGCGCCGCGACGCGGCGGATCGCGCGCGGCATCGACCTCGACGAGATCGTGATGGGCCTGTGCCGGGCCACCGTGCCGACGTTCTCGGACGCGATCCTCGTCTATCTGCGCGAGCCGCTGCCGGTGGGCGACGAGCGGCCCACGGGGCCTCTGGTGCTGCGGCTGCGGCGGACCGACCGGATCCCGCAGGACCGTGATCTGGAGGACGGGATCCTGCCGGTGCCCATGCCGGAGACCTCGGGTCTCGCGGCGCGCAGCAACGAACTGTGCGAGGTGCGGCCCGGTGGCGCGCTCGCCGAGGTGCTGCGCGGGGTGCGGCCGGTGTTCGCGGACGCTCCCGCCGCCCGTGCCGCGCTGCCCGAGCTGCTCGGCGACGACCTCACGATCCCCGCGGGCCGGCGCGCGATCCTCGCGCCGCTGCGCGGTCGCCGCCGGGTCATCGGCGCGGCGCTGTTCCTGCGCAGCTCCGAGCGCAGGGCCTTCGAGTCGGACGACCTGCTGGTCGCGGCGCAGCTCGCCACGCACAGCGCCCTCGGCATCGACAAGGCGGTGCTGTACGGGCGGGAGGCGTACATCGCGGACGAGTTGCAGCGGACGATGCTGCCGGAGACCCTGCCGAACCCGACGGGCGTACGGCTGGCGTCCCGCTATCTTCCGGCCGCCGAGACCGCGCGGGTCGGCGGTGACTGGTACGACGCCATTCCGCTGCCCGGCAGCCGGGTGGCGCTGGTCGTCGGTGATGTCATGGGGCACTCCATGACCTCCGCCGCGATCATGGGGCAGCTCCGCACGACGGCGCAGACGCTCGCGGGGCTCGACCTGCCGCCGCAGGAGGTGCTGCACCATCTGGACGAGCAGGCGCAGCGGCTGGGCACCGACCGCATGGCGACCTGCCTGTACGCGGTGTACGACCCGGTGGCGCACCGCATCACGATCGCCAACGCGGGCCATCCGCCGCCGGTCCTGCTGCATCTGGGCGGCGAGGCCGAGGTGCTCCAGGTACCGGCCGGCGCCCCCATCGGTGTGGGCGGGGTGGACTTCGAGGCGGTGGAGCTGGACGCGCCGGCCGGGGCGACCCTGCTGCTGTACACCGACGGGCTGGTCGAGTCGCGGCTGCGGGACGTGTGGACCGGCATAGAGCAGTTGCGGGAGAAGCTCGCCGCGACGGCCCGGCTCACCGGCCTCGATCACGCGCCGCCGCTGGAGGCACTGTGCGACGAGGTCCTGGACATGCTCGGTCCCGGCGACCGCGACGACGACATCGCGCTGCTCGCGGCCCGCTTCGACGGGATCGCGCCGAGTGATGTCGCGTACTGGTTCCTGGAGCCCGAGGACGCGGCGCCGGGCAAGGCCCGGCGGCTGGCCCGCAGGGCGCTCGCCCGCTGGGGCCTGGAGGAGCTGACGGACTCGGTGGAGCTGCTGGTCAGCGAGGTGGTGACCAATGCCGTGCGCTATGCGTCACGGCCGGTCACGCTGCGGCTGCTGCGCACCGATGTCCTGCGCTGCGAGGTCGGTGACGATGTGCCGCAGTTGCCGCGGCTGCGGCAGGCGCGGGCGACGGACGAGGGCGGGCGCGGGCTCTATCTGGTGAACCGGCTGGCCCGGCGCTGGGGCGCGACCCGGCTGAGCACCGGGAAGGTGGTCTGGTTCGAGCTGAACCGGGGCTGAGGGGGTACTCGCCTCGGAGACCGGAGTCGGAGGCCTGAGGTCGGAGGCCCACCGAGGTTGGACTGTGTCCAGAAGTTGCCGTTATCAGATCGGCGGAGTTGACTGCTGAGGTGAGCGAAGCGACCTGACCGATTCCTCTGTCCTGACGGGAGGACGCTCGTGGCCCACACACCGCAGCAGATCCCTTACACGACCAGCAATTCCGGAATCCCGGTCGAGAGCGACGAACACTCGCTGACCGTGGGTTCCGACGGCCCGATCCTGCTCCAGGACCACTACCTGATCGAGAAGATGGCCCAGTTCAACCGGGAACGGGTCCCCGAGCGGGTGGTGCACGCCAAGGGCAGCGGCGCGTACGGGATCTTCGAAGTAACCAACGACGTCAGCCAGTTCACCAAGGCCGACCTGTTCCAGCCCGGGAAGCGTACGGAGATGCTGGCGCGCTTCTCGACCGTGGCCGGTGAGCAGGGCTCCCCCGACACCTGGCGCGACCCGCGTGGCTTCGCGCTGAAGTTCTACACGGAGCACGGGAACTACGACATGGTCGGCAACAACACGCCGATCTTCTTCGTCCGTGATCCGCAGAAGTTCCAGGACTTCATCCGCTCCCAGAAGCGCCGCCCCGACAACGGGCTGCGCGACAACGACATGCAGTGGGACTTCTGGACCCTCTCCCCCGAGTCCGCGCACATGGTGACGTGGCTGATGGGGGACCGCGGCATCCCGAAGACGTACCGCAACATGAACGGGTACTCCTCGCACACCTATATGTGGGTCAACGCGGGCGGCGAGCGGTTCTGGATCAAGTACCACTTCAAGACCGACCAGGGCATCGACTTCTTCACCCAGGAGGAGGCCGACCGGCTCGCGGGCGAGGATCCCGACATCCACCGCCGCGACCTCTTCCACGCGATCGAGCGCGGTGAGCACCCCTCCTGGACGGCCTATGTGCAGGTGATGCCGTTCGACGACGCGCCGGACTACCGCTTCAACCCGTTCGACCTGACCAAGGTGTGGCCGCACGGCGACTACCCGCTGATCGAGGTCGGCCGGATGACCCTGAACAAGAACCCGGAGGACTACTTCGTCCATATCGAGCAGGCCGCGTTCGAGCCGTCCAACATGGTGCCGGGCATCGGCCCGTCGCCGGACAAGATGCTGCTCGGCCGGCTGTTCTCGTACCCGGACACGCACCGCTACCGCATCGGCCCCAACTACGCGCAACTGCCGCCCAACCGGCCGCACTCCGCGGTGCGTTCGTACGCCAAGGACGGCCCGATGCGCTACGAGCCCGCGCGCACGGGCGCCCCGTACGCGCCCAACTCGTACGGCGGCCCGGACGCGGACACGGACCGGTTCGGCGACATCGCGGGCTGGCGGACGGCCGGTGAAATGGTCCGCGAGGCCAGCGAACTGCGCCGCGAGGACGACGACTTCGGCCAGGCGGGCACGATGGTCCGCCAGGTCCTGGACGACGCGGCCCGCGACCGGCTGGTCTCCAATGTCAGCGGCCATCTGAAGAACGGCGTCTCCCGGCCGGTCCTCGACCGCGCGCTCCAGTACTGGCGCAAGGTCGACAAGAAGCTGGGCGACCGTATCGCCCACAACGTCAACGGTGGCTGACCGCTTCCGCTGTCGAGAGGCGAGAGCGCCCAGTGATCGATTCACCGGGCGCTCTTGTGTCACTCCTTGCCGTTCGGCCCGGCCGGGTCGAGCGGGTCCTCGGTGGACGTCGGCGGGGGCTCCGGCGTCGTCGGGTCGTCCGTCGTCGGGGGGGCCTCGGTCGACGGTGCCTGGGTGGTCGGGGTCGTCGGCGGGGCGGTCGACGGCGGCGGGGTCGTCGGCGCCTGGGTGGTCGGCGACATCGACGGTGAGGTCTCCTGCGACGGCGTGGTCGGCGGCGGCGTGGTCGGCCGGAACGCCGCGCCCTGCGTGGTGTCCAGGTCGAACTTGCGGACCTCGCCCATCGCCCCGAAGGTGTATCCGGCCCAGATCTGCGCCGGGTAGCCACCGCCGTTGACGCGGCCCTTGCCCGGGAGGAGGCCCGTGGCACCGGTCAGGGAGACCTGGTTGTACGGCGGCTTCGGGTTCTCGCCGAACAGGCCGACCGAGGTGACCAGGCCCGGCGTGTAGCCCGTGAACCAGGCGGACTTGTTGTTGTCGGACGTACCCGTCTTGCCGGCGACCTGCTGGCCGTCGCGGTGCGGGTTGTCCCGCACCGACGTCTGGGCCGTACCGTCGTCGACCACGCCGGTGAGCACCGAGGTGACCGTGTCGGCAGCCTCGCGGCTGATGACCTGGTCGCCGATCGGGTCCGGGAGGTCCACCTCGCGGTCCTTGTGCTCGGCGGACGCGAGGATCGCCGGGGTGACCTTCTTGCCGTGGTTGTCGAGGGTCGCGTAGACGCCCGCCATCTCCAGGGGGCTCGCGCCCATGGAGCCGAGGGTCTGCGCGGGGACGGCCGGCAGGCCCTTGGTGTCCATCCCGAGCGACTTCGCGACCTTCAGCACCTCGTCCATGCCGACGTCGATGCCCATCTGCGCGAAGACCGAGTTCACGGACTTGTTCATCGCCGTCTGGACGGTGATGTCGCCGTAGTCGACGTCGTCCTCGTTCGGCGGGGCGAAGCCGACCGAACTGCCCTTGACCGGGCGGCGGCTGGTGCCGTCGTAGATCGTGTTCGCGTTGATCGGCCGGCCGTCCTGCGTCTTGGCCTCTTCCTCCATGGCGGCGGCGAGGATCACCGGCTTGAAGGTGGACGCGGGCTGGAAGTCGCGGCGGGTCGCGTTGTTGACGTAGTGCTTGACGTAGTCCACGCCGCCGTAGAGCGCGAGGACCTTGCCCGTCTTCGGGTCGACGGACGCGGCACCGGCCTGGACGTTGCCGTCGACCGAGCGCTCCTTCGGGTCCAGCTTGCTGGTGAGCGTGTCCTTGACGGCCTGCTCGAGCTGGTCCTGCTTCTTCTTGTCGATGTTGACCGTGATGGTCCAGCCACCCGCGTCCACCATCGCCTTGGCCTCGTCGAGGGTGGCGGCGGTGCCCTGGGCGACGAGCTGCCGCTTCAGCTCCGCGTTGGCCGCGTCCACCAGGTAGCCGGTCTGCCCCTCCATACCGGGCGCCGCCTTCGGCTCCTTGGGCACCGGGAACGTCATGGACTGACGCTTGCCCGCGTCCAGCCAGTGCTGGCCGACCATGTTGTTCAGGACGTAGTTCCAGCGGTCCTTGACCAGCCGCTTGCCCGTGTCGCTGGCGACCGCCCAGTCGTACTGGCTCGGCGCCTGGAGCAGCGCCGCCAGATACGCGCCCTCCTCGACCGAGAGGTTCTTGGCGTCCTTGTGGTAGTAGGCCTGCGCGGCGGCCTGGATACCGAAGGCGCCGCGGCCGTAGTAGCTGGTGTTGATGTAACCGGCCAGGATGTAGTCCTTGGACTTCTGGCGGTCCACCTTCAGCGAGATGACCAGTTCCTTCAGCTTGCGCGAGACGGTCTGGTCCTGGGTGAGGTAGTAGTTCTTGACGTACTGCTGCGTGATCGTCGAACCGCCCTGCGCGCCCTTGCCGGACAGGGTGTTGAGCACACCGCGGGTCGTGCCCTTCAGGTCGACACCGGAGTCCGTGTAGAAGCTCTTGTTCTCGGCGGCGACGAAGGTGCGCTGAACTTCCTTGGGAATGCTGGCGAGGTCGACGTTCTCGCGGTTGACCTTGCCGTCGCGGGCGAGCAGCGAGCCGTCGCTGTACTTGTAGACGTTGCTCTGCTTCTGCGCGGCGGCGTTGCCCGCGGGGATGTCGATCATCATGTACATCACGACGAACGCGCCCATGACGAGCAGCACGAACCCGAACAGTGAACCGAGAACGGTCTTCCAGGTGAAGAACCTGCGTATGCCGCGTCTGGGCGAGCGCTGGGGCGCCGCGCGACGGCCGCCCCGCTGCCGCGCTCGTCTCTCGTCCGCTCGTCCCATCAGTCGCTCGCTCCGCTCCGCTCTCGTGGGTCACGCGTGGCACGTGGCTCAGGTCAGCTCAGAAAGCTAACACCGCGCGCTGTGACAAAGAGGTCTCGATCCCGCCTTTTACGGACGTGACAATCAGCACCCGCTCTACCGGAACCGACGTTCGGGAGGGGCGGAAGGTTGCCGACTCGGGGTAAAGTGATATCACTTAGCTAGACGAACGCTAGTCCACGAATCGGGGGGTACCACCCATGTCGTCACAGGACGCTTCCACCACCACCGACATACCGGCGCGGCCCGCTCCGCGCGTCCAGGAGTTCCAGGCGCACAACATCGGCGGCGGGCTCGCGCTGCTGCTCGGGCTGGTCGGGCTGGCGCTGAGCACCGTCCTGCTGGTCGTCGCCTCCCTGGTCTCCGCACCGGGCGGCAAGGCCGCGCTGATCACGGTCGGCGTCCTGGTCGGTGTCGCCGCGCTGTTCTCGATGTGCGGGCTGAACATGGTCGCGCCCGGCGAGGCCCGGGTCGTCCAGCTCTTCGGGCGCTACCGGGGCACGATCCGGGAGGACGGGCTGCGCTGGGTGAACCCGTTCGCGACGCGTACGAAGATCTCGACGCGGGTCCGCAACCACGAGACCGCCGTCCTCAAGGTCAACGACGCCTACGGCAACCCGATCGAGCTGGCCGCGGTGGTGGTCTGGAAGGTAGAGGACACCGCGCAGGCCACGTTCGAGGTGGACGACTTCCTGGAGTTCGTCTCCACGCAGACCGAGGCGGCCGTGCGGCACATCGCCATCGAGTACCCCTACGACGCCCACGAGGAGGACGGGCTCTCGCTGCGCGGCAACGCCGAGGAGATCACCGAGAAGCTCGGCGCCGAACTGCACGCGCGCGTGGAGGCCGCCGGGGTGCAGATCATCGAGTCGCGCTTCACGCATCTCGCGTACGCTCCCGAGATCGCCTCGGCGATGCTCCAGCGGCAGCAGGCCGGCGCGGTGGTCGCCGCCCGGCGCGAGATCGTCGACGGCGCGGTGGGCATGGTCGAGGCGGCGCTCGCGCGGATCTCCGAGCAGGGCATCGTGGAGCTGGACGAGGAACGGAAGGCGGCGATGGTGTCGAACCTGATGGTGGTGCTGTGCGGGGACCGCGCGCCGCAGCCCGTCCTCAACACGGGATCGCTGTACCAGTGACGGATCCCGCCGGGGGTCCGGCCCCCAAGCGTCGGCCGCAGCAGCGCAAGCAGGTCCTGCTGCGGCTGGATCCGTCGGTGTACGACGCGCTGGCGCGCTGGGCGTCGGACGAACTGCGTTCGGCCAACGCCCAGATCGAGTTCTTGCTGCGCAGGGCCCTGACCGACGCGGGCCGTCTGCCGGGCGACACGAAGCCGATCCCCCGCCGGGGCCGCCCGCCGACCCCGAGGGACCCCGAGGCGTGACCTCACCGGCCGGGCTCCGGCCCGGCCACCCCGCCTGCCGACCCTCCCCCTCTCCCCCTCTCCCCCTCTCACCCTCTCACCCTCTCACCAGCGACAACGCACGTCGGAGTGCCCTATACACCCCCTGTATACACACGATGTATACGCGGTGTGTAGAGTGCTCGTATGTCCATCGGTCACACCCTTCTGGGTCTCCTGGAGTCCGGGCCGCGTCACGGTTACGACCTGAAGCGCGCCTTCGACGAGAAGTTCGGTCACGACCGGCCGCTCCACTACGGCCAGGTCTACTCGACCATGTCCCGCCTGCTGAAGAACGGCTTGGTCGAGGTCGACGGGATCGAGGCGGGGGGCGGCCCCGAGCGCAAGCGGTACGCCATCACCGAGGCCGGCGTCACGGATGTCGAGCGGTGGCTGGCCACCCCCGAGAAGCCCGAGCTGTACCTCCAGTCGACCCTCTACACCAAGGTCGTCCTGGCTCTGCTCACGCACCGCGACGCCGCCGACCTCCTCGACACCCAGCGCTCGGAACACCTGCGCACCATGCGGGCCCTGACCGAGCGCAAGCGCAAGGGCGACCTGGCGGACCAACTGATCTGCGACCACGCCCTGTTCCATCTGGAGGCCGACCTGCGGTGGCTGGAGCTCACCACCGCGCGCCTCGACAAGCTCCGTGAGGCGGTAACCCGATGACTCCTCCCCCCGGCTCCCTGCTGACCGCCGAGAACCTGTACAAGGCGTACGGCCCGACGAACGCGCTGGACGGCGCGGGCTTCTCCATCCACCCCGGCGAGATCGTCGCCATCATGGGCCCCTCGGGCTCCGGCAAGTCCACGCTGCTGCACTGCCTCGCCGGGATCGTCACCCCCGACTCGGGCACCATCACCTACGACAGCCGGGTGCTGTCCTCGATGTCCGACACCGAGCGCAGCGCGCTGCGGCGCTCGGAGTTCGGGTTCGTCTTCCAGTTCGGCCAGCTCGTGCCCGAGCTGACCTGTGTGGAGAACGTGGCCCTGCCGCTGCGGCTGAACGGCACGCCCCGCAAGGAGGCCGAGCGCACCGCGCTGTCCTGGATGCAGCGCCTTGAGGTCGACGACCTGGGCGGGAAGCGGCCGGGCGAGGTGTCCGGCGGCCAGGGCCAGCGGGTCGCCATCGCCCGCGCGCTGGTGACGAGCCCGCGCGTGGTGTTCGCCGACGAGCCGACCGGCGCGCTCGACTCCCTCAACGGCGAGCGGGTGATGGAGCTGCTCACGGAGGCCGCCCGGTCCACCAACGCCGCCGTCGTGCTCGTCACGCACGAGGCGCGGGTGGCCGCGTACTCCGACCGCGAGATCGTCGTACGCGACGGGAAGTCCCGGGACATGGAGCGCGCCGTATGAACGTGCGCCAGTGGGCCCGCGATCTGCGCATGGGGGCCAAGTTCGCCTTCACCGGCGGGCGGGAGGGCTGGATCCGGGTCCTGCTGACGGCCGTGGGCGTCGGGCTCGGCGTGGCGCTGCTGCTGCTGACGACCGCGGTCCCGAACGTGCTGACGGCACGGGATCAGCGGGCCTACGCCCGCGCGGACTACCCGGACCGCTACGGCGACCAGCAGCCGGCCAAGGCCGACGACACCCTGCTGATCGCCAAGCTCGACACGACGTACCACGACAAGAACATCCGCGGCCGGCTGGTGCAGCCCGAGGGGCCGCGGGCCACGCTCGCGCCCGGTCTGACGAAGTACCCCGCCGCCGGTGACATGGTGGTCTCCCCCGCGCTGAAGGAGCTGCTGGACTCCGGCGAGGGCAAGCTGCTGCGCGAGCGGATTCCGTACCGGGTGGTGGGGACGATCGGCGACAGCGGGCTGATCGGCTCCCAGGAACTCGCCTACTACGCCGGTGCGGACGACCTGGCGAAGCACCGCGACAGCTGGCAGGTGGCACGGCTCGACGGGTTCGGCAGCACGAACCAGACGACCGAGCGGATGGACCCGGTGCTGATCCTGCTGGTCATCGTCGTCCTCATGGCGTTGTTGATGCCGGTGGCCGTGTTCATCGCCGCGGCCGTGCGGTTCGGCGGAGAGCGCCGCGACCGCAGGCTGGCCGCGCTGCGCCTGGTCGGTTCCGACAGCCGGATGACCCATCGGATCGCGGCGGGCGAGGCGTTGGCGGGTGCGCTGCTCGGCCTCGTCCTCGGCACGGTCTTCTTCCTGATCGGCCGTGAGGCCGTCGGCTCGGTCGAGATCCAGGACATCAGCGTGTTCCCCGGCGACCTCAACCCCACGCCCGCGCTGGCGGCTTGTGTCGCGCTCGCCGTCCCGGCGGCGGCGGTGCTGGTCACCCTGTTCGCGCTGCGCGGGGTGGTCATCGAGCCGCTCGGCGTGGTCCGTACGGCCAAGCCCGCGCGGCGCCGACTGTGGTGGCGGCTGCTGCTGCCGCTGGCCGGACTGGCGATGCTCTACCCGATGTTCGGCCAGGGACGGCACAACGGGGACTTCAACAAGCCCCTGGTGATCGGCGGTGTCCTGCTGCTGCTGGCCGGTGTGACCGCACTGCTGCCCTGGTTCGTGGAAGCGGTCGTCGGGCGTCTCGGCGGGGGCGGGGTGGCCTGGCAACTGGCCGTACGGCGCCTGCAGTTGAGCAGCGGTTCGGCGGCCCGCCCGGTGAACGGCATCGCGGTCGCGGTGGCCGGGGCGATCGCCCTGCAGATGTTCTTCGCGGGCATCGAGAGCGACTACACCTCGGAGACCGAGTACGACCTCGGCCGGGCCCAGATGCAGGTGAGCATCCCACGCGGCATCCCGCGCGACCCGGTCACCGAGAAGTTCGCCGCCCTCAAGGGCGTGGAGAAGGTCACGACGCTCGGTGTCGGCAGTGTGGGCGACAAGAGCTGGCGCAGCAAAGAGGGGCCTGCCACCATGGCCCAGGTCGCCATCGGCGACTGCGCGTCGCTGCGCGAGGAGGCGTCCCTTCCCTCCTGCCACGACGGTGACGTCTTCGCCCTGCGAGCGAGCTGGAACGACACGGACACCAAGGTGTTGGCGAAGCCCGGCCGGACACTGCACCTGGGCGACTCCGAGGTCTCGGGCAAGGCCCTCGACGTGAAGTGGACGGTGCCGCAGGGCCTGAAGCACGCCCGTTCCACCAAGAACGCCAACGGCATGGAGCGCGGCGGCTTCCTGCTGACACCGAGCGCGCTGCCGACTCAGGCCGCCGGGGCGATCAGAGGAGAGTTCTACCTCTCCCTCGACGAGTCCGTGCCGGACATCAAGGAACGCGTGCGCAACACGACGTCGGCCGCGGACCGGTTCGCGATCACGACGGTCTGGACGTCCACCGAGGAGTCCACGAAGTTCGCCGCCATCCGCAAGGGCCTGTTCATCGGCGCCACGTGTGTGCTGCTGCTGATCGGCGCGAGCCTGCTGGTGTCGCAGCTGGAGCAACTGCGCGAGCGCAAGAGGCTGTTGTCCGCGCTGGTCGCCTTCGGCACCCGGCGGCGCACGCTGAGTCTGTCGGTGCTGTGGCAGACGGCCGTCCCGGTCGCGCTGGGCCTGGTACTGGCCTCGGTCGTGGGGCTGACGCTGGGCGTGGTGCTGCTGAAGATGTCGAGCACGCCGGTGAGCATCCACTGGTCGAGCGTGCTGGGCATGGCGGGCATCGGCGCGGGGGTCGTCCTGCTGGTGACACTGGTCAGCCTGCCGCCGCTGCTGCGGCTGATGCGGCCGGACGGGCTGCGGACGGAGTAGCGGACGGCCGGTGTGCGGGTCCCTGCCCAGGGGCCCGCACACCCGTCTCAGGCGGACACCTCGGTGTCGTACACCCGTACGGGCAAGGGTCGCAGCGCTTCGCGGAGCGCCGCGGCCAACTCCTCGTACTCCGCGCCGCGCGCGGCGCCCGCGCGCATGGCGAGGGCGATACGGCGGGCCGGGGCCGGGGCCGCGAAGGAGCCGGTGAGCAGTTGGTCGCTGCGGGTGGTCTCGACCTTCAGGGCGGTACGGGGCAGCAGGGTGACGCCCAGTCCGCCCGCGACGAGTTGGACGAGGGTGGACAGCCCGGCGGCGGTCGTGGACACCGGCGCGTCCCGCCGCCCGGCCTCCCGGCAGATGTCGAGAGCCTGGTCGCGCAGGCAGTGCCCCTCGTCCAGAAGCAGCAGATTCAGCTCGCGCAGGGCTTCGCGGGGTATGCCCTCGCGCCCTCCGAGCCGGTGGCCGGGCGGCGTGACGAGGACGAAGTCCTCGTCGAACAGGGGGAGTTCGACGACGCCTGGCATCCCGAGGGGCACGGCGAGCAGCAGCAGATCGAGGCGGCCGACGGTCAGCCCGTCGAGAAGGCTGCCGGTCTGCTCCTCGTGGACCTGGAGGTCGAGCTGCGGATAGCGGTCATGGACGAGCCGCAGGACGGTCGGCAGGAGGTACGGGGCCACGGTCGGGATCACCCCGAGCCGCAGCGCCCCGGTGAAGGGCGCCCGGACGGCTTCGGCCTCCTCCATGAGCGCGCCGACCTCCTTCAGCACGGCCTTGGCGCGGACGGCGAGGCGCTCACCGGCGGGCGAGAGGAGCACCTTGCGGGTGGTGCGCTCCAGGAGGGTGACACCGAGCACATCCTCCAGGGCGGAGACGGCGCTCGACAGCGCGGGCTGACTCATCCCGATGGCCGCGGCGGCGTCCCGGAAGTGGAGGTGGTCGGCGACCGCGGAGAAGGCGCGCAGTTGGGCGAGAGTGGGCTGCTGACGGCGCCCGCCGGTCCTGGGCCCTGCCATGGCGTACTCCTTCGACACAGTCACTACACACAGTCACTGATAGACGTGACCGATCAACACGACCGAGTGTAGCTATTTCCCGAATCAATTCCGCTGTGTCAGGATCGCTGTAGTCCAACCCATAGAAACACCAGGTGACCGGTGTTTCTGCGCTGCAAGGAGAGCACGTGCTCACTGTCGGTGACAAGTTCCCTGAGTTCGATCTGACCTCTTGCGTCTCGCTGGAGAAGGGCAAGGAGTTCGAGCAGATCAACCACAAGACCTACGAGGGCAAGTGGAAGATCGTCTTCGCCTGGCCGAAGGACTTCACCTTCGTCTGCCCCACCGAGATCGCCGCCTTCGGCAAGCTGAACGACGAGTTCGCCGACCGTGACGCTCAGATCCTCGGCTTCTCCGGCGACTCCGAGTTCGTGCACCACGCCTGGCGCAAGGACCACGCCGACCTGCACGACCTGCCCTTCCCGATGATGGCGGACTCGAAGCACGAGCTGATGCGCGCCCTGGGCATCGAGGGCGAGGACGGCTTCGCGCAGCGCGCGGTCTTCATCGTGGACCAGAACAACGAGATCCAGTTCACCATGGTGACCGCCGGCTCCGTCGGCCGTAACCCCAAGGAGGTCCTGCGGGTCCTCGACGCTCTCCAGACGGACGAGCTGTGCCCGTGCAACTGGACGCAGGGCGACGAGACCCTCGACCCGGTCGCGCTCCTGGCCGGTGAGTGAGCATGTCGCTCGACTCCCTCAAGTCCGCTGTCCCGGACTTCGCCAAGGACCTGAAGCTCAACCTCGGCTCGGTCATCGGTAACTCCGACCTCCCGGCGCAGCAGCTCTGGGGCACGGTGCTGGCGACCGCGATCGCCTCGCGCTCGCCGATCGTGCTGCGCGAGCTGGAGCCCGAGGCGAAGGCGAACCTCTCGCCCGAGGCGTACACGGCGGCCAAGTCCGCCGCCGCCATCATGGCGATGAACAACGTCTTCTACCGCACGCGTCACCTGCTGTCGGACCACGAGTACGGCACGCTGCGCGCGGGTCTGCGGATGAACGTCATCGGCAACCCGGGCGTCGACAAGGTCGACTTCGAGCTGTGGTCGTTCGCGGTGTCGGCGATCAACGGCTGCGGGATGTGCCTGGACTCGCACGAGCAGGTCCTCCGCAAGGCGGGCATGCCCCGCGAGACGATCCAGGAGGCCTTCAAGATCGCCGCGGTGATCCAGGCCGTCGGCGTCACGCTGGACACGGAGGCGGTCCTCGCGGAGTAGTCCGCGACCGTCACGCGACGGACCCCGTCCACCTCACGGTGGGCGGGGTCCGTTGCTGTACAGGGCGTCCGTTGCTCTACGGGGCGGCGGTCCGGGGCGAGCCGCGGCCCCGGCGCCTTACGCCGGGGTCCCGTCGGACGACGGCGCGTCCTTGGCCGTGGGCTGCGTCTTCCCGGTGGCCTCCGCGACCACGGGCCGCGGTGTCCCCGGCTCCGCGGGCTCCGCCGCCCCCTCGGCCCCCTCTGCCCCCGCGGTGGCCGCGTACGAACGCAGATAGCCGACCACGGTGTTGGTCACCGCCACCAGCGGCACCGCCACGACCGCGCCCCCGATGCCCGCGACCATGCCACCGGCCGCCACCGACAGCACCACCGCCAGCGGATGCACGCGCACCGCCCGGCCCAGAATGAACGGCTGGAGGACGTGCCCCTCGATCTGCTGGACGGCCAGCACCACGATCAGGGTCATGATGGCGGTGAACACGCCCTGGGTGACCAGCGCCACCACCACCGCCAGCGCGCCCGACGCGACCGCGCCCACCAGCGGGATGAACGAGAACAGGAAGATGAACACGGCGAGCGGCACCGCCATCGGGACATGCAGGAAGTAGATCCCCACGCCGATGAAGATCGCGTCGATCAGCGCCACGATCACCGTGCCCCGCACATAGGCGGTCAGCGTGCGCCAGGCCCGCGGACCCGCACCGGCCACGCCGGGGCGCGCCGCCGCCGGGACCAGCTTGAGCGTCCACTGCCAGATGCGCTTGCCGTCGTACAGCAGGAAGAGCGTGGAGAACACCGTCAGGAGGATGGCCGTCAGCGCCTCCACGACGACCGTCACGCCCTCCAGGCCCGCCGACGTGATCTGCTCGGTGTTGGCGCCGACCGCGTTCCGCAGGTTCTTCGCGATCTGGTTGACCTGCTTGTCCGTGACATGGAAGGGGCTGTTCAGCAGCCATCGGCGCAGTTCGTCGATGCCGTCCTGGATCTGGCCGGACAGCGAGTCGATGTTCTCCATCACCTGCCAGGTGACGAACCACCCGATCAGGCCCATGACGACGAAGCCGAGGATCGCGGTCATCGCCGTCGCCAGGCCGCGCGGCACGCCGTAGCGGGTGAGGCGGGTCACGGCCGGTTGCAGCAGTGCCGTGATGAGCAGCGCGGACACGAAGGACAGCACCACGAGCTGGACGGCGCTGATGACGCGCATCAGCATCCAGACCGTGCCCGCGAGCACCAGGAGCCGCCAGCCCGCCTCGGCCGCCACGCGCATGCCCCAGGGCACCGCCTCGACGGGCTGCGGGCGCGGCGCCACAGCGGGGGCGTACGTCGGGGGCACCGGGACCTGGTCCACGGCCGGGACCGGGGCCGGCGCGGGCTCGGGCTCGGGCTCGGTGTGTTCCTTCTCGACCTCGGCGCGGCGCTCGTCCAGCCGCTCACCCATCTGGGTGAGGCCGGCACCGACTCGGCCGAGCCACCCTGGCACTTGCGACATGATCCGTCCTCTTCCCCCGTGTCCCCGGGTGCTGCTCACCACTCCCCCCTGGAAGTCGTCCGCTCCGACGGTACATGGCCGGGGCCGAGGATCGGGAACAGCCGAAGCCCCTCTCCGTCAGACGGCGAGGGGCTTCGTGAGGTTGAGTGGCGCGCGGAGGCGGGCTCCCGGCTCAGTACCAGTGGTTGGCCTGCCAGAACGACCAGGCGCCACAGGGGCTGCCGTAGCTGGCGTTCATGTAGTTGAGACCCCACTTGATCTGCGTGGCGGGGTTGGTCTGCCAGTCGGCACCGGCGGAGGCCATCTTGCCGCCGGGCAGGGCCTGGACGAGACCGTAGGCGCCGGAGGAGGCGTTGACGGCGCGGTAGTTCCAGGTGGACTCGTGGTTCACGATGTTGCTGAAGCACTGGAACTGTCCGGCCGGCACGATCTGGCGCGCGATCGCCTGTACCTGAGCGACGGTGTACGAGCTCTGGACGGGGATGCTGGCGGCGTCGGCGGAGGCGCTGGTGGAGGTGAGCTTGTCGCGCTCGGCGTCGCGGCTCGCCTTCTCCTCGGCTTCCTTCTCCTTGCGGGCCTTGGCGTCCGCCTCGGCCTGCTTGGCAGCCTTCTGCTTGGCGATCGCGTCGGCAGCCGCCTGCTTGCGGGCCGCGGCCTCGGCGTCCTTCTTGGCGCTCGTGTCCGCGGCGATGGCCTGGACGTCGGCCTGCTGCGTCAGGGTCGCCGTCTGTACCTGGGCCTGCTGTCCGGCGGGGATGTCCGCGAGGAGAAGCGTCGAGTCGCTCGCCATCGCCTCGGCGTCGTTGTTCTGCGCGGTGCTGCCCGAGGCAACTCCGACGACGCTTCCGACAGCGGTGACCGCCGTGGCCGAGACCACTGCGAATCCCCGGACCGAAATGCGGCTCACACGGTTTCCTTCCAGCATCGTCCGCTTCGGTGACCCTGGCGGACGCAATCGTGCCCCTGACGCTGGCCTCCCCACTACTGGGTCACGGGAGGCACGGGCCCGGTGGCAACCCCCTTGACGGGAGCGCTGCGTGGTGCTCGGGCGGCATACGACGGCGCTATGCAGTTCTGGTAAGTCTGTTGCGCGGTGCCTCCCCCACTGCCTTAAGGGCGTGGGAGGTGCCCCCAGGGGGGTACCGCTGTGCCGTATGCGGGGCCTGACAGGATGGAGACTCTGCCGCAACCTGACGCCGCGTGGCAATTCCGAGTTGCGTGTGAAAGCTCACACGCCTCTCACCCCAGTGGATTACGCGAATCCCTCACATGCGAAGGCGCCGCCCGGCTAGGCTCTCCACCTTTGCCGAACGGCGCCAACTGGCGAGTAACCGCCACGTCTTGGGCATGTGCCTCAGATCGGGATGTCCTCGAGCATCTCCGTCACCAACGCGGCGATCCGGGACCTCTCGGACCGGGTGAGGGTGACATGCGCGAAGAGCGGATGCCCCTTCAACTTCTCCACGACCGCGACGACGCCGTCGTACCGCCCCACCCGCAGGTTGTCCCGCTGGGCCACGTCATGGGTCAGCACCACACGGGAGTTCGCCCCGATCCGGGACAACACGGTGAGCAGGACGTTCCGTTCGAGCGACTGGGCCTCGTCCACGATCACGAAGGCGTCGTGGAGCGAGCGGCCCCGGATGTGGGTGAGCGGAAGGACCTCCAGCATCCCGCGGGCCGTGACCTCTTCGATGACCTCGCGGCTGGTGACCGCGGACAGCGTGTCGAAGACCGCCTGCGCCCAGGGGCTCATCTTCTCGGCCTCGGTGCCCGGCAGATAGCCGAGTTCCTGCCCGCCCACCGCGTACAGCGGCCGGAAGACCATCACCTTCTGATGCTGCCTGCGCTCCAGCACCGCCTCCAGGCCCGCGCACAGCGCCAGCGCCGACTTGCCCGTACCGGCCCGGCCGCCCATCGACACGATCCCGACGTCCGGGTCGAGCAGCAGATCGAGGGCGATGCGCTGCTCCGCGCTGCGGCCCTTGATGCCGAACGCCTCCCGGTCCCCGCGCACCAGGCGGACCCGGCCCTCGGGGGTCACCCGCCCCAGCGCGTTCCCCCGCTCCGACTGGATGGTCAGACCGGTGTGCACGGGAAGCTCCGCGGCCTCCGGGACATGGACGTGCCCGTCCTCGAAGAGGATGTCCACCTGGTCGCCGGACAGGGTCAGCTCGGACATCCCGGTCCAGCCGGAGGAGTCGGTGACGGCCAGCTCCGCCCGGTACTCCTCGGCGAGGAGACCGACGGAGGACGCCTTGATCCTGAGCGGCAGGTCCTTCGACACGACGGTGACGTCGAACCCCTCGGCCTGGAGGTTGCGGGCCACCGCGAGGATGCGGGAGTCGTTGTCCCCCAGGCGGTAGCCGGTGGGGAGCACGCTGGGGTCCGAGTGGTTCAGCTCGACCCTCAGGCTCCCGCCGAGGTCACCGATCGGGATGGGCGCGTCGAGGCGGCCGTACCGAAGGCGGTAGTCGTCCAGCAGCCGCAGGGCCTGCCGGGCGAAGTAGCCGAGTTCGGGATGGTGCCGCTTGGCCTCCAGCTCCGTGACCACGACGATCGGGAGCACGACCTCGTGCTCGTCGAAGCGGCTCAGGGCGTTGGGATCGGCCAGCAGGACGCTGGTGTCGAGAACATAGGTGCGCCGATCTGGCTTGTGGCGCTGTGTGCTGGTCACCACGGAAGGACGTACCCCCTCGGATGAGGTCGGGGAGCGACGAGGAGGACCTGGACCGGTCGCCGGCCGCGACGCACGGACCGGAAGCCGGCCCTCGGCCGCTTCCTCCGTGCAGTGACCACACGGTCGCGCTGGTGCAAAGGGCCTCCCGGGCAGGCGGCCCCTGCCGCCCGCTGAGATACGACACCCGTGGTTCGGGTGTCGACCTGTCTAGCCTTATGCCCTCGAACGAGCGCCGCCATGCCACGGCGCACGACGGCGCGCCGGTGAACTCCTCGTGACATCCGCCGCCGGAGGGGCGGCGGGCGCCCCGGCGCACGCCGGGGGCCCGCTCCGCCCGTGACCGGGGGTGCGGCCGCCGCTCAGCCGCCGAAGCGGCGGTGCCGGGCGGCGTAGTCGCGCAGGGCGCGCAGGAAGTCGACCTTGCGGAAGGCGGGCCAGAAGACCTCGCAGAAGTAGTACTCCGAATGGGCGGTCTGCCAGAGCATGAAGCCGGACAGGCGCTGCTCGCCGCTCGTACGGATCACCAGGTCGGGGTCGGGCTGGGCGCTGGTGTAGAGATGCTTGCCGATCATGTCGACGTCGACGGACTCGGCGAGGTCCTCCATCGAGACACCCTTGTCCTGGGCGTCGAGGAGCATGGAGCGCACGGCGTCGGCGATCTCCTGGCGACCGCCGTAGCCGATGGCGACGTTGACGACTATCCCGTCGACGTGTGCCGTGGACTCCTCGGCCTCCTTGAGGGCCTTCTGCATCGGCTCGGGCAGCAGGTCGCGCGCGCCCACGTGGTGCACGCGCCAGCGGCCGTCGGCGGCGAGCGTGCGTACGACGTCCTCGATGATGCCGAGGAGCGGGACCAGTTCCTCGGCGGGCCGGTCGAAGTTGTCCGTCGACAGCAGCCACAGCGTGACCACCTCGACGTCGGTCTCGGCGCACCAGCCGAGGAACTCCTCGATCTTGTGGGCCCCGGCCCGATGGCCCTGCGCGGCGGTCGAGCCCGCCGCCTTTGCCCAGCGTCGGTTGCCGTCCATGATGACGCCGATGTGCTTGGGCACCTGAGCGTGGTCCAGGTGGCCCTCCACCCGGCGTGCGTACAGCCTGACCAGCAGACCACGCAGCTTGTCGCGCAGGTTCACGTGATTGTCAGCCCCTCCGTGCAGATCAGATCAGGTGCGGGCGTGCGCGATCCCCGTCAGATGTGGCGGTCCCCGTCGGATGGCGGTCCCCGAGGTGAAGACTACCCCCGGAGCTAAAAGGGCTCCTGCCAAGGGGGTTGGGGCCGGGGCCGGTGCAGGGGGCGGAATCGGCGTGGAGGAAGGGCGCGCGGAGGGCGCAGAGGAGGTGCCTGGAAGGGGGCGCGGAGGCGGGCACAGCGGCGGTCGCGGAGGGGGAAAGAAAAACGGGCCGGTCCGTGGGGGGGAGACGGACCGGCCCGAGGGGGGGTTTCCACCATAACCCTTCGTGAGTGATGCTGCGTGCATCGGCGTGCCACAACTACTCTCCGGAGTCATCCGGCGACGTGTCGGTGGGCGCGGAGGCGCTCGTTCAGCGTGCCTCCCTGGCCGAATCACTGCGGATTTCATGGCGAACCGGCCGAAACCCGAGGCATTCCGAGGTATTCCGAGGTGTTCGAGCCAACATCCGCCGACGGATGAGGCGCTCGTCACCTTCGGGCCGCGTCCTCCGGGTGGGTGACCCCCGACACGCGCGCACGCTTGACGCCCGCGTGGCGTTGCTCACGCCGGTCAGCGCTTGCGGGCCTCGATGAGGAAGCGGGTGCTGTGGGCGACGAAGGGGCCCTCGGTCCCGATCCGCTCGTGCAGGGAGCGGAGCTGCGGCCCGTACCGCTCCACGGTGAAGTCCGGGACCATCCAGATCACCTTGCGCAGGAAGTGGACGACGGCGCCGATGTCGTGGAACTCCATGCGCAGCCGTGCCTCCCGGAGGTCGACCACCTCCAGGCCCGCCGCCTGCGCGTCCGCCCGCGCGCGCTCCGGGGCGCGGGCGGTGCGGACCTCCTCCGGCTGCGGTCCGAGGAAGTACTCGACGACCTCGAAGACGCTGGCCGGGCCGACCTGCTGGGAGAAGTAGATGCCGCCGGGGCGCAGCACGCGGGCGATCTCGTGCCAGTACGTGCGGACCGGGTGCCGGCTGGTGACGAGGTCGAAGGAGGCGTCCGCGAAGGGCAGCGGCGCGTCCTCGGGCGAGGCCACGACCGCGGCGCCGCGCGGGTGCAGCAGGGCGGTCGCCTTGGTGACGTTCGGCGGCCAGCCCTCCGTGGCGACGGTGAGCGGCGGCAGCGCCGGGGCGGCGGCGAGGACCTCCCCGCCGCCGGTCTGGATGTCGAGCGCGGCGAACGCGTGCGCGAGCCGCTCCGCCATCGAGCGCGCGTACCCCCACGGGGGCCGCTCCTCCGTGGCCCGGCCTTCGAACCAGGAGAAGTCCCAGCCGTCGACCGGAGCGTCGACGGCTTCGCGGACGAGGTCCTCGTACATGCGGTGTGCGTGGCCGGTGGTCATGCCGTGATCCTCGCAGGGGGCGGGAGAGCGCGCGACAGGATTTCGTCCGCACGGACGGTCTCCGCGAGGGTGCCCGTCACCGCCGACAGCCCTTTCAACACCCCCTGTCCGTACGGGAGTCCGGGCTACGGCACCAGGGGGCGTACCTCCTGGGCGACGAAGCGGATGAACGCCTCGTGGTCCGGCTCGTCCTCCGTGGGCTGGAGGATCACGGTGTCGGCGCCCGCGTCGGCGAGCGCTCGGACCGCTCGGGCGACCGTCTCCGCGTCCCCGGCCACGCCGTGCTCCGCCCCCGTGCCGTCCCCGTCCGCCTCGACCTCGGCGCGCAGGCGGGCCTCGGCGCCGGGGCCGGTGGCCGTGCGGAGGTAGATGACGACGTGGTGGGGGTCGGTGCGGCCGGCCGCCTCGCGTCCCTCGTCGATGAGCCCGCGGGCGCGCCGCACCTGCTCCGGCGCGTTGGACGCGGTCAGGATCGTGCCGTCCGCGGCCTCGCCGGACAGGCGCAGGGAGCGCGGTCCGGTGACCCCGGCGAGGATGGGGAACGCCTCGGTGGGCGGCCAGTCCAGCGCGACGCCGTCCAGCTTCACGTACCGCCCGTCGACGGTGACGCGCTCCCCGGCGAGCAGGGCGCGCAGGGCGTGGAGGTACTCGCGCAGCAGGGTCACGGGGGACTCGGCGCGGGCGCCTACCTGTCCCATCCAGCTCTGGACGCCGTGTCCGACGGCGAGGGTGGCCCGCCCCGGGAACATCCGGGCGAGGGTGGCCGCCTCCATCGCGGTGAGCGCGACGTTCCGCAGCGGTACGGGCAGCAGCCCGACGCCGACGCGCAGCCGTTCCGTCCAGGCGAGCGCGGCGGACGCGGCCGAGATGCCGCCCTCCAGGAAGCAGTCCTCCCACAGCCACAGCTCGTCGAGGCCCGAGTCCTCCGCGAGCCGCGCGATGGCGCGCAGCCGCTCGGGAGGCAGTTGGGGGTGGAACACAGCGCCGAGTCCAGTCATGTGGATCTTCCTACCGACCGGTCCGGGGTTCGGCAAACGGATTACCGGGTTTCGTCAAACGACCGCGGCACCCAGCAGGGATCACCAGGTGACCGTGGCCGCGCGCTCGTAGTGCAGGAGCACGACACCGTTGGCGAAGCGGCGGGAGTGCATCAGATGCAGGGACGTGAGGTGGTGGGCCTCGGCCTCGTGGAAGAGCGGCTTGCCGCAGCCGACGAGGACGGGGTGGACGTAGATCCGGAACTCGTCGATGAGGTCGTTCCGCAGGAACTCGGCGGCGAGGTCCGCGCCGCCGAGCACGAGGTCGCCGCCCTCCTGGGCCTTGAGCGCGAGGATGTCCTCGACATCGACGTCCCGGACGATGGTGCTGTGCCAGTCGGCGTGCTGGAGGGTCCGGGAGAAGACGACCTTGGGCATGTTCCGCCAGATCCGGGCGTATTCGACGACGGGGGCGGACGCGGCGGGGTCGCGGTCGGCGGTGGGCCAGTAGTCGGCCATGAGCTGATAGGTGACGCGTCCCTGGAGGAAGGCGCCCATCTCCTTCAGGACGTCGTTGAAGTGCTGGTGCAGTTCGTCGTCCACCAGGTGCCAGTCGATCTCGCGGTCCGGACCCTCGATATAGCCGTCGAGAGACATGGACATCATCAGGATGATCTTTCGCATCGCACACCTCGCCGACCTCGGTCCCGGGCTCGGGGGCCACCGTACTCAGGCGGGGCCGACGGGGACCGGGTTGCCACGCGCTTCGACGGGACCCGTTCAGGCCGCGTCGGTGTGGTGTCCGGTGAAGGTCACCTGGGTGTCATCGTTGTCCAGGGCGATGTTCAGGGTGGCATCCAACGCTGTGGCCAACTTGGCGAGGAGCGGCAGCGTGGGGACCGTGTCCGAGCCTTCGATCCGAGAGACCTTCGCCTGGGTGAGTCCCGCGCGGGCGGCCAGTTCCGTCTGGGTGAGACCCAGTTCGGTACGCCGGTCGTACACGGCTTTCGCCAGGGCCATGGACAGTCGGATCTCACGCCGGGCCTCGACCACGTCCTCCGGCTCGGTGAATCCCTCACCGAGTTTGCGCTCGCGCAGCATCTTCCAGCGACTGTGGTTCATCGCTCGATCTCTCCTTCTTCGACGATCCGAACGAACTCGTCGTGCGCCGGGCCGTGCTCGGCTTCGCAGATCTTCTGGGCGAGTTTGGCTCGTCTGACCTCTCCATCCTCATGCATCCTCGTTTTACGGAAGACGGTCAGCAGCACCGCGGTGCGGTTCGGCGTGAGCCAGTACGTGATGCGCATCGCGGCGCCGTCGAGGGTCGGGCGCAGTTCGCGGACTCCGTCGCCGAGGTAGCGGGCATAGGGCTCGCCGAGGCCGACAGCCTGCTCCGCGAGCAAGCCGACGTATTCGTCGACCTTGAGGAAGTGCTTGGCCGGTAGCGCCTCCAGCCAGGCCCGTACCTCTGGCTCGATCTCGATGGCGAAGAACGCATCCACACTTTCACGCTATATGTCGCCGTCGACATATTCAAGGTGGTACCCCCAGACCTGGAAGGGACTGCACCGGGAACACGGGCATCGTGGGCCGCTCTCGCCGCGCGGCGCGTTCAGGCCGTCAGGGCGCCGAGGAGCAGGCCCGCCGTGGCTCCGCAGATCATGAACGGGCCGAAGGGGATCGCGCTCTTGCGGCCCGCTCGGCGCAGGGCGAGCAGGGCCAGCCCGTAGAGGGCGCCGAGCAGGAAGCCCGCGAACGCGCCGAGGAACAGGATCTCCCAGCCGTACCAGCCGAGTGCGACCCCGAGCGGGACGGCCAGCTTGACGTCACCGAAGCCGAGGCCGTCGGGGTTGATCAGGAACAGTACGAGGTAGGCGCCGCCCAGGATGAGGCCGCCCAGCAGGGCGCGGGGCCAGGAGCCGGTGTGGCCGGGGAGCAGGGCCACGACGCCGAGGAGGACAGGGGTGACCAGGGCCAGGGGGAGCGTGAGGTGGTCGGGGAGGCGGTGTACGCGTATGTCCACGGTCGCGAGCAGGACCAGCAGCGGTGCCAGCAGCAGCCACACGGCCAGTTCCGGTCGTACGCCCGCCGCCCAGGTGAGCGCCGCGCAGCCGAGGGCGGTGACGGCCGGGGCGGCCCAGGCGGGGCGCGGTGCCGGGGCGCAGGTGGCGCAGGAGGCGGGGCCGAGCCAGCCGCGCGGGCCCGGTCCGAAGGCGTGGCCCGAGGCGCAGGCCCGGCGCCAGGGTTCCTCCGGCTCGACGGAGAGCCGATAGGCGGCACGCGGGAGCAGCAGCCCGGTGGCGGCTCCCCACAGGGCGGCGGTGATCAGCAGGGCGTACACCTGGGAGACCTTAGGGGGCGAGGGCCGGGCGGTCATGGGCCCGTGGGCCCAACGCGGCGCCCGCCGGGCCCAGCACCGGCCCCGGCCCGTACGCCCTAGAGTTGCGGGCCATGACGACACGGCGGAAGTGGCGGAACGGTACGGGCACCCTCACCGCGCCCGAGGCCCCGGACGTCCCGGTGGAGGTCGCCGCCAGTTATGCCAGGCGCGCCCGTGGACTGCTCGGCCGGGACGGTGTCGCGGGGGCGCTGCTCATCACTCCGTGCGCGAGTGTGCACACCTTCCGGATGCGGTTCACGATCGATGTCGCCTATCTGGACCGGGACTTGACGGTGCTGGCGGTACGGACGCTGCGTCCCGGCCGTCTGGGCCTGCCCCGGCTGCGCGCCCGCTCGGTGCTGGAGGCGGAGGCGGGGGCGATGGAGCGGTGGGGGGTGCGGGCCGGGGTGCGGTTGTCGGTACGTACCGACTAGCCGGGTCGTTGCGATCAGGCGAGGTCCTCCGGCAGTTCCTCGATCTCCCGGTCGCTCACGACGGCCATCAGGACCATCGGGGCGTCGCCGTCGCACTGGCCGACCGAGATCCCCACCCAGCGGTCCGCCTTGTCCGGCCCCTCCGGCACGGGCCCCCACACGGTCAGGTCGCCGTAGTTCTCCGCGTCGCACAGGGCCTGGTGCACCGGCGGCATGGGCTCGCCCGCCTGCTCGCGGAACATCGCCACGTGCATCGGGACCTGCCGGGGCGTTCCCCATCGGCGCGTCAGTTCCGCCGCGAGGTCCAGGGCCTTCGACTCGGCGGCTTCCTCTTCCGCGCCCCACTCCTCCTCGTAGACGCCGGTGAGCCATCTGCTCTCCCAGAGGGGGGCCAGCACGAAGCCCTCGCCGATGTCATGGCTCCACTCCTCGGTGGCCGGGTCCTCCTCGCGCTCTGTCGGACCGGTGGCGGGCAGGGGTGTCGCGAGCAGTGCCTCGATGTCAGCCACGGCCCGCTCGCGGCTGAAGGCGTCACCGTACTGACGGATCACAGTGTGCTCCGATCCATGGGTCGGGGTAGCGGTCGGGAGGGGCGACCGTGCGACCGTGCCGGGCCTGGACGGTCGCCCCTCCCATCTTCCTTCTTACGACGGCGAGTTGTTCAACTCCGCGCGGGCACCTCGCTCTCGCGGCAGCGGGGGCAGCGGCAGGGCGGCCACCACAGGGTGTCCGGTACGGCGGACTGGGCGGCGCCGTCGTGGACGCGAACCTGGTCCGGGCCGAGGCGCTGTCCGTTGCGGTCGACGCGGTACGTACGCAACTCGATGCGGGAGGCGCCCGGTTCGGGCGGCGTCCCGGCCCTCACGACTCCCCTTCCGCACCCGCGTCCGGCGCCGGGAAGAGCGGGGCGCACTCCTGGCAGGCGTACAGGGTGTAGCCGGGGCCGGAGTTCTGGTGAACGGTGGCTACGGCGACGGGGTTCTGGGCGGTCGCTTGGCAGCGGACGCAGACGGGGGTGCCGTCGCTCCGGTTCATGACGCCACCTCTCGGTGGGTGCCGGTACCGGGCAGGACTACGTCCAGGACCCAGCAGGCCATGGCGTGGATAATGCTCACTGTCGTCAACCTCCATGGGGTTGGTGACCATGCCCCCGGACGGCGCCTACCGTCGCGGGGGTCTTCTCGTACCAGGGAGCGTAGCGCAACCTGGTCATGCCCTGCCATGGCATGACATGGATGCGCTTCGTTTTCCCTGGCCACTTACGGTCGAGTCATGGTGGACATCCCGGAGGGCTACGGCCCGAACGACGAACTGGACCCGGAGGCAGCAGACCCGCTGTACCTGCAACTCGCCGCGGTTCTCATCTCTCGAATCGACAGCGGCGTGTATCCGCTGGGCCGCGCCGTGCCAGGTGTCGACCGGCTGATGCAGGAGTTCGGGATCGCCCGAGGGACCGCCCGCAAGACACTGGTCCTGCTCGCCGAGATGGGCTACGTACGGACGGTCGTCGGCAAGGGGTCCTTCGTCATCGAGCGTGAGACCGCAGACCCTCCCTCCGACGCGGCCGAAGGCGAGGCCGAGGCATGATTGAGATCGATCGGGAGAACATCATCCCGATGTACGTGCAACTGGCATCCGTCTTGCGCGAGCGGATCCGACGCGGCGAGATCCCGGTTGGCCGACGCATCCCCTCCCAGTACGAACTGGAGCAGGAGTTGGGCGGATCGGTCAGCCGCCGGACCATTGTGTCCGCCATCGACCTCCTCCGGGCCGAGGGAATCATCCAAGGAGTCCGAGGCAAGGGCGTGTTCGTCATCGCCATGCCCACCGACGCGTCCGGCGGCTGAAGGCGCGATACGACGACCGGGGCCCGCCCCTCGCCTGTGACAGCGTGGGACGGGCCCCGTCAGGTTCGTGTGCCGTACGGACCGTGTCAGTTACCGCTCGCGCCGCGCGGGAAGGAGATCTCCACCCGCCGGTTCTTCTTGCGGCCCTCTTCGGTCGAGTTCTCCGCAACCGGGAACTGCTCGGCATATCCCCGGATCTCGAACTGGATCGTCGGGTCGTTCAACTCCCCGTCCAGCACCTTCTGTACGGCGTTGGCGCGGTTCTTCGACAGCACCATGCCGTGGTCGTGGCTTCCGAGGTTGTCGGTGAAGCCGAAGACGCGAACCGTCTTCGAACCCTGCTTCTTGATCTCGGCGGCGACATCCGCGATACGGGCCGTCGCCTCGCCGTTGAGCTTCGCGCTGTCCTTGTCGAAGAGGACCTCGGACTGGAGCGCGAACATCACATCCGCGTTCGTGTCCTCACGACGTTCCTCACCACCGAGGTCCTCGACCACGGACTTGATGTCCAGCACCTTCGGCGGGGCGAGTTGGGCGCCTGCAGGGATCTTGAGGCCGGGGGCGCTGGGGTCCACCTTGACCGGCGCATCGGCCGAGGCCGACGGGTACGGGTTGTCGTCCGCGAGGGCGTGCGGGGCGACGGAGAGACCGAGCGCGATCGCTCCCGCGAGTACGGCCGCCGCCGAACGCGTGTGTGCCCGCCGGGTACGGGATGCGGTGGCGGCGCTCATCAAGAGATCTCAATCGGGGTGCTGGGGAAGTCGGGGAACTCAAGGTTGACTTCGGTGGTGCCAGCCGGGGGGGCGGGGAACTGGGCGAAGAAGGGCAGCGACCCACCAGCACTAATGCCGGACGTGTAATTGGTCGTGGTCAGCGGCCGGTTCTCCGTATCCCGCAGAACGTAGTAGCGCTTCTTCTCCTTGGAGTCCACCAAGGTCATAGCCGCCAAGGACGGGCCTGTCTTCATGACAGCGGATTCGCTGCCGCTCCACTTAACCGGCGTCGTAAAGACCTCGCCACCGGTGTTCTTGAACTCGCCATTGACGGTCAGAAATCCACCGCTGTCACGCTTAGCCTCGTATACGACCATCTCAATGCCCTTGTCACCCTTCACGGTAGCGATGACCTTGCTGGTATCCGGCACGGTCTTGCCACCGTCGCCCTTGTCGCTGTTCCCGGCAGGCTTCTCGGACGCCGCATTCGCCGGCTTCTTGCCGCCGTCGTCGCTGCTGCTGCAGGCGGTCACCGAGACGGCCAGCGTGGCGGCCAAGATGGCTGCCGCCCCAGCCCGACGCAGCTTCCCTACATGCCGAATCATCATGAGTCGCTTGTCCTTCGTGTTTGCTGGCGGTCAGTCCTCGGCCAGTCGGACACGGAAAAGGTCCGACAGGTCCGGCAGGAGGTCCTCGTGATCGGGATCGATGGTCCAGTCCTTGTCGTCGCACCGGATCGTGACGGGCGACGGCTTCTTGTCCCCTCCGCCGGACTCATTGCCCTTGTCTCCCGGCTGCTGCGCATCCTCGCTGGGCTTGTAGCTACAGAGGGGCTCTATGACGGCTGTGGCACGGGCCTTTGCAGGCTTGTCCGTACCGGGCAGCGCGCTCTTGCCAACCGTCTTCTGGGTCTCCAGCTCGACGGTGAATCCCCAGCGGCCATCCGTGAGCTTGTAGCAGGAGAAGGTGCCGTCGGTCCGGGCGTCGTTCCGCGCGGCAAAGCGGCGGGCCTCGTCGCAACCACCCACCATCCCCGCAGGATCGCCCTTGAGGAAGTTCTTCAGACCATCAATGTCGAGGATGTTGTCACGCAATCCGGCCTTGAGCCCGTCCCTGGATTCCATAGCCGCCGCAAGCGCCGCAGAATCAGCCGCTGTTTGGGCCTCGTTGCGCCGGACATCGGCCTTGCCGAACACGAAGTAGAGCAACCCAATGAAGAGCAAGCCGACCACCACCGTGATGTACAGCGGTGCGGCTTGCCCTTCCTCGCCGCGAGCCTGTCGGCTCACTCGCCCCCCAGCACCTCGTTGATCTTTGCCTTGAACTTGGTGGCGATGGTCTCGCCCATATTCGTGTTCAACAACGCCACCACAATCGCCACCACAAGAATCGTGATCCCGACATACTCGATAGCCCCCTGCCCCCGATCCCCCCGCGCCCTCATCTTCTCGACGCGCGCGTTGGCCCACGTGCCCACGTAGACCTTGGCGTTGGTGGCGGCCTTCAGAGCGGTGTCCTTCATGGTCTTCCCCTCCAGGTTCGGCCGACCGCCTGCCGGCCGACTCTGTGACGGCAGCAACGTAGGTCGGGGAACGCCCCTCCCGCATGGGTCCCAGGACCCAACCGCGGGCCCAAGCTCGGAGTTGGGCCTCGGCAGGGGGGCGCGGGGCCCGGCGGGAGGGGTGGTCAGCCACGGCCGTGGCCCCCTCGTGCCGCACGGTTCCAGAGGGCGATGGCCTCGCCGCGGCTCTGGGCGTTCAGCTTGGCGAAGATGCGGTTGATGTGGTTCTTCACGGTCTTCTGGCTGATGAAGCAGGTGGCGGCGATCTGCTGGTTGGTCATGCCCGACGCGATCAGCTCCATCACCTCCACCTCCCGCTGGCTCAGCTCTCCCAGTGCTTCTCCGGCCCCGGAGGGCGCCGCAGAACCCGGAGACGAATGTGCCACACCTGCCTGCTCACGCGACGGCATGACAGCAAATTGGCGCTCATTCAACTCCGTTGCCGGATGTTCCACCGGGGCCGTGAGGGTCGTACCCAGTCCTTCGGGAAGCTGACCGCCCCCGGCGGACGCGCCACCCCGCAAGCTGGCGAGCAGCGCGTTCGAAGCCGTGGGTGTCAGATGGGCCCGGCCCGCCCTGATGTCCCGTACCGCCGCCACCAGTTGGTCGGCGGTGAACTCGCCGTGCACCAGATAGCCGCCCGCGCCGAGGCGCAGCGCCTCGCAGACGATCTCGGCCTCTCGGCTGTACGTCATCATCAACACGGGTGCGATCCGCACGAGATGGGGCAGCGCGGAGATGCCGTCCACGCCGGGCATGCGGACGTCCAACAGAACGACGTCCGGGCGGTGTTGGACCGCCAGTTCGCACGCCTGGCGGCCGTCCGCCGCCTCGGCCACCACCTCCAGGTCCTGGCGGCCGGAGAGCAGCGCGGTCAGTCCGGCACGTACGACGGGGTTGTCGTCGGCGACGACCACCCGCAGCGGTGGGGCGGGCGGTGCCTCGGCGAACGGGGAGAACGGGGGGAACGCCGGGATACCGGGAGATCCGGCGGGTGCCGCGACCGGCGGGGGAAACGGTCCGGGTGAGGGGAACGTGTCGTCCGGCATGTGCGGCCTCCTCTCAGCTTGGTCGCTTGGGTGGGAGCGGTGTCTTGCTCTGGTCGGCGCGGTGGAACGGGGCCGGTATGGCGGGGAGCTGTCCGGTCGTCCCGGATGGTGGGTTCGGCGGCGCGGTCGGAGTCTGCGGGCTGAGGGCGGCCAGGGGCAGGTCCACCCGGACCTCGGTGCCCCGCGTCGCCTCGCCGCGCCCCACGCGGATACGCGCGCCGATGCCCGCCGCCCGCTCGACCATGCCGACCAGGCCGAAGTGCCCGGCCCTCCTGAGGTCGTCCAGCGTGGTGCCCGCGGGCAGGCCCTGGCCGTCGTCGTAGACGCTGACGCGCAGCAGGTCCCCGACGACCCCGGCGGAGACGTCCACCCGGTTCGGCCGGGCGTGCCGGTGGGCGTTCTCCATCGCTTCCGAGGCGACGAAGAGCAACTGGCGTGCGGCGGCATACGGTACCGGGGGCAGCGGGATGTCGTTCAGGGGGCGGTACCTGGCCCGTACGCCCTTGCGGCGCTCGAAGTCGGCGGTCCGCGCGGCGAGTTCGGCGGTGATGTCCACGCCGCCCTCCAGGCCGGACTCCCGGCGCAGGTCCGCCAGGAGTTCGCGGGACTCGGCGGCTGCGCGGCGGGCCGAGCGGGCGACGAGTTCGGCCTGCTTCTTGACGGTGCCGGGGTCCAGCTTGTCGGCGGAGTGGGCCAGGCCGTCGGCGGCGAGCGCGACACCGTGCAGGGTCTTGGCGACCGAGTCGTGCATCTCCCGTGCCAGGCGGGCCCGTTCGCTCTCGACGGCCTCACGGACGGCGAGCCGGGCGCGGGTCTCGGTCAGCGCGTGGGTGGCCGCGCCGAAGCCGAGAAGGAGGCCGCGCAGGCTGCTGCCGACCGCACCCGCCAGCACGCACAGCCCGACGACGAGCAGCGCCAACGGGTCCTGGTGCGCCCGGTTGTCCACCGCGCACGCCAGACCGACCAGCAGCGACTGGAGCGGCGCGAACACGGCGGCGCCCCGCCAGCCGTACACCAGGCCCGCCAGCAGCGGCGTGCAGATGGTGACGTACGCGAGCGTGGACGTGGGCGAGGCGCTGAACAGCAGCAGCGCGCCGAACAGCATGTCGGCGCCGAGCACGGAGGGGTGGCGCAGCAGTACGGGCCCGAACCGCTCCCAGTCGCGCAGCAGCGCGTACGACACCATGACGGTGACGAGGACGGCGGAGCCGATGAGCCAGCCGGACAGGTCGCCGTGCGCGTGGCGCAGTGCGAAGGGTGCGGCCAGCGCGGTCATCACCAGGCGCAGGCCGTAGAGCTGACGGCACAGTGCCGACAGGGCGTTGACCTGGATCGGCAGCGCCGGGGCGTCGTCGCGGGCCGCGGACAGGTCCCCGTCCGGGCCGCCGTTCAACGAGCGCAGGGTACGCCGCCGTGGCATCGTCCGTTCACCTCCTCCCTGTCCTGTCTGTCCTGCCCGTCCTGTCTGTGCACAGCCCTGCCGTGATCCTCGTGTCAGCTTCCGAGCAGGTCGTTGAAGTCGACTCCGGAGGCGTAGTAGAAGCCGACGGCGATGAGGATCATCGTTCCCGGCAGCATGAAGCTGGTGACGATCAGCGTCGACTTGGGGACGGCCTTGGCCGCCCTGCGCCGGGCGTTCTGCGCGTCGGTGCGGCGCATGTCGTTGGCGATCTGTATGAGCGTGTCGACGATGGGCGCGCCGAGTTCCTCGCCCTGCTGGAGCGCGGAGACGAACATCGAGACCTGGTCGGAGTCGTTGCGCTTGCGCAGTTGGTCGAACGCGTCACGGCGGCTGACGCCCATGTCCATCTGGCGCAGGGTGATACGGAGTTCGTCGGCCCAGGGGCCCTCGTACTTCTCGGCGACGCGTTCGAGGGCCTGGCGGAAGCCGAGGCCCGCGGAGACGACGACGGCGAGGACGTCCAGGAAGTCCGGGAGGGTCCGTTCGATGTCGTCCTTGCGGCGGCTCACGGCCGCCCTGATGGTGACGTCCGTCCAGCAGAGGCCGTAGGCGAAGAACACGATGGCCAGCAGGAGTTGGCCGCTCATGAGCATGGTGAGGCTGGTGAGGGTGCCGAGTCCGCCGTACACGGCGAGACGGGCCGCGTACCGGTCGACGGTCATGCCGTAGGGGTTGCCCGCCATGTTGAGTCTGCGCCGCACCTTGTCGACGCGCTTGGGACCCATGAGGCGCAGCACGCGCGGGGCGTATCGCATGCCGAGCCGGTCGATGGCGGAGCCCGCGGCGGTGGTGCGGGTGGAGCCGACCTCCAGGGCCACGGCGAGGTCGGCGGGCAGCTTGGCCTCGCCCCGGTAGAGCCGTATGCCGTGGAAGACCCCGTAGACGGCGAGACCGAGGGCGGCGGCGAGCAGCAGTTCCATGCGGTGTTCTCCTCCTTTCGTGGGGTCGGCGTCAGACGCGGACTCGGGTGAGCCGGTTGATGAGGAGGAAGCCGAGGGCGTAGAGGCCGGAGGCCGCGACGACGGCGATCTTGCCCACGGTGGCGTTGGTCATGTCGTCGAGCGCCCCGTCGCGCATGCTGTTGAGGATCAGCAGGAAGCCGAAGCCCAGCAGGGGTACGGCGACGGCCGTCACCTTCACCTGGGAGAGCAGCGTGGCGACCTCGCGGCGGGTCTCCTTGCGCTCCTCCAGGGTCTCGGTGAGGTTCCGCAGCGAGGAGACGATGGCGCCACCGGCCCGGTTGGACAGGATGAGCGTGGAGATGAGCACCTTCAGCTCGCGGGACGGCAGCCGCTCGCCGAGTTCGGCGAGGGCGTCCTCCAGCGAGAGGCCGACGGCGAGTTGGTCGGCGACCTTGCGGAACTCCTCGCTCGCCGGGTCGTCCAGTTCGTCGGCGGCCATGGCGATGGCGGTGCGCAGCGCGAGACCGGCCTGGGTGGCGTTGGCGAGGACGCGCGTCAGCTCGGGAAGCTGGTTGATGAAGGCCTCGTTGCGCCGGGCGATCTGGAAGTTGAGGAAGAAGTTGCCGCCCCACAGGCCGAGCAGCGCGGCGAGCAGCCCGAAGAACGAGGCGAAGAGGGAACTGATCACGAAGTAGAGGACGAGGACGCCCGCGACGACGTACACGACGTATTCGCCCGGGGTGATGTCCAGGCCCGTGGTGTGGAGCTTGCGCTCGACGCGCTTGCCGAACTTGGTGCGGCGCAGGCGCCGGTCCAGTCCCCGGAAGGGGCGCCGTCGGCGGGCGGCGGGCAGCTCGCCGCTCTGCGCCATCCGCTCGTACAGCACGTGTTCCTGTGCCTTGCCGGTGGAGTACGTATGCACGCCGATGACGGCGACGACACAGGCGAGCAGTGTGACGCCGGTGGCCAGAAGCGGGAGGTTGTCCATGGCGGGCGGGCCTTCTCGGGAGGCATCGGGCAGGGAGCGAGCGGGGGGAGAGTGCGCGGAGGGCGGCGGGTGGTGGTCGGCCGGGCGGGTCGTGGTGGTCAGCCGGCGGACTTCCGGGCGGCCAACTGGTCGTCCGAGTGGGCGATTCCGAAGGCCTGGGGGATCGCCTCGCCTCGCATGTAGAGCCGTTCGGCGACCCTGCGGGGCAAGGGGTAGTACTCGAAGTGGCCGTGCACGACGCCGTCCGACGTCATCGGCTGCGCCAGGAACCGGCACACCGAGACGATCCGGTACTCCTCGCGGCCGTACGAGTCGACCACGGCTATCTCGGTGATCCGGCGGGAGCCGTCGGCGTGCCGGGTGAGCTGCACGATGATGTCGACGGCGCTGTTGATCTGGTCCCTGATCGCCAGGAACGGGATCTCGACCTCCGACATCGACGCCAGCGTCTGCAAGCGCATCAGCGCGTCCTCGGCGGAGTTGGCGTGGACGGTGGCGAGCGAGCCGTCGTGACCGGTGGACATGGCCTGGAGCATGTCGAGGGTCTCACCGCCGCGGACCTCACCGACGATGATGCGGTCGGGGCGCATGCGCAGGGAGTTGCGGACCAGGTCACGAATGGTGATGCGGCCCTTGCCCTCGACGTTGGCGGGGCGGCTCTCCAGGGTGATCACATGGGACTGCTGGAGCCTGAGTTCGGCGGAGTCCTCGATGGTGACGATGCGCTCGCCGTCGGGGACGAGCCCGGACAGCGCGTTGAGCAGCGTGGTCTTACCGGTACCGGTGGCGCCCGAGACGATGACGTTGAACTTGGCCCGCACCAGACCGGCGAGCAGCATGGTCATCTGCTCGTCCAGGGAGCCGAGGCCGATCAGCTCGTGGAGGGTGAAGGCGCGGGGGAAGCGCCGGATGGTGAGGACCGGGCCGGTCAGGGAGAGCGGCGGGATGATGACGTTGACCCGCTCACCGGTGGGCAGACGGGCGTCGACCATCGGATTCGCCTCGTCCACCCGGCGGTTGACGGTGGACACGATGCGCTCGATGGTCTGCATCAACTGCTCGGCGGAGGCGAAGCGCAGGGGCAGCAGTTCGAGTCGGCCGCCGCGCTCCACGAAGACCTGGTCGGGCCCGTTGACCATGATCTCGCTGACGGACGCGTCCTCGAGGAGCGGTTCCAGGATGCCGAGGCCCAGCGCCTCGTCCACGACCCGGCGGATCAACTGGGCGCGTTCGGCCGTGGACAGCACGGGGCCTTCGCGGCTGATGATGTGGCCGAGGACCCGCTCGAGGCGGATACGGCGTTCCGAGGCCTGGAGCGCGGACATCTCCGCGAGGTCGATCTCCTCGAGGAGCTTGGCACGGTAGACGGAGACGAGACGGCTCTCCTCCGTCAGCCCCTTGGCGGGCTGCTCGGAGCCGTTGAGGCGCGCCCGCAAGCTCATGTCGTCATCTCCCTGTGCGGTGTGCTGTGTGCGGTGTACGTGTGCGGTGTACATGTGCGGTGTGCGGTCGGGCTGGTGCTGGTGGTGGTCAGGGGCTGCCGGTCGGCATGGTGGCGCTGCGCGATGCCCGCAGTCCGTCGAACAGGCCGGGGATCAGTGAGGGGACCGTGACCCTGGCGGTGACCGTGACCTCGTCGCTTCCGCGGTCCACGGCGAAGCTGGTGCCGTCTGCCAGCGAGCGGCTCATGGCGTCTCTGCCCGCCTGCTCGGGGGAGCGGTCCGGGTGGTCGTACGAGGCCATGCGCGCGGCGGCGCGGGAGGCCGTACCGGCCTGCTGGGCGGCGAAGATCGCGAGACCGAGCTGGACGACGAGCAGACCCACGCCGATCAGCAGCGGGATGACGCCCACGTACTCGAGGATGGCCTGGCCCCGGTCGCCCGCCTTCTTCCGACGGCCACGGGTACCACGCTTCGGGGTGCCGGAGCTGACGGTGATCACGGTCGGCTCTCCCTCGGTGCGGCAGCCCTGCTCGTGATGCGCAGGGGGAAGTTCACCCCGCCGGGGAAGAGCACCGGTACCCGGACCCCGACGTCGACCTTCACCATGTCGCCTTCGGCATGGCACCCGATGTCCGCGCTCCAGCCGCCCGGCAGGTCCTCCCGCCCGGCCCGTCGGCACGCCTGGTCGGGGCTCAGGCCGTCGGCGGTCGCCCCGGCCCGTGCCGCCTTGTCGGCCGCGTTGCCCGCCAGTACGAACGCGTAGCCGGTCAGCGCCGCCTGCCAGAGCAGGGCGATCGTCACCAGGATGATCGGGGCCATGGTGGTGAACTCGATCGTCAACTGGCCTTGATCACCTAAGCGTTGGCACCGCTTCCCGCGAACGGCGTCGGCCGGGGGCGCGCCGTTCGTACGGCTGCAGTGCCTCACCCAGAGTCTCATGATGCACATCGCCCCCTGGCCGTGTCCGTGGTCTACGCGTTGTTTCCCCGCTGTCACTCGGTCATGCCGTCGGCGCGGGCGCGACGGCGCAGTCCGATCGAGCCACGGTCCGTGCGGTGCCTGCTGCGCCGGGCCTTCGTCAGGGCCTCGGCGTTGACCAGGCCCAGCTCCCCGGCGAGGGCCCACAGGGCCTGCTTCACCGTGGACTTGGCCTCCAGGTCGTGCAGACGGCCCGCGTCGACGGCGCTCTGCAACTCCTTGAATCCGGCCGGCACGGTGGTGCCCGCGACCCGGGTCCCGGTGATCTTCTGTATCAGCGGGGGCTGGATCTCGGTGGTGCGGGTGTGGCGGTTGACGACCACGGTGATCTCCTCGCCCTTGCGGATCTGGAGCCTGCTCCACATCCGCACCAGCCGCTTGGCGGCCCGGACGGACACCACGTCCGGGGTGGTCAGCAGCAGCGCGAGGTCGGCCATCTCGACGGCCGCGGCGTTGGCGGCGTTCATCTGCGAGCCGCAGTCGATGACGACGACGGAGTGACGGATGCGCAGCGAGCTGACCACCTGCCGCACGGACCGGTCGCTGACCTCCTCGCCGCGCTCGCCGTCCTTGGGCGCGAGCAGCAGCGACATCCCGGACTCGTGGTCGAAGACGGCGTCCTGGAGCACGCGCGGCGTGATGTCCTGGATGCCCGCGAGGTCCACGATCGAGCGGCGGAACTGCACGTCGAGGTACGAGCCGATGTCGCCGGTCTGGAGATCCAGGTCGACCAGGGCGACCGTCTGCCCCGACGCGTGGGCGGCCAGGGCGAGTTGGATCGCGGCCACGGTGGTGCCGACCCCGCCCTTGGCGCCGGAGACAGTGACCACGGTGCCGCCGGGACCGGCCATGGCCTCGCCGCCGCTGCCGAGGTGGCGGCGGACGCCGACGGCCCACTGGGCGGCGGACTGGACCCGGTTGGCGAGTTCCTCGTAGCTCAGGGGCAGCGTGACGAGGCCGCGGGCGCCCGAGTCCATGGCGGCGGAGAACAGGCCGGGGCTGGCGTCCGTGGTGATGAGGACCACCCCGACCGCCGGGAAGCGCAGCGCGACCTCCCGGATCAGTTCCAGCGCGGGCACCGGACCGATCCGCTCATGGACGAGCACGACCTCGGGCAGCTCGTCGACGGACTCGCCCGCGAGCCGGGCGAGCATGTCGATGAGCTGGGTGGAGTCCACCACCGGGACGGCGGGCTCCGCGTCGGGGAGCTGGCTGAGCAGGGTGGTGACGGCCCGTGCCGCGTCGACGTCACCGACGGCGGGGAGAATCCTCGTGGTCATCCGGCCTCACTTGTCCTTGGAGAGCTCATAGGTGCGCTCTCCGGGCCGGAGCGAGGTGTCACTGCCGGGAGCGATCAGGGCGAGGCGGACATGCTGGGCGAAGGACTCGGCGTAGGCGACGCGCTGCGCGTCGGTCGTGCCGAGCGCGAAGGTGATGGGCACCGCCTCGCTCATGCGCGACCGGTTGCTGTCGTCCTTGCCTTCCAGGGCGGTCAGTTGGCCGACGTCGATGACCTTGGCGTTGGAGACGATGATCTTCGACTGTGCGGGGGTGCCGCGGTCGTCGCCGGAGAAGGTGGCGAAGATGTTCACCTTGGCACCGGGCTTGATCTTGCCCGCCACACCGGTGGCGGCGTCGATCATGATGGCGATCTCCTGCTGGCCCGGCTCCAGCGCCGGACGCTTGACGATCATGTCGCTCTGGAGCAGCGATCCCTGGCGGAGATCGGTGACGGCGATCTTCCCGTCGATCTCCGAGAGATCGGTGACGGCGTTCTCCGACAGCCAGCGCTTGGGCATCGAGATCTTCTCGAACTGCTGCGCGCTGAGCTGGGTGTAGGGGGCGATGTCGTCCTTCACCTGGTAGGCGGTGACCTCCGGCCCGACCTTGGACTTCGCGTCACTGATGACGGACAGCACACCCGCGAACGCGACGAACGCGAGAAGCACGGAGAGGAGCAGGAGTAAGACGCCGCGGCGCTGGCGGGAGTTCATGGGCCGGACAACCTCATCAGGGGGACGTGGGATCGGGCGAGGCGGACGGGGTATGAGCAGGTGCCGTGAGGAGACTGTGCGGCGCGCAGTCGCCCGCGCTCACAGCACCCCCCGAGCGGACCGCAGACTGTCAAATGCTCAGCTCAACTGCATCAGCACCTTATCGATGTCACACATAACAGTGAACAGCGACGATTAACCTGTTACAGGCGATCCAGGAGGGCCAAACTCGGTGAGAACGGGGCGATTTGACCGGCCGCGACCGACAATTCACGGCTGGGTACCTGCCCGTTCGTCACAGCTTCTTCACGCGGGTCGTCAATGCGAGGCGACGAGGCCCCAGTTCAGGGCGAGGGCGTACAGCCCCACGAAGGAGAACATCCCCAGAGGGATACACATCAGGACCCGCACATAGACCGGCCCCCAGGTGTCCGGCCCCGCGATGGTGGCCCGCTTGCGGGGACGCGCCGGGTCGTAGCAGACCCGGACCGGTGCGCCTTCCTCGTACCCGAAGGCGCCCGGCCGGTCCTTGAACTCGACGGTCACGCCGTCCGGGGTACGGAAGGCGAAGATGAACTCGGGGTGCGATGGGCTGTTGCCTCCCGGGGACATCCGGCGCGTCACACACCATCCCTGGGTCCGCTCGCCGCGCAGGACCAGCCAGATCACGATGACCGCCCGATACAGCACCAGGACGATCCCCACCGTGCAGGCCAGCCCCACGGCCAGGAAGGTCATCTCCCACGTCGACATCGACATACCGCCGCCTGCTTCTTCTACTTCTTCGTCTTCTTCAGCGCGACGCTGTCGACGATGTCCGATATATCGCGGTGGGAGAGGGTGCCCTCCTTGGAGTTCACCGTGATCAGGTAGGGGCGCTGCTCGGTGTCCACACCGGTCAGCATCACACCGTCCAGCTTGGTGCCCTTGGGGAGCGTCCCCTCCTTGCCCTTGGAGGTGAAGGTGTAGGCGATCTTCCGGGCCTCCTCGGGCCCATCAGGACCGGTCACCTCGATCTCCGTGGTCTTCACCGGGGTGGCGCCGAGCTGGATCCGGGCCTCGGCTCCGACGACCGCGGTGTCGGCGGTGTTCATACCGGTGCCGAAGTCGAACTCGACGCTCATGGACGCGACCGTGACGCCGCCCTCGGTGAGGGTCGCCCGCGCCACCTCGTAGGGGTTGCCCTCGCGGGTGGGCGCCTTCTCGAAGCCCTTGGGGCAGGCGACGGAGAGCCGCTTGGTGTCCAGGGTGCCCCAGCCGTCGGGGGTGGTGGCCGCCGCCCGGCCGCCGCCACCGCATCCGGTGAGCAGCAGCCCGGCGACACCTGCCGCCACCGCCGTGGCCAGGCCGCGCTTCGACTTCCCGTTCATCCCTGCGTTCCCTCGCTCGTTCCGAAGCTCATCCACGTGCACGTACCCGGCGCTACTTCGCGCAATAGCTGTACGGGGTGTAGTCGCGCTTCCCGTTCCGGGGCGCACCCAGGAACTCGGCGTTCTTGAGCGTCTCGGACTTCTTCTCCAAGGAGATGGAGGCACCGACGGACAGGCCCAGGTTCAGTTCGAATCCGTACTCATGGGCATCGGAATCACCATCGTACGAGGTCTTGCTGGACTTGCCCTTGTCGAACAGCAACTGGCCGAAGGGGTCGTCGGCCCCCGGGCGCTGGGTGGGCGCGTTGTTGCTCAGCAGGTACGAGAACACCGCGCTGCCGTCGCCGTTGCCGTCCAGCCACCGCTGGGCGACGGCCCGGTCGGCGGCGCCGTCCTGGCCCTTCGGGAAGGTCAGGGTGTTGGTGTACACCTTGATGTCGCTGCCGCCGGAGTTGTCGGTGTCGCCGGCACCGCCGTTCTTGGCGTCCTTGCCGTCCTTGCCGTTGCCGCCCTTGTACCCGCTGGAGACACCGGTGGCGGTCTCCGTGGTCTGGGTGAAGTCGATCCGGACCAGCTCCCCGGTCTTCTGGTCACGGGTGACGGTGATCGTCGCGGTGCGGTCGCCCATCGCGTGGTCGCCCGTCTCGAAGCCGCCGGCACTGGCCTCGGCACCCAGCACACCACTGGCCTTCACCGAATAGGTGTACGACTTGGTGCCGTTGAAGTCGTCCTTGGTCCAGACGACGTCGCCGTTGATCGAGGCGCTTCCGTTGACCCCGGCGGAGACGACCCGTTCGTCGCCCGCGTTGATCGACAGCCCGCCGTCCACATCGCCGTAGACCCCGACGGAGCCGTAGCTGATGTGGCGGTCCTTGAGCTTGCCCTCGATCCGCTTGCGGAGCTTCTCCTCCTCCACCAGCGGGCCCTTGCCGAAGAGCGCGAGGATGCCGTCGCCCATGCTGGCCTCACCGGCGCCCGGCGAGGTGCGGCGCGTCTCGTACATCTTCAGCTTCTCGAGGTCGTCACGGAACGCCGCGGCCTCTTCCTTGCTCTTGAAGACCCAGGTGTCGCCGTTGTTGACCTTGATGCCGCCGCCGAGTTCGACCTCGCCCTTGCCCAGCTTGCCGATCTTGCCGCCGAAGCCGCCCGCGGCGCCGATCGACGCGGAGTCGGTGAAGGTGGTGTAGATGAGCTGGTCGCCGCCGTCGACCTTGCCGTCGCCGTTGACGTCGTAATTGGCCTGGTGGGCCTGCTCCTTGAAGCCGTACTCGCTGCCCCACTTGAAGAAGCCCAGCTTGAACTCGCTGCCCGCCTTGTCGCTGATGGTGGAGATGGTGCACAGCGGTGGCTCGTAGTCGGCGTTGCTGGTCGGCGGGGACGACTCGGTGCCGCCGGAGGAGCAACTGCCGCCGCCCCACAGCGAGGAGATGGAGCAGCGGAACCGTTCGCCGATCGAACCGGCCACGCCGGTCCCGATGAGGGCGAGCACGATGGCCACCGCGACGATCACGGCACCGACGTACTCCAGAGTGGTCGCGCCACGCTCGGAGCCGCCCGGTCGGCGCATCGCCGTCACCCGGCGAGACCACCACGTCCCGGCGGCGGTTCTGTGCGCGTGACGTCTCCTCATCGCTCCCCCTCCCGCAACCGGTCCACCCCGTAGCCCGCGACGGCACCGACCACCACGACGGCGCAGGACATCAGCAGCCCCTCCGCGGAGACACGGCCCCAGTGCGTGCCGACGTTCACGATCTGCGCGAAGAGCGGCACCGCGAACAGCGCGGCGAGGTGCCGCGGATGCGACTCACGGAACGGCTCCCGGTGCGTCCGCCCGGCGATCCAGGTGGCCAGCGCGACGCACACGGCATTGGGCAGGTGGATACAGAGCAGCCGACCGCCGAACGACTCCAGGCGCTCCGTCGTGGCCAAGTGTTCGTAGAAGTACGTGACTTGGACGTACTCGGTGAGGAACAGCGCGATGAGCCCGGCCGCCCAGGCGAGGACGAGCGCGAAGAACCCCCCGCTCTCCACTCGGCCCGCCGTCACACCGCTGTGCGGCGGCCCACCTGTCCCACGCATGCCTGACGCCCCTCCGGTCGCACCCTGACGAAGTCGCCACACCGTAGGCGTCGTTGAGGCACGGACTCATAGGCCCGTGGACCCAGAACCGGACCCAAATTCGAATCTTGGGTCCGTTCGGAAGCGCACGGGGCGAACGGAAGTCTGCTCGGAAGGCTCTGCGGCAGACCGGGGTCAGGACGCCGCGGCGCGGTCCCGTCGCGCGTGCCCCGGCGTGGTGACCGAGCAGAACACGCAGCGGTCGCCGATGAGTTCGAGACCGCACCAGTGGCAGAGGTCCCGTCGCACCGACGTCACGAGCTGGTACAAGACCGAGAGGTCCGGAAGGAACGTGGCGAACTCCACCAGCTTGCCGGTTCCCCACCAACGCGCCGACTCCGCGGGCAGTTCCGCCTCCACGATTCCCTGGACCGACCAGGCGCTCGCGAGGGTGGAGCCGATCCAGTCGGCCTGGAGCTGCCCCTGGGCGACGAGGAGCCAGGTGCCGAACTCCGGCCCGGTCAGGCGTGCTTCGGGGCCGATCTCCACCAACTGCGGCGCGGGGTTGGTCACCACGCCGAACTGCTTGCCCGGCATCCAGGACTTGGCGTGCGACTTGAGGCTCACCGGGACGCGGTCCAGCTTGGCGACGGTGTTGAGGACCGCGCCCGCGTGGATGTAGTGCGTGAGCAGACGTCCGGCGGAGGCCACGACACCGGCGCTGAGGTCGGTAGCCGACAGTTGGCGTAGCTGGCGGATCAGCACCGCGAGCCCCAGCGGGGGCAGGTCCGACTTGAGCAGGGCGACGCGGTCGCTCTCCAGGATCGAGCGCACGGAACGCAGCCGCTGCTCCGTCGCGGGCGGCGTCGCCGACGAGTAGACGACCACCACATGGCCGTGCTGGTCCAGCAGGGCCTGCATCTCCCCCAGGGACTGCTCCAGCGACTGCTGGTCCGGACCGCGCAACAAGGCGGCGGGCGGGATCGGTTGATCGGCCGACGGCAGCATCATGTCCGCACTGGTGACAGCAATCGCGGTCGACACGTCGAGCCCCCGTTCCTCGGTCGCCGCAGCTCGGGGGCCCAGAATCACGGCCCGCACGGCTGCCACAGCACTCTATCCGTGCCATACCGGTCGGAGCACATCGCTTCTTCACTTCCGAGACAGCCCATGCCTCACCAAGTGAGGCCAGACATGGGCGAGTCGGGCAAGTGCCGCGTCAGTCGTCGTCCTTGGTCACGGTCACGGGCTGCTTCTCGTCGTCCTTCGTCACGGCGGCAGGCTCCTCCTCGCCGTCGTCGAAATACGCGTCCAGCACGCCGTCGAGCCGGGTCTCCCACTCCTGGAAGCGGGCGCGGGAGTCGGCCTCGATCTCGATGGGGTACCAGCGGCGTTCGGGCGTGTGCACGGTCACCGTGAACCGCTTGCCGAACCGCGCGGTCTCCGTCTCGACGGCGCCGATCTCGTCCCAGCGGAACTCGCACTCCTGGTCGTCCAGGCGGAGTCGTACACCGTGGTGATCTGCGACGATCTTCGCGCGACGGTCGGACGCCTCGAAGACGGGCCCGTCGGGGGCAGGCTCCTCTGCCGAAGCTTCCGAAGCCTTGGATGCCTTCGAGTCCTTCGACGTCTCCGCCGTCTCCGACTCCTTCGCAGGCTCCGCCTCGGCCTTCTCCCCGGCCTTCTTCTCCGGCTCCTCCTCGGAGTCCTTCACGGAGTCCTTCACGGAGTCGGAGTCCTTGTCGGCCTCCGCCTCGGCCTCCGCCTCAGGCTTCGCCGACGGCGCGCGGTCGCGCTTCTCGTCGGCGTCCGCCACCGCCGCAGGGGCCACTTCCGCCTCGACCACCTCCGTCTCGGCGGGCGCGGTCTCCTCGGACGTCGCATCCTCCGGCTCGGCGGCGGACGCGGGCGAGGTGAGCCCGGGGATGAAGGCCGGGTCGACCCCGGCGCCGTTCAGGGGCTTGCTGCTCGAACCAATGCGCTGCTCCACAGCGGGCAGTATGGTCGAAGATCCTGTGCCGGACACAGCCAGACCCTGCATCGTTATACGAATCTTCGCCGAATCCCCGCGTCGACGGCTTGTTGACGCCCCGTCAGACGCCGTCCCGCCCGGCGCGTCGCTCGCCGCGAGAAGCACCACCGAACGGCGAGAAGCACCACCGAACGGCGAAGAGCACAGAAGAGCAGCGCACAGAAGAGCAGAGCACAGCCGAACGACCCGGATGCCACGCCAGGGAGGCCCCATGGACGCCGCTGTCGCCGCAGAACGCCTCGCCGCCCTCATGGCGGAACGCGTCGACCACCGCTTCAAGGGCCTGCCGCCCGACGCCGAGGGCCGTACGCTCGCCGACCTCGCGGCCGAGCGCCGCGACCTCTTCACCGGCGGCTTCACCACCCCGCTCCTCACCCTCGCCGCCGAGCACCTCACGCACAACCTCCACCTGATGGAGACGTACACGGCCCGGCACAGCCTCGCCTTCGCCCCGCACGGCAAGACGACGATGGCGCCCCAGCTCTTCCACCGCCAGATCGCGCACGGCGCCTGGGGCATCACGCTCGCGGTCCCCCACCAGGTGCGCGTGGCCCGGCACTTCGGCGTCCAACGCGTGTTCCTCGCCAACGAACTGGTCGATCCGGCGGCCCTGCGCTCGATCGCGGCCGACCTCGCCGCCGACCCGGACTACGACTTCGTCTGCTACGTCGACTCACCGCACGGCGTCGCGCTGATGGACGCCGCCCTGACCGGAGCCGAACGCCCCATCGACGTAGTGGTCGAACTGGCGGCGGGCGAAGGCGCGCGTACGGGCGTCCGTACGGAGGCGGAGTGCGCGGCGGTCGCGGATGCTGTAGCGGCGACGCGGACCCTGCGGCTGGTGGGCGTGGCCGGATACGAGGGCGAGGTACCGCGGGCGGACCCGGACCGGGTACGCGCCTGGCTGCGCCGACTGACCGCGCTGGCCGTGGACTTCGACAAGTCGGGCCGGTTCGCCGACGCCGACCGGATCGTGGTGAGCGCGGGTGGCAGCGCCTGGTTCGACGCGGTGGCCGAGGAGTTCACCTGTATGCCCGAACTCTCCGCCCCCGTACTGAAGTTGCTGCGCTCGGGCGCGTACGTCACGCACGACGACGGCCACTACCGCGGGCTGACCCCCTTCACTCGCGTCCCGCACGAGGGCGCGCTCCAGCCCGCGTTGCGCCTGTGGGCCCAGGTGGTGTCCCGCCCCTCCCCGGAGCAGGCGTTCGTCAACGCGGGCAAGCGGGACGTGGGGTACGACCTGGGCCTGCCCACCGCGCTGGTCGTCCACCGCGACGGCGAGAAGCGCGCGGCCACCGGCATCACGGTGACCGCCCTCTCCGACCAGCACACCTGGCTCCGTACGACCCCGGAGGCCGACCTCCGGGTCGGCGACTGGCTGGGCCTCGGCCTGTCCCACCCGTGCACGACCTTCGACAAGTGGCCCCTGATCCCGGTGACCGAGCCGGACGGCACGGTGGTGGAACTGGTCCGCACGTTCTTCTAGGAGTGCTCATGTCCCCTCTGGACCTCGCCGATCTCGTCATCCGGGACGCGGATGTGGTCGACGGCAGCGGCGCCCCCTCCTACCGTGCCGATGTGGCGGTCAAGGACGGCCGGATCGTCTCGATCGTGCAGGAGGCCGCGGCGGCGGGCTGTCAACGCCCGCGTGCGGTAAGGGAGCTGGACGCCGAGGGGCTCGTCCTCTCCCCCGGCTTCATCGACATGCACGCCCACAGCGACCTCGCCCTCCTGCGCGACCCCGACCACAGCGCCAAGGCCGCGCAGGGGGTGACGCTCGAGGTCCTCGGGCAGGACGGGCTGTCGTACGCGCCCGTGGACGACCGCACGCTCCCCGAGGTGCGCCGCGCGCTCACCGGCTGGCACGGGTACGGCGACGACATCGACTTCACCTGGCGGTCCGTGGGCGAGTACCTGGACCGTCTGGACGAGGGCATCGCGGTCAACGCGGCCTATCTGATCCCGCAGGGCACGCTGCGGATGCTCGCCGTCGGCTGGGAGGACCGGAAGGCCACGCCCGAAGAGCTGGACCGCATGCGGCAGTTGGTCGCCGAGGGCATGGTGCAGGGCGCGGTCGGCATGTCGTCCGGGCTGACGTACACCCCCGGCATGTACGCCACGGACGCCGAACTGACCGAGCTGTGCCGGGTGGTGGCCGCGTACGGAGGCTACTTCTGCCCGCACCACCGGTCGTACGGGGCCCACGCCCTGGCCGCGTACGAGGAGATGGTGGCCGTGGCCCGGGAGTCCGGCTGCCCGCTCCATCTCGCGCACGCCACCCTGAACTTCGGCGTCAACCGGGGCCGGGCGGCCGAGTTGCTCGCCCTGCTCGACACGGCCCTGGCCTCGGGCGTGGACCTCACCCTCGACTCCTACCCCTACACCTCGGGCTGTACGACGCTGGCGGCGCTGCTGCCGAGCTGGGCGAGCGAGGGCGGCCCCGGTGAGATCCTCGCGCGACTCGCGGACGACCGCGCGGCCGAACGGATGCGGCAGGAGCTGGAGATCACGGGCAGCGACGGCTGCCACGGCGTGCCCGTCGACTGGGACACCGTCGAGATCTCGGGGGTCGGGGACCCGGCACTCGCGTCGTACGTCGGCCGGACGGTCCAGGAGTCGGCGGACCTGCGCGGCGAGACACCGTGGGCCACCGCTCGTCGTCTCCTCGTCGAGGACCGCCTCGGCCCGACGGTCCTGCAGCACGTGGGCCACGAGGACAACGTCCGCGCGATCATGCGGCATCGCGCCCACACGGGTGGCTCCGACGGCATCCTCCAGGGCGCGAAGCCGCACCCGCGCGCCTACGGCACCTTCCCGCACTATCTCGGCCGGTACACAAGGGAGTTGGGGGTGCTCTCCCTGGAGGAGTGCGTCGCCCGGCTGACCGGCCGCCCGGCGGCCCGGCTGCGGCTGCCGGACCGCGGCCTGGTCCGCGAGAGCCACCGCGCCGACCTGGTCCTCTTCGACCCGGCCACGGTCGCGGCCGGTGCCACCTACGCCCGCCCCCGTACCCCGCCGACCGGCATCCCGTACGTCCTGATCGACGGCCGCTTCGTGATCGAGGACGGGCGGCGCACCGGCGTACTGGCGGGGCGGGCGGTCCGCCGTACCGCGACGTGACCGCCCGCGCGCGTCACCTACGGCTTGGGCAGGACGCAGCCGCTCGCGTTCAGGTTCAGCTTGTTGCCCGCGCCGAAGCACGCGGGGATCTGGTAGGTCTCCTCGGCGTAGTTGATGCCCTGGCGGACGGTCACCGTGCCGTTCTCGTCCACCTCGCAGGGGTTGTTCACCGTGCAGGTGCCGCCGTCCTCGTTGCCGGTGTTGTTGACGGCGACGACCTTGCCGGTGCTGTCGACGACCGGCGAGCCGGAGGTGCCGCCGATGGTGTCGCAGGCGGAGGTGTAGCGGACCGAGTCCTTCCAGGTCCAGCCGCCTTCCTTCAGGCGGTAGGCGAACCCGTCGATGTTGCAGCTGTAGATCCGCTTCCAGTAGCCGGAGACGACGTTGATCGCGGTGCCGGCGACCGGGTGCGTGTCCGCGACGGTGAGCGCGTTGATGCCGTACGAGCTGCGGATCTGCGCGTAGGTGGTGGTGAGCTGGTAGATCGTGACGTCGGTGTCGGTCATCGTGGAGTACGCGACCTTGCTCGCGCGCAGCGTCGCGACCGTGCTGCCCGAGGAGTTGAGCAGACCGAAGGTGCGGCTGGAGGCCTGGTCGACGATGACCTCACCGGGGTCGGGGAAGCCGGTCTCCAGGCAGTGGCCGTTGGAGAGGACGAGCGCCGGGTCGCTGTCCGCGGAGTTGGGGAAGCGGATGACGGAACCGGAGCAGTTGCTGAGCGAGACGGTACCGGCGAAGTCGGCGGCCTGAATCGTCGCCGTCTTGGTGGCCGTACGGGTGGCCTCGGTGGATGTGCTCGCGGTCCCGGGTGCCGCGGTCGCCGTTGCCGTGCCGGCCCCGGCGAGCACCAGAGCGAAGAGCGCGGCGGCGAGAGGCTTGCGCATGTGGGGGGTCCCCTCCTGGTGAGAGTGGTGACGTGGACGGCCGGAGGTGCACACCGCCCTCGTCTTGTCATGCGCATTGTGAGTAGCCCCCACCCCGGGGACAAGGAGTAGTTTTCGGCCACCCACCCGCACCGCAAGGCGACCACCCCCACACCTCACCCGTTCGGCGGAACCCGAAACGACGTACACACCCCACCCACCCCTCCCCTCACCCCCACACCCACCTCGACCCGATTACCGGTCATAACCCCTCAAACCGCCCGCACGTGGTGCAGAACACGCGGCGCGCGGCGGCGCACGGCCGTAAGCTCACGGGCATGCAGGTGATCCAGTCCACGAAGCTCGCCAATGTCTGCTACGAGATCCGGGGCCCGGTGCTCGAGGAGGCGATGCGACTGGAGGCGGCGGGTCACCGCATCCTCAAGCTCAACACCGGCAACCCGGCCGCCTTCGGCTTCGACTGCCCGCCCGAGATCCTGGAGGACATCCTCCGCAACGTCTCCACGGCGCACGGCTACGGCGACGCCAAGGGCCTGCTCGCCGCCCGCCGGGCCGTGGTGATGCACAACCAGACCCTCGGCATCGAGACGGACGTCGAGCACGTCTTCATCGGCAACGGCGTCTCCGAGCTGATCGTGATGGCGATGCAGGGCCTGCTGGACGACGGCGACGAGGTCCTCGTACCGGCCCCGGACTACCCCCTGTGGACGGCGGCGGTCTCCCTGTCGGGCGGCACCCCCGTCCACTACCGCTGCGACGAGCAGTCGGACTGGATGCCGGACCTCGCGGACGTCGAGCGGAAGGTCACCGACCGCACCAAGGCGCTCGTCATCATCAACCCCAACAACCCGACGGGCGCGGTGTACGACGAGGCGATGCTCCGCGGCCTCACGGACATCGCGCGGCGGCACAACCTCCTGGTGTGCTCGGACGAGATCTACGACAAGATCCTCTACGACGGCGCCACGCACACCCCGACGGCGTCGGTCGCCCCGGACCTGATGACCCTGACCTTCAACGGCATGTCGAAGGCCTACCGGGTGGCGGGCTACCGGGTGGGCTGGATGTCGGTCTCGGGCCCCCGGGCGCACGCGACCTCGTACCTCGAAGGCCTGACGATCCTCGCGAACATGCGCCTGTGCGCGAACATGCCGGGCCAGCACGGCGTGGTGGCGGCGCTCAGCGGACGCCAGTCGATCAAGGACCTGGTACTGCCGGGCGGGCGGCTGAAGGAGCAGCGGGACACGGCGCATGAGCTGCTGACCCAGATCCCGGGCGTGACCTGCGTGAAGCCGAAGGGCGCGCTGTATCTGTTCCCGCGCCTCGACCCGAAGGTCTTCAAGATCAAGGACGACCGGCAGATGGTGCTGGACCTGCTGCGCCGCGAGAAGATCATGGTCGTCCAGGGCACCGGCTTCAACTGGACGGAGCCCGACCACTTCCGGGTGGTGACCCTGCCTACGGTGGCCGACCTGACCGCGGCGATCACCCGCATCGGGCACTTCCTGGACGGCTACAGCCAGCCCTGACCCTGGTACTCGCCCCTGGGTGCTCACCGCGCGCGCATGCCTCACACCATTGCGCGACCCGGCTCAACTTTAGACGAATTCTAAGCTAGGATGGCATCCTGTCACGGCACAGGAGGCCTTCCCATGTACGAACCGATCCGCACCAAGTCGGTCCACACCATGGCCGGCCCCACCCCCGACTTCCCGCACCGCTCGCGCGAGGAGGAGCTGGACATCCAGCTCGCGGGCCATCTGGCGGCGCTGCTCACGGTGACGGACGAACTGTGCGCGCTGGCGCCCTCCGCCGATCTGCGCGCCGCCGCCGAGCGGCTCGCGGAGCAGGTGGCGCGGCTGCGCGGCGGGGTGCCGCCGGTCCGCGCGACGACGGCCGCGCACGGCAGTGCGCCACAGATCGCGGCGCTCCACCGGCGCGCCCACGCGCTCGCCGGCCGCGCCCTGGTGGTGGCGGCGTCCCGCGCGGACACCGCGGCGGCGATCCTGGCGGCGCGGCGCATGGACGCGCACACCGCCGCGCTCGCCGAGCGGCGGAAGCCGATCACCACCGGCTGACCCTTCCTCGAGCCGCCCCCGCACGGCTCCCCTCCCGAGCCGCCGCCCCTCCCCCGCGGCTCCCTTCGACGGCCCCGGTCCGCGCGCACCCGCAGCGCCGCGCGGACCGGGTGCCTCACCACGTCCCCGGCTCGACGCCTCAACGCCCGACGCGGACCGGCCGGTTGAGACCGATGACCTCGGTGATACGTGCATTCGGGTGGTCTGCGCGCCCAAGTGCCTGCCGCGCGGCGGCGCTTTCGGAGCGGGCTCGTAACGTCGGCGCACATGACGGTGGTCGGGCCGTCGATACCGCAGGCCTCGCCACGGTCTTCGCAGTGCCCCCACCGGTGATCAGCCGCATTCATCCATCCCCCGCGCTTCCCGAGATGTGACACTGTGAAACGTAGGAAATTGTGGGCAGGGCTCATCGGCTCGGCGGCGGTGGCCGCGGGCGTGACCGTCTGGGCGACGCAGTCCCACTCGACAACCACCCCGGAATCCAAGCCCGCGTCGACGGTCTCGAAGGTTCAGCAGGCCGACGCGCTGTTGCAGCAGGCCCAGCGGATCCAGGACCCCAAGGAGGCGGCCGGGGCCTTCAGACGCGTCCTCGACCTGGACCCCGACAACAAGCTCGCCTGGTACGGCCTGGGGATCATCGCGCTGAGGGACCGCAAGGCGGCCGAAGCCCGCGCGGACTTCGACAAGTCGCTGAAGATCGACCCGAAGTTCACTCCGGCCCTCTTCAGCGAGGCCGTGCTGCTGCGGTCCAGCGAGCCCGAGCGCGCCGTCGACCTGCTGAAGCGCACCGTCGCCGCCAATCCGAGGATGGCCCCGATCGCCGACCTGCAACTCGGGGCGATCCTGGCGGAGAAGGGCCATGACGACGAGGCCACGGCCGCGTTCCGGCAAGCCGTCGCGGCGGAGCCCTCGTTGATCTCCCGGGTCCCGGAACGCTTCCGGAAGTCCGTCAGCCCCTCATCGACATCGAGCCACGCAGGGAGCGCCAGATGACGTCGGCCGCGACACCGAGGTTCTCCGTCTTCACCCCCAGCCACCGGCCCCGGTTCCTCGACGACTGCCTCACCTCCCTTCAGGCGCAGACCTGTTCGGACTGGGAGTGGATCGTCCTGCTCAACAACGGCGCACGGTGGCGGCCCGAGCAGCCCGACGACCGGGTCCGGGTGGAGATCGCGGACGAGATCCACGGCGTGGGGGCGGCCAAGCGCCGGGCCTGTGAACTGGCGCGCGGCGAGATCCTCGTGGAGCTCGACCACGACGACATCCTGGCGAAGGCGTGCCTGGCGGAACTCGGCGAGGCGTTCGACTCGAACCCTGAGGCCGTCTTCGTCTACAGCAACACCGCGCAGATCACCGAGGACGGCAAGCGGGACGACAGCCGTTTCGACGAGACCTGCGGCTGGCGCTACGAGGAGGTGGACGTCGACGGCCTTACGGTGCTCCAGGTCATCTCCCTGGATCCGACGCCGCACAACGTCTCCTACATCTGGTACGCGCCCAACCATGTGCGGGCCTTCCGCAAGGACGCCTACGAGAAGACCGGCGGGTACGACGCCACGCGTACGGTCCTGGACGACCAGGATCTGATGTGCCGCCTCTTCCACCTCGGCGACTTCCACCACATCAACCGCTGTCTGTACCTCCAGCGGGTCCACCCGGCGAACACCCAGTCCGACCCGGAGATCAACGCGCACATCCAGCGCGAGACGGTCGCCCTGTACGACAAGTACATCGAGGCGAACTCCCTGGCCTGGAGCGCGCGGCGCGGGCTGCTCGCGCTGGACCTCGGCGCGGCCCACCGCAAGCCGGTCGGCTATCTGGGCGTGGACCAGTATCCGGGAGAGGGCGTCGACATCGTCGCGACCCTGCCCGGGAAGCTGGATCTGCCGGACGACTCGGTCGGCGTGATCCGGGCGGTGGACTTCCTGGAGCATGTGCCGGGCAAGGTGCCGCTCATCAACGAGCTGTACCGGCTGCTGGCGCCCGGCGGCATGCTGATCACACTGACGCCCAGTTCGGACGGGCGTGGCGCGTACCAGGACCCGACCCATGTCGCGTACTACAACGAGAACTCCTTCTGGTACTACACGAACAACCAGCACCGTTCCTTCGTGCCCGAGATCAAGGCCCGGTTCCAGTCGTCGCGGCTGGTCACCTACTTCCCGACCGAGTGGCACTCGCAGAACGACATCTCGTACGTGGTCGCCAACCTCATCGCGATGAAGGACGGCGCGGCACGGTGCGGTGGGCCGCTGCTGGTGTAGATCCGGTCCGGCAACGCGCCCCGCGGGAACGGTCGTTCCGGCGGGGCGCCGGTGCGTGTGCTCATGTCGGGGACGTGGACGTGGCGCCCCGGTCCGTGGACGCGCGCGCGGCGGTGGCCAGTGCGGCGAAGGCCGGGGTGCTCATGGCCTCGGCGAGTTGGTCCTCCCACCGTGGCAGGGGCGGGAGTCCGGCGCGCGGCCAGGCGCCGTGGCCCAGTACGCCGTACGTCGGGCGGGCGGCCGGGCGCGGGAACGCCGCCGAGCCGACCGGGCGGATCCGCTCGGGGTCGAGTCCGCCGAGCCGGAAGGCCTCACGCGCCAGGCCGTACCAGGTGGTGTGCCCGGCCGCCGTGCCGTGGTAGACGCCTGCCGGTGCCCGTCCGGCCAGTGCGGCCCGGCCCAGGACCGCCAGCCGCCGGGCCAGCGCGCGGGACCAGGTCGGCTGGCCGTGCTGGTCGGCGACCACGTCCAACGTCGCCTGTCGGGCGGCGAGTTCGAGCATGGTGGCCACGAAGTTGCGGCCGTGCGCGCCGTAGAGCCAGGCCGTGCGCACGACATAGCCGGTGTGCGGCAGGAGTTCGGCCACGGCCCGCTCCCCCGCCAGCTTGCTCCGCCCGTACGCGTTCACGGGTCCTGTCGACGCGTCCTCGGGGTACGGCCGCGGGGTGTCGCCCGGGAGTACGTAGTCGGTGGAGAGATGCAGCAGCAGTGCGCCGTGCGCGGCGCAGGCGCGCGCGAGATGGCGAACGGCCGTGCCGTTCACGGCCGTCGCGGCCCGCTCCGACCGCTCGGCGCCGTCGACGTCCGTCCAGGCCGCGCAGTTGACGACCACGCGGTGTCCGGCGACGGCCGCGCGCACGGCGGTCGGGTCGGTGATGTCGAGCTGGGCCCGGCTCGGCGCCGTGACCGTGGCGTTCGGGTCGGCGGCGAGTTCCTCCACCAGGTCCCGGCCGAGGAGCCCGCGCGCCCCGGTCACCAGCCAGGTCGTGGTCGTCACAGCCCCGCCCCGCGCTTGAGCGGCTCCCACCAGGTGCGGTGCGCGCGGTACCAGGCGACGGTCTCGGCCAGCCCCTGCGCGAAGGAGACGTGCGGGACATAGCCGAGCTGTTCGCGGATCTTGCTGTCGTCCAGCGAGTAGCGCAGGTCGTGGCCCTTGCGGTCGGCCACGTACACGACCCGGTCCCAGTCCGCCCCGGTCGCGTCCAGCAGCAGGCCGGTGAGCTTGTGGTTGCTGAGTTCGGTGCCGCCGCCGATGTGGTAGACCTCCCCGGCCTCGCCGCCGTGCAGCACCAGGTCGATGCCCCGGCAGTGGTCGGAGACATGCACCCAGTCGCGGATGTTGCGGCCGTCCCCGTACAGCGGCACCGTCCGCCCGTCGAGCAGATGCGTGATGAAGAGCGGGATGACCTTCTCGGGGAACTGGTACGGCCCGTAGTTGTTGGAGCACCGGGTGACGACGACGTCCAGGCCGTGGGTGCGGTGGTAGGCGAGGGCCAGCAGATCGGCACCGGCCTTCGACGCGGAGTACGGGGAACTCGGCGCCGGCGGCCGTCCCTCGGTCCAGGAGCCTTCGCCGATCGAGCCGTACACCTCGTCGGTGGAGACCTGGACGAAGCGGCCGACGCCGTGGCGGTGAGCGGCGTCGAGGAGCACCTGGGTGCCCAGCACGTTCGTCCGGACGAACGGACCGGCCCCCTCGATCGACCGGTCCACATGGGACTCGGCCGCGAAGTGCACCACCGCGTCCTGCCCGGCCATCGCCTGGTCGACCACCTCGGGGTCGCAGATGTCTCCCCGGACGAAGCGATGGCCCGGGTGGTGCGCCACCGGGGCGAGGTTCTCCTCGGCCCCCGAGTAGGTCAGCTTGTCCAGGACGGTGATCCGCTCCGTCGGGTCCGCGCTCAGACGTCGGCGGACGTATTCCGAACCGATGAAGCCGGCGCCGCCGGTCACGAGGATGCGCATAGCTCTCCGAGTTGTCCGTCTCAGGCGGCTCAGTGGCCGCGGCTCACAAGGCTTGAAGGCTTCTGCGGTACGCGCCGCAGCTCGCGAAGGAGGGCAGCAGGCCCTTGCGTTCGGCTTCCGCCAGCGTGGGCGCCGCCGCGTCCTTGTCGGACAGGCGCGGCGCGATGCCCTCGGGCCAGGCGATACCGAGGGCGGGGTCCAACGGGTCGACGCCGTACTCGCGTTGCGGCGCGTACCCCCGTGAACACAGGTAGACCACCGTGGAGTCGTCCTCCAGCGCCATGAAGGCGTGGCCGAGCCCTTCCGAGAGATAGACACAGCGATGCGTGGTGTCGTCGAGCCGCACCGCCTCCCAGGTGCCGTACGTCGGGGAGCCGGTACGGATGTCGACCACCACGTCGAGAACCGCGCCGCCGACACACGTGACGTACTTGGCCTGCCCCGGCGGGACCGAGGCGAAGTGGATGCCCCGGAGCGTGCCGCGCGCGGAGCGGGAGCAGTTGGCCTGCCGGAGTTCGAGCCCCTGGCCGACGGAGTCGTGGAACCTGTCGCCCTTGAACCACTCGTGAAATCGGCCCCGGCTGTCCGCGAACACGGTGGGCGTGTCCACCCAGGCCCCTTCGATGCCCAGCGGTTTCACGTGGCTGATTCCTTTCGCGCGAGAGGAGAAGGGGCAACGGGAGAGGGCGGAGACGGCAGCCGCGTGGCAGCTCGGGAGTCCTCCAGCAGCCGCAGCAGATAGTGGCCGTAGCCGCTCTTGAGCAACGGCTCGGCCAGCGCGTGGAGTTGGCCGTCGTCGATCAGGCCCGCCCGCCAGACCGCCTCCTCGACACAGCCGATCTTGAACCCCTGGCGTTCCTCGACCACGCGGACGAACTCCGCGGCGCGGACCATGGAGTCGAAGGTCCCGGTGTCCAACCACGCGGTGCCCCGGTCGAGTCGGGTGACCTGGAGCGTTCCGGCCTCCAGACAGGCGCGGTTGAGGTCGGTGATCTCCAACTCGCCCCGGGCGCTGGGCACCAGGCCGCGCGCGATCTCCACCACGTGGCGGTCGTAGAAGTACAGTCCGGGCACGGCGTACCGGGACCTCGGGCGGGCCGGCTTCTCCTCGACGGACAGCGCCCGGCCCTGTGCGTCGAACTCCACCACGCCGTAGGCCGAGGGGTCGGCGACCTGGTAGGCGAAGATCCTGCCGCCCTGCACGTCGCGATGGCGGGCCAGCCGTGTGCCGAGGCCGCTTCCGTGGAAGATGTTGTCGCCCAGGATCAGCGCCACGGACGCGTCGCCGATGAAGTCCGCCCCCAGGACGAACGCGTGGGCGATGCCCTCCGGTCGCTCCTGTGCCAGGTAGGAGAGGCGCAGGCCCAGTTGACTGCCGTCGCCGAGCAACCGGCGGAACTGGTACTGGTCTTCGGGGGTCGTGATGATCAGGATCTCCTGGATACCGGCCATCACGAGTGTGGAGAGCGGGTAATAGACCAGGGGCTTGTCGAACACCGGCAGGAGTTGCTTCGACACCGAGCGGGTCAGCGGCCATAGTCGCGAGCCGGTGCCACCGGCCAACAGAATTCCGCGCATGGCGTCACGATAGGCGAATTGCCCTTGAATACGGACGAATGCCCCCGAATGCGGCCTGTACGGCTTACCTGGCCCAGGCAGCCCGTGCGGCTCACGCGACGGAAACGCGACAGGGGCGGGGTCCCGTACTCGTCCGTACGGGACCCCGCCCCTGTCGTCTTGTCGTCACCGCGGCCGGTACTGGCGACGTCGCAGGTCAGGGCAAGTCCGACCGGCCGCGGAGCGTGCGGTGGGCGTCAGCCCAGGCGCTGCACCAGCGCGCGGTACTGGTCCCACAGCTCCTTCGGCGTGTGGTCACCGAAGGTGTTGAGGTGCTCGGGGACCAGCGCGGCCTCCTCGCGCCACACCTCCTTGTCGACGGTGAGCAGGAAGTCCAGGTCGGAGTCGGTCAGGTCCAGACCGTCGGTGTCCAGGGCCTGCTTGGTCGGCAGGATGCCGATCGGGGACTCGACGCCCTCGGCCTTGCCGTCGAGGCGCTCGACGATCCACTTCAGCACGCGGCTGTTCTCGCCGAAGCCGGGCCAGACGAACTTGCCCTCGTCGTTCTTGCGGAACCAGTTGACGTAGTAGATCTTCGGGAGCTTGGCCTGGTCCTTGTCCTTGGCCACGTTGATCCAGTGGGCCATGTAGTCGCCCATGTTGTAGCCGCAGAAGGGGAGCATGGCGAACGGGTCGCGGCGCAGCTCGCCGACCTTGCCCTCGGCCGCGGCGGTCTTCTCGCTCGCCACGTTGGCGCCGAGGTAGACACCGTGGTTCCAGTCGAAGGACTCGGTCACCAGCGGGACCGCGCTGGCGCGGCGGCCACCGAAGAGGATCGCCGAGATCGGCACACCCTTCGGGTCCTCCCACTCGGGGGCGATGATCGGGCACTGCGAGGCCGGGACGGTGAAGCGGGCGTTCGGGTGGGCGGCCGGGGTCTCGGACGCGGGCGTCCAGTCGTTGCCCTTCCAGTCCGTGAGGTGGGCCGGGGCCTCCTTGGTCATGCCCTCCCACCAGACGTCGCCGTTGTCGGTGAGCGCGACGTTGGTGAAGACGGAGTTGCCCCACATCGTCTTCATCGCGTTGGCGTTGGTGTGCTCGCCGGTGCCGGGCGCGACGCCGAAGAAGCCGGCCTCGGGGTTGATCGCGTACAGGCGACCGTCCTCGCCGAACCGCATCCAGGCGATGTCGTCACCGATCGTCTCGACCGTCCAGCCGGGGACCGTCGGCTCGAGCATGGCGAGGTTGGTCTTGCCACAGGCGCTCGGGAAGGCGGCGGCGACGTACTTCGCCTCGCCCTGCGGGGGCGTGAGCTTGAGGATCAGCATGTGCTCGGCGAGCCAGCCCTCGTCGCGCGCCATGACGGAGGCGATGCGCAGGGCGTAGCACTTCTTGCCGAGCAGGGCGTTGCCGCCGTAGCCGGAGCCGTACGACCAGATCTCGCGGTCCTCGGGGAAGTGCGAGATGTACTTGGTCTGGTTGCAGGGCCAGGGGACGTCCTCCTGGCCTTCCGCCAGCGGGGCGCCCACGGTGTGGACGGCCTTCACGAAGAAGCCGTCCTCGCCCAGCTCGTCCAGGACGGCCTGACCCATGCGCGTCATCGTGCGCATGGACACCGCGACGTAGGCGGAGTCGGTGATCTCGACGCCGATCGCGGACAGCGGCGAGCCCAGCGGGCCCATGCAGAACGGGACGACGTACATCGTGCGGCCCTTCATGGAGCCGCGGAAGACACCGCCCTTGCCGTCCTTGCCCTGGAAGATCTCCCGCATCTCGGCGGGGGCCTTCCAGTGGTTCGTCGGACCCGCGTCCTCTTCCTTCTCGGAGCAGATGAACGTCCGGTCCTCGACGCGGGCGACGTCGGACGGGTCGGAGGCCGCGTAGTAGGAGTTGGGGCGCTTGACCGGGTCGAGCTTCTTGAAGGTGCCCTTGCGGACGAGCTCCTCGCAGAGACGCTCGTATTCGGCCTCGGATCCGTCACACCAGACCACACTGTCCGGCTGGGTCAGTTCGGCGATCTCGTTGACCCACGAGATCAGTTCCTTGTGCTGGGTGAGGACGGTCGAGGGAGCCGCGATGTCGCGCGCCACGATTGCTCCTAGAAGAGGGGTTTTTTATTGATTGCCCCGTGGGGGCCTCGACCCGGATGCTTCGTAGCCGCTCATCCGGTGCCGACTGCACTCATTTGATCATCCGCCGAAAACGCCCATCTGTCCAGGGGAGCGCACACCTGAGCAACGTGAGAATCGCCACGCCACCAGGCGTTTCCCCTTACCCGGACCACACCCGGCTTGAGGGAGTCTTTGCGTTCCACGGCCCTCGCGGATGTCGGACATACAGGGGACGAGTCGGCCAATATCAACCGCCCCCCTGATTCGCAACTTACGACCCCGTAGGTACCATGCCCCGCATGACTGCGTCCGTCCCCGACGCGCCCACGGACTCGCCGGCAGTCGGCCGCGGTCCCGTCGCGCCCTCGCTGCCCCATCCGGCCAAGCCGAAGCTCCGCGGCTGGCTGCATCTCGGCATGTTCCCCGCCGTCCTCGTCGCGGGGCTGACCCTCACCGCCCTCGCCAACTCCACACGCGGGCGCATCGCTTGCGGCATCTACGTCCTGACGGCCTGTCTGCTCTTCGGCGTCAGCGCTCTCTACCACCGCGGCGACTGGGGCCCGCGCATGAGCGGGGTGCTGCGCCGACTCGACCACGCCAACATCTTCCTGATCATCGCGGGCACCTACACGCCGCTGACCCTCCTGCTCCTGCCGAGCGCGAAGGGGCAGTGGCTGCTGTGGGGCATATGGGGCGCGGCGGCGGCCGGGATCGTCTTCCGGGTCTTCTGGGTCGGCGCCCCGCGCTGGCTCTACACCCCCTGCTACATCGCGATGGGCTGGGCGGCCGTCTTCTTCCTCCCCGACTTCATGCGCGCGGGCGGGATCGCCGTCCTCGTCCTCGTCATCGTCGGCGGCCTGCTCTACAGCGTGGGCGGCGTCATCTACGGGATCAAGCGCCCCAACCCGTCGCCGCGCTGGTTCGGCTTCCACGAGGTCTTCCACTCCTTCACGCTCGCGGCGTTCGTCGTGCACTACGTGGGGATCTTCCTGGTGGCGTACCAGCACGCGTAGCTCTCCCGCTCCCCTCCCTCCCATGGCCACGGCTCTCCAGCCGTGGCCATTTCTCATGCCGCCCTCCGCGCTGTCGGCGGCGGCGCTCGGGAGCCCTCGCGGGCCCGTGCCGAGGAGAACGCCGCCATGGCCAGAGCCCCCGAAGATGTCCGACAATGACGACCATGGCCGCCACCGCACACCGCTCGAGCCCCGCCGCCGAACCCCGTCCGGGGCTGCGCGAACGGAAGAAGATCAAGACTCGTACGGCGATCCGCACGGCGACGTACCGGCTGGTCGAGGAGCACGGGTACGACGCCACCACCATCGAGCTGATCGCGGACGCGGCCGAGGTCTCCCCCTCCACGGTGTTCCGGTACTTCCCCACCAAAGAGGACATCGTCGTCACCGACGAGTACGACCCGGTCCTGGAGCAGGAGCTGCGGGCGCGCCCCGAGGGCGAACCGCTGGTGGAGTCCCTGCGCCATGTGGTGCACCGCGCCGTCGAGCGGAGCGCGTCGGGCGAGTACGGGACGCCCGCGGAGATGCGGCTGCGCAGCCGTCTGATCGCGGAGGTGCCCGCGGTCCGCGCCCGGTCGATGGAGAGCATGGCCGCGACCGGCCTGACCATGTGCGAAGTGGTGGCCGACCGCACCGGGCGCGACCCCGGCGACCTGGAGGTGCGCGTGTACTGCATGAGCGTCGTCGCCGCCCTCATAGAGGCCTCCCGTTACTGGACCGAGCACGGACAGCGAGGGCACATGGGCGACTACGTCCAGCGCGCGCTGGACGTACTCGAGCACGGTCTTGAGTCACGGAATTCCAAAGCCCCCTGAGCCGCCCCCATGCCATCCTGACCCCGTGAACGCACCTGAGATCCACGTCGAGTTCGCCCCCGAGCTGGGGCTCTTCATCCCGCACGGCCGACGCGGGCATGCCACGAAGGTCGTCACCGACGGCGCCTCCACGCTCGGCCATGTCGTCGAGTCGCTGGGCGTGCCGCTGACCGAGGTGGGCGCACTCCTCGTGGACGGTCGCGCCACGCCCGTCTCCCATGTGCCGGCCGACGGCGAGTCCGTCGAGGTACGCCCCGTCGAACGCCCCCAGCGGGTGCCCGGCGCCCCGCTCCGCTTCCTGCTGGACGTCCACCTCGGCACCCTGGCCCGGCGGCTGCGGCTGCTCGGCGTGGACACGGCGTACGAGTCCACGGACATCGGTGACGCGGCGCTCGCCACCCGCTCGGCCGCCGAGCAGCGCGTGATGCTCAGCCGCGACCGCGGACTGCTGCGCCGCCGGGAGCTGTGGGCGGGCGCGTTCGTGTACAGCACCCGGCCGGAGGAGCAACTGACGGACATACTCGACCGGTTCGCGCCCGAGCTGAAGCCGTGGACCCGGTGCACCGCGTGCAACGGACTGCTGCGCGACGCGACCAAGGACGAGGTCGCCGACCAGCTCGAACACGGCACGCGCCGCACCTACGACGTCTTCGCGCAGTGCCGTGACTGCGGGCGCGCGTACTGGAAGGGCGCGCACCACCAGGAGCTGGAGGCGATCGTGGAACGCGCCCTCGCCCGAGGGTCGGGCACAAGCTGAACCCTCGCCTCGACCCGGGGTCTCAGCCGCTCAGCACCCTGCGGAGCTGTTCCGGATCCGTGGTCGGGGCGTCGCAGGTGAAGTGACGGCAGACGTAGGCGGCCGGTCGGCCGTCGGCCAGCGGCCGGTCGGCGAGGAGCGGGAGTTCGCCGTCCCCCGCCACGCCGACGGCCACGACCGCGCCCGGCGCGGTGCCCAGAAGGGCCGTGCGGTGCAGGGCCTTGGTGGCGGGATCGTCCATGGCGGGGCCGACGATCGCGACCTCGCGCGGCCCGTCGAGCAGCGCCTCGGCGACGGCGAGACCCCAGCCGATGAAGCGGGGCACACGCGGCCCGACCGTCCCGACGACGCCCAACGCCCGCTCCGCGGCGGTGCGATGGGCCGCGGAGCCGGTCTGGGCGGCGTACGACAGAAGGGCTCCGGCGGCGGCGCTCCAGCCGGACGGGGTGGCGTTGTCGGTGGGGTCCTGGGGGCGGCGGATGAGCTGCTCCGCGTCGGCGGCGGTGTCGTACAGACCCCCGCTGTCGTCGGTGAACTGCGCCAGCACATGGTCGAGCAGCAGTCCGGCGAACTCCAGCCAGACGCCCTCCCCGGTGACCGAGGCGAGCGCGAGGAAGCCCTCGGAGACATCGGCGTAGTCCTCCAGCACGCCCGCGTTCGCGCCGACACGGCCGTCCTTGGACGTACGGGCGAGACGCGCGTGTTCGTCCAGATGCACGCGTACGACGAGGTCGGCGGCGGCGATCGCGGCGTCCACGAGATCGGGGCGGCCGAAGTACGCGCCGGTCTCGGCGAGGGCTGCGATCGCGAGGCCGTTCCAGGCCGCGACCACCTTGTCGTCACGGCCGGGGGCGGGGCGCAGGGCGCGTGCCTCGAAGAGGCGGCGCCTGATCGACTCGATCTTCTCCGCATCGAACACGCGCTCGTGCTGCGGGAGTTGGAGGACCGAGCTGCCGTGCTCGAAGGTCCCTTCCTCGGTCACGCCGTAGTAGTGCGCGGCGAGTTCGGCGTCCTGGTCCCCGAGGACCTCCGCCAGACGCCGGGGCGTCCACACGTAGTACGCGCCCTCGACGGGGTGCCCTGCGGCGCCCTGCCGCCCGCCGGGCGCCTCCTCTTCGCTGTCGGCGTCGAGCGCGGAGGCGAACCCGCCTTCGTTCGTGCGCAGTTCACGCACCATGAAGTCGGCCGTCTCCAACGCCACCCGGCGCGCGAGATCGGAGCCGGTGGCCCGCCACAGATGCGCGTACACGCGACACAGCAGCGCGTTGTCGTAGAGCATCTTCTCGAAGTGCGGCACGACCCAGTCACGGTCGACCGAGTAGCGGGCGAACCCGCCGCCGAGCTGGTCGTAGACACCGCCGCGCGCCATGCGCTCGCAGGTGTCCCGCGCCATCTGCAGGGCGCCCTCGGAGCCGGTGCGGGCGTAATGACGCAGCAGGAACTCCAGCACCATGGACGGCGGGAACTTGGGCGCGCCGCCGAAGCCGCCGCGCTGCGCGTCGTACTCACGCGTGAGGCCGAGAAGGGCCTGGGCCAGCTCCTCCTCGCCGGGCGGCCGGGTGCCGCTGTCCGCGAGTTCGCGCCCCGCGAGATCACGGACGATCTTCCCCGCGACCTCCGTCACCTCGTCCCGGCGCTCGGCCCAGGCCCGCCGCACCCCTTCGAGGACCTGCGGGAAGGACGGCATGCCCCGATGCGGCGCGGGCGGGAAGTACGTACCGAAGTAGAACGGCTCGGCGTCCGGGGTGAGGAACACGGTCATGGGCCAACCGCCCTGCCCGGTGGCCGCCTGGACGGCCTCCATGTAGACGGCGTCGACGTCGGGCCGCTCCTCACGGTCCACCTTCACACTGACGAAGTGCTCGTTGAGGTACGCGGCGGTCCCCGCGTCCTCGAAGGACTCGTGCGCCATGACATGGCACCAGTGGCAACTGCTGTATCCGACGCTCAGCAGTACGGGCACGTTCCGGCTGCGCGCCTCGGCGAAGGCCTCGGCCGACCAGGGCCACCAGTCGACGGGGTTGTCGGCGTGCTGGAGCAGATACGGGGACGTCTCATGGGCCAGTCGGTTCACCGTTCCACTCTGTCACGGGGTCGGGGACCGCGTAGAACCGCAGACTGACCGGGCGCGCCTCGTCGGGGGCCTCCTCGCGTGGATGGCCGTAGCGGTCGAGGAGCGCGTGGTACTCGCGTACGAAGTCCAGCAGTTCCTCCTTGGTCAGCCACGTTCCGGCGCGCATGACCTGGGCCCAGCCCTCCGGGCCTCGGTACTCCTCGTGGGCGCGGCGGAAGAGCGCGGTGTCCACGTCGATCTTGAGGATCGCCAGCTGCTCGGCGGCGGCGTACTCCGCGGGGGTCATCGTCGCCGGGTCGGGCGTGGTGTGCTGGAAGGGCAGCGCCCGCCACCAGCGCTCCCGGCCGCCCGACTTCTCGGGGATCTCTTCGATGAGGCGCTGCTCGGCCAGCTTGCGCAGGTGGTAGCTGGTCGTGCCGGAGCTCTCGCCGAGTTCCTTGGCGAGGACCGTCGAGTTCGCCTCGCCGTGCCGGCCGACGTACTCGAGGATCCGGCGGCGCAGCGGATTTCCGAGGGACTTGTAGAGCGCCGTGCGCTCCACGCTGGTCAGTTCTTGCTCCGGCATGGCCACCACGGTACTCGCCACCCACCCGATTCCCAGAGGGAATTTTGCAGAATTCTCTTTGCAGAGAGACTTCTGCGGTCTAGCCTGATGGCATGCGAGCGATCGAGACACATGAGCGGTCGGGCGCCGCCGCCGTGCGCCGCTGGACCTTGGTGGTGCTGGGCGCGGCGGCCGTGGGCCTCGTCCCCTGGATGATCCTGCTGGCCCACACGCTCCCGGCCAGCCCGGAGGTGCGGCACTGGCAGCTGGCGTGGGTGGGGCTGGACGTCCTGCTGGCGGCGGGCTGCGCGGCCACGGCGGCGCTGGGATTCCGCCGCGACGGGCATGCGCGGCTGACCGCCTCGGCGACGGCCGCGATCGCGATCCTGGACGCCTGGTTCGACATAACCACCTCCCTGCCGGGCGCGGATCTCCTCCAGGCCTTCGCGTGCGCGGCGGCTGAAGTGGCCCTGGCGGGGGCATGTGTGTTCCTGGCGGTGTCGAAGAGGGCAGGGGGCATGCGATGCGGGTGACATCACCGATGCCATGACGGTCGGCCGCCTCGCGCGCTCTCCTTCTCGAACGACACCGCAAGACAACGGAGTTGACGCGGGAGGGGGACGTGACATGCGGGACGGCCATCGGGTGGAGGCCGAGAAGCTGCTGGCACGGGCCGTGGAGGAGGAGGTGCGCCGCTCGGGCGGTCGCACCGACGGGGCCGTGCTCCTGTCGCGGGCGCGCGGCGCGCTCGACGCCATCGCGCAGACAGCCACCGAGGAGTACGAGGCCTACGCCCAGGCCCTCGACAGGACAGAGGCCGGACGGCTCACCTTCGGGCAGCGCTATGCGCGCGACGGGGCCGGAACTCCCCTGCTGACAGCGGGCGTTGCCGCGGTGGCCGCCTGCGTGGCGGACCTCGCGTTCGGTACGGGCCCGGGGACGGCGCTCGGCGCGGGCGCCGCGGTCGGTGTCGTGGGCGCCGCCGCCACCGTGGCGAAGGTGACCGCCTCTCATCTGCCCGCGGCCCACCGCCGGGCCGGAGCGCTCGGCCAGCCCGGCGGACCCGAGCAACTGCGCCTCCAGTGGCTGACCGCCCTGGAAGTACGCGGCATCCGCCCCTTCCTCGACCAGCAGCGCGTGATCGCCTCCTCCACGGCGCAGAAGCAGACCCCACCGCGGCGGCGCCGGGGCGACAAGAGCGCGGCGGCCCGCAGGCGCACCGTCCTGGAGCAGTCCTTCGCCCATCTCCCCGAGCTCCACGGCCCGTTCGCGGGCAGACGACAGGAGCTGGGGCTGATCCGGCAGTGGGTGCGAGCCGCCCGCGCGAGCGCGGAGACCGAGCCGACCGTGGTGATCCTGCACGGCGTACCGGGCTCGGGGCGCACGACGCTCGCGATCCGCGCCGCGCACGACCTGAAGGACCACTTCCGCGGGGCGTGCGTCGTCGATCTGCGCGGCGGCAGCGCCGGGGAGCCCCCGCTGTCCACGCGCGACGCCCTGCTGCATCTGCTCAACCGGCTCGGCGCCCCCCGCGAACAGCTTCTGTTCCGCGAGCGCTCGGCGCCGGACCAGCAGGTGGAGCGGCTGAGCGAGCTGTACCACCAGTACCTGACGGGCCTGCCGGTCACGATCGTGCTCGACGACGCCTCCGACCCCGAGCAGGTGCGCGCCCTCGTCCCCGAGCATTCCGAGAGCCTCGTCCTCGTCACCACCCGGGACCCCCTCGACCTGCCCGGCGATCTCCCGGCGCGGGTGCACCGGCTCCCGGTCGAGGCGCTGGACGCGGCGGGCGCGGAGGAACTGCTCGGCGCGGCGGCCCAGGACGACTCGGGGCCGTACGACGCGCAGTCCGCCGACCGCGTCCGCCACCTGTGCGGCGGCCTGCCCCTGGCCCTGCGCGTGGCGGGCTCCTCTCTCGGCCCGCGCACCCCGCTCCGGCTCGCCACCGACCTCGGCGCCTACGGCCCGGTGGAACCGGTGGAGCGCGCCCTGTGGCTGCGCTACACGGACCTGCCCGAAGCGGCCCGCTGCCTGCTGCGCCGGCTCGCGCTGGCGGGGCGTGCCTCGCTCGGGGCAGCCGCGGCAGCCGCCCTGCTCGCCACGGACGAGCAGGAGGCGACGCGGCAGTTGCGCACCCTGGCCGAAGCGGGCCTGATCGACCACGTCCGCGGCAGCCGCTACCGGCTGCACGACGTCGTCCGCGCCTTCGCCCAGGCCCGGCTGACGGACGAGGAGGAACCGGCCGCGCGGACGGCGGCGCACGAACGTCTGATCGTCAACTACGCGGAACTGGCCGACTCGGTGCTGCGCCTGGTGGACGGCAACATGTCGACCCGCTCGGACCGCTTCGGCCCGCACGGCTTCACGTCGCTGGACGCGGCCCTGCGCTGGCTGGACGACGAGTCCAGCTTCATCACCGCCGCGCTGCGGCACACGGAGGGCGTCGACCAGTCGGCGGTGCTGCATCTCCTGGGCGCGCTGTGCGACTACTGCCTGCTGCGCGGCGACCTCTACCGGCTGGGCGAGATCAGCGAGCTGACCCAGGCCGTCGACCAGGGCCTGCTGACGCGGTCGGTGCAGTGGCGTACGGGCATCGCGGCCCGCCAGCTCGGCGAGCTGGACAAGGCCCGCACCACGCTGGCCTCCGTGGTGGACCTCTACCTCGAAGCGCATCAGGACGCGGGAGCGGCCAGGGCGCTGTGCTCCCTCGGCATCACCCTGCACCACCAGGGCCGGCTCACCGAGGCGGCGGCCAAGCTCCAGGAGGCCATGGATCTCCAGGCGTCCCCCGCGCTGGCGGCGGACCGCGCCTGGACCATGCACGCCCTGGCCGCGGTGGAGCGCGACCGCGCCCGGCCCGCCGAGGCCCTCGGCCTGCTCACCCGCGCCCTGGACCTGCACCGGGAGAACGCGTCGGTGCACGGCGAGGCCTGGGCCCACTTCCAGTTGGGCCAGCTCGCCCTGCGCATGGGCGACGTCCCGCGCGCGGAGAGCGAGCTGCGCACCGCGCTGGACCTGTACACCAGCACCCATGACGCCCGGGGCGAGGCCTGGGCGCTGACCCAACTGGCCCGCGCCCGCCTGCTCTCCGGCGACGCGTCCACCGCGGCCGAGGCCCTGCGCCATGCGCTCGGACGCCACCGCGACAACGAGGACGCGCGAGGCGAGGCCTGGACGATCTACTACCTGGGCCAGGCCCTGGAGGACACCGGCGACCTGGACCGGGCGGTGCGCGAGCTGGAACGCTCCCGGACGATGTTCTCCCGGATGCGTGACGGATACGGCCTGGCGTGCGCCCGCCATCACTCCGGACGCGCGACACGGGACCAACAGGCGGCGCGGACAGGCTCGTTGCGCAACTCCGGCTACGCCCGCCAGCTCCTGGCGGACGCGAAGACGGACTTCCGGCGCATCGGTGTGGCGCACGGCGAGGCCTGGACCTGCCTGGAGCTGGCCGTGGTGGACGCGGGCAACGCGCGCACCCCGCAGGCCCTGGCCCTGTGCGACGAGGCGGTGGACCTGTTCGCCTCGTACGGCGATCTGCGGGGCGAGGAGTGGGCCCGCTTCCTGCGCTGCACCCTCCTGCCCTACGCCTCCCCCGGCGGCGCGGAGGTGGGCACGGCGGTGGCCCAGGAGGAGCTGGCCCAGTTGTCCCGTACGAGCGGGCCCATGCGGGACGCGAAGCTGGACGGCTGCCTGGCGGCCTACCGGCTGCTGCTGGAGCGGGGCGTGAGCCTGGAGAGCGGCTGGCAGGCCTGGCAGCTCGGGCTGGTGCCGGGACGGCACGCCCGGGAGGTGATGGGGGTGGTGACCGCCCGGAGCTGACGTCCGCACACCCCGGCTCGCGGCACACCACAGAGCGGGGCCGCACCTCTCACGGTCGCGGCCCCGTCAGGGCAGTCCTCAGCCGCGCTGGGGCTTGGGCGCGCTCGCGCCCGTCGTCCCGGCCTCCCCGCCGGAGCCGGAGGCGGCGTCCTTCTGGAAGTCGACCTTGCTCATGTGCTTGTTCATGGACTTCATCAGGCCCCACACCGCCAGGCCCATCACCGCGAAGACGATGAAGCCGAGGACACCGGGGGTGACCTTGTTCTCGTCGAACTCGGCGAGGGGGATGAGGTGGGTCACGGCCAGGCTCACGCTTGCGCTCATGTCAGGCATTCTCCCTCAGCATCAGCGGATGCCTGCAAAGAGGTCGTCCTCCGGCAGCGAGGTGGCCACGAGCGACTTCGCCAGCTCGTACTCCTCGGTCGGCCAGACCTCCTTCTGCAGGTCCATCGGGACGCGGAACCAGCCACCGTCGGGGTCGATCTGCGTGGCGTGCGCGATCAGCGCCTTGTCGCGGACCTCGAAGAAGTCCGCGCACGGGATGTGGGTGGTCAGCGTGCGGTCGGTGCGCTGGATCTCGTCCCACCGCTTCAGCCAGTCCCCGTACGGCGACTCCAGGCCGCGCTCGAGCATCGCGTGATGCAGCGCCTCGGTGCGCGGCCGGTTGAAGCCCTGGTTGTAGTAGAGCTTCTGCGGCTGCCACGCCGGGCCGAACTCCGCCTCGGGGTACTTCTCGGTGTCCGCCGCGCCCTCGAACGCCACCATCGAGATCTTGTGGGTCATGATGTGGTCGGGGTGCGGATAGCCGCCGTTCTCGTCATAGGTGGTGATCACCTGCGGACGGAACGCGCGAATGCTGCGCACCAGCTCACCGGCCGCCTTGTCGACGTCCTCCAGGGCGAAGCAGCCCTCGGGGAGCGGGGGCAGCGGGTCGCCCTCCGGCAGCCCGGAGTCGACGAAGCCGAGCCACTCCTGCTCGACGCCGAGGATCTCCCGGGCCTCGTCCATCTCCTTCTTGCGCACCTCGTGGATGTGTTCCTCGACGTACTTGTCGCCCTGGAGCTTCGGGTTGAGGATGGAGCCTCGTTCTCCGCCCGTGCAGGTCACCACCAGCACGTCCACCCCCTCGGACACGTACTTCGCCATGGTGGCCGCGCCCTTGCTCGACTCGTCGTCGGGGTGAGCGTGCACGGCCATCAGTCGCAGTTGGTCAGTCAAGACTCGATCCTCAGTAAGTCGGCAGGTCGGCGCCCGGTGTGAAGCGGTGCGTCGGGCGGCTTCTATAGTGACCGAATCGGGCGGCGAAAAATTCCGGGCGCGGTCGGTGGAGATCCCTGTCGGGACATCCGTACCGCCCTGCCGAGAGGACGATCAATGACGACGGCGAGCACGCGGCTGCCAGAGGGCCGCTACGGGCACTCCGCGGACGCGCGCACCGACCGCACTCTCAAGATCGTCGGCTCTGCGCTGGCGGCGGTCATGCTCGTCGTCATCGGCTGGTTCGCCTACCACTACGTCGTGCAGAACAAGATCAGCGCCGAGGTCATCTCCTTCGAGGTCACGCCCGACGCGATCAAGGCGCACCTGGAGGTGCGCAAGGACGCGGACGCCTCCGGCTACTGCACGCTGCGCTCCCAGTCGAAGGACGGCGCCGAGGTGGGCCGCGCTGACTTCCGGTTCGACGGACACGCCACCCGCATCGACAAGACCGTCACGCTGCGGACGACCTCCCCGGGCGGCACCGCGGAGCTGCTCGGCTGCCACGCCGACTGACGTCATCCTTCTCACGTACCTCACTGACCTGCGCTGACGTAATTCTCGTGGCTTATGTCCTCCCCCTTTCGCCGCTGAATTGTTAGGCTCGTGGTTTCGCCCACCCATGGAGGAACATTCTTCTGGGTAGGGCGATGCTTTGTATTCCAAGTACCGACGAGGAGCACCTGTGACCCAGACCAGCGAGAACGTCACCTGGCTGACCCAGGAGGCGTACAACCAGCTCAAGGCCGAGCTGGAGTACCTTTCTGGTCCTGCGCGCTCGGAGATCGCCGCCAAGATCGCGGCCGCGCGCGAGGAGGGCGACCTGCGTGAGAACGGCGGGTACCACGCGGCCAAGGAGGAGCAGGGCAAGCAGGAACTCCGTGTGCGCCAGCTCACCCAGCTCCTGGAGAACGCCAAGGTGGGCGAGGCTCCGGCAGCCGACGGCGCGGTGGCCCCCGGCATGGTCGTCACCATCGCCTTCGACGGTGACGAGGACGACACCATGACCTTCCTGCTCGCCTCGCGCGAGTACGCCAGCTCGGACATCGAGACCTACTCGCCGCAGTCCCCGCTGGGTACCGGCGTGAACGGCAAGAAGGTCGGCGAGGACGCCGAGTACGAGCTGCCGAACGGCAAGAAGGCCATGGTGAGGATCCTGAAGGCCGACCCCTACCAGGGCTGAGCCGCCCCGACGCCTTCGACGAGCCCCCGACGCCTTCGCGGCGCCGGGGGCTTCGTCATGTCCGGATCAGCGGGATCAGCCGTCGCTCACGCCGTCGCGGAGCGGTACTTGCGCACCGCCAGCGTGCGGAAGAACAGGATGATCGCGGCCGACCAGATCAGCGAGGCCCACACGGGGTGCTGCATGGGCCAGGCGTCGGGCGTCCGGAAGCCCGGGGGAAGGTTGCCGAACAGCTCGCGGCACGCCTGCACGGTGGCGCTGAACGGGTTCCACTCCGCGATGTGCCGCAGGAAGGCCGGCATCTTGTTCGCGTCGACGAACGCGTTCGAGATGAAGGTCAGCGGGAACAGCCAGATCAGACCGCCCGAGGTCGCCGCCTCAGGGGTGCGCACGGACAGGCCGATGAGCGCGCCGATCCAGGAGAACGCGTACCCGAAGAGCAGGAGCAGGCCGAATCCGGCGAGCACCTTGCCGAAGTTCTCGTGCGTGCGCCAGCCGACGATCACGGCGACTATCGCCAGGACGACGAGGGTGAGCGCCGTCTGCACAAGGTCGGCGATGGTGCGGCCGGTGAGCACCGCGCCGCGAGCCATCGGCAGGGAGCGGAAGCGGTCGATGAGGCCCTTGTGCATGTCGTCGGCGATGCCCGCGCCCGCGCCCGCCGTGGCGAACGTGACGGTCTGGGCGAAGATGCCGGCCATCAGGAACTCTCGGTACGCCTCCTTGGAAGTGGAAGCACCGACCTGGACCGAGCCGCCGAACACATAGGTGAACAGCACCACGAACATGATCGGCTGGAGCAGCCCGAAGATGAGCATCTCGGGAATCCGGGCCATGCGGATCAGGTTCCGGTGGGCTATGACCAACGAGTCACGGACGAGCTGACTGACGGGGTTCGTACGGGCCGCGACCGGCGCGGCGTCGTGGACGGCACTCACTGCGCGGGCTCCTTCGTGTGCTTGCGGTGGGACTTCGGGTCTTCCGGATCCTCGCCGCCCTCCGCGGCGTTCTCCTCGGCGACATGGCCGGTCAGGGAGAGGAAGACGTCGTCCAGGGTGGGGCGGCGCAGGCCGACGTCGTCCATCTGGATGCCGCGGGAGTCCAGCTCGCGGATGACCTCGGCGAGGAGCTTGGCGCCGCCCGTGACGGGGACGGTGAGCTTACGGGTGTGCTCCTCGACCGTGGTCTCGCCCTTGCCGAAGCCGCGCAGGACCTCGGCGGCCGCCGCCATGCGCGCGCGGTCGCGCACGACGATCTCGACCCGCTCCCCGCCCGTCTGGGCCTTGAGCTGGTCGGAGGTGCCGCGGGCGATGACCCGGCCGTGGTCGACGACGCAGATGTCATGCGCCAGATGGTCGGCCTCTTCGAGGTACTGAGTGGTCAGCAGGAGCGTCGTCCCGCCGGAGACGAGCTGCTTGATGACGTCCCAGAGCTGCTGGCGGTTGCGGGGGTCGAGGCCCGTCGTGGGCTCGTCCATGAACATCACGGGCGGCCGGACCACGAGAGCCGCCGCGAGGTCGAGCCGGCGGCGCATACCGCCGGAGTACGTCTTGGTGGGGCGGTCGGCGGCGTCCGTGAGGTGGAACTGCTCCAGCAGCTCGGCCGCACGCGCCTTGGCCGCCTTCCCCCTCATCTGGTAGAGCTGGCCCACCATCTGGAGGTTCTCGCGGCCGGTCAGATACTCGTCGACCGCCGCGAACTGCCCGGACAGGCCGACCGAGCGGCGCACCGCGTCGGGGTGCTTGAGGACGTCGATCCCCGCGACGATCGCCGTACCGCGGTCGGGCCGCAGCAGGGTCGTCAGACAGCGGACCGCGGTGGTCTTGCCCGCGCCGTTCGGCCCGAGAAGGCCCAGCACGGTGCCTTCCGGGACGTCGAGGTCGACGCCGTCCAGAGCTTTCACGTCGCCGAAGTGCTTCACCAGACCTTCGGCATAGATGGCGCCCGGCATATGCGTTCTCCACGTCGTTGGGGATCAGGGGCAAGCGGTTCTTGTGAGCGCGACTTCTGAGCGGTCTTCTTCGTGACGAGGCCTCACCATAACGCGATGTATCGCGACTCTCAATGCGATTTTCCAGATGACCACGAACAGCCCTTCGACCTCAGCCGATGACCATGCCTTTCGGCCTCAGTCGATGACCGTGTAGCCCGCGTCCCGCAGCACCTGGCCGACTTCCGCGCAGTGCTCCGGGCCCTTCGTCTCCAGATGCAGTTCGACCTCCGCCTCCGTGAGCCCCAGCCGCGGGTCCGTCCGCACATGGCTCACATCCAGGACGTTGGCGTCCGTCCCCGACAACGCCCCGAGCAGTGTCGCGAGGGCGCCGGGGCGGTCGGTGAGCCGCAGCCGGACCGCCAGGTAGCGGCCCGCGGCGGCCATGCCGTGCCGCAGCACACGCTGGAGCAGCACAGGGTCCACATTGCCACCGGACAGCACCGCCACCACCGGGCCCTCGAAGGCGTCCGGCTCGCGCAGCAGCGCCGCGACGGAACTCGCGCCCGCCGGTTCGACCACCAGTTTGGCGCGCTCCAGGCAGAGCAGCAGCGCGCTGGAGAGGTTGTCCTCGGCGACCGTACGGATCTCGTCGACCAGGTCGCGGACGATCGTGAACGGCACCTCGCCGGGCCGCCCCACCCTGATCCCGTCCGCCATCGTCACCGGGTGATCGACGGACACCGGGTGCCCGGCCGCGAGCGACGGCGGATACGCGGCCGCGCCCTCTGCCTGCACGCCGACCACCCGGACATCGGGGCGCACGGCCTTCACCGCGGTGGCGATGCCCGCGATCAGCCCGCCGCCACCGACACCGACGACGATCGTCCGCACCTCGGGGCACTGCTCCAGGATCTCCAGGCCGACCGTGCCCTGGCCGGCGATGATGTCCGGGTGGTCGAACGGGTGGATGAACACCGCGCCCGTCTCGGCGGCGTACTCCTGCGCGGCGGTCAGCGTCTCGTCCACCACCTGGCCGGACAGCCGCACCTCGGCGCCGTACTCACGGGTGGCGCTGATCTTGGGCAGCGGCGCGCCCTTCGGCATGAAGACCGTCGAGTGCACCCCGAGCAGCGAGGACGCGAGGGCCACTCCCTGCGCGTGATTGCCCGCGCTGGCCGTGACGACCCCCGCGGCGCGCTCCTCGGGCAGCAGCCCCGCGATCCGCACATACGCGCCGCGCAGCTTGAACGACCCGGTCCGCTGGAGGTTCTCGCACTTGAGGTGCACCGGCGCGCCGACCAGCCGGGACAGATGCCTGCTGCCCGCCATGGCCGTGACGCGCGCGACGCCGGACAGCATCTTCTGGGCACCCCGGACGTCGTCGAGGGTCACCGCTGCCAGGGGGCCGGCCGTGCCGTAGCTCATGACCACCAGTTTCGCAGCTCGCACCGCCGCGCACCGGGTATGACCAGGCGCCTGCCACAGGTTTGCGCACGGCCGGTACGACGCGCGCCCCGGGCGCGTACTCTGTCCCCCATTCCAGCCCCCGACGCATGAAGTGAGCCTCCGGCCATGCCCACACCACCTGATACGTCGATGGACATGACGACCGCCGGTGACACCGGTCTCCTGGACCTGTTGCAGCACGAGGTCGCGCTGTTCGCCCGTCGCGCCGAACAGACCCGGCTCGGCGGGGTGGGGCAGGTGCGCAACTCCATGGACCGTGCCGCGTATCTGCTGCTCAACCGCCTCGACAAGGAAGGTCCCATGGGCGTCAAGGCGCTCGCCGCGAGCATGGGGATCGACTCGTCGACGGTCACCCGGCAGGTGGCGCCCCTGGTCGACACCGGTCTCGTCAAGCGCACCTCGCACCCGGAGGACGGGCGCGCGGTGGTGCTCCAGCTCTCCCCGCGCGGGCAGGCACGCCTGGAGGAGGTGCGCTCGTCCCGGCGGCAGCTCATGGGCGAACTGACGAGCGAGTGGACGCCGGAGGAGCGTACGGCGTTCTGCACGCTCCTCACGCGGTTCAACGCCGCCCTGTCCGCCCTGCAGGGCGCACCGGGGGCCCCGGCGGCGGAGTCCGAGCCGACGACCTGAGCCCCGGAGCCGCACGCGCGCGGGACGCGGCCGGACTCTTGACCGGAAGACACGGCCGGATTCATATGAGTCATATGAATCCGTACGAATGGCAACCGAGTCGTACGGATCCGGGGTCGCCCTCAGACGGGAGGCGCAGTGCGAGAACGGCGTGCGTCCCAAGGCGCCCGTCGTGCCCGGGAGTTCGAGGCGTTCGTCGCGGGCGCGGCCGGGCGGCTGCTGCACGCCGCCACCCTGCTCACCGCGGAGGCCCCGGACGACAACCCGCGCGCGCGACGTCTGCTGACCCTGGCTCTCGCCCAGACGTACGCGTCCTGGGACAGCTTGCGCGGTGAGGACCCGTACGCCCGTGCCCGCCAGTATCTGGCCGCCCGTTTCGCGCACGGGGCGTGGCACCGCTACGGGGTGCTCGGGCGGCAGCGCCCGGACGCGAGCAGTGTCCTCGCGCGCCTGTCGCCCCAGGAGCGGCTGATCGTGGTCCTCAGGCTGTACGAGGGCGTCGCCGAGGAGCAGGCGGCGGCGCTGCTGGGGCTGCCCGGCGAGCGGGTACGGACGATCTGCGCGCGGGCGGTCGCGACGCTGCTGCATCCGCCGCGGAAGGCGGCACCGGCGGCGCTGGGCACCAAAGCGGTGCCGTCGTGAAGCCGCTCGAGCGGGAGGCGGCCGTGCGCCGGATGCTGGAGAGCGCTCCACCGCAGGTGCCGCCGGGCCTCACCGCGGAGGTGATGCGGCGCGGCGGCCGTATGCTGCGCCGCCGCGTGGTGGCGCGCCGCCTGCTGTGGCTGGCGCTGCTGGCCGCGGCCCTCGCCTTCACGATCTGGGCGTGGACGGCGCGCCCCTGGGTGGAGCCGCCGTCGACGACGACTCCACCGTTCGGCACATGGTGACCGGACGGCGCGGACGCCGCCCTGTCGCTCGCTAGGCCAGGGCCTGCTGGAGGTCTTCCAGCAGGTCGTCGATGTTCTCGATGCCCACGGAGATGCGGACGAGGTCGGCGGGGACCTCCAGGGCGGACCCGGCCGCGGACGCGTGCGTCATGCGCCCGGGGTGCTCGATCAGGGATTCCACGCCGCCCAGCGACTCGCCGAGCGTGAACACCTTGGCGCGGTTGCAGACCTCGACGGCCGCCTCCTCGCCGCCCTCGACCTGGAAGGAGACCATGCCGCCGAACGCCTTCATCTGCTTCGCGGCGATCTCGTGACCGGGGTGCTCCGGCAGGCCCGGGTAGAGCACGCGCGTCACGCGCGCGTGCCGGGTGAGCATCTCGGCGACCCTGGCGGCGTTCTCGCAGTGCCGGTCCATGCGCACGGACAGCGTCTTGGTGCCGCGCAGCACCAGCCACGAGTCGAAGGGCCCGGCGACCGCGCCCATCGCGTTCTGGTGGAACGCCAGTTCCTCGCCCAGCGCCTGGTCGTTCACGATCAGGGCGCCGCCGACGACGTCCGAGTGGCCGCCCATGTACTTGGTCAGGGAGTGCACGACGGCGTCGGCGCCGAGGGCCAGCGGCTGCTGGAGGTAGGGGGTCGCGAAGGTGTTGTCGACGACGAGCTTGGCGCCCGCGTCACGGGCGACCTGGGCGACGGCGGCGATGTCGGTGATGCCGAGGAGCGGGTTCGAGGGGGTCTCGACCCACACGACCTTGGTCTTCGGGGTGAGCGCGGCACGCACGGCGGCGGGGTTGCTGGTGTCGGCGACCGACCACTCCACGCCCCAGCGCGAGACGACCTTGGAGAAGAGACGGAACGTGCCGCCGTAGGCGTCGTTCGGGATGACGACGTGGTCACCGGGGCTGAGCAGCGTGCGCAGCAGGCAGTCCTCGGCCGCCAGTCCTGACGCGAACGCGAGGCCGCGGCGACCGCCCTCCAGGGCGGCGAGGTTCTCTTCCAGGGCGGTCCTGGTGGGGTTGGCGCTCCGGCTGTACTCGTAGCCGCCGCGCAGCCCGCCGACGCCGTCCTGCTTGTAGGTCGAGACCTGGTAGATCGGCGGGACGACCGCGCCGGTGAGGGGATCTGCGGTGTTCCCCGCATGAATCGCGAGGGTCTCGAAGTGCTGACTGATCTGCCTGTCGCTCATGGGCCTGAGGGTAATGCTCTTGTGAGAGTGATGGCGGCGCGCGGACCGGGCGCCGCGCGGAGCGACCCGCCGAGGGACGCGCCGCGACGGATTTCCACAGCGGCCCGGCCACGGTTTTCCACAACCTCACGGACCAGGTTGGCCAAGTGTCCGACCGGTCTGGTTCGCTTGTGGCATGGAGATTCTCTGGGTCCTGATGGCGCTGGCCTTGTTCAGCATGGTCCTGCTCCCTGTCCTCCGGCGCAGGCGGGCGGGTATCCAGCAGGTCGCGCCGGGCTCGCCGGACGCCGCGGACCCGGCGAACTACGGCTTCGTCCGCCAGGAGGAGCTGGACGTCCGGATGCCCGGCCCCGACCAGGATCTGCTGGACGTCCTGGACCTGGTGCAGCGCACGCAGGACTATCGCGCGGCCTCGCAGCTCCTGGCCGGTACGGAGCAGGAGAGCGAGACACGCTGGCAGCGCGTGCAGGCCTTCGCGGGCGCCGCGTCCCTGGAGCTGCAGCAGCGGCCGGGCGGGGTGAGCGAGACGCCGGGCGGCCAGTGGCTGCGGGTGTGGCGGGCGGAGGCCCCGAAGGACGCGGGCGGCGCGGCCGTGCAGGCGGAGTTCCTGGTGCAGCAGGCGTGGCGGACCTCGACGCCGGGGACGGACGACTTCCGGATCATCATGGAGGAGGCGAAGGCGGCGTGCGCGCAGGCGGCGCTGCTGGCCCCCGGTGACCCGATCCCGTACATCATCGAGCTGTCGGTGGCGCGTGGACTGGCCTACCCGCAGCCGGAGTTCGAGCAGCTCTGGCTGAAGATACTGGACCGCGCTCCGGCCCACATGGGGGCGCATCTGGCGGCGCTGCACTACTGGTGCGAGAAGTGGCACGGCTCGCGGGAGCTGGCGTACAACTTCGCCGAGACCGCCGCGGCCCGCGCGCCGCGGGGTTCGCTCCTGGCCGCGATGCCTCTCTTCGCGGTCTTCGAGCACCTTCCCGAGGTGCATCTGGTGCGGAGCTTCTACCAGAGCGAGGTCGTGACGAAGGCGATCCACGGCGCGCTCTTCGCGGTGCAGGCGGCCCGCCCCGACGACCCGATGCTGGCGCATGTCCGCCACCTCCTGCTGTTCTTCCTCGTCCGCAGCGAGCGCTGGGCGGAGGCGATGGCCCAGCTCGTCCACGTCGACGGGCACGTGGGCGCGCTCCCCTGGACCCTGACGGCGGACCCGGCCGCGGACTACACGGTGTACCGGGCGCTCGCGGTGGCCGGGTACGAGGCGAACGGCGGCAGCCCGGCGACGCTGCCGCACTGAGGCCCGTGCCGAGGCCCGCGCCAAGGGCGCCGGGGCCGGAATGCGAGCCGGTACCAGAACGTTGAGCCAATGCCGTCCCGGCGAGAGAACGGGGGCGGCGAGAAGACGAAGGAGCCCGCGCCATGCTGTTCGGTCGTACGCCCGTCCTGCCCACCCCTGAGCAGGCGCTCGAGGGCCGCCCGGAGCCGTCCTTCCCGGTTCCCGACCGCCACACGGTCCTCGGCACCCCGCTGCTCGGCCCCTACCCCGAGGGCCTGGAGATCGCCGACTTCGGCATGGGCTGCTTCTGGGGCGCCGAGCGCAAGTTCTGGCAGCTCCCCGCGGGCATTCACACGACCCTGGTCGGCTACCAGGGCGGCTTCACGCAGAACCCGACGTACGACGAGGTCTGCTCGGGCCTCACCGGCCACGCGGAGACGGTCCGGGTCGTCTACGACCCGCGGGAGATCTCCTACGCGCGTCTGCTCCAGGTCTTCTGGGAGTCCCACGACCCCACGCAGGGCTTCCGTCAGGGAGGCGACGTCGGCACCCAGTACCGCTCGGCCGTCTACACCCACACCCCCGACCAGGCCGCCACGGCGGAGGCCTCCCGCGAGGCGTACCAGAAGGTCCTCACGGCGGCGGGCTACGGCAGGATCACCACGGAGGTGCTCCCCGCCGAGGGCCGCACGTTCTATCCGGCGGAGGGCTACCACCAGCAGTACCTCTCGGACAGCAAGAACCCCGACGGCTACTGCGGTCTGGGCGGGACGGGGGTCACGCTGGACGCCCCGTTCGAGACCAACTGGGGCGCGTCCTGCCCGACGGGTCTCGCGCCCGCTCCGACCGAGGAGTAGCCGAGGAGTGACCGAGGCGCAGCGGCTCACGGGTCAGGGGCGCGGCTCCGGGTCGGCTCAGGGGTGCGGCTCGCCCTCCAGCGCCCTCCGGTCCCAGCCGCCCGACTCCGCCGCTGCCTCGTAGCTGCTCTGGAGGAATTCGCTCAGCATCCGGTCCGGATCGTCGGCGGTGGCGGCGGCCTCGTAGGGCAGGACGAACTCGCCGAGGTCGCGCCGGTAGGACGCCTCCTCAGGACGGACCGCGTAGTCCGCGAAGCCCGCGGGTTCGGGATAGGCGTACGCGTAGAACGCGCCCTCCTCGCCACCACCGGGCCAGAAGCCGCAGCTCGACAGTTCGAGGGAGTAGGCCTCCCTGGTCACCCAGTCCGGGCAGTTGGGGATTCCTCCGCAAGGGTGCGGCGGGGCGGGACGCCCGGAGAAGCGGGTGCAGGCCAGGTCCATCGCTCCCCAGAAGAAGTGCACCAGACTGACCTTGCCGACGAAATGCGACCGGAATCTCCCCAACGCCCGGTTCGCCTGCATCAGTTGGCCCCAGAACAGCCACGCGGCGTGCGGATCGTAGGAAGCGTGCCGGAAGTCCTCGGCGAAAGGGACGGCCGGTTCGACTTCGTTCGGCCGGGGGCTGATCCGGGTCCGGATGTCCAACTCCCCCAGCGCGCCCATGACTTCGGCGTAGAACTGGGACACCGGCTTGGGTTCCAGCACCACCTCGCGCCGCCTTCCGTCGCTGACGCGTATGGACAGCCGGTGATCCACGAAGTCGAACTCGATATCGAACACCCCCGTGCCGTACGGGATCGCGGACGTGGTCAGGCCGCGCGCGCTGACGTACAGGGTGACCTGCCACCAGTGATTGGCGGTGGGGGCGTGGGCCAGCCGGATCTTGCCGACGATCTGGGTCCACATATGCAGGGTGTCGCGGGTCTCGGCCCAGTCCGCCACCCGCAGCCGCGGCCAGGTCCCGACCCTCTCCGCCTGAGTACGCCCGGTCATCACACCTCCCGGCAGACGTCGCCCCTCCAGCCTATGACCCGGCGGCGGGACCGACCACGCGAGAGCGGCACCGCCGCATCCCCGTCCGACACCTCCCCATCCGACACCCGACACCCGCACACCGGCATCCCCATCCATACGCATGACAGAGCGTGAAATTCTATTCATCGGAAAATGCGGTGCACGCATATCCTGAATTACGTCAGCCGGGTATTGTCATCCGACTGAAGAAACGATTCACCATCGACCCGTTCCCCCGAATGCCGGATACCCCTCACCCCATGGCGCTCGTTAGGTGATCGTGACTTGGAACGAACCAGACGATCAGACTCCTGCCGGAAGCGGAACGGTGTGCTGCGAACCGCCCGGAAGTGACGCGTACTTCAAGGGTTGTTCGGACCTTCTCGAAGAATTCCTCCAGCGGATCGGCGAGATGGAGAGCGAATACCTGCGCACTCTGGACGGAGCGCCCTGACCAAGGGCGCGGAGGAGCTGGAGAATGGACAGGCAGCAAGGTGAATCGAGCCTCTACGACTTTCAGTTCGCCCTGAGAACCGACTACGACACATACGACACCCTGGGGCAGCACTCCTACGACGCGGTCCCCCTGGAGACGCATCATGTCTGGGGCTCGCCCGGCCCGGACTTCATGGCCCACACCTGGGACCCGGACGAGGAACTGGCCCGGATGCTGTCCGGCGTGACCACCGCCACGACCACCGCGGAACCCGCTCCGGCCCCGCTGAACGGGCCGCATCGCCACCGGATGGAGCGTCGGCGCCCCCGGCCCGGAACCCACACCCTGGACACCGGCCGACGATTCGACCCCGGCACGATCCTGATCGCGACCATCGCCGCCTGCGCGGTGGCCATGCTGGGCTGGTCCGTCGCCTACTCGTACAACCAACTGCGCGCCATCGCCTCGATCGTCCTGCCCGCGCCGCTGGCGCAGTGGTGGCCGCTGACGGTGTACGGGCCATGGTTCGTCGCCGCGCTGTCGATCCTGCGGGCGTCCCTTCAGCACCGCACGGCACGGCGTTCCTGGTCCGTCATCCTGGTCGCCTCCGCCACGGCGGTGGCCCTCTGCGTCAGCAACTCGTCGCATTCCGCGCTGTCGATGGTGATCGTCGGCATTCCGCCGATCACCGCCTTGGTGTGCTTCCGGGAACTCGTCGGTCAGATCTCGTACAAGTACCGCCCCCGGCACGCCGCGCCCAGCAGGGACTGACCCGAGGACCGGCCCCGAGGACCGACCGGGGACGGGGCGGCGCGGCCCTCGGCACGCGCCGCCTTCGGCGTCAGTGCGGACCGCTGCCGTACGACCGCGTGAGGATCTCCAGGTTGTGACCGTTCGGGTCGTCGAAGTACGCTCCGCGACCGCCGTCCCGGTGGTTGATCTCGCCCGGCTGGTGGTGGTGCGGGTCGGCCCAGTACGGCAGGCCCGCCGAGCGGATCCGGGAGAAGATCGCGTCGAAGTCGCCCTCGGAGACCAGGAACGCGTAGTGCTGCGGGGTGATCTCGTCGCTGGTCTCCATGAAGTCCAGCGTCACGCCGTTCGGGACCTGCACCGGGATGAACGGGCCGTACTGGGGATCCACCTCCAGCCCCAGCAACTGCGCGAAGAACTGTGCCGACGCCTGCTTGTCGTGCGCGGCGACGATCGTGTGGTTCAGTTCGACGGACATGGGTCGGGCCTCCTGTCGCCTGAGTGCCGGAACCACTTCCCACGCTAGCGCCCCGGGGCGCGCCATGAGACGGGCAGACGCACGGGCGGCCCGCCGGAAGCCGTGCTCCCGGCGGGCCGCCCTGTCGCCGGGGCCTGTCGCGACAGGCCCCTAGCGGGTCACTTCCCGTACAGCGCGTTGATGATCGAGATCGTCGACGTGTTGCCCTTCTTGTCGGTGATCTTGGCGCGGAACGAGAGGCCCTTGTCCTTCTTCGGGTTCTTGTAGGTGATCTTGCCCTTCTTGACCGTCACCTTGGTCCAGGTCTTGCCGCCGTTGTACGAGACGTACACCGCCAGGGACTTGAGGTTCTTGCCCGCGGCCGAACCCTGCACCGAGACCGGGGTCGTGGCCTTCTTGCCGGCCGTGACGCGGCTGTCCAGGCCGGTGGTCGCGGCGAAGCGCGCCGTCGAGGCGGGCAGCTTCGCGCCCGAGGCCTTCTTGGACTTGAACGTCCAGGCCGCGTCGACGCGGGTGGAGGCCGCGGCGACCTTGGTGCTGCGCGAGACCGAGGTCGTCAGCTTGTACGAGGCCTCGCCGGCCGGGACCTTGAAGCTCTCCAGGCCGAACAGCGGGTCGTCGTTCGAGCCGACCTTGGTGCCGTTGCGGTACAGCGTCGTCTTGACCGACGTGAAGTCCGAGGACCCGGCGTGCGTCTGGCCGTCCGCGAACAGCGGCAGCGAGCCGGAGATCTCGTTGCCGTCGCGGAAAATGCCGTAGTAGGTGCCGACCCTCGGCCCGAACACGGCCGTGTTCAAGGTCTTGGTGTAGCTCTTGCCCGCCTTGAAGGTCTGCGGGGTCCCGAGCGTGTAGAAGGCCTCCTGGATCGGGAAGCCCTCGGCGTCCTTCTTGCCCGAGAACTGGGTGAAGTCGAGCGACCACTTGACCCGCTCACCGGTCGAGACGTACAGCGTGCGCGTGCTGCGCAGCTTCTGCGTGACCCCGGTGTTGTAGCCGATGTCGGTGGGCAGTTCGGCGGTGGCGCCGACCGTGCCGCTCTTGCCGCTCGTCGGCGACCCGAGCTTCACCTTGAGCGTGGCCAGTTCCTTCGCCTTGTAGTGGCGCACGTGAGCGCCCTGCAGCTTCGTCACCTTGGCGGCGGTGAACACGTCGTACTCGGCCGAGCCGCCCTTGCTCCACTGCCCGAACCAGCTCTGGCGCAGCCCGGAGGACAGCGAGCCGCCGACGTGCGCCACGCGTACGTCCTTGAAGGACGGTGCCATGACACCGGTCTCGAAACCGGCCGGGTCGTAGGCGTAGGAGACCGTGGCCGACACCGGCTTGACCGTGCCCGGCACCGTGATGTCGGCGGGCTTCGCCTTGGTCAGATCCAGGGTGACGGTGGTGTTCTTGGTGATGCTCAGCTTGGGCTGGACCAGCCAGTCGAGGCCGCCCGCGAACGAGTCCGGGTTCTTCACCGACATCGAGTCCAGCAGGTACGTGCCCTTGGGGACCCGGAGGGTGACGCTGGTCGCGTTGCTGTCGGAGAAGTAGTCCCCGCCCACGTTCCCGCCCGAGGTGGCGAAGAGGTCGGTGAGGTGGACGGGCTTCTGCCCGGCGCGGTTGACGTACTTCACGGTGACGTCGTACGACTCCGCCTCGCGCTCCACGGCCGCGGCCGTCCGTACGCTCTGGCCGCCGCCCGAGGCCGTCACGTACGCCGAGTACGCGCCGTTCGTGCTGCCGCCGAGGCGGGTGTCGACGGTGACGGGCACCGACGCCGTGCCGCCGGCCGGGACGGTGACCTGCTGCGCGCCCAGCGTGAAGAAGCCGGTGGGCGCCGCCTGGCCCTTGGGGCCGGTGGCCGTCAGCGCGAGCGACAGCGTCACGTCGGTCGTACCGGTGTTGCGGTACGTCAGTTCCTTGGTGACCGGCGCGTCGTCGGTGTGCGGCCACTGCGCGACGCCGAAGCTCAGGGACGACGGCTCGGCGAGTACGGTCTGCGTGATCGCCCGGTCCACGGCGATCCGGCCCGAACCCTGCTGGAACGGCGTGTAGTTGCCGCCCTTCGCGGAGCCCACGAGCGCGGACTTCAGCTCGGCGTACTTCCAGTCGGGGTGCTGCTGCTTGAGGAGAGCGGCGGCGCCCGCGACATGCGGCGTCGCCATCGACGTACCCGAGATGGTCACATAGCCGGCCGGCTTCTCGCCGTACTCCTTGGCGATGGCGCTGCCCGAGGCCGAGGCGGCGGTGATGTCCACACCGGGCGCGGAGACATCGGGCTTGACGGCGCCGTCGAGGCCGGGGCCGCGGCTGGAGAAGGAGGCGGGCTTGTTCGCCCCGTCGACGGCACCGACGGTGAGCGCGTCGGCCGCGCTGCCCGGGGAGTCGACGGTCCGGTCGCCGAATTCGCCCTCGTTGCCCGCGGCGATCGCGAACAGGATGCCGTTCTGCTCGGAGAGCTTGTTCACCTCGGCTTCGAGCGGGTCGATCCCGGGGCTGTCGGCGCCGCCCAGGCTGAGGTTGACGATGTCGGCGCCCTGCTGGGCCGCCCACTCCATGCCCGCGAGGATGCCGGAGTCGTCGCCGTACCCGTCGTCGTCCAGGACCTTGCCACTGAGGATCCTGGCACCGGGTGCGACACCCTTGTAGGTGCCGTTCGACTTCGCGCCGGTACCGGCCGCGGTGGACGCCACGTGCGTGCCGTGCCCGACCTTGTCGGCGGTGCCGGAGGCGGTGGAGAAGTTCTTGGCCGCGATCACCTGGCCCTTGAGGTCCGGGTGGTTCGCGTCGACGCCCGTGTCCAGGACGGCGATCTTGACGCCCTTGCCGTCGTACCCCGACGACCAGGCCGTGGGAGCGCCGATCTGCGGTACGGACTTGTCGAGGCTGGCCTTGCGGACGCCGTCGAGCCAGACGTGCGCGATGCCGGAGGCGGTGGTGCGGCCGTCGGTGACCGCCCGCCACAGTTCGGGCGCCTCCTTGCGAGACGTCTGCAGCGCGTCCGCGTTCAGGGACTTCAGGTTCCGGCGGAGCGTGCCCGCCTCACGGACGTCGGCCTTCGCGGTGTTCGCCGCGCCCTTGTAGCCGACGATGACCTTCAGGCCGTCGCGCTGGTTCTCGCGGCTGCGGGCGGAGTCGAGCCCGGTGACATCGAACAGTCGCCGGTCCAGCTTGCCGGTCGCGACCATGGCGGACGCGTCGGCCGGGATCACATAGGTGTGGCCCTGGATCTTGCGCACCTGGACCGGGACGTTCTCCCGGCCCTTCGCCCGCTCCAGCCCGACGACCCGGCCCTTGGCGTCGACGGCGACCCGGTCTCCGGTGATCAGCGTGATGCGGTGCTCGCCGGTGAGGCCGGTCGAGCCCCGTCCGGAGAGGGTCTCGGGCTGCGCCGTCGCCGGGCTGGTCATGCCCGCCGCCAGCGCCACGGCGGCGGCCGTGGCCACGGTCGCCGCGCATGCCTTCTTCACTTGTCTGCGCACATCTCCCCCTGGAGAAGTAAGGTCCGGGCGAATCCCCTGTCACCCGGCCGGAGGGGGTCTCGAACAGACGCGCGTCGCACGTGCGTACGTCAACCCCCCAGGCGTGCAGTATGCCTGGGGGGTGATCAATGCCTCAACTCGCCACGCTGAGGTATGAGTTGGGCGGCTTGTCCGACGGTGTCTCAGGACACCACGTTCTCGCTGACCGTGATCTTCCCCTTGCGGATGGTCGCGAGCCGCGCCGCCTTCTTCGCGATCGTGGAGTCATGGGTGACCATCACGAAGGTGAGCCCGTGTTCCTTCCACAGGGCGTCCAGGACGCCCATGATCTCGTCGCGCGTGGACTCGTCGAGGTTTCCCGTCGGTTCGTCGGCGAGCAGCACCTTCGGCCGCTTCACCAGCGCTCGGGCGATGGCGACGCGCTGCTGCTGACCGCCCGACAGTTCGGCGGGCAGATGTCCGAGCCGCTCGCCGAGACCGACCGACTCCAGGGCCTCGGCGGCCCGTTCGCGGCGCTCCTTCCCCTTCACCCCGAGGGGTACGAGGGCGGTCTCGACGTTCTCCTGGGCCGTGAGCGTCGGGATGAGGTTGAAGCTCTGGAAGACGAAGCCGATGTTCTCGCCGCGCACCTTGGTGAGCCGGGCCTCGGAGAGCCGGGCGAGGTCGGTGCCGTCGAGTTCGACGCTGCCCGAGGTGGGCCTGTCGAGCCCGCCGAGCATCTGGAGCAGCGTGGACTTGCCGCCGCCGGTGGGTCCTTGGATGACGAGGCGGTCGCCGTCGCCGATCGTGAGGTCGACCCCGTCCAGGGCCTGGACGGTCTCCTTGCCCCGCGTGTAGCGCTTGGTGACGCCTCTGAGTTCGTACATGGTCCAACTCCTGGATGCTGAAAGGGGTTCGGGGCCTTGGGGTCAGGGCCGGCCCCGTGCCGCGGGGCGGGTGCTACTCGACGCGGCGCAGCGCGTCCGCGGGGCGCAGCCGGGAGGCGCGCCAGCCGCCGAAGGCACCGGCGACCAGACCGCCCGCCACCGCGAGGCCGACGGCGAGGCCGATGGTGGTGAGGCCGACCGGCGCGGTGAGCGCGACCTCCAGGGTCTTCGCGGCCTCTCGGCCGGGACCGCCGAAGCCACCACCACCGCCACCGCCACCGGGACCACCGCCGAAGCCACCACCGGCGCCACCGCCACCGCTGCCGATCTCGGCCTGCAACGTGGGGCTGATCGCGGTGACGGCGTAGGCGCCCGCGAGACCGAGCGCGATGCCGAGGGCGCCACCGACCAGACCGTTGACCATCGCCTCGCCGATCACCTGCCGGGTCACCCGGCCCGACTTCCAGCCGAGGGCCTTGAGTGTGCCGAACTCGCGCACCCGGCGCGAGACCGCGGAGGAGGTGAGGAGTCCGGCGACCAGGAACGCGGCCACGAGCACCGCGACGGACAGCCACTTGCCCACGTCGGTGGCGAGGCCCGACGCGGTGGACAGGGAGCCGGAGACGGTGCTCGCGAGGTCGGCGGAGGTGGTGACCGTCGTCCCCGAGATGTTCCGCTGGATGGTCTTCTTGACGCTGTCGATCTGCTGCGAGTCCGTCGCCTTGACGTAGATCGTGGTGACCTTGTTCTTGGCGTCGGCGAGCGTCTGGGCCCGCTGGAGCGGTATGTACAGGTCGGCCGCGGAGTCGCCGCTGTCGGCCGTCGCGATGCCGATGACCTTGAACTTGACGCTCTTGACGGTGACCGTGTCACCGACCTCGAGCTTGTTCTTCTTGGCATACGCCGAGTCGGCGACGGCGACCTTCGCGTTCGTCTCCGACGTCTTGAACGTACGGCCGCTGGTGATCTTCGAGGAGGTCAGCGGGCCGAGGGCGGACTGGGTGACGTCGGTCCCGTAGACGGAGTAGTTGTTGACGTCGAAGTCGGCGCCGCCGCCCTCGACCCGGCCCTGCGGCTCGCCGCCCGGCTCACCCGTCCGACCGCCGCTGTCCTGGTCCCGCTTGAACTGGCCCTGCCGGAACTCACCGCTGATCTTGACGACCTGGAGGCTCAGCCCGCCGACGGCGTCCGAGACGCCCTTCTGCGCGCCGACCTTGGTGACCGTGCCGTTCGCCAGGGTCTGGAAGCCCTGCACCATCACGCGGTCGCTGCTCTGCTTCTCCTTGGAGTCGCTGCCACGGGCACCGAAGCTGAAGCGTGGCCGCTGCGCGTCGCCCTTCGTGGAATCGGCCGCCTTGGTGACGGTCATGTCGGTGCCGAGTCCGTACAGCGACTGGAGCACCTTGTCCTGGGCCTTCCCCATGCCGGAGGACACGGAGTTGACCACGATGACCAGGGCGATTCCCAGGGCGAGCCCGGAGGCGACGACCAGGGCCGCCTTTCTCCGGCGGCGCAGTTCGCGCCTCAGGTAGGTGAAGAACATGGTCGAAAGCTAGGCAAGCGCCCTGATGAACCCTTAAGCCCGCACTGAGAGAACGATGAGAACCCGCGTTCCGTGCGCGCGTACAGCGGGACGCCCGCCGTCCCTGGGGGTCGGCGGGCGTCCTGGTGAAGTCAGGCGTCTCGTGAAGTCACAGGAGAGCGCGGGGAGTTCGGCGTCAGGCGGCCGAACCCGCCTTCCACTGGGCCCAGTCGAGGTTCCAGCCGTTGAGGCCGTTGTCCGGGGCGACCATCTTGTCGCCGGTGTTCTTGACGACCACGACGTCACCGACGAGCGAGTGCTCGAAGAACCACGCGCCGGGGGTGTTCGGGTCGTTCGCGCCCTTGGCGTCCGACAGGCCGACGCAGCCGTGACTGGTGTTCGCCACGCCGAAGACGCCGCCGCCCCAGTAGCTGCCGTGGATGAAGGTGCCGGAGGTGGTCAGGCGCATGGCGTGCGGCACGTCCTTGATGTCGTACTCGCCCTTGCCGTCGCCGTCCTTGAAGCCGACCGTCGCGCCGTTCATCCGGGTCTCCTTGAACTTCTGGGAGATCACCATCTGACCCTGGTACGTCTTGTTCTGCGGCGAACCCGCGGAGATCGGGATGGTCTTGACGACCTTGCCCTCCTGGGTGACCTTCATCTGCTTGGTTGCCGCGTCGACGTACGAGACCTGGTTGCGGCCGATCTTGAAGGTGACCGTCTTCTGCTGCACGCCGTACACACCGCTCGCGCCCTCGACACCGTCCAGGTCGAGCTTCAGGGTGACGGTGGAGCCGGACTTCCAGTAGTCCTCGGGACGGAAGTCGAGCCGGTTGGCGCCGAACCAGTGACCGACGACCTCCTGGCCGCTGCTGGAGGTCACGCTGATCTTCTTCTGGACGGCGGCCTTGTTGCTGATCGCCTTGTCGAAGTTGATCGAGACCGGCATGCCCACGCCGACGGTGGAGCCGTCCTCCGGCGTGAAGTTGCCTATGAAGGAGTGGGCCGGGGCGACGGTCGTGAAGGAGGCGTTCTCGTGGGCCTCGCGGCCCGAGGAGTCCTTGGCCGTCACGGCGACCTTGTAGGTGGTCGCCCGCTCCAGCTTGGCGCTGGGGGACCAGCTCTTCTTGTCGGCGGATATCTGCCCGTCGACGGCCGTGCCGGACGCGGTGGTCATGGAGACGTCGGTCAGCGTCCCCTTGGCGACCGTGATCTTGGCGGCGTTGTTGATGGAGGCGTTGTCGGAGCCGTCCGCGGGAGCGATCTTGATCTGCGCCTCGGAGGCCTTCTCGGCCGCCGCCTCGTCCACCTTGGCCTGCGAGGTGGCGTCGCCGTTACCGGCCGCTTCGCTGCCCCCGCTGCATGCCGTGAGTACGAGCATCCCGCCGAGCAGTGCGGACGCGGTCGACAGAACCTTGCGCCGCCTACTGTCCGTCTTCACACGCTTCTCCATCATCGCCGAATTCCCGTAAAAGCCCGTGGGCCCCCGCAGCAGCCTCAACGCTCCGACCGGTTCGTCCCGTTCCTCGTTCCGGAAGATGTGGGGAACGCCACGCCGGACGAGGGATACGCGGCCGGACCCGGACGCGCGGGACACCAGGGAGCGCCTTGAGAGACGACAGGACCCCGGGTGTCGGTTGCCACCCGGGGTCACGATTTCCCCAAGACTTCTCAGCCGAGTCGGACCACCTCCCCTTCCTCGGCGTCGTCCGCCTCGTCCTCCGCGTCGAGGGCCCAGTCCGGCGAGTCCGGGTCGTAGTCGATCGACTCGCTGCTCCAGGAGGCCTGGGCGAGTTCGACTCCCGGCAGGGCGCCGAGCAGGTCGGAGGGGTCTACGAGGTAGGCGAGGGCCTCGGCGGCGTCGTCCGCGACCGCGCCCTCGGTGTACGCGCGCTCGCCCTCGGGCATGTCCGGATCCTCGGCGATCCGGCACAGCGCGGCCTTGGTGACGGCGTCCGCGTCGTCGACCTTGACGACCAGCTCCGTACGAATGCGGACATACCGTGATGTCTCTGGAGTACTCATGGCGGGCAGCGTACGGCCCGGAGCAAGCCGGGACGGGCCGCGACTTTCCCGCGGCCCGCGCCTTTCACTAGCATCGACCCACACGCCAATTCGCAAGCGTCACAAGAGGATCGGTATTTGGTGTCCGCCGCGCGTCGATCGTCATCCACCCCCCGCAGGACGTTGCTCACCGCCACCCTCGCGGGAACCCTGCTGGGGGCCCTGTGGTTCGTCCCGTCCGCGGGTGCCGCCCCGGACCCCTCCGGACAGCCGGCCACGACCGGGAGCACCGCCGCGGAAGCGGCGAGCACGCAGACCCGACTCGCCGACACGGGAGCCGTGGACACGACCCCGTACGTGGTGGGCGGGACGCTCTTCCTGTGTCTGGGCGCGGGGTTCGTGACGTACTCGGTGCGCAGGGAGCGCCTGGGGACGTCCTAGTAGTCCGTACTGCAACCGCGTAGGACCTGCTCCGGGGGCCGCCGTCGTCATCGCGTCGGCGGCCCCCGTCATGGTGCTCGGGCCTGCACTCAGGCCAGCGGTCCGGTGACCCGCTCGACGGCCGACACGAGCCGACCCGCCCGTACGAACCCGTCCGCCGCCGCGAGGTCCGGGGCCAGGAAGCGGTCCGGGCCAGGCCCCTCGGCGCCCGCCTCGCGCAGCGCGTCGATCGCCGCGCGGGTGGCCGGGGCCGGGGTCAGCCCCTCGCGCAGTTCGACGGCCCGCGCCGCGGTGTACAGCTCGATCGCCAGCACCCGGGTCAGGTTGTTCACGGCCGTGCGCAGCTTGCGCGCCGCCGACCAGCCCATCGAGACATGGTCCTCCTGCATCGCGGAGGACGGGATGGAGTCGGCGGAGGCCGGGACCGCGAGCCGCTTCATCTCGCTGACCAGCGCCGCCTGGGTGTACTGAGCGATCATCAGGCCCGAGTCCACGCCCGGGTCGTCGGCCAGGAAGGGCGGCAGGCCGTGCGAGCGGTTCTTGTCGAGCAGGCGGTCCGTGCGGCGCTCGGCGATCGACGCCAGGTCCGCCGCGGCGATCGCGAGGAAGTCGAGGACATAGGCCACCGGCGCGCCGTGGAAGTTGCCGTTGGACTCGACGCGCCCGTCCGCGGGCAGGACCACCGGGTTGTCGACCGCCGAGGCCAGTTCGCGCTCGGCGACCAGGCGGGCGTGCGCCATGGTGTCCCGGCCCGCGCCCGCGACCTGCGGGGCGCAGCGGACCGAGTACGCGTCCTGCACGCGCGGCGCCTCGTCCTGGTGATGGCCGGTCAGACCCGAGCCCTTGAGCACCGCGAGCATGTTGGCGGCCGACGCGCCCTGGCCGGGGTGGGGGCGGATCGCGTGCAGCTCGGGCGCCAGGACCCTGTCCGTGCCGAGCAGCGCCTCCAGCGAGAGCGCCGCGGTGACGTCGGCCGACTTGTACAGCGTCTCCAGGTCCGCGAGCGCCATGATCAGCATGCCGAGCATGCCGTCCGTGCCGTTCAGCAGGGCGAGGCCCTCCTTCTCGCGCAGCTCCACGGGGGCGATGCCGTGCGCGGCGAGGAGTTCGGCGGCGGGCCGTACGGTGCCGTCGGGGCCCTCGGCGTCGCCCTCGCCCATGAGCGTCAGGGCGCAGTGGGACAGCGGGGCCAGGTCGCCGGAGCAGCCGAGCGAGCCGTACTCGTGCACGACCGGGGTGATGCCCGCGTTGAGGATGTCCGCCATGGTCTGCGCGACCTCGGGGCGCACGCCGGTGTGTCCCGAGCAGACGGTCTTCAGCCGCAGGAACATCAGGGCGCGTACGACCTCCCGCTCGACCCGCGGGCCCATGCCGGCCGCGTGCGAGCGGACGATGTTGCGCTGCAGCCGGGTGCGCAGCTCCTGGCCGATGTGCCGGGTCGCCAGCGCGCCGAACCCGGTGCTGACTCCGTAGACGGGGTCCGGCTTGGCCGCCAGCGCGTCCACGACCGCGCGGGCCTCCGCGAGGGCCGTGAGGGCCTCTTCGGACAGCTCGATCCGGGCGTTCGCGCGGGCCACGGCGAGCACGTCGGACGCGGTGACTCCGGACGTCCCCACCACCACAGTGTGCATATCCATATTCAGGAGCGTACGCAGTGAATTCGATGATGTCACTAGGTGATTGACGAGCTGCCCCTCACCCGATCGACGGAGTTCGGGGGCGGTCCGGCGAGACGGCCGCGCTCAGGACGGGCGCCCGCGGAACCGACGGCGCTCGCCCGCGGGCGGAGGCGTGTCGGCCAGCCGCACCACCGGATCCTCGGGCCCCTCGCGCCCCGCGACCACGGGTTTCGCGGCGCCCAGGGCCTTGGCCCGGTACTGGGCCGCGTCCGCGAGGCGGAACAACCGGCGGCCCGAGCGGACCGGCCCGATGGGGTCCAGGGTCGAGGCGACCCCGCAGGCGACGCCGTCGCCCAGCTCCAGTTCGGCCGCGCGACGGCAGACCTCGTCGGCGATCCGGACGACCTCGTCGGCCGACGGACCGACGGCGAGGAGACAGAACTCGTCCCCGCCGAGCCGGGCGACCAGGGTCTCCGGCAGCATGGCGCCGCACAGCGAGAGCACGGACCCGAAGCGTTCCAGCAGCCGGTCGCCCACGGCGTGCCCCTGGGTGTCGTTGACCCGCTTGAGCCCGTTGAGGTCACAGACGACGAGCGAGACGCCGATCCCCTCCTCGCGGTGCCGCTCGATCGCCTCGTCCAGACGTACGTCGACGGCGCGGCGGTTGGCGAGTCCGGTGAGGGAGTCGGTGAAGGCCAGCCGCCGGGCCTCCTCCAGGCGTTCGGTCTGGGCGATACCGGCGGCGACGACCGAGGCGAGAACGGTCGCGAACTCGGCGTCGGCGGGGTCGAAGACGGGCGCACCAGCCGGGCGGGCCACATACAGCTCGCCCCAGGCACGGCCGTGCAGCACCAGCGGCGCGACGACACAGCAGCCGCGCCGACGCCGACGCAGGGCGGCCACGCGCTGGTGGAAGTACCCGGCGTGCTCCGCGGCCTGGCCCTCCGCGGTCTCCACCCAGGCGCTCGCCCCGCCGCCGCCCGCCCAGCGCTCGTGCAGGAACTCGGTGATCTCCGGGAACTGGTGCACGGGGTACGCCTCGTGCTCCGGGAACTCCTCCTCGCCCGGCGCCAGCTCCCCCACGTTGGCCAGGACCCGCAGCCGCCCCAGGTCACGCTCCCACACGGAGAGCGCGGCGAAGTTCCCGGCGAGCGCCCGGCACGCGCCGAGCGCGGCGGCCTGCCAGGACTCGCGCGGAGCCTGCGCGGCGGCCATCCCCTGCGCCAGCGCCACCACGGCCCTCAGCCGACTGTCCTCACCCATTCCCCCAGGCTAAGGGCTGTCCCGTAATCCCTGGCGGGCGCGCAACGACGGCTACGGCACCTCGGGGCGCTGTCGGAATGTCCGGATACGTCCGGTGGCTGCTCGCCGGGTCGCTGAAGGGTGGCTACTCGCCCGGCCACTGCGGGCTGCGCTTCTCGTTGAACGCCGCCACTCCCTCCGCCCGGTCCCCGGAGAACGCCACCGAGCGCCATGCCGCGTCCTCGACCTCGAGACCGGCGCGCAGGTCCAGGCCGTGCCCCAGCCGCAGGGCGCGCTTCGCGGCGCGCAGGCCCACGGGGGAGTTCGCAGCGATACGGGCCGCCAGGGCGAGCGCCTCGGCGCGGTCCTGGCCCTCCGCCACGAGGTCGTCGACCAGGCCCAGCTCCCGCGCCTCCGCGGCCTCCAGGCGCCGCGCGGTGAAGATCAGCTCCGCCGCGCGCGCCGCGCCCACCCGGCGGGGCAGCAACTGCGTGCCCCCGCCGCCAGGGATCACGCCGACGGACACCTCGGGCAGCCCGACCACCGCCGTGCGGTCCGCCACGATCAGGTCGCAGGAGAGCGCCAGTTCGAAGCCGCCGCCGAGGGCGAAGCCGTGCACGGCGGCGAGCGTCGGCATCGGCAGCTCCAGGACGCCGGTGTAGGCGGCGCGCGCGAGGGGCCGCTGGCGCATCAGGTCGGCGTCCGTGAAGGAGTTGCGCTCCTTCAGGTCGGCGCCCACGCAGAAGGCCCGCTCGTGCGTCGACGTCAGCACGGTCACCCGGGCGTCCCGGTCGGCGGCCAGATGCGCGCACGCCTCCGTCAGCGAGCGCGCCATCTGCGTGGACACCGCGTTCATCGCCTTGGGCCGGTCGAGCGCCAGCTCCGCGACGTACCCGTGCCGTCGTACGACGACGTGTTCGCCGAACCGCCGCTCGTCGCCCTGCTCCGCCATGACACCCTCCCGGTTAACGCGGGTTAACAACCTGTGCGTCGATCATCGCAGCCGAAGCCGCCCCGGCGGAAGCCTCATGGAGTTCCCGTGAGAGGGAACCGCACACCCCCGTTCGGGTGACATCCGGGCCGTCTCCGCCTCCCTGGCCGCCCCCGGCCCATAGCCTGCGCACCGTCATGACCCACATGACCCATGGGGGGAGTGCGGACACATCGGGGAAGGGCGACCATGACGGACACGGCCACCACGCCGACGACGCACGACGCTGCCCTTCGCCGCCGGTCCGCGGGCCGACACCGCAAGCCCCGGCCCCGGCGCATGGCCCGCACCGTCGGGGGGCTGGCGCTCGCCGCCGGGGCGTTGAGCCTCGTACGCCTCGCCTCCCCGTCGGCGACGGGCGGCAGTCAGACCGTCGAGACCGAGCCCAGGATCGACCCCACCGGGGTCGCCACCAGCGCGGCGGACCCGCTCGCCGCCACACCGCGCCCGCGGCCCGCGAGCCGCTCGGCGACCGCCGTACCGGGCGAGGCGAGCGCGCGCCCGAGCCCGAGGGCGCGCACCACACAGCGCCCCGCCTTGTCGGCCCCACGCCTGAGCGACCCCGCGACCGGTATCCCCGAGGCACCCTCGACCCCCACGGCCGCACGGACCCGCGGCCTCCCGAGCCCGACGGCACCCGCGCCGCCGCGCCCCGCCCCCGTACCGTCCCCCACCACGACCACCCGCGCCCCGGCCCCGACCCCCGCCCCGCACCCGAGCGCCTCGGACCTGTGCGTCCCGGTCATCGGGCTGTGCGTCACCGACCTGTCCCCGTCGAACGGTTGAGGCAGCGAGAGCGAGGAGGCAGGACGGGCTACGACGGCGTTCCGTCGCGCCGCGCCAGCAGCCAGGGTTCGATCACGCCGAGACCGCGCACCGGGCGCTGCCACATGGGCTGGAGCGCGAACCGGTAGGAGGGCGGCTCCTCGCCTTCCTTCTCCGCGGTGGTCACGGCCTCGGCGGCCTCCGCCTCGGAGGCGGGCGCCTCGGCCGTACGGATCAGCTCCTCCGCGAACGCGCCGTCGACCAGGACGGCGTCCCGCGGGGCTATCGAGGTGAGCCGGCTCGCCAGGTTCACCGTCGTACCGAAGACATCGCCCATGCGGGTGGTCACCGTGCCGAAGGCTATGCCCACGCGCAGCTCCGGCATGGTCTCGTCGTGCGCCATCGTCTCGATGAGCCGCAGGGCGATCTCCCCGGCCGTACCGGCGTCGTCCGCCACGTACAGCACCTCGTCGCCCAGGGTCTTGATCAGCCGTCCGCCGTGCGCGGCGACCAGATCGGCCGCGGTCGTCTCGAACGCCTCGACGAGTTCGCCGAGTTCCTCTTCCTCCAGGCGACGGGTCAGCCGCGTGAACCCCACGAGGTCCGCGAAGCCGACCGCGAGCCGGCGGTCGACCATCTCCTCGTCGTCCGCGGCCTGGACGACCCTGCCGGTCGACGCGGCGAGCTGGCGCCGCCAGACGTAGACGAGGAACTCCTCCAGCTCCGGCAGGAGCAGTTCGACCAGGGGGTACGTCACCTCGGTACGGGTCATGCCGGGCTCGGGGGGCTCGGTGAGGCCCTCCAGAAAGGAGTCGATCTGCCACTCGGCCAGCCGGGCGGTGGTCTGCCCCGTCGAACGGGCCACCTGCACCGCCATCGCCTCGCTCAGCAGGCCCGCCTCGACCAGACCGGCGAGGCGGCGCAGCGCCAGCACGTCGGCCTCCGTGAGCGCCTTGGCCTGGCCGATGTCCGCGAAGCCCATCGCCCGCCAGAACCGGGACGCCAGCTCCATCGAGACGCCCGCGCTGCGGGCCGCCTGGAAGGGGGTGTAGCGGCGCTCGGCGCCCAGGATGAGCTGTTCCAGGCGGAGCGCGAGAGGGTTCTCGTCGGATTCGGCCTCTGCGTCCCGCTCCGGCTCACCGTCGGGGGCGAGGGGTCCGCCCGTGCCCGAGCCCGTGTCGTCGACGGTCACGCGTGCTGCCCTTCCGATCTGCCGCGGTCAGGTATCGACCGCGGTCAACTCTACGGCAGGTGTGCGGTAGCTCACTCCTCAACCGGTTGCTTCCGGCGGCCCGACGCCTCCCGGGCGCTCGGCCCCGTTTGCCGAGGTGACCGCGTTCCGGGGCCGCGCCGCCGCCTCGCTAGGCCAGTCGCAGATGCACGATGTCCCCCGCGCCCACCGGTTCCTGCACCCCGTCCGCCGTCGCGAGCACCAGGCGGCCGTCGCCGTCGATCGCGACCGCCTCTCCGGTGAGGAAGCGGTCGCCGGGCAGTTCCGCCCGCACCTGGCGGCCCAGGGTCGCGCTGCCCGCCGCGTACGTCTCCTGGAGGCCGCTGGCCACCGGGTCGCCGCCCGCCGCGACCCAGCGGCCGTACCAGTCCTCCAGGGAGCGCAGCAGGGCCCGCAGCAGCGGGTCGCGGTCCGTGGTGCGGGCGCCCGCCAGGGCCAGCGAGCCCGCCGTGGGCACCGCGAGTTCCTCCGCGCGGACGGAGACGTTGATGCCGATGCCGATCACGATCCCGTGCTCGCCCGCGCGCTCGGCGAGGATCCCGCCCGCCTTGCGCTCCTCCCCGCCCACGGTGACGAGGAGGTCGTTGGGCCACTTGAGTGCCGTGTCCACGCCCGCGGCCCGCGTGAGCCCGGTCGCCACCGCCACCCCGGTCAGCAGCGGCAGCCAGCCCCAGCGGGCGACGGGCACCCCGGCCGGTTCGAGGAGCACCGAGAAGAACAGACCGGAGCGGGGCGGCGCCGTCCAGACGCGGTCGAGCCGGCCGCGGGCGGCGTTCTGCTCCTCGGCGACCAGGACCGTGCCCTCGGCGGCGCCACCGGACGCGGCGAGGGCGACGAGATCGGTGTTGGTGGAGCCCGTGCGGGGCACCACCTCGATACGGGTCCACAGCCCGCCCTCCCGCACCAGCGCCCGGCGCAGCGCGGTGGCGTTCAGGGGCGGTCGGTCCAGGTCGGACCAGCGGCCGGGGCCGCCGGATTCGTTCGCGTCAGAGGCGTCTCGGGGCGTCATGCAAGCCACCCTAGGTGTGTTGAACACCGCACTGCTGATCGGTAGGCACAGCACTACGCTACGGATGAGTAACCGTTCGCCCTTCTGAGCATCCTCCTAGCACCTCACCCCCCTCGTCCCCCATGAGCAAGCAGGGAGCCGCATCCCGATGGCAGAGCCGGAAGAGATCGACATCCACACCACCGCGGGCAAGCTGGCGGACCTCCAGCGCCGGGTCCAGGAAGCTACGCACGCCGGCTCTCAGCGCGCCGTCGAGAAGCAGCACGCCAAGGGCAAGCTGACGGCCCGTGAGCGGATCGAACTGCTCCTCGACGAAGGCTCGTTCGTCGAACTGGACGAGTTCGCCCGGCACCGTACGACCAACTTCGGGCTGGAGAAGAACCGGCCGTACGGCGACGGGGTCGTGACCGGTTACGGCACGGTCGACGGCCGTCCGGTCGCCGTGTTCTCCCAGGACTTCACGGTCTTCGGCGGCGCCCTCGGCGAGGTCTACGGCCAGAAGATCGTCAAGGTCATGGACTTCGCGCTGAAGACGGGCTGCCCGGTCATCGGCATCAACGACTCCGGTGGCGCGCGGATCCAGGAGGGCGTCGCCTCCCTCGGCGCGTACGGCGAGATCTTCCGCCGCAACACCCATGCCTCCGGTGTGATCCCGCAGATCAGCCTGGTGGTCGGGCCGTGCGCGGGCGGCGCGGTCTACTCCCCCGCCATCACCGACTTCACGGTGATGGTCGACCAGACCTCGCACATGTTCATCACCGGCCCCGACGTGATCAAGACGGTCACCGGTGAGGACGTCGGCTTCGAGGAGCTGGGCGGCGCCCGCACCCACAACACCGCCTCCGGCGTGGCCCATCACATGGCCGGGGACGAGAAGGACGCCATCGACTACGTCAAGCAGTTGCTGTCGTACCTGCCGTCCAACAACCTCAGCGAGCCTCTGGTCTTCCCGGAGGAGGCGGACCTGTCGGTCACCGACGAGGACCGCGAGCTGGACGCGCTCGTCCCGGACAGCGCGAACCAGCCGTACAACATGCACACGGTGATCGAGCACGTCCTGGACGACGCCGAGTTCTTCGAGACGCAGCCGCTGTTCGCGCCGAACATCGTCACCGGCTTCGGCCGGGTCGAGGGGCACCCCGTGGGCATCGTCGCCAACCAGCCGATGCAGTTCGCCGGGTGCCTCGACATCGACGCCAGCGAGAAGGCCGCGCGCTTCGTGCGGACCTGCGACGCGTTCAACGTGCCCGTGCTCACCTTCGTCGACGTGCCCGGGTTCCTGCCCGGCGTCGGCCAGGAGCACACCGGCATCATCCGCCGCGGCGCCAAGCTGATCTTCGCCTACGCCGAGGCGACGGTCCCGCTGATCACGGTCATCACCCGCAAGGCCTTCGGCGGCGCCTACGACGTCATGGGCTCCAAGCACCTGGGCGCGGACCTCAACCTGGCCTGGCCGACCGCCCAGATCGCCGTCATGGGCGCGCAGGGCGCGGTCAACATCCTGCACCGCCGCGCGATCGGCGAGGCGGACGAGCCGGAGGCCACCCGCGCCCGGCTGATCCAGGAGTACGAGGACACGCTGCTCAACCCGTACATCGCGGCCGAGCGCGGCTACATCGACGCGGTGATCATGCCGTCCGACACCCGGCGCCACATCGTCCGCGGGCTGCGCCAACTGCGGACGAAGCGCGAGAACCTGCCCCCGAAGAAGCACGGCAACATCCCCCTGTAGGCCCCCTGAGCTGTGGGAGCTGAGATGACGATCAAGGTCGTACGGGGCAACCCGACCCCGGAGGAGCTGGCCGCCGCACTGGCGGTGGTCCGAGCGCGCGCCGCGGCGGCGGCCTCCGTGCCGCCGGGCGCGGCGCGCGCACAGGACGCCTGGGCCGACCCGGCCCGCATCGCGGGCCACCGACTGCCCCAGCCGGGACCGGCGTCCTGGTCACGCACCTACTGGCCGGGCTAGCGCACCCAAGGGGGCGTGGGCGTGATCGTCCGCGCCCCCTGCGCGCGCTCGGGCGCAGGTCAAGTTGAGTACGCGTACTCAGGCGCCGGAGCACCTCGCCGCGTCACGATCGACGGCATGCTGTGGTCCGACCCCGAGAACGAGCCGCCCGACGAACTCCGTCGCGCTCAGGACATGTTGCGGCGGCTGGGGGTCCTCATGGCGCTGGCCATGGTGCTGGCGATGATCGTCATCGGCGCCCGATGAGGGGCGCGCGACCGAGGGGCGCCGATACGCTGAGCACATGACCGTTCAGCCCCGCCGCCGTCTCGTCCTCGCGTCCCAGTCCCCCGCCCGGCTCGGACTCCTCCGTCAGGCCGGATTCCGGCCCGACGTCGTGGTGAGCGGGGTCGACGAGGACGCCGTCACCGCCCCCACCCCCGCGGAACTCGCGCTCGCGCTGGCCGAGGCGAAGGCCTCCGTCGTGGCGGCGAAGCCCGAGCTCATGGGCGCGCTGGTGATCGGCTGCGACTCCGTGCTCGAACTGGACGGCGAGGCCCTCGGCAAGCCCGCGGACGCGGAGGAGGCGACGGCCCGCTGGAAGGCGATGCGCGGCCGTGCGGGCACGCTCCAGACCGGCCACTGCGTCTACGACACGGTCAGCGGCCGGTACGCGTCCGCCACCGCGTCCACCGTGGTCCGCTTCGGCGAGCCGACGGACGAGGAGATCGCCGCGTACGTCGCCTCCGGTGAACCCCTGTACGTGGCCGGGGCGTTCACGCTCGACGGCCGCTCGGCGCCCTTCATCGACGGCATCGACGGCGACCACGGCAACGTCATCGGCATCTCGCTGCCGATGGTGCGCCGACTCCTCGCCCAACTGGGCGTCCAGATCACGGAGTTGTGGGCGACCGACGAGGAGTGAGCCGGGCGGCGGTCAGGAGGCGACCGCCTCGGTGCCGCCGTTCTCCGGGGTCTTCGGGGCGTCGCTGTCGCCCGGCCCGTCGGTGCGCGCCGGGCGGTCGTACGTCATCAGGGTGAGCAGGATCAGCCCGAGCACGAGCATCATGCACGCGAACACGCCCCAGCCGAGCGGGCCGATCGCGAAGGCCCCGAGCAGCGCGTGCACCACGGCGGCGGTGACCAGCAGCACGCGCCAGAAGCCGGACGGAGCGCGGTCACGCACGGCGACCAGCAGCGCGGCCAGGGCGCACAGCGCGAAGTAGAGCCCGAAGACGACACCGGCCGCCTTCGACGACACGGACATCGTGTGCGGGTCGAGCCCGGCCAGGGACATGTCCTGCCGGTCGACGACCACACCGAGGAACCAGTTCACGAACGCGAGGCCGAGCGCCTCCACGAAGAGGACGGCCGCCACGACCCCCGCCACCGGCCTGCGGACCACCGACCCCACCCACCTTCGCGCGCGCCACGTGTTACCGCGAGTAGTTTTGAGATGCCCCGAACGCTACTCATGGGTAAACCACGGGGCAAGGGGTTCGGCGGAGGCAAAGAATCGTTGGGCCATTAGTAGGGACTCCACAAAGAAACACGAGCTGCGGCGGGACTAGTTCATAGAGACCTCGACCACGTCGGAGGGCTAGGGTTTTCCGGTGGATCCCCATGTGCGGCGGCGCGACAAGGGATTTCACAGCTTGAGTGAGCCTGGTTTCACGCTCCGTGTGGGCAAGCTCACCACTGGGGACGGGTCGAAACCTCGTGTCGGCAGTCCCTAAACTCGGCTTGTTTCAAGGAGAGGGAGCCATCGTGCGCAAGGTGTTGATCGCCAACCGTGGCGAAATCGCTGTCCGTGTCGCTCGGGCCTGCCGTGACGCGGGGATCGCGAGCGTGGCCGTGTACGCCGACCCGGACCGGGACGCCCTGCACGTCCGTGCCGCGGACGAGGCGTTCGCCCTGGGCGGTGACACCCCGGCCACCAGCTACCTGGACATCGAGAAGGTCCTTCAGGCCGCCAAGGACTCCGGAGCGGACGCCATCCACCCCGGCTACGGCTTCCTCTCCGAGAACGCGCACTTCGCCCAGGCGGTGCTGGACGCCGGGCTGATCTGGATCGGCCCGCCGCCGCAGGCCATCCGGGACCTCGGTGACAAGGTGGCCGCCCGGCACATCGCCCAGCGCGCCGGTGCCCCGCTGGTCGCCGGTACGCCCGACCCGGTCTCCGGCGCCGACGAGGTCGTGGCGTTCGCCGAGGAGAACGGCCTGCCGATCGCCATCAAGGCCGCCTTCGGCGGCGGCGGGCGCGGTCTGAAGGTCGCCCGCTCACTGGAAGAGGTTCCGGAGCTGTACGAGTCGGCGGTCCGCGAGGCCGTCGCCGCCTTCGGCCGCGGTGAGTGCTTCGTCGAGCGCTACCTCGACAAGCCCCGCCATGTGGAGACCCAGTGCCTGGCCGACCAGCACGGCAACGTGGTCGTCGTCTCCACCCGTGACTGCTCGCTCCAGCGCCGCCACCAGAAGCTGGTCGAGGAGGCCCCGGCGCCGTTCCTCTCCGAGGCGCAGACCGCCGAGCTGTACCGCGCGTCGAAGGCCATCCTCAAGGAGGCCGGCTATGTGGGCGCGGGCACCGTGGAGTTCCTCGTCGGCGTGGACGGCACGATCTCCTTCCTGGAGGTCAACACCCGGCTCCAGGTCGAGCACCCGGTCACCGAGGAGGTCGCCGGTATCGACCTCGTCCGCGAGATGTTCCGCATCGCCGACGGCGAGGAACTCGGCTACGGCGACCCCGAACTGCGCGGCCACTCCTTCGAGTTCCGCATCAACGGTGAGGACCCGGGCCGTAACTTCCTGCCCGCCCCCGGCACCGTGACCACCTTCGCCCCGCCGACCGGGCCCGGCGTGCGCCTGGACGCCGGCGTGGAGTCGGGTTCCGTCATCGGCCCGGCCTGGGACTCGCTCCTCGCCAAGCTGATCGTGACCGGCCGTACCCGCGAGGAGGCCCTCCAGCGGGCCTCCCGCGCCCTGGAGGAGTTCCAGGTCGAGGGCATGGCCACCGCCATCCCGTTCCACCGCGCGGTCGTCAAGGACCCGGCCTTCGCACCGGAACTGACCGGCTCCGCCGAGCCGTTCACGATCCACACCCGCTGGATCGAGACCGAGTTCGTCAACGAGATCAAGGCCTTCACGGCGCCCGCGGAGGCGGAGGCCGAGGAAGAGGCGGGCCGCGAGACGGTCGTCGTCGAGGTCGGCGGCAAGCGGCTGGAGGTGTCCCTGCCCTCGTCGCTCGGTATGTCCCTGGCGCGTACGGGGCTGGCTGCGGGCGCCAAGCCGAAGCGGCGGGCGGCCAAGAAGTCCGGCCCCCTCGCCTCCGGTGACGCCCTCGCCTCGCCCATGCAGGGCACGATCGTCAAGGTCGCCGTGGAGGAGGGCCAGGAGGTCAAGGAGGGCGACCTGGTCGTCGTCCTTGAGGCGATGAAGATGGAGCAGCCGCTGAACGCGCACAAGGCGGGCACCATCAAGGGCCTGGGCGCCGAGGTCGGCGCGTCCCTCACCTCCGGCGCCGTCATCTGCGAGATCAAGGACTGACGCAGGCGTAGGTAGTACGAGGCGCCCGGCGGACCCGCACAGAGCGGGTGCGCCGGGCGCCTCGCGTGGTCCCGTGGCTCAGCGGCGGCGCAGATCCGCCACGCGCGCGCGTTCTCCCGTGGGCGGCTCCCCCAGGACCGTCGCGCTGCGCAACTGCGGACCGCCCCCGGGACCCTGGCTGCGGCGCTGGCCGGGCAGGGGCACGTCCCGGCGCTGACGGCGCTCCGTGGGGGCGGGGTCGCCGCCGACCGTACCGCCGCCCGCGGCCCCGGCGACCGCGATCTGGACGCCCTGGTCGGCCAGGGCCTGGAGTTCGGTGGCCGCACGGTCGTCGTGCGCGGGCGGGTCGTCCGTCACCAGATGCGTGATGACGTCCGTGGGCACGGTCTGGAACATCGTGTCCGCGCCGAGCTTGGTGTGGTCGGCGAGGACGACGACCTCCGCGGCGGCCTGCACCAGCGCGCGGTCGACGGACGCCGAGAGCATGTTGGACGTGGACAGGCCGCGCTCGGCGGTGAGCCCGCTCCCGGACAGGAAGGCTCTGGAGACCCTCAGCCCCTGGAGGGACTGCTCCGCACCGCTGCCGACCAGGGCGTAGTTGGAACCGCGCAGGGTGCCGCCGGTCATCACGACCTCCACGCGGTTGGCATGGGCCAACGCCTGGGCCACCAGGAGGGAGTTGGTGACCACGGTCAGCCCCGGCACCCGGGCGAGCCGGCGTGCCAGTTCCTGCGTGGTGGTACCGGCCCCGACCACGACGGCCTCGCCTTCTTCGACGAGGCTCGCGGCGAGGTCGGCGATGGCCGTCTTCTCGGCGGTCGCGAGATGCGATTTCTGCGGAAAGCCGGACTCTCGCGTGAACCCGCCCGGCAGTACCGCACCGCCATGCCGGCGGTCGAGGAGTCCTTCTGCCTCCAGTGCGCGCACGTCCCGCCGTACGGTCACTTCGGAGGTCTGGACGACGCGGGCGAGCTCACGGAGCGACACGGCACCGTTCGCTCGCACCATTTCGAGGATCAATTGGCGACGTTCTGCAGCGAACACGAAACTGACAGTAACGCCGACGACCGTCTGGTTTCAGCAGTTTGCGCCGAATAACAGAAGTTGTTCGCAGCGGAGGGCGGGAGATGGTATAGGGGCCTGTCCCGCCCTCGACGCCGGTGATGTCAGGACTCGGCCGTGAGCTTCCGGGTGTGCAACTGCCGTGCCACCTCGGCGATCGAGCCCGACAGGGACGGGTACACGGTGAAGGCGTTCGCGATCTGTTCGACCGTCAGGTTGTTGTCGACCGCGATCGAGATGGGGTGGATCAGCTCGGACGCGCGCGGCGCGACGACCACGCCACCGACCACGATCCCGGTGCCGGGGCGGCAGAAGATCTTGACGAAGCCGTCGCGGATGCCCTGCATCTTGGCGCGCGGGTTACGCAGCAGCGGCAGCTTGACGACCCGGGCGTCGATCTTGCCCGCGTCGACGTCCGCCTGGGTGTAGCCGACGGTCGCGATCTCGGGGTCGGTGAAGACGTTCGAGGAGACGGCCTTCAGGTCGAGCGGGGCCACCGCGTCGCCCAGGAAGTGGTACATGGCGATACGGCCCTGCATGGCGGCGACGGACGCGAGGGCGAAGACGCCGGTGACGTCACCGGCCGCGTACACGCCCGGAGCCGTCGTACGGGAGACCTTGTCGGTGTAGATGTGCCCGGACTCGCGCAGCTTGACCCCGGCCTCCTCCAGGCCCATCCCGCTGCTGTTGGGGATGGCGCCGACGGCCATGAGGCAGTGCGAGCCCGTGATCACGCGGCCGTCGGAGAGGGTGACCTCGACCCGGTCGCCGACGCGCTTGGCGGACTGGGCGCGCGAGCGGGCCATCACGTTCATGCCGCGCCGCCGGAAGACGTCCTCGAGGACGGCGGCGGCGTCGGGGTCCTCACCGGGCAGCACGCGGTCGCGCGAGGAGACGAGGGTGACCTTGGAGCCGAGGGCCTGGTACGCCCCGGCGAACTCGGCGCCCGTGACACCGGATCCGACGACGATGAGTTCCTCGGGCAGCTCGTCGAGGTCGTAGACCTGGGTCCAGTTGAGGATGCGCTCGCCGTCGGGCTGGGCGTCGGGCAGTTCGCGCGGGTGACCGCCGGTCGCGATGAGCACGGCGTCGGCGGTGAGGGTCTCCTCGCTGCCGTCCGCCGCCCGGACGACGACCTTGCGCGAGCCGTCCAGGCCCTGCATGCCCTCCAGCCGGCCACGGCCGCGCAGGACCCGGGCGCCGGCGCGCGTGACGGACGCGGTGATGTCGTGGGACTGGGCGAGCGCGAGCCGCTTCACCCGGCGGTTGACCTTCCCGAGGTCCACCCCGACGACACGCGCGGTCTGCTCCAGCGGCGGGGTGTCGTCGGCGACCAGGATGCCCAGCTCTTCGTACGACGAATCGAAGGTGGTCATCACCTCGGCCGTGGCGATGAGGGTCTTCGAGGGCACGCAGTCGGTGAGCACCGACGCGCCGCCCAGACCGTCGCAGTCGACGACGGTCACCTCCGCCCCGAGCTGCGCGGCCACCAGCGCCGCTTCATATCCGCCGGGTCCGCCACCGATGATCACGATCCGAGTCACGTACCCCATTGTCCCGCACGTCCGGCGCAGTGCTCCCCCGGGGGAGGAGAGCGCCGGTTCCGACACCCCGGGGACGGGCGGGGTGCTGTCGTACCCTCGTCTCCATGTCGCTCTATGCCGCGTACGCCGGCAACCTCGACGCCCGGCTGATGTCCCGCCGCGCACCCCACTCCCCGCTGCGCGCCACCGGCTGGCTGAACGGCTGGCGGCTGACCTTCGGGGGCGAGCAGTGGGGCCTGCCCAGCTCGACCGCGGCCGAGGGCGCCGGGACCGGCTGGGACGGCGCGCTCGCGACGATCGTCGAGGACCCGCTCACCCAGGTCTTCGTCGCGCTGTACGACATCGCCCCCATGGACGAGGACTCCATGGACCGCGCGGAGGGCGTGAGCCTCGGCGTCTACCGCCGCCTGCGCGTCCGCGTGCACACGCTGGACGGCGAGGAGACGGCCTGGACGTACGCCCTGAACGGCTACGAGGGCGGCCTGCCCTCGGCCAGCTATCTGGGCGAGATCGCCGACGCCGCCGAGTCCGCCGGGGCGCCCCACGACTACGTGATGGAGCTGCGCAAGCGGCCCTGCTGACGGCCGGTCACCGGTGAGCCGAAGTGGCGCCGGAAGCGCACGGCGCGCGGTGGCGCCGGAAACGACAACACAACGATCGCGTTGCCGTCACCGCCCTCATCTACGCGCGTAGGCACCGACCGGTTACTCTCGTGCGCGTGAACGCATCTCTTCTTCCGGACGACATCCAGGGCGACCCCTACGCCGCCGCCGACACCGCCGCCGCGCGCCTGCGCGAGCTGACGGGCGTCGAGACCCACGACGTCGCCCTCGTGATGGGCTCCGGCTGGGCTCCGGCCGTCGACGCCCTCGGCGCACCCGAGGCCGAGTTCCAGGTCACCGAGCTGCCCGGCTTCCCGCCGCCGGCCGTCGAGGGTCACGGCGGCAAGATCCGCTCGTACCGGATCGGTGAGAAGCGGGCCCTGGTCTTCCTCGGGCGTACGCACTACTACGAGGGCCGCGGGGTCGCCGCCGTCGCGCACGGCGTCCGTACCGCCGTCGCCGCCGGGGCCAAGACCATCGTCCTCACCAACGGCTGCGGCGGTCTGGGCGAGACCATGCGCCCCGGCCAGCCGGTCCTGATCAGCGACCACCTCAACCTGACCGCGACCTCCCCGATCGTGGGCGCCAACTTCGTCGACCTGACGAACCTGTACTCGCCGCGCCTGCGCGCCCTGTGCAAGGAGGTCGACCCTTCCCTGGAGGAGGGCGTCTACGCGCAGTTCACCGGCCCGCACTACGAGACCCCGGCGGAGATCCGCATGGCCCGGGTCCTCGGCGCCGACCTGGTGGGCATGTCGACGGTCCTGGAGGCGATCGCCGCACGCGAGGCGGGCGCCGAGGTCCTCGGCATCTCCCTGGTGACGAACCTGGCCGCCGGGATGACCGGTGAGCCGCTGAACCACGAGGAGGTCCTCCAGGCGGGCCGCGACAGCGCGACGCGGATGGGCGGGCTGCTGGCGCAGGTGCTGGAGCGGATCTAGACCTGTCCTACGAGGCCGCCGACAACAGGTGACAGGCCTCGAAGACCTGTGACGGGCCTCGAAGACATCGAGCGTCTCTGACCACACAAGGAGAGGTTGACCCACGTGCACGACGAACTCATCGCACGGGCCAAGGCGTGGCTGGCCGAGGACCCCGACGCGGAGACCCGTGAGGAACTCGCCGAGCTCCTCGCCGCCGGGGACCACGAGGAGCTCGCCGCGCGCTTCGGCGGCACCCTCCAGTTCGGCACCGCCGGGCTGCGCGGCGAACTCGGCGCCGGGCCCATGCGGATGAACCGCTCCGTGGTCATCCGTGCCGCCGCCGGGCTCGCCGCGTATCTGAAGGCGAAGGGCCAGGGCGCGGGCCTCGTGGTCATCGGCTACGACGCCCGCCACAAGTCGGCCGACTTCGCGCGGGACACCGCCGCCGTGATGACCGGCGCGGGCCTCAAGGCCGCCGTCCTCCCGCGCCCCCTGCCCACGCCCGTCCTCGCCTTCGCCATCCGGCACCTCGGCGCGGTCGCCGGTGTGGAGGTCACCGCCAGCCACAACCCGCCCCAGGACAACGGCTACAAGGTCTACCTCGGCGACGGCAGCCAGATCGTGCCCCCCGCGGACGCCGAGATCGCGGCCGAGATCGACGCCCTCACCACCCTCGACGCGATCCCCCGCCCGGACTCCGGCTGGGAGCCGCTGGACGACAGCGTGCTCGACGCGTACCTCACGCGGACGGACACGGTCCTCGCGCCGGGCTCCCCGCGCACCGCGCGCACCGTCTACACGGCGATGCACGGGGTCGGCAAGGACGTCCTCCTCGCCGCCTTCGCCCGCGCCGGGTTCCCGGAGCCGGTCCTGGTCCCCGAACAGGCCGAGCCGGACCCCGACTTCCCCACCGTCGCCTTCCCCAACCCGGAAGAGCCCGGCGCCATGGACCTCGCCTTCGCGACGGCCCGTGCGTCGGACCCCGACCTGGTGATCGCCAACGACCCGGACGCCGACCGCTGTGCGGTGGCCGTCAAGGACGGCGAGAGCTGGCGGATGCTGCGGGGCGACGAGGTCGGCGCGCTGCTCGCCGCGCACCTGGTCGGGCGCGGTGCGCAGGGCACCTTCGCCGAGTCGATCGTCTCCTCCTCCCTCCTCGGCCGGATCGCCGAGAAGGCGGGCCTGCCGTACGAGGAGACCCTGACCGGCTTCAAGTGGATCGCCCGGGTCGAGGGGCTGCGCTACGGCTACGAGGAGGCCCTCGGCTACTGCGTCGACCCCGAGGGGGTGCGCGACAAGGACGGCATCACGGCCGCGCTGCTGATCACCGAACTCGCCTCCGTACTCAAGGAGTCGGGCACGCCGGGCTCCGCAGAGGGCGGCCGTACTCTTCTCGATCTCCTCGACGACCTCGCCGTGGAGCACGGGCTGCACGCCACGGACCAGCTCTCGGTGCGGGTCGAGGACCTGTCGGTCATCGCGAACGCGATGCGCCGCCTGCGCGAGCAGTCCCCGGCCCGGCTCGCGGGCCTGGCGGTCACCCGCTGCGAGGATCTCAGCGCGGGCACGGACAAGCTGCCGCCCACGGACGGGCTGCGCTACACGCTCGACGGCGCCCGTGTGATCGTCCGCCCCAGCGGTACGGAGCCGAAGCTGAAGTGCTACCTGGAGGTCGTGCTCCCGGTCGCCTCGCACGCCGACCTCCCGGCGGCCCGCGCGCGGGCGACCGAACTGCTGGCGGCGATCAAGCGCGACCTGTCGTCGGCGGCGGGCATCTGACCGAACGACCGAGGCCGCCGTACCCATGCCCTTGCCGGGCTCCGGGTACGGCGGCCTCGGTCGTCTCTTGAGCGGACTTCCTTCGAGGGGACGCCTGTTGCGGCTGGCGCGGGCGGTTCAGCCCACTATCAGCAGGATCGCCAGCAGCACCGCGCCCGCCACCGCGGGCGCCATCACCTCGTACGCCCAGCGCACCGTCGGCTCGCCCTGGGCGCGCTCGGACTTCTCGTGGCGGTCGGCCAGTTCGCGCAGGTCGTGCATGATCTTGTCGCTCTGCGCGCGGATGGGCGCCTCCGAGGCCGCGGCGGACGAGCCCGAACGGCCCTTCTTACCCGCCTGGGCGGCCTCCACGGTGGCCTTGGCCTGCCGCCGCGCCGCCTTCTTGCGGGCGCGCAGCGAGACGGGGACCGCCCAGATCTGGAACTTGGTGCCGGTCGTCACGATGACTTCGTTCGAGTAGCCCGAGCGGAGCGAGCCGACCGAGGACCAGGGCAGCACGATCACACGGAACGGGTTGCGGATGCGCAGCCGCTCCTCGTTCGCGTACACCGCCGGGCGCACGGTGAAGGCCATGATCAGCGGGATGAGCAGGATCAGCCCGGCGAGCGCCAGCCAGGGGGTACGGCCGTGCCCCGTGACCAGCGCGTCGATGCCGAGCCAGAGCACGAGGCCGAGCAGCAGCACGCCGCCCACGATTCCGGCGGGCGACCGGTAGATACGGTCCCGGGACTCGGGTGCCGAGGTGTCCGGCGCGGGCGACTGGCGATCGGGGGTCGTCATGGACTGATTCTGCACGACGGGTGTGAGGCACTCCCCGGCCGGTCCCGGCTGGTACGCAACCGTGGCCCGCGCGCCGCCCGGCCGTGTCCGGTCGCGAAGGCGGCGACCCACGCCCCCGGGCGGCCCCGGCGGGAGACCCTCCCCGGGGTGTACAGCCGCTACGCGCGTAGATATGCTCGCCTGGTGACCATGCCCCCTTCTGCACCCACTGCTGCACACGCACTCACGGACGTCACCGCGTCCGACAGCTCGCTGCGCCGCTTCCTCCATGGGCTGCCCGGCGTCGATGCGGTCGGCCTGGAGGCGCGCGCCGCCTCCCTCGGTACCCGTTCCATCAAGACCACCGCGAAGGCGTACGCCATCGACCTCGCCATCTCGATGGTCGACCTGACGACGCTGGAAGGCGCGGACACCCCGGGCAAGGTCCGGGCGCTCGGCGCCAAGGCGGTGCACCCCGACCCGACGGACCGTACGACCCCGACGACCGCGGCCGTCTGCGTCTACCCCGACATGGTGGCCGTCGCCAAGGAGGCCGTCGCGGGCTCCGGCGTGAAGGTCGCCTCGGTCGCCACCGCCTTCCCGGCGGGCCGCGTCGCGCTCGACGTGAAGCTGGCCGACGTGCGGGACGCCGTGGCCGCGGGCGCCGACGAGATCGACATGGTCATCGACCGCGGGGCGTTCCTCGCGGGCAGGTACATGAAGGTGTACGACGAGATCGTCGCCGTCAAGGAGTCCTGCGGGTCGGCCCGGCTGAAGGTCATCTTCGAGACGGGCGAGCTGTCGACGTACGACAACATCCGGCGCGCGAGCTGGCTCGGCATGCTGGCGGGCGCCGACTTCATCAAGACCTCGACGGGCAAGGTCGCCGTCAACGCGACCCCGGCCAACACCCTGCTCATGCTGGAGGCCGTGCGTGACTTCCGCGCGCAGACCGGCATCCAGATCGGTGTGAAGCCCGCGGGCGGTATCCGTACCTCCAAGGACGCCGTGAAGTTCCTGGTCCTCGTCAACGAGACGGCGGGCGAGGACTGGCTGGACAACCACTGGTTCCGCTTCGGCGCCTCCTCGCTGCTGAACGATCTGCTGATGCAGCGTCAGAAGCTGGCCACCGGCCGCTACTCCGGCCCCGACTACGTGACGGTGGACTGAGACCCCATGGACATGGAAATGCTGACATCCGCATTCGAGTACGCCCCCGCGCCCGAGTCCCGCTCGGTCGTCGACATCGCGCCCTCCTACGGCCTCTTCATCGACGGCGAGTTCACCGAGGCGGCGGGCGGCAAGGTCTTCAAGACGGTCAGCCCGTCCACCGAGGAGGTGCTCTCCGAGGTCGCCCAGGCCACCGCTGAGGACGTCGACCGCGCGGTGAAGGCCGCCCGCAAGGCGTTCGAGAAGTGGTCGGCGCTGCCCGGCTCCGAGCGCGCCAAGTACCTGTTCCGTATCGCCCGCATCATCCAGGAGCGCAGCCGTGAGCTGGCCGTCCTGGAGACGCTGGACAACGGCAAGCCGATCAGGGAGACCCGCGACGCGGATCTCCCGCTGGTCGCCGCGCACTTCTTCTACTACGCGGGCTGGGCCGACAAGCTGGATCACGCCGGGTTCGGCGCGAACCCCCGGCCGCTGGGTGTCGCGGGCCAGGTCATCCCGTGGAACTTCCCGCTGCTGATGCTGGCGTGGAAGATCGCCCCGGCGCTCGCGACCGGCAACACGGTCGTCCTCAAGCCCGCCGAGACCACGCCCCTGTCGGCGCTCTTCTTCGCGGACATCTGCCGCCAGGCGGGCCTGCCCAAGGGCGTCGTCAACATCCTTCCCGGCTACGGCGACGCGGGTGCCGCGCTCGTCGCGCACCCGGACGTGAACAAGGTCGCCTTCACCGGCTCGACCGCCGTGGGCAAGGAGATCGCCCGTACGGTCGCGGGGACGCGGAAGAAGCTCACGCTCGAACTGGGCGGCAAGGGCGCGAACATCGTCTTCGACGACGCACCCGTGGACCAGGCCGTCGAGGGCATCGTGACCGGCATCTTCTTCAACCAGGGCCAGGTCTGCTGCGCGGGCTCCCGGCTGCTGGTCCAGGAGTCGATCCAGGACGAGCTGCTGGACGCCCTGAAGCGGCGGCTCGGCACGCTCCGCCTGGGCGATCCGCTCGACAAGAACACGGACATCGGCGCGATCAACTCCGCCGAACAGTTGGCCCGGATCACCGCGCTCGCCGACCAGGGCGAGGCGGAGGGCGCCGAGCGCTGGTCGCCGGCCTGTGAACTGCCCACGTCCGGCTACTGGTTCGCGCCGACGCTGTTCACGAACGTCACACAGGCGCACACCATCGCCCGTGACGAGATCTTCGGCCCCGTCCTTTCGGTCCTCACCTTCCGCACGCCGGAGGAGGCCGTCGCCAAGGCCAACAACACCCAGTACGGCCTGTCGGCGGGCATCTGGACGGAGAAGGGCTCCCGCATCCTGGCGGTGGCGAACAAGCTTCGCGCGGGTGTCGTCTGGTCCAACACGTTCAACAAGTTCGACCCGACCTCGCCGTTCGGCGGCTACAAGGAGTCGGGCTTCGGCCGCGAGGGCGGTCGCCACGGCCTGGAGGCGTACCTCGATGTCTGAGAAGACCGAAACCACTGAGCGACTCTCCGTCTTCAAGACCTACAAGCTGTACGTGGGCGGGAAGTTCCCGCGTTCCGAGAGCGGCCGGGTGTACGAGGTGACCGACGCAAAGGGCAAGTGGCTGGCGAACGCGCCCCTCTCCTCCCGCAAGGACGCCCGGGACGCCGTGGTCGCGGCGCGCAAGGCGTTCGGCGGCTGGTCGGGGGCGACGGCGTACAACCGCGGTCAGATCCTCTACCGCGTAGCCGAGATGCTGGAGGGGCGGCGCGAGCAGTTCGTGCGCGAGGTCGCCGACGCGGAGGGCCTGTCGAAGGCGAAGGCCGCGGCGCAGGTGTCCGCGACGATCGACCGCTGGGTCTGGTACGCGGGCTGGACCGACAAGATCGCCCAGGTGGTCGGCGGCGGCAACCCGGTCGCGGGCCCGTTCTTCAACCTGTCGTCGCCCGAGCCGACGGGCGTGGTCGCGGTCCTGGCCCCCCAGGAGTCGTCGTTCCTGGGCCTGGTCTCGGTGATCGCCCCCGTGATCGCGACCGGCAACACGGCGGTCGTGGTGGCGTCGGAGCGGGCTCCGCTCCCCGCGCTCTCCCTGGGCGAGGTGCTGGCCACCTCCGACCTGCCGGGCGGCGTAGTGAACGTCCTCTCCGGCCGTACGGCGGAGATCGCGGCCCCCCTGGCCGCCCACCAGGACGTCAACGCGATCGACCTGGCCGGGGCCGACGAGTCCCTGGCGAAGGAGCTGGAGATCGCGGCGGCGGACAACCTGAAGCGCGTCCTTCGTCCACAGCCTGTGGACTACGCCGCGACGCCGGGCATCGACCGCCTGACGGCGTTCCTGGAGACGAAGACGGTCTGGCACCCGACGGGGTCGCTGGGCGCGTCGGGTTCGTCGTACTGACGCCCGCCTCTGTCAGCGGGCCGTGACTCTCTCCGTACGGAGGGGCCACGGCCCCGCTGCTTCGGTGCCGTGGGCTCAGTGCAGCGAGCCCAGCAGTCGGCCGACCAACGGCACGCTGCCGATGGACGGGGCCTGGGCCACCGGGCGGGTGAGGGCCTGGGAGGTCAGGGGCTTGAAGTCGGAGAGCTGGGTGCCGACTCCGTTGTCGAGCGGGTCGACTCCCGTGCCCGCCAAGGGATTCGGCTTGAGGTTCGCGAGCGGGCCGGTGACGTAGCCCACGGTTCCCGTCAGCGCCTTCAGCCCCGCCTGCGGGTCGGCCTGGCCGAGCGACGTGGGCCCGCTCCGCGGCGCGGTGCGGACGGTTCCGGTGTCCGCCGAGGCGGCGCCCGCGCCCACTCCCAGGGCGACGCCCGTGGTCGCGAGGGCCACGAGGACGCGTCGGGCGGTGGGGGCGTGGGGGGAGGCGTGTCGTGCCATGACTGCTGCCACCTTCTGGTCGCTGAGAGTAATACGTGCAACGCGTAGGGTAGTTGAGGTGTGATGTCCGCTCCAACGTCGACCCGCAGGGTCGGCTCGGGGCGCGCGATACGTCAGACTGGTGACTCGTGAGTTCCCAACCCTCAACCCCGGGCCCGGCCCGCGTCGTGCTGCTCTGCGGCCCCTCCGGATCCGGCAAGTCCCTTGTCGCCGCGCACTCAGGGCTGCCCGTGCTGCGGCTCGACGACTTCTACAAGGAGGGCGACGACCCCACGCTGCCGCTGGTGGCGGGGAGTTCGGACATCGACTGGGACCACCCGGAGTCATGGGACGCGGACGCCGCCCTCGCGGCCATCACCGAACTGTGCGCCAAGGGCCGTACGACGGTGCCCGTGTACGACATCTCGCTGAGCGCGCGGACGGGCGAGGAGGCCCTGGACATCGACCGCTCGCCCGTCTTCATCGCGGAGGGCATCTTCGCCGCCGAGATCGTGCGGCGCTGTCGTGAACTGGGCGTCCTGGCCGACGCGTTGTGCCTGTCGCGGGGGCCCTTCACCACGTTCCGCCGCCGCTTCGTGCGCGATCTCAAGGAGGGCCGCAAGTCGGTCCCGTTCCTGCTGCGCCGCGGCTGGCGGCTGATGCGTACGGAGCGGTCGATCATCGCCCGGCAGACGGCGCTCGGCGCGTACGCCTGCGACCGGGACGAGGCGCTGGCCCGGCTGGCGGCGGCGACCGCGGGGCGGCACATACCGCCGGTGAGCACCAGCGCGTAGGCACGGGAAGCGGGGCTGGACGGACCCCCCGGCCCTCCAGCCCCGCTGTGTTGCTCCCCCGTACTTCCCCCGTGTTCCCCGTTGTTCCCCCGCGAGCGCTCCCCCGCGCCCCCGTGGTCCCTCGCACTTCCCCCCGGTAGTGCTCCCCCGTGTTTCCCCCGTACCCCCGTACTTCCCCCGTGTCCCCCCGATCCCTCAGGCGACCAACTCCCCGAAGGACTCCTCCTCGTCACGGCCGAAGCTGAGGATCTCGTCCCCGCGCAGCCGGCGGAGCGACCGCCAGATGCTCGACTTCACCGTGCCGACACTGATGTCGAGGATCTCCGCGATCTCCGGGTCCGTGCGGCCCTCGTAGTAGCGCAGGACCAGCATGGTGCGCTGGAGTTCCGGCAGCCGGGCGAGCGCCTGCCACAGGACGGCGCGCAGTTCGGTGCCGCGCATCGCGTCCGTGTCGCCGACGGTCTCCGGCAGCTCCTCGGTCGGGTACTCGTTCAGCTTGCGGCGGCGCCACGCGCTGATGTGCAGATTGGTCATCGTCCGCCGCAGGTAGCCCCCCACGGCGGCCTTGTCCGTGATCCGGTCCCATGCCCGGTAGGTCGAGAACAGCGCGCTCTGGAGCAGGTCCTCGGCCTCGAAGCGGTCACCGGTCAGGTGGTAGGCGGTCGCGTACAGGGAGGCGCGGCGCTCCTCGACGTAGGCGGTGAACTCCGCCTCCGCCGCCGAGCGACGCTCCCCGTTGCCCTCCCCGTACGCGGCTCCCCCGTGAGCCTCTCCCCCGAGCGCGTCAACCACCGTCATGTAGGGCGGACGCCCTTGCACGGATCCGGTGTGCTGACGCCCGGTACCGCGAGCGCACCCCCGCCCGCTCACGGCACCGGACTTCTCGTGCCGGGTCACATCATGCAGACGCGTGACAACTGCGCTCGTGCTGGTGCCGTGCAGCGTGTTCATCTCGCGCCCCCCGTCATGGAGTCCCGGTCTGACTGCCGCCCTGCGGAGGCGGCCTTGCTCATGTCGAAAAGCTTGCCGAAGCGACTTCATGGCGATGTCCGGCGACTGTCACAGGGCTGTCACAGAGGGCGTTCCAGGTCACGTCGGAGCGTCACACTGAGGAGTTGAACGGCTACGGAGACGAGCCATCGGGCCCCGCTCTGTGCGCGGGATGTGAGGGAGCGCTCAGGCAGTCGATACATGTCCGTGGTTTGAGCCAGAATGGCCCTCGTGCCTTCCCTGTTGCTGATCGAGGACGACGACGCCATCCGAACGGCCCTGGAGCTCTCTTTGACGCGCCAGGGTCATCGCGTGGCCACTGCTGCCACCGGCGAGGACGGTCTCAAGCTGCTGCGTGAGCAGCGCCCGGACCTGATCGTGCTGGATGTGATGCTGCCCGGCATCGACGGCTTCGAGGTGTGCCGGCGCATCCGGCGCACCGACCAGTTGCCGATCATCCTGCTGACCGCGCGCAGCGACGACATCGACGTGGTGGTCGGGCTGGAGTCCGGCGCCGACGACTATGTCGTCAAGCCGGTGCAGGGGCGGGTGCTGGACGCCCGGATCCGGGCCGTGCTGCGGCGCGGTGAGCGCGAGGCCAGCGACTCGGCGACGTTCGGCAGCCTGGTCATCGACCGGGCGGCGATGACCGTCACGAAGAACGGCGACGATCTCCAACTGACGCCCACCGAGCTGCGGTTGCTCCTCGAGCTGAGCAGGCGGCCCGGTCAGGCGCTGTCGCGGCAGCAACTGCTGCGGCTGGTGTGGGAGCACGACTACCTGGGCGACTCGCGGCTCGTCGACGCGTGTGTGCAGCGGCTGCGCGCCAAGGTCGAGGACGTACCGTCGTCCCCCACGTTGATCCGTACGGTCCGTGGGGTCGGCTACCGGCTGGACGCTCCTCAGTGACGGACGCGCACGTGACGGATTCGCAAGTGACCGATCCGCAAGGAGCCGATGCGCACGTGGCCGATGCGCACGGAGCGCCCCGCGGCTGGGCGGCGGCCCGCAGGGTCCTGGCGTCCCGGCTGCGCTTCACGAGTCTCCGGCTGCGCCTGGTCGTGGTGTTCGGGCTCGTCGCGCTGACCGCCGCCGTGTCGGCGTCCGGCATCGCCTACTGGCTCAACCGCGAGGCCGTGCTCACCCGTACCCAGGACGCGGTGCTGCACGACTTCCAGCAGGAGATGCAGAACCGGGCGAGCGCGCTGCCCGCGCACCCGACGCGGGACGAACTCCAGCACACCGCCGGGCAGATGGCGGGCAGCGGGCAGCGCTTCAGCGTGCTGCTGGTCGCGCAGGACGAGCGCGGCAAGGCGGTGGTCGGCAACTCCGAGCTGGGCACGTTCACGCTGCAGAACGTGCCGAAGTCCCTTCAGCGGGCGGTGAACGAGCAGCAGCCGGTGTCCTCGTCCAACAAGGACGCCTACCACCTGTACTGGCAGCGCATCGACGACCACGGCAAGCCGTATCTGGTCGGCGGCACGAAGGTCATCGGCGGCGGCCCCACCGGCTACATGCTCAAGTCCCTCGAACCGGAGGCCAAGGACCTCAACTCCCTTGCCTGGTCGCTCGGTGTCGCCACCGCTCTCGCGCTGATCGGCTCGGCGCTGCTCGCGCAGGCCGCCGCGACGACCGTCCTGCGGCCGGTGCACCGCCTCGGCAGCGCGGCCCGGCGGCTCGGCGAGGGCAAGCTGGACACCCGGCTGCGCGTGTCCGGCACGGACGAACTGGCCGATCTGTCACGGACGTTCAACCGCGCGGCCGAGTCGCTGGAGAAGAAGGTCGCGGACATGAGCGGTCGCGAGGAGGCATCCCGTCGCTTCGTCGCCGACATGTCCCATGAACTGCGTACTCCGCTCACGGCGATCACCGCGGTCACCGAGGTGCTGGAGGAGGAGCTGGACGCCGAGACGGGCAGCGTCGACCCGATGATCGAGCCGGCCGTGCGCCTGGTGGTCAGCGAGACCCGGCGGCTGAACGACCTGGTCGAGAACCTGATGGAGGTCACCCGCTTCGACGCGGGCACGGCCCGGCTGGTCGTGGACGACGTGGACATCGCCGACCAGATCACCGCCTGCATCGACGCCCGCGCCTGGCTGGACGCCGTCGAACTGGACGCCGAGCGCGGCATCATCGTCCGCCTCGACCCGCGCCGCCTCGACGTGATCCTGGCGAACCTGATCGGCAACGCGCTCAAGCACGGCGGTTCGCCGGTACGGGTCCGCGTGCGCGAGGAGGGCGAGGACCTCCTCATCGCGGTGCGCGACCACGGTCCCGGTATCCCCGAGGACGTCCTGCCCCATGTCTTCGACCGCTTCTACAAGGCGAGCGCCTCGCGCCCGCGCTCCGAGGGCAGCGGCCTCGGCCTGTCCATCGCGCTGGAGAACGCGCACATCCACGGCGGCCGGATCACGGCCGCCAACTCGCCCGAGGGCGGGGCGGTGTTCACACTGCGCCTGCCGCGCGACGCCTCGCCGCTCATCGAGGACGGGACGCGGGAGGCGAACGGCACCGAGGAGAACGCCCGATGACGCTACGCGGCGCCCATGCCTGGCTCGCCGTCCCGCTGCTGGCCGTCCTGTTGGCCGGCTGCGGCATCCGCCCGACCCAGGTGCCGACGGAGTTCGGTCCCGCGCCCTCCCGGGTGCCCTGCGCGCTGTCGGGCACGGATCTGTCCGCGCAGAGCGCCGGCGGCCTGCCGGTCCAGGTCTTCCTGCTGTGCTCCTCGCAACTGGTGGCCACGGACCGCTCCGTACGCATCCCGGACGGACCGGCCGAGGGCCAGCGCCGGGTGCAGGTGGCCCAGGGGCTGCTCGACCAGCTCGCCGCGCAGCCGCCGGCCGGGGAGGCGCAGGCGGGCTACTCGACGGACGTGCTCGGCGGGATCCGGGTGAGCGGCCCACGCGACAAGGACCCGGAGGACACGTTCCGGCTGAGCACCCCGCCGGAGGACCTCGGCTCGTACGCCCTCGCGCAGATCGTCTGCACCTTCGCGGGCTCCGAGGCGACCGCCGCCGAGGACGGGTCCGTCGTGCTCGGCGGCCCCGGCCGGCCGCTGCGCCGCTACGAGTGCACCACTCAGGTGCGCTCGCGGCCGGGCGCGGTGACGCCGCCCTCCGGCAAGGTCGCCTGAGTCACACGCGCCCCGGCGCATCCGCCGGGGCGCGCACGGCTCGTACGTGCGCCGCGCCACTCACCCGTCCCGGTGCATTCCGGAACCGATCCCCCTGAGGCCCGCGTCTAGGGGGGCGTGCAGCGTCAAGGCTCAAACGGCGGCAGCGCCGCGAACCGCGTCCGTGTGGCAGGGGGTGTCCTCCTCGTCGCACACCTCGCGCTCGTCGCCTGGATCATGTTGCGCCCGCTGGACGTCCCGTGGGTCAGGCCCGCCAATCTGCATCCGTTCGCCGGGATCAGGGCCGATCTCGCGCTCGGCTGGCCGCAGGCGACCCGTCGCGTAGGGAAGGGGCTCGCGCTGCTGGCGCCGCTCGGGGTGCTGCTGCCCATGGCCGGGGGGCGGCTCGACGTCTCGCCGCTCGCCTCGCTGGCCCGTACGGTCGGCGCGGGCACCCTGATCTCCCTGGGGTTCGAGCTGCTGCAGACCGGGGTGCCCGGTCAGGTCGTGGACATCGACGCGGTCCTGCTCAACACGGTCGGCGTGGCCCTCGCGCATCTGCTGGTCGTGCCCGCGGGCCGCGCCCGGCTGCGCCGCCGGGCCCGGGGCCGGCAGCGGACCGCCGTGCTCCACTCGGAGGAGCCGTCTCAGGGGCGCACCCCGACGATTCCCAGGGTGGGAATCGCTCCTTAGAGGGACGCTTGCCCCCCTTCGTCCTCGTAGCGTGGACGATGTCGAGTTCACGCTACGGTTCGCGAAGGAGCCCTCCCATGGCCGCACTTGCCCGCCCCACGCACGGACGGATGATCGGCGGAGTGTGCGCAGCGCTGGCACGGCGCTTCGGCACCTCCGCGACGACGATGCGCGTGATCTTCCTGGTGTCCTGTCTGCTGCCCGGCCCGCAGTGCCTGCTCTATCTGGCGCTGTGGATGCTGTTCCCGTCGGAGGAGCGCGCGGCGGCGGACAGCCTGCGCTGGTGACGCCTCGTCCGCGTCCCGACCTGCCGACATGCCGATGGGCGCCCCGGATCGGGGCGCCCATCGGCATGTCGTACGAGCGGGTGGCCTCAGCCGACCGGGATGCCGTTCACCGGCAGGCCGTGCGTCGGCAGCCCCTTGACGGGCAGGCCGCCGAGCAGGCCGGTCACCGGCGCGGCCGGGCCGTCGGCGAGAACTCGCTGGGTGGCGGGCTGAGTAGCGGTCAGCGCCATGCCGAGCGCCCGCTGCCCCTGGCCGAGCGCCTCACCGGCGCCCGGCAGCGACTGGGTGAGCTTGCCCGTCGGCAGCGCCTGGGTGGCGTTGACCGGCCCTGCGGCGGGCGGCGCGGCCGGGGCGGCGCTCGCGACGCCCGCGCCCGCGGCGGCGAAGGCGGCACCGAGAGCGGCGACACCGAGGGTCTTGGCAGCAGACTGCTTCATGCGATGCGTCCTTGGATCCGATGACGGGGAGCTGAGCGGTCCAAGACCGTAGACACCCCGGGGCGGGGGCCGCAAACACCTCGTGGCGGCCGGACACCACGCTCCAGGCCGCCACGGACAGGGTGCTTCTCAGCCCTCGGAGCCCACAGAACCGCTGGTCGAAGCGGTCTGCTGGAACAGCCATGCGGACTTCAGCTCGGCGTAACCGGGCTTGATGACGTCATTGATCATCGCCAGTCGTTCATCGAAAGGAATGAACGCCGACTTCATCGCATTGACGGTGAACCACTGAAGGTCGTCGAACGTGTAGCCGAAGGCGTCGACCAGGTGCACGAACTCCTGGGTCATGCTGGTGCCGGACATCAGCCGGTTGTCGGTGTTGACCGTGGCCCGGAAGTGCAGCCGCCGCAGCAGCCCGATGGGGTGGTCGGCGTACGAGGCGGCGGCGCCGGTCTGGAGGTTGGAGCTGGGGCACATCTCCAGCGGGATCCGCTTGTCCCGTACGTACGAGGCCAGGCGCCCGAGCCGCACCGAGCCGTCCTCGGCCACCTGGATGTCGTCGATGATGCGCACCCCGTGCCCGAGCCGGTCGGCGCCGCACCACTGCAGGGCCTGCCAGATCGAGGGCAGCCCGAAGGCCTCGCCCGCGTGGATGGTGAAGTGGTTGTTCTCGCGCTTGAGGTACTCGAACGCGTCGAGGTGCCGGGTGGGAGGGTAACCGGCCTCGGCACCGGCGATGTCGAAGCCGACGACCCCGAGGTCCCGGTAGCGGTTGGCGAGTTCGGCGATCTCCAGGGCGCGGGCCGCGTGCCGCATGGCGGTGAGCAGAGCGCCCACGCGGATGCGGTGGCCGTTCGCCCGCGCGCGCCGCTCGCCTTCCCGGAAGCCCTCGTTGACCGCCTCGACGACCTCTTCGAGGGTGAGCCCGCCCTCGAGGTGCTGCTCGGGCGCGTAGCGCACCTCGGCGTAGACGACGCCGTCCGCGGCGAGGTCCTCCGCGCACTCGGCCGCCACGCGCACGAGCGCCTCGCGGGTCTGCATCACGCCGACGGTGTGGGAGAAGGTCTCCAGATACCGCTCCAGGGAGCCGGAGTCGGCGGCCTCCCGGAACCAGATGCCGAGCTTCTCCGGGTCGGTCTCGGGGAGTTGCGTGTAGCCGGTCTGCCGCGCGAGTTCGACGATCGTGGCGGGGCGCAGGCCGCCGTCCAGATGGTCGTGCAGCAGGACCTTGGGTGCCCGGAGGATCTGATCCCGGTTCGGGGTGTTCTGGTGCTGACTCGTCATTTTCGCACCCTAGCCCCTACGCGCGTAGATGTTCAGACAGGGGGTTGTGTCGATATCCAAAGGTGATCCACCGGACGGTTCCGTACCCGAGCGCTTCTGACACTGTCGCTTCTGACACTGTTCTGGACGACTCCGCTCCCGTACGTCCGCTCCGGTGGGGCCGTCCAGCACGTCCGCACCAGTACGTCCGCTCCCGTACGACAGGCCAGGGAAGCATTCCCCCACCGGCCGACGCCGGTGGTCCCTCACTAGGAGACTGATGGCACAGCAAGCGACGCCGGTTCGCAGAGCCCGGCTGGGCAGAGCGCTCGGTCCGGAGCCGAGGGCGGTGAGCGGCGCGGTGCTGCTGCTGCCGGGCGGCGAGGAGGCCTCCACGCGCGGCCCGTCCCCCTGGACGGCGACCGCCCCCGTGCGCGGGCTCGGCCGCCGTCTCGCGCGCGCGGGGCACCGCGACGGTCTCGTCAGCCACGCGGTGCACTACCGCTACCGGGGGTGGAACGACGCCGAGGCACATCTGGCGCAGGACGCCACCTGGGCTGCGGACGAGGTCGTACGGCGCTACGGGGACGTACCGGTCTGTCTCGTCGGCCTCGCCATGGGCGGCCGGGCGGCGCTGCGCGCGGCCGGGCACACGGCCGTCACCTCGGTGCTGGCGCTCGCGCCCTGGCTGCCCGAGGACGGCAGGACGGCGACGCTCGAACCGGTCAAGCAGCTCGTCGGGCGACGGGTGATGATCGTCCACGGCACCAGCGACACCCGGGCGGACCCGGAGCTGTCGTTCCGGCTCGCGGCGCGCGCGAAGAAGGCGAACCGCGACATCTGCCGCTTCGAGGTGCACTCCGACGGGCACGGGCTGCGCCACTACCGGTCCGAAGTGCACGCGCTGGCCGAGAACTTCGTGCTGGGCGCGCTGTTCGGGCGGGCCTTCGCCCGGCCGGTGGAGGACGCCCTCGCGGCCCCGCCGCCGCTGGGGCTGCGGATGCCGCTCGCGGCGGGGTTCGGGCGGACGCTCAAGAAGTGAGGACCCCGGATCCCCTTCGTCAGCCCGGCAGCAGCCGTCCCCTCCGCGACAGCAGGAACTTCTTGAACGCCGCGACCGGCGGGGTGTCGACATGTCCCTCCAGCCACGCCACCCCGATCTCCCGCACCGCCCGCGGCGCGGTGACCGTCAGCTCCACGACGCCGGGGCGCGGCACCGCGGGCGGCGGCAGCAGCGCCACGCCGAGCCCCGCCGCGACCAGCCCGCGCAGCGTCTCCGCCTCCTCGCCCTCGAAGGCGACCCGAGGGGCGAACCCGGCCTGGCGGCACAGGTCGTCGGTGATGCGCCGTAGTCCGTAGCCGGGTTCGAGGGTCACGAAGGCCTCCTCGGCGGCCTCGGCGAGACGGATGCGCTTGCGGCCCGCGAGCCGGTGGTCGGCGGGGACCACGAGTCGCAGCTTCTGCTCGTCGATACGGCGGGCGACCAGGCCGGGGGCGTCGGGCACCGGGGAGGTCAGGCACAGGTCCAACTCGCCCGCGCGCAGGCGTTCGAGCATCGCCTCGCCGTAGTTCTGCACGAGGCTGAAGCGCACGCGCGGGTGGTCGGCGCGGAAGGCGTGGATCAGCGAGGGCACGGTCTCGGCGCCCATCGTGTGCAGGAAGCCGAAGGCGACCTTCCCGGCGGCCGGGTCGGTGTCCGCGCGTGCCTCCTCGGCGGCCCGCTCGATCTCCGCGAGGGCGCGCTCGACGGCGGCGAGGAACGTCCGGCCGACCGGGGTGAGCGCGACCGTACGGCCCCGGCGGGCGAACAGCTCGACGCCCAGGTCCTCTTCGAGCCGGACGAGCGCGCGGGACAGCGTGGACTGCGGGACCTGCATCTCCTGCGCGGCACGCGTGACGTGCTCGGTCCGGGCCACTCCGGCGAAGTACGCCAGGCGTGGCGCGAGGAGCGCGACGATGTCTTCTGTGTCACCGGACGGTGACAGGCGAGCCGCTGGCCTCTGCTGATGCACCATGGGAATGATTATGCGGATTCTGTGCATTGGACGCATGAGCGGCGGGTCCGTACGTTCGAAGCATGCCTGCCGCTGATACCAAGGCGTCCACTCCCGTGGGCGCCGACCCCGTCCCCGCCGTCGACTCCCGTATGACCCCGGGCGGCCCCGGTTACCGCCGGATGAGCCTCGCCCTGTTCCTGGCGGGGGTCGCGACCTTCGCCCTCCTCTACTCCACGCAGGCCCTGCTGCCGCTCGTCTCCCATGACTTCGGGGCCTCGGCGAGCGCGGCGAGCTGGACGGTGTCGGGCGCGACGGGCGCGCTGGCCCTGTTCGTCCTCCCCATGAGCGCCCTGTCCGAGCGCTTCGGACGGCGCACGCTGATGACGGCGTCGCTGGCGGTCGCGGTGACCGTCGGTCTGCTGGTCCCCTTCGCCCCGACGCTGGGCGCGCTGATCGCGCTGCGGGCGGTACAGGGCGCGGCCCTCGCGGGACTGCCCGCGTCGGCGACCGCGTATCTGGCGGAGGAGGTCAGCCCGCGGGCCCTGATCACGGCGATCGGCCTGTTCGTGGCGGGCAACAGCGTCGGCGGGATGAGCGGCCGGATCATCACCGGCTGGGTCGCGCAGGAGTGGGGCTGGCGGGTGGCCGTGGGCACCGTCGGGGTGATCGCGGTCGGCTGCGCGGTGGCCTTCCGCCTCCTGCTGCCGGCGCCGAGGCACTTCGAGCCGGGCTCGCTGCGCCCGCGCGTGCTCGCCCGCTCGGTCCGCGACCATCTCTCCGATCCGCTGCTGCGCAGGCTGTACGCGATCGGCGCGCTGTTCATGATGGTGTTCGGCGGGGTCTACACGGTGATCGGCTACCGCCTCACCGAGGCGCCGTTCTCCCTGCCGCAGGGCATCATCGGCTCGATCTTCCTGGTGTATCTGGTGGGCACGGTGTCGGCGTCGACCGCCGGGCGGCTGGTGGGCCGGCTGGGCCGCCGCGGCGCGCTCTACCTCGCGGGCGGTACGACGACGGCGGGCCTGCTGCTCTCCCTGGTGCCCGTGCTGCCGCTGGTGCTGCTCGGTCTGGTCCTGATCACGGCGGGCTTCTTCGCGGGCCACGCGGTCGCGTCGTCGGCGGTCAGCCACACGGCGAAGCGGGGCCGCGCCCAGGCCGCCGCCCTGTACCAGTCGTCGTACTACATCGGCTCCAGCGCGGGCAGCACGCTCGGCGCGGTCGCCTTCCACGCCTCCGGCTGGGACGGGACGGTCGGCATGGGTCTGCTGGCGGTGGCCGGCGTCGTGACGATCACGGTGCTGGGGTCGAGGGCGGCACGAGCCGAGCGGTGCCTCGCGACGGCCTGATCCAAAGCGACGTTCCCCCTGGTCGGCGCCTGTTGTCAGTGGTCGCGTATAGCGTCCGCCCGAACGACTGGGCCGAGCAGGGGGTTTCGTACATGCAGTTCCGGATCGACCGTGGCGATCTCACGGAGGCCGTGGGGTGGGCGGCCCGTGTGCTGCCCGCGCGGACGACCGTGCCGGTGCTGGGCGGGCTGCTGCTGGAGGCGGCCGACGGGTGGCTGAGCGTCTCGGGGTTCGACCTGGAGACGGCGGCGTGCGTCGAGACCGAGGCGGAGACGACGGTCGGCGGACAGGTGATCGTCCTCGGGCGCAGGCTGCTGGACATCTGCCGGGTCCTGCCCGCCGGGCCGGTCAGTTGTGCCCTGGAGGGCAGCCGGTTCACGGTGGAGGCGGGCGGTACGCGCTTCGGGCTCTCGACGCTGCCGCGGGAGGAGTACCCGACGCTGCCGACGGCGCCGCGGCCGTACGCGAGCGTGGACGCCGCCGCGTTCGCGACCGCGGTCGGCCAGGTCGCCGTCGCCGCGGGCCGCGACGACACGCTGCCCGCGCTGACCGGGGTCCAACTGACCCTGGACGGCGGGACGATGACGCTGGCCGCGTCGGACCGCTACCGGTATGCCGTACGGCGGCTGGAGTGGAAGCCGGAGGCCGCCGCCGGTGACGGCCCGGTGGAGGCGCTGCTGCCCGCGCGCCGACTGCTCGACGTGGCACGGTCGTTGTCGCGCTCCGGGCGGGTGCGTATCGGGCTCGACGGGGGTCTGATCGGCTTCGCCGGGGGCGACATACGGGCGACGGTGCGGCTGCTGGAGGGGCGACTGCCGCGCTACGGCTCGCTGTTCGACATGACGGGAGCCACGGTCGCCGAGGTGGCGTGCGAGGACCTGGTGGAGGCGGCGCGACGGGTCGCGGTGGTGGCGGAGGCCAGCAACCCGGTGCGGCTGGACTTCTCGGCGGACGGGTCCGTGCTGCTGGGGGCGGGCTACGGGGACGACGTCGCCGCGCAGCGCCTGCCCGCCACGCTGAGCGGCGCGGAGGAGGCGTCCGTGGCGTTCAATCCGGCGTATCTGCTGGACGCGTTGGGCTCCTTCGACGCGCCGCGGGTGCGGATGGAACTGCTGGGGGTGGGCCAGCGTGCGCTGCTCACCGGGCTGGGGTCCGAGACGGACGGTGACGGCGGGGCGCGCCCGGTCCACCAGCATCTGCTCATGTCCGTACGGCAGTTGGGCTGACCTGGGCGTTCCTCTGCTTCGGGGGCCGTTGTCAGTGGGCTGTTGTAGGTTCCGAAGTGCTGGGGCGCCAGGCGCGAGCGAGTACGGCCACAGGGGTGGGTGGACCATGAGTGACGGTACGGCGGCGGTGGAGGACCTCGATGTCCGGCTGGAGAAGCACCGGACCGAGCTGACGGGGTACTGCTACCGGATGCTCGGGTCGTCCTTCGAGGCCGAGGACGCGGTGCAGGACACGATGGTCCGGGCCTGGCGGAACTATGAGAAGTTCGAGGGCCGCTCCTCCCTGCGCTCCTGGCTGTACCGGATCGCGACCAACGTCTGCCTGGACATGCTGAACGCGGGCAACAAGCGGGCCCGCCCGATGGATCTGACGGACGCCACGCCGCTGGCCCAGGCGGCTCTCGCCCCCCGCCCGGACCACACGTGGCTGGAGCCGATGCCGGACGCGCGCGTGCTGCCGACGGTGGGCGACCCGGCGGAGGCCGCGGTGGCGAAGGAGTCGGTGCGGCTCGCGTTCATGGCCGCCTTGCAGCAACTGCCGCCCAAGCAGCGGGCGGTGCTCATCCTGCGCGAGGTGCTGGCGTGGAAGGCGAGCGAGGTCGCCGAGTTGCTCGGCACGTCGGTCGCGTCGGTCAACAGTGCGCTCCAGCGGGCCCGCGCGACGCTGGCCGAGCGGAGCGAGCAGGGCGCCGACGCCGCCGTGTCCGACGTCCTGGACGAGGAGCAGCGGGGGCTCCTTGAGCGCTATGTGGCGGCCTTCGAGGGGTACGACATGACGGCGCTGACGGCGCTGCTGCACGAGGACGCGGTGATGACGATGCCGCCGTTCGACCTGTGGCTGCGTGGCACGCCGGACATCACGGGGTTCATGACCACGCTCGGTTCCGCCTGCGCGGGCTCGCGTCTGCTGCCCGTGGAGGTCAACGGCCTGCCGGGCTTCGCGCAGTACAAGCCGGATCCGGAGACGGGCGGTCTCACGGCGTGGGCGATCCAGGCCCTGGAGACCTCAGGGAGCAGGATCACCGGGCTCCACTGCTTCCTCGACACCCAGCGGTGGTTCCCGCTGTTCGGCCTGCCCCTCCAGTTCGAAACGGAGGCCGACGAGGTCCAGCAGGGCGAGTAGCCCGGGGTCGGGGCCGCGCAGCAGGATGCGGCCCCCGGCCCGCCGCGCGGTGAGCCGCATCCTCGCCAGCAGTTCGACGGCGCCCAGGCAGGGCGGTCCCAGCCCGCCCACATCGCACACCACGGCCCCGGCCCGGCTCGCTCGCAGCAGCCCGCGCACGTCGTCGCACCGCCTGGGCACCTCCTCCCGGGTGACGGGTCCGGTGAGTACGAGCACGGCGGGTGTTGTGGTCTCCACGGTCCCTAGACCGGCGCGTCGGGCGTAACTCATCGGAATCGGAGGCGAGGGAGGCCGCGTGCAGGGGGTGTTGACCGGGTTCGCGGTGATCGCGGTCGTGATCGGCGTCGGCTATGTCCTCGGGCGGCGCGGCTCACTCGGCGGCCAGGGCGGCGAGGTGCTGACCCGGCTGGCCTTCCAGGTGGCGACCCCCGCCCTGCTGTTCACCACGCTGGCGCGGGCCGATCTGTCGGTGGTCTTCTCCAGCCGCCTGCTGGTGACGGCGCTGAGCACGGCGGCGGCCGGGGGCGTCTTCGTGGTGGTCGGCGCCGTCCGCCGCTGGGGCGTGGGCCGCACGACGATCGGCGCGCTGTGCTCCGGCTACGTCAACTCCGGCAATCTCGGTATCCCGATCGCCGCGTACGTCCTCGGCGATGCCTCGCTGGTGGCGCCGGTCCTGCTGTTCCAGCAGATCGTGGTCTCCCCCATCGCCCTGACGGTCCTCGACCTCTCGGGCACGGGCGACCGACTCCCCCTGTGGCAGCGGGTGTTGACCCCCCTGCGCAACCCGATCGCGGTGGGCGCGCTGAGCGGGGTCCTGGTCTCGGCGAGCGGTGTGCGTGTCCCCGGCCCGGTCATGGAGCCCCTCACCCTGATCGCCGACATGTCCGTCCCGGCCGTCCTGCTGGCCTTCGGCATCGCCCTGCACGGCAGCGGCACCCCTGGCCGGGGCGACGACCGCCCGCTGGTCCTGCTCTCGGTCGCCCTGAAGTCACTGGGCCAGCCCCTGGCGGCCTGGGCCCTGGCAACAACGGCGTTCGACCTGCACGGCGCCCGCCTGCTCGACGTGGTGGTCACCTCGGCCCTCCCCGCAGCCCAGAACCTCTTCACCTACGCCAGCCGCTACCGGGTAGGCGAGTCCCTGGCCCAACAGTCGATCCTGCTGTCGACACTGCTGTCGGTACCGGTGTTGGTGGGGGTGGCGGCGTGGCTGGGGTGAGGGCGGCCGAGGGGGAATCCGCCGATGCCGGGTTGAGCGCCGAACGGGACCGGTGGCAGTCCACCGGTCCCGTTCGCCCGAAAGGGGAAGTGCCTGGTCAGGCGATGCGTTCCAGGACCACCGGCGACGCCGTGAAGTCCGTGCCCGGGGCCGCGATGTCGTACGAACCTTCGAGCGACTCCAGGGCGTACGTGAAGCGCTCGGGGGTGTCCGTGTGCAGGGTGAGCAGGGGCTGGCCCGCCGTCACCGTGTCGCCCGGCTTGGCGTGCATCTCGACGCCCGCCGCCGCCTGCACCGGGTCCTCCTTGCGGGCGCGGCCCGCGCCGAGGCGCCAGGCGGCGACGCCGATGTCGTAGGCGTCCAGCCGGGTCAGGACACCCGACGACGGCGCGGTGATCACGTGCTGCTCGCGGGAGGTGGGCAGCGACGCGTCCGGGTCCCCGCCCTGGGCGGAGATCATGCGGCGCCACACGTCCATGGCCGAGCCGTCGGCGAGGGCCTTGGCCGGGTCCGCGTCCTTCAGTCCGGCCGCGTCCAGCATCTCGCGCGCGAGGGCCAGGGTCAGCTCGACCACGTCCGCCGGGCCGCCGCCCGCCAGGACCTCCACCGACTCGCGGACCTCCAGCGCGTTGCCCGCGGTCAGGCCGAGCGGCGTCGCCATGTCCGTGAGCAGCGCGACCGTCTTCACGCCGTGGTCCGTGCCCAGGCCGACCATCGTGGAGGCCAGTTCCCGCGCGTTCTCGATCGTCTTCATGAAGGCGCCGCTGCCCACCTTCACATCGAGGACCAGCGAGCCCGTCCCCTCCGCGATCTTCTTGGACATGATGGACGAGGCGATCAGCGGGATGGCCTCCACCGTGCCCGTGACATCGCGCAGCGCGTAGAGCTTCTTGTCCGCGGGCGCGAGCCCGTCGCCCGCCGCGCAGACCACCGCGCCGGTGGTGTCGAGGACGTGCAGCATCTCCTCGTTCGACAGCAGCGCGCGCCAGCCGGGGATCGACTCCAGCTTGTCCAGCGTGCCGCCGGTGTGGCCGAGGCCGCGGCCCGACAACTGCGGAACGGCCGCGCCGCACGCGGCGACCAGCGGCGCGAGCGGCAGCGTGATCTTGTCGCCGACACCGCCCGTGGAGTGCTTGTCGGCCGTCGGGCGGGACAGCGACGAGAAGTCCATCCGCTCGCCCGAGGCGATCATGGCGGCGGTCCAGCGGGCGATCTCGCGCCGGTTCATGCCGTTCAGCAGGATCGCCATGGCCAGCGCGGACATCTGCTCGTCGGCGACCTCGCCCCGGGTGTAGGCGTCGACGACCCAGTCGATCTGCTCGTCGCTCAGCTCACCGCGGTCCCGCTTGGTACGGATGACGGAGATGGCGTCCATGGCATTCCTTCCGGCAGGTTCTGCACGTACGTACGGGACTCTACGCGCATAGAGACAGCGTGCGAAGCGGCCCCTCGCACACAAGTGGAGGGGCCGCGAGGCTACTTCAGATGGTCGGGACCGAACGCCTGCGGGAGCATCTCCGACAGCGTCAGAACGCCCGCCGGGGTCTCCAACAGCAGCTCCGGACCGCCGAATTCGTACAGCAACTGGCGGCAGCGACCGCACGGCACCAGCACCGCGCCCTCGCCGTCGACGCAGGTGAAGTGCGTCAGCCGCCCGCCACCGCTCAGTTGCAGCGCCGAGACCAGACCGCACTCGGCGCACAGCCCGAGACCGTACGAGGCGTTCTCGACGTTGCAGCCGGTGACCGTACGGCCGTCCTCGACCAGCGCCGCCGCACCGACCGGGTAGCCGGAGTACGGGACGTACGCCCGGGACATCGCCTCTCGGGCCGCCTCGCGCAGCGGCTTCCAGACCATGGGCTCGCTGGAGGTCACTTGCCCTGTCCCTTCCGGTAGCGCATGCCGTCCGCCTTGGGCATCCGCAGGCGCTGCGCCGAGAGCGACAGCACCAGCAGCGTGACGACGTAGGGGGTGGCGCCCACGAAGTCGCCGGGCACCTCCTTCGTCAGCAGGTACCAGACCAGGATCAGTACGGCGATGCCCGCGGTGATCGCGCCCTGCCACAGCGCCTTGCGATACAGCTTCCACAGGGCGAGCAGCGCCAGCAACACGAAGAGCAGGAGCAGCAGCGCGTGCACGGTCTCGCCGCCGTTGCGCAACTGGAGCGCGTCGGAGAAGCCGAACAGGCCCGCGCCCATGGCCACTCCGCCGGGCCGCCAGTTACCGAAGATCATCGCCGCGAGACCGATGTAGCCGCGCCCGCCCGTCTGGCCTTCCAGATAGGTGTGCGAGGTGACCAGCGCGAGGAAGGCACCGCCGAGCCCGGCGAGACCGCCGGAGACGGCGACGGCCGCGTACTTGTACGAGTAGACGTTGACGCCGAGCGACTCCGCGGCGGTCGGGTTCTCACCGCAGGAGCGCAGCCGCAGGCCGAACGCCGTGCGCCACAGGAGCCACCAGCTCCCGACGAACAGCACCAGGGCGAGGAGGGTCACCACGGAGACATTGGTGACCAGGCCGCCGAGGATGCCGGCGAGGTCGGAGACGAAGAACCAGTGGTGCTTCTCGATCGAGGAGAGTCCGTCGGACAGCCCCGGCACGGTGACATCGGGCAGGCTGTCGACGGGCGGGGACTGCTTGGGGTTGCCGCCCTTGGTCGCGGGCGTGCCGTCCGCGAAGAAGAGCTTGGCGAGGTACTGGGTCGCGCCGAGCGCGAGCAGGTTGACGGCGACACCGGAGACGATGTGGTCGACGCCGAAGGTGATGGTGGCGACGGCGTGCACCAGACCGCCGAGGACACCGAAGCCGATACCGCAGAGCAGACCGAGCCAGGGGTTGGTCTGCCAGCCGAGCCAGCCCGCGCCGAAGGTGCCGAGGATCATCATGCCCTCGAGGCCGATGTTGACCACACCGGCCCGCTCGGACCACAGACCCGCGAGACCGGCGAGACCGATCGGCACGGCGAGCCCGAGCGCGGCGCTGATCTGGCCGCCGGAGGTGAGCTGGTCGGCGCCCGTGATGACACGGATGGCGGCGACGAGGATCAGCGCGCCCATGATGATCAGCAGGATCTGGGCGAGCGAGAAGCGGGAGCCCTTGGGCTGCCGCGCGCCGCTCGCCTTGGCCGCCGCGGGAGGCGGCGTGTCGGTCATCGTGGCAGTCACTTCGCCACCTCCTGGTTCTCGGTCGAAGCGACGGCCGGGGCCGGGGCGGCGGCCTGCGCCGCGAGTTCCGCGCCGACGCGGTGCTGCTGACGCATGAGGCCGTAGCGGCGTACGACCTCGTAGGCGATGACGACGCACAGCACGATGACGCCCTGGATGACGCCCAGGATCTCCTTGTCGTACCCCTGCATCTCCAGGTGGTTCGTGGTGCGCTCCAGATAGCCCCAGAGCAGGGCGCCCAGCGCGATGCCGACCGGGTGGTTGCGGCCGAGCAGCGCGATCGCGATGCCGGTGAAGCCGATACCGACCGGGAAGCTGTTGTCGAACTGGTGGCTGTCGTTCAGCAGGGTCGGCATGCCGATCAGACCGGCCACCGCGCCCGAGATGAGCATGCTGGTGGCGACCATCCGCTTGACGCTGACGCCGCTCGCCGACGCCGCGCTCTCGGACTGGCCGACGGTGCGCAGGTCGAAGCCGAAGCGGGTACGGCCGAGCACGAACCAGTAGGCGAGGCCGACGATCACGGCGACCACGAAGAAGCCCCACACCGTGCCCGCCGGGCCCGCGTCGACGGTGAAGAACCAGGAGCCCTCCGGCAGCGGCTTCGTGGAGACGAGGGTGCCGCCCTGCTGCAGCTCGCCGAGCCGCTCGGGCTGGAGGAAGTAGCCGATGACCGCCGTGGCGATGGAGTTCAGCATGATGGTCGCGATGACCTCGCTGACGCCGCGGGTCACCTTGAGGATGCCCGCGATGGCCGCCCACAGGGCGCCGACGCCCATCGCGCACAGGATGATCAGCGGGATGGCGATGAACCCGGGCAGGGTCAGCGCCCCGCCGAGGACAGCCGCGATGAACGCGGCGAGCCGGTACTGGCCGTCCACACCGATGTTGAACAGGTTCATCCGGAAGCCGATGGCCACCGCGACGCCCGCGAGGTAGTACGTGGTCGCCTTGTTCAGGATGTAGACCTGGCTGTCACTGGCGGAGCCGTACGTGATCATGTCGCTGAAGGCGGCGAACGGGTCCTTGCCGGTGCTGAGGATCACCAGGGCGGTGACGACCAGCGCGGCGACGACCGCGAGCAGCGGCGCCGCTATGCCCAGGAGCAGGCGCTCCTTGTCGATCCGTGAGGTCAGCTTGTTCATTCGGCGGCGTCCTCTACCTGCTCCGGGTCCGTGGGGCGCTCCAGGCGGCCGGTGGCCGCACCCGTCATGGCGGAGCCCAGCTCCTCGGGGGTGATGGTGGCGGGGTCGGCGTCGGCGACCAGACGGCCGCGGAACATCACCCGCAGGGTGTCGGAGAGCCCGATCAGCTCGTCCAGGTCGGCGGATATCAGCAGCACCGCCAGGCCGTCGCGGCGGGCCTCGCGGATCTGGTCCCAGATCTGCGCCTGCGCGCCGACGTCCACGCCACGCGTGGGGTGGGCGGCGATGAGCAGCTTGGGGTGGTGGCTCATCTCGCGGCCGACGATCAGCTTCTGCTGGTTGCCGCCGGACAGGGACGCGGCGGTCACGTCGATACCGGGGGTGCGCACGTCGTACTCGCGCACGATGCGCTCGGTGTCGGCGCGCGCGGCCTTGATGTCGATCAGGCCGCCCTTGGAGTTGGGCCGCTCGGTGACATGGCCGAGGATGCGGTTCTCCCACAGCGGGGACTCCAGCAGCAGGCCGTGCCGGTGCCGGTCCTCGGGGATGTACCCGATGCCGCCCTCACGGCGCCTGCGGACCGGCGCCTTCGTGATGTCCGCACCGTCCAGAGTGATCACACCGGCGTCCGGCGTGGTCATACCCATGAGCACTTCGATCAGCTCGGTCTGGCCGTTGCCCTCGACACCGGCGATCCCGAGGACCTCGCCCTTGTGGATCGTGAAGTCGACGTCGTCCAGCAGCAGTCGGCCGGCCTCCGCGCCTTCGTCGACGTAGGTGTCCTTGGGCGACACCATCCGCGCGGCGGACACCTTCGGTACGGGGGTCGCACCGGTCTCGGCGACGCGCAGGCCCTTGACCGTCAGCATCGGGACGTCCGTCACCGTCGACTCACGGGTCTCCGGCGAGGGCAGTTCGCTGCCGACCATCAGCTCGGCGAGCTGCTTGGTGGTGGTGGTCTTCGGGTCGGCGTTGCCGACGGTGGTGCCACGCCGGATGACGGTGATCTCGTCGGCGACGTGCAGCACCTCGCCCAGCTTGTGCGAGATGAAGATGACCGTGAGGCCCTCGGACTTGAGCCCGCGCAGGTTGTCGAAGAGCGCGTCGACCTCCTGCGGCACGAGGACCGCGGTGGGCTCGTCGAGGATGAGGGTGCGGGCGCCGCGGTAGAGGACCTTGAGGATCTCCACGCGCTGGCGGTCGGCGACGCCGAGTTGCTCGACGAGCGCGTCGGGCCGCACGTTGAGGCCGTACGCGTCCGAGATCTCGTTGATCTTCTTGCGGGCCTTGGCACCGATGCCGTACAGCTTCTCCGCGCCGAGGACGACGTTCTCGAGGACGGTGAGGTTGTCGGCGAGCATGAAGTGCTGGTGCACCATGCCGATGCCGCACGCGATGGCGTCGGCGGGGTTGTGGAACGAGACCTGCTCACCGTCGACGGTGATGGTGCCCTCGTCCGGCTTCTGCATGCCGTAGAGGATCTTCATCAGCGTGGACTTGCCGGCACCGTTCTCACCGCAGAGGGCGTGCACGGTGCCCTTGCGGACGGTGATGTCGATGTCGCGGTTGGCGACAACGCCGGGGAAGCGCTTGGTGATGCCGCGCAGTTCGACGGCAGCGGGAGGGCTGGACGCGTTGATGGCGCACTCTCCTCGGGGGAAAGGGGCTTCGGGGGAGGGCGGGCGTCGGCGACGCTAGCGCGGCAACTCGATGCTACACGCGTAGAGTTGACACATTGTTATGGCTCGGTGAGGGGGCGGGCGCCGCCCCTCTCACCGAGCCGTGGTCCGCCGGGACCGTCAGGTCACGGAAGGGTCCGCACGATCCCGTGCGCCGTCCCGCGACCGCCGCGGGTCACGGGGTCGTCTTGACCTTGGTCTTGCCGTCGACGATGTCCTTCTGGGCGGCGTCCAGCTTGGCCTTGAGGTCGTCGATGAAGCCACCGCTGGTGGCGAGCGTGACGCCCTTCTCGGCGAGGGAGTAGCTGTTGGTGCCGGTCAGCGGCTTGCCGTCCTTGACGGACTTGATCAGGTCGTAGACGCCGACGTCGACGTTCTTGACGACCGAGGTCAGGATCGAGTTCTTGTACTTGGCCAGACCCGGGATGTTGTACTGGTCCGAGTCGACGCCGATGGCCCAGGCGCCCTTCTTGCCGCTGACGGCCTCGATCGCACCGTTACCGGAGGAACCGGCGGCGGTGTATATGACGTCGGCGCCCTTGTCGAGCATGCCCTGCGCGGCTTCCTTGCCCTTGTCGGGGGAGGCGAAGCCGGAGGTGTCCGAGCCGTGGCTCAGGTACTGGCGCTCGATCTTGATCTTCTTGTCGGTGTCCTGGACACCCTGGACGAAGCCCGCCTCGAACTTCTTGATGAGCGGGACGTCCACGCCGCCGATGAAGCCGACGTGGTGGCTCTTCGACTTCAGGGCGGCGGCGACACCGGCCAGGTAGGAGCCCTGCTCCTCGGTGAAGACGATGCTGTCGGTGTTCTTCGCGTTCACCACGGAGTCGACGATGCCGAAGGTGGTCTTCGGGTACTTCGCCGCGACCTTGGTCATGGAGTTCGCGTAGGCGTAGCCGACACCGATGATCGGGTTGTAGCCCGCGTCGGCGAGGTCCGAGAGACGCTGCTCGCGGTCGGCCTCGGTGTCCGAGGTCTTCGCGGTCAGCTCCTTGAGGGAGCCGCCGAACTCGGTCTTGGCCTTGTCGGCACCGCGCGCGGCGGAGTCGTTGAAGGAGTGGTCGCCACGGCCGCCGACGTCAAAGGCGAGACCGATCTTGACACCGTTCTTGTCCGAGCCGGACGACTTGCCCGACTCGGAGTCCTTCTCGGACGACGTACTGCCACACGCGGTGGCGGAAAGCGCGAGCGCCGCGGTGGCGAGACACGCGGCAGAAATCTTGGCTACCCGGCGCAAGGGGGGCTCCTTCGACCTGACCGAAGCGCCACTTCTGGCGCTGGTTTTCGCCGCATCGTAACGCGCGTAGATGCCAGATAAAGCCCTCTTCGGAAGCCGTTATCGGATTGACGCGAACAGGTCTTGAACGTCGGCGCGACCTCGGGTTACGAACGTGCCGCGTCCAGGAGCGCGGCGGCCGTGAACAGCTCGACACCGACCGTGATCGCGGCCTCGTCCACGTCGAAATCGCCCTGGTGGAGGTCGCGTACGGTGCGCTCACCGGGGACGCGGACACCGAGTCGGGCCATGGCGCCGGGGACCTGCTCCAGATACCAGGAGAAGTCCTCGCCGCCGAGGCTCTGTTGGGTGTCCTCGACGGAGTGCACCCCGCGCCGGGCCATCATCGCGTCCCGCAGCAGCTCGGTGACCCCGGCTTCGTTGACGACCGGCGGCACTCCCCGGACGTAGTTGATCTCGGACTTGGCCCGGTAGATGCCCGCGATCTCGTCGATGGCGGCATGCACCAGGTCCGGCGCCTGCCGCCAGGCCTCCAGGTCGAGGCAGCGGACGGTGCCGGACAGCTCGGCGTGCTGCGGGATGACGTTGCAGGCGTGGCCCGACTCGATACGTCCCCAGGTCACCGCGAGCCCGGAGCGGGCGTCGATCCGGCGGGCGACGAGCGTGGGGACCTCGGTGGCGACCTTGGCGGCGGCGGTGACCAGGTCCGTGGTCAGATGCGGGCGGGCGGTGTGCCCGCCGGTGCCGTTCAGCGCGACCTCGAGGCGGTCGCAGGCGGAGGTGATGGGGCCGTTGCGCAGCCCGATCCGTCCGGCGTCCACGCGCGGGTCGCAGTGCACGGCGATGATCTTCCCGACGCCGTCGAGCACCCCGGACTCGATGGCGTCGGTCGCCCCGCCCGGCAGCACCTCCTCGGCGGGCTGGAAGATCAGCCGTACGGGCCGCGGCAGGGCGCCCTGCCGCGCCAGCTCGGCGAGGACGAGTCCGGCGCCGAGGACGACGGTGGTGTGGACGTCATGTCCGCAGGCGTGGGCGCGACCGGGGACCGTGGAGCGGTAGCCGCACTCCGTCTTCGTGTCCGGGATGGGCAGCGCGTCGATGTCGGCGCGCAGCGCGAGCATGGGCTCCGCCGGGCCGTCCGCCTCCTTGCCGATGTCGCACACGAGCCCCGTACCGATGTCGAGCACCCGCGGGGCGAGCCCGGCCCGCTCCAGCCGCTCCTTGAGCGCGGCGGTGGTACGGAGCTCCTGGTGGCCGAGCTCGGGGTGCATATGCAGATCACGCCGGAAGGCGACGAGCTCGGCCCGCAGCTCCTCGGACAGCACACCGGGCAGCACGGCGTCCCCGGAATCCCCGGGCAGGTCGGCGTCGAACTCGCGGGACATCAGTTGGTTCACCCTTTGAAGGGTAGGCCTGAGGGGGATCAACTGCCGGGCGATCAAGAAAAGTTCAGCCGGATTGATGTAAGAATCCGGGCACGCGCCCGCATGGTGAGACTCACAAGGGGGTAGAGGCTCCGTTTACGCCTCTTCGCCCACCTCGTGGTCCCTCCCCGCACGGTCCGTCCCTTGCCCGAGGTGAGCGCCCTCGCACCCGGATGAGGGCCCCGCGCCCCTACGCCGTCCCCGGTGTCGCCGAGCGCAGGCGGTGGGCGTCTCGGGCCGTTCCTGTCACGCCTGCCAGGAAGCCCTCGGCTCGGGGGGAGGCTGTGTCGGTGAGCCAGGTCGGGTCGATGTCGCAGACCGCGACGCGCACCCCGGTGCCGGTCAGGGCCAGGGGCAGGGTGTGGACGACCGTCGACGGGAAGCTCAGGATCGTACGGCCGATGGGGCCCCGGCGGGCGATCAGTTCCAGGGGCAGGTCCGGGCGGACCACCTCCAGGCCGGTCTCGACGGCCAGCCGGTGCAGCTTCTCGGAGCTTTCGCGGCGGTGGGCGAAGTAGCGGGCGGCGCCGTGGGCGCGGGCCAGGGAGCGGACCGCTTCCAGGTAGCGGTCCGGATCGACCACGCCGGTCTCCACCAAGGAGGTGCCCACCAGGTCGGCGCCGCGCGCGACGCGCGGCGGGCCGAAGCGGGCGCGGGTCCAGGCGAAGTCGTTGACGGTGAGGCGGATGCCGTCGGGGGCCGCGTCGATCGGCATGGCGGAGAACACCTCGACGCCGCGCCGCCCGGACGGCGTGAGGCGGCGCCGGGCCGCGCCGGAGACCGGGGCGAAGAGCAGATCGCGGGGCCCTGGGCGGCTGCCGCGCCGATGCCAGCGCACCAGCCGCTCGCCCCGCGCGAGCTGCGCCACGAACTCCATGGTCGCGGTGCCGTCGTCCACGACGACGAGGTCCGGCGCCCGGGTGATGGTCAGCAGGAGCTGTACGTAACGGGAGAACGGGTCGCCGATGACGATCCGCGCGGCCTCGCGCAGCAGGGGCGCCAGGCCGCCGATCGTCCGGAACGGGGCGGTGACGCCCCCGCGCGCCTCCTCCCAGCGCACCTCGTGGCCCTCGCCGCGCGCGAGTTCGGCCATGCGGCGCAGTTGACCCCGGGTCATGGGGTCGGTGGGCGACAGCACCACCAGGGTCAGGGGGTCCCCGGCCGGGCCGGCGGCTCCTGGCGCCCGGGTGTCTGCCCGGGTGTGCGCCCACTCCAGCACGTTCAACAGCTGGACGGGGCTCTCGACGAAGGCGAGCGTGGAGGTGGGGCCGGTCGGCCCGACACGGGGACTCATGGTCGTACGACCGTTGCCTTTCGGGCGGTGAGGGGCGGGAGGACCGTCAGACCGCCACCGGCTCACCGGCCGCCGCGGCGATCTCCGCCTCGATGACCGCACCGGCGACACGGCGCAGCTTCTTCATCGGGCCCAGCTCGGAGTCGTAGACCCGCTTCACGCCGTCGCCCAGCGAGGTCTCGATGGTGCGGATGTCGCGGACCAGGCGCCGCAGGCCCTGCGGCTCCACCGAGGCGGCCTGGTCGGAGCCCCACATCGCGCGGTCCAGGGTGATGTGGCGCTCGACGAAGGTGGCGCCGAGGGCGACCGCGGCCAGCGTGGTCTGCAGGCCCGTCTCGTGGCCGGAGTAGCCGATCGGGACGTTCGGGAACTCGGCCTGGAGGGTGTTGATGACGCGGAGGTTCAGCTCGTCGCCCTTCGCCGGGTACGTCGACGTGGCGTGGCAGAGCAGGATGTTGTCCGAGCCGAGGACCTCGACCGCGTGACGGATCTGCTTCGGGGTCGACATACCGGTGGACAGGATGATCGTGCGGCCGGTGGCGCGCAGGGTGTGCAGCAGTTCGTCGTCCGTGAGGGAGGCGGAGGCCACCTTGTGCGCGGGCACGTCGAACTTCTCCAGGAAGGCGACCGCCTCGGTGTCCCACGGGGACGCGAACCAGGCGATGCCCTTCTCCTTGCAGTACGCGTCGATCTGCCGGTACTCGTCCTCGCCGAACTCCACGCGGTGGCGGTAGTCGATGTAGGTCATCCGCCCCCAGGGGGTGTCGCGCTCGATGTCCCACTGGTCGCGCGGGGTGCAGATCTCGGGGGTGCGCTTCTGGAACTTGACGGCGTCGCAGCCGGCCTCGGCGGCCACGTCGATCAGCTTGAAGGCGTTCTCCAGCTCGCCGTTGTGGTTGATGCCGATCTCACCGCAGACGTACACCGGCATACCGGGGCCGGCCGTACGCGAACCGAGCTTGCGGAGACGGGAGTTGGTGCTCATGACGGGAAGTTCCTTAACTGTGGAGGGAGTCGAGAGAGGGGCCGAGGATCCAGGTGGCGATCTCTCGGATCGCGCCGTCACCACCTGGGGCGGTGGTGACCGCGCGTGCGGCGCCGCGCACGACGTCGTGGGCGCTCGCGACCGCCACGGGCCAGCCGGCGAGGCCGAAGCACGGGAGGTCGTTGACGTCGTTGCCGACGTAGAGCACGCGCTCGGGCGCGATGCCCTGCTCCTCGCACCACTGCTTCAGTGCGAGGTCCTTGCGGTCGATGCCGTGCAGGACCGGGATCCGCAGCTTGCGGGCCCTGGCGGCGACGACCGGGTTCTGTTCCGTGGACAGGATCAGCAGCGCCAGGCCGCTGCGGCGCAGCGCGGCGATCCCGAGGCCGTCCCCGCGATGCACGGAGACGAACTCGCGTCCGTCGGAGTCGATCAGCACCCTGTCGTCGGTCTGGGTGCCGTCGAAGTCGAGTACGACCGCGTCGAGGTCGGCGCGGGTGGGGAGCGCACCGGGCCGGTGCGCGTCGAACAGCGGGGCCAGCGCGCGGGCGCGGGCCAGCTCGTGCGGGTCGTCGATCTCCAGCACGCGGGCCGGGTCGGTGCGCACGAGGTCGGTACGGCCGAAGAAGCGGTGGCGGTGCGCGCGCAGCCCGGCGGCGTCCATGGCGTACGCGGCGCCGGTCTCCAGCAGGTCCTCGGGGCGGTCCTGGCGGCGCGGCCGGAAGGACTTGTCGTGGTTGACGCCGTGACCGCCCTCGGTGGCCGAGGCGTCGTCGGTCGCGGCGTCGTCGGTCGCGGCGCGCCAGAGGAAGCCGTGGAAGGGGGCCACGGTCAGCGCGGTGTCCGCGCCGTTCTCGACCACGGCCGCGGCCACCCCGTCGATGTCCTCGCTGACGAGGAACGGGCTGGTGCACTGGACCAGCAGCACCACGTCGACCGGCGTCCCGTGCAGCGCCTCGTGGGCGTCCACGGCGTGCAGGACCGCGTCCTCGGAGGTGGCGGTGTCCCCGGCGATGGCGGCGGGGCGCCGTACGATCTCGGCTCCGGCCTCGCGGGCGGCGGCGGCGATCGCCGCGTCGTCGGTGGAGACCACGACGTCGGTGACCAGCCGGGCGGCCCGGCACTCGCGCACCGCGCGGGCGACCAGCGGCACACCGCCGACCGGGGCGAGGTTCTTCGCGGGCACGCCCTTGGAGCCGCCGCGCGCGGGGATCACCGCGAGCACACGGCGCACCGGCGGCGCCTGTCCCGTTGCCGGGTCGGACATGGGGTCAACTCCTCGGAGTTCTCGGGGTATCGGGCTCGTCCCGCTCACAGCTCGCCCATCCGCCGGATCATGGGCGCCACGCGCTGCACGCCATGGCGGTAGGCACCTCGGGCGGCGCGGCGGACGATCCGGCGCACCGGTCCGGGCGCATGGTCGGCACTCGGCGCGCCCGGCAACGGGCTGCCGTCCGGGGCGAGATGGTGGCGGGCGAGGATGCCGGGCTGATAGCCGGGCGCGGTGACGGGGGTGTAGTAGGGCCGCAGCGACGGGAGTTCGGCGGTGGCGAGCAGTCCGGCGATCCGGGCGCGCGCCTCGTCGAAGGCGGCGGCGTGCGAGCCTCCCCCAGAGGGGGGACCCGCAGCCGCGACGCCCTGCCGGGCCACCCACCACGGGTCCGGCAACGGCTCGTGTCCGGCGTCGAGTTGGTCCCAGGAGGCCAGGCAGCCGGAGCCCACGAAGTGGTGGTTGCCGAGCGCCTCCCGCACCCCGAGGTCGGTCAGGACGACGGTGGGGACACCGCGGTGCAGCGACTCCAGTGCGGCGGTCGAACTGACCGTGACCAGCAGGTCGGTACGGTCGAGGACCTCGCCCATGTTCCCGTACACCAGGCGGAAGTTGGCGGGCAGATCCGGTTGCCGGGCGAGCTTCTGGTAGGGCAACTCCTCGATGTGCGTGGTGTGTTCGCCCGGCTGGGAGCGGAGCTTGAGCAGCACCTCGCGCTCGGGGTGCCGACGCGCGTGCCGGATCAGCCGGTCCAGCAGATACGTACGGTCCCTGCGGTTGTCCGGCACGGAGGGCTGCGCGGCGAAGACGACCGTGTACGGGTCCTTCTTCTCGTAGGGCGCGCCGCCGAGGAAGGGCAGTGCCACCTCGGTCACCGACGTGGCGTCGGCGCCCACGCCCTCGTAGACGTCCCGGAAGCGGTCGGCGTCCTGGCGGGAGTTGGCGAGGACGAGGTCCGCGCCGTGCCGTAGCAACAGGCCGTCGGCGAGCTTCTCGTAGACGACGCCGACATAGCCGGTGACGACGACGGGGCGCCGGGTCCGCCCCTGCCAGGCATGGGCGAGGCCGTGCAGCATGGCCTGGACTCCCCCGCCGACCAGGGCGAGGACGAGGAGGTCGTACGGCTCCTTCGCCATCGTGTGCAGGAACTCGGCGGCGGTGACCTCGCGCAGGGAGTCCGCGCGCACGCCGACCTCGTCGAGCTGGCGGGCGGTGGGGGTGGCGCGGCCTCGCAGGAGGAAGCCGTCCAGGACAGGTTCACCGGACGCGCTCTCACTCGGTCCGGCGTCCGGGTCCGCGGTGAGACGGTCCGCGGTCAGCGCACCCCATTTCCATCGGGTGTCGGAGTCCGCGAGCACGGCGATCCGCAGGGGCTTCGTATGACTGGCTGGCACGGTTCAAGACCGTAGGAATCAATTCCGAGGACGGAGCCAACCCCGATTCAACAATCAGTTAACAGCGGCACACCGAGAGGCGAACTGGCCCGCCGGGGAGCGGAATGCGCGCGGGGTGCACCGATTCGACACGTCGAGTTCACTCTTCGTAGGTTCACCGGACAGTTCACCGGCCGGGCCGCCCCCTACGCTCTCCAGGGTGCCCAAGCTTTCCGTGATCGTGCCCTTCTGCAACGTGCAGCACTACGCGCCGGACATGTTGAGAAGTCTCCGCCTCAATGCCCGGCCCGAATTCGAATTCATCCTGGTCGACGACCATTCGCGAGACGAGACGCCGACCATTCTCGAACGGGCTGCCGAAGACCTCTCGGATGTCGCCGCCGTGCGCTTCATCCACCGAAAGGAGAACGGCGGACTCGCCACCGCGCGCAACACCGGACTGGAGGCGGCGCGGGGCGAATACCTGACGTTCCTGGACGGCGACGACTGGCTGGCCCCGGGCTATCTCGGCCGGCTCGTGGCGGCCGTCGAGGAGCTGGGCTGCGACTTCGTACGGACCGATCATGTGCAGGCCTCCGCCCGCGCCCGTACCGTGCACCGGGTGCCCCAGGGGCGGCGCTGGGAGGTACTGAACCCGCGCGAGGCGATCCTTCCCGCCGAGCGGTCGACCTCGGTGGACTACCCCTTCGCCTGGGCCGGTGCCTACCACCGGCGGCTGCTCGACAAGGGACTGCTGCACTTCACCGACGGTCTGCGCACCGCGGAGGACCGGCCGTGGATATGGAAGCTGCACCGTGAGGCGGAGTCGTTCGCCGTACTGAGCCTGCTGGGCGTCTTCTACCGGCGCGGGGTGGCCACGTCGCTCACCCAGATCGGCGATGTGCGCCAGCTCGACTTCATCCGCGCCTTCGACCAGGTGATCGAGGAGACCGCGGCCGACCCCGAGGCCGACCGGCTGCTGCCGAAGGCGGTGCGCACGTACTGCGCGATCATCGCCCATCACCTCGCGGAGATCGACAAGTTCGAGCCGGCCGTGGCCCGGCAGTTCCGCACGATGAGCGGCGCGGCGATGGCACGTATGCCGCAGGACCTGCTCACCGACGTCCTCGACACCATGGACCTGGCCCGCGCCTCCCGGCTGCGCAGGCTGCGCCGTCGGGGCACCACGCCGAAGGCGGCCGCCTGATGTCCCGAACCACACGGATCTTCTGCGCCTCGACGCTGTACGGCGTCGCCACCCTGGCCGCCGCGATCGAGTCCGGCTGCTTCCCCGGCACGGAGCGCCGCCTGCTGCTGGTGTGCAACAACGCCACGACGCCGGAGACGACCCCGGCCGTCGACGAGATGCCGGGCTTCGCCGCGCTGCGCGACCACTTCGACGCCGTACTGTCCTGGAACGACGCCATCCGGCCCTTCCACCCCGGAGCCTGGTCCCCGCGCGCCGACGACATCCCGCTGATCGAGCGCTATCTGCGGCTGCTGTGGGACCTGGGCGACGACCGGGTGGCCCTGGTGATGGAGTCCCTCCAGGTCAACCCGGCCCAGGCCATCGCCCGCTCGTTCACCGACGCGCCCATCGACGTCTACGCCGACGGGCTGATGAGCTACGGCCCCACCCGCAACAAGATCGACCCGCTGATCGGTACGCGCGTACGGCGGCTGCTCCATCTGGATCTGGTGCCCGGTCTGACCCCGCTCCTGCTGACCGAGTTCGACGTGCCCGCGCGGATCGTGCCGACCGGCGCGTTCCTGAAGGTGCTCGACCGGCTCGGCGACGCCGTGCCGCGGCTTCCGTCGCTGCCCGAGCGGCCCGCGGTCCTGCTCGGCCAGTATCTGTCCGCGCTGGACATCCTCTCCCCCGAGGAAGAGGAGGACCTGCATATACGGATGCTGCGGGGCGCGGTCGCCCGCGGGCACCGTGCCCTCGTCTTCAAGCCGCACCCGACCGCACCGGCCCGCTACAGCCGCGCGCTGGAGGCCGAGGCCGAGCGGCTCGGCGTGGACCTCACCGTCCTGGACCTGCCCGTCCTCGCCGAGGTGCTGTTCGAGCGGGCGCGGCCCGCGCTGGTGGTCGGCTGCTTCTCCACGGCGCTGTTCACCGCCACCGCGTTCTACGACCTCCCGGTCGCCCGCGTGGGCACCGAGGCCCTGCTGGAGCGGCTGACGCCGTACCAGAACAGCAACCGCGTACCGGTCACCCTGACCGACGCGCTGCTGCCCGACCTGGAGGGCGAGCCGCAGGGCGCGCCGGAGGGCGGGGTCCTGGCCACCGAACTGCTGGCCGGTCTGCTCACCGCCGTCGGCTTCACCATGCAGCCGCAGATCTATCCGGACCTGCGCCCGGCCGCCGAGCAGTACCTGGGCACGCATCTGGACCAGTCCACCTGGCGCTACTTCAAGCGCCGCCGCCTGACCTCGCTGGCGCTGCCCGGCGGGATCCCGCCCCAACTGGCCTTCATCCCGCGCAACGCGACGGTACGGCGGGTGGCTCGGCGCGCCCGCTTGCTGAGGCGAGCGGTGGGCCGCTGAGCCTCGCTCCCGACGGGAGCGGCACGACGCGCACGCGCCGGGCGCGAGGACCGGGTCCGATGTCCCGGTCCTCGCCGCTCCCGTGTGTCCGCCGCGCCGAACCTGTCCACCCACCCGCCGGACCAGCGTTCTGAGGGCTGTCCGCGTGTCACCGCCACCGAAGGAGAGCCCGTGATCGACCCACCCGTGGACGCCCGAACGACCTCCCCGGGCACCCTGGCCGCCCCCGCCCGCCCGTCGGCCGTCGCGCCCGGCACCCCGAAGCCGGGCAGGCCCCGGGAGTCCCGGCTGCGCGCCCTGGACGGGCTGCGCCTGGTGGCAGCGCTGATGGTGGCGGCGTACCACTACGGTGGCCGGGACGGGGAAGTGGCCCGCGCCTGGGGCGCCTCGCCGAGTCAGGAGTTCCCCACGCTGTCCCCGTACTTCGCCTACGGCTGCCTCGGTGTGCAGATCTTCTTCGTGATCAGCGGCTTCGTCATCTGCATGAGCGGCTGGGGTCGGCCGCTCCGCTCCTTCTTCGCCTCCCGCGCCTCCCGGCTGCTGCCCGCCTACTGGGCGGCGATCATCCTGGTGACCGCGGTCTTCGCGTTGCCGATGGTCGCTTTCAAGGCGGTCGCGCCGAGCGACGTACTCGTGAACCTGACGATGCTCCAGCAGCCGCTGGGCGTGGACCGGGTGCTGGGCGTGTGCTGGACCCTGTGGGCGGAGATACGGTTCTACGCCCTGTTCGCGCTGTGCATCGTGCTGCCGGGCGCGAACCGGCGGCGGGTGATCCTGTTCTGCGCCTGCTGGACACTGGCGGCGGCGATCGCGCAGGGGGCCGGGCAGCCGCTGCTGGACATCGTCCTGATGCCTCAGTACGCGCCGTTCTTCATCGGCGGTGTCGGCCTGTACCTGGTACACCGGGACCGGCGTGACGCGTACGCCTGGGGCATCGTCGGGGTCAGTTGGCTGCTCGGCCAGCACACGGCGGTCAAGGACCTGTGGCACGCCCCGACCGTGCACGCCTTCTCCTACCGCACCACCTTCGGCATCGTCCTCGTCGTCACCCTCGGTTTCGTCGCCGTCGCGGCGATCGCCCTCGGCTGGCTGAACCGGGTGAACTGGCGCTGGCTGACGGTCGCGGGCGCGCTGACGTACCCCTTCTATCTCGTCCACGAGCACCTGGGCTGGGTGGTCATCAAGGGCCTGCACCAGAGTCTGGGCATCCCGTCGTACGGCACCTTCCCGCTGACGGTCGCCGCGATGCTGCTGCTGGCCCGGCTGCTGAACCGGTACGTGGAGGAATGGCTGACGCCGAGGCTGCGTACGGTGCTGTCGCGGCCACGGCCGTAGGCGAACGCCCCGGCCGCCGCCCGATGACTACGCGCTCGCGAGCGACAGCTTCACCGCGAAGCCCAGGAAGAGGGCGCCCGCGGCCGAGGTCGCCCCGGCCGAGAGCCGCTTGCGTCGGCGGAAGGCCGCCGCGAGGCGGGTTCCGCTGAATATCAGGGCCGTGAGGTAGAGGAAGCTGGCGGCCTGGGCGAAGGCGCCGAGGACGACGAAGGAGAGCGCCGGGTAGGCATAGCCCGGGTCGACGAACTGCACGAAGAAGGCCACGAAGAAGAGGATGGCCTTGGGGTTGAACAGGCTGACGACGAACGCACGGCGATAGGGCCGCTCCGAGTCGACGGCGCCGGCGGCGGCCGGGTTCTCCGGCACGGTCTGCTCCCGCCGCGCCCGCCACATCCCCCACGCGGCCCGCATCATGCCGATCGCGAGCCACGTCAGATAGCCCGCACCCGCGTACTTCACGATCCCGAACAGCACGGCGTTCGTCTGGAGCAGCGAGGCGACTCCGGCCGCGGACAGCGTCATCAGCACGGTGTCCCCGCACCAGACCCCGGCCGCGGCCGTATACCCGGCCCGCACCCCGCGCCGGGCGGCTACGGAGAGGACGTACAGGGAGTTGGGCCCGGGGAGCAGGATGATGAGAACGAGGCCCGCCAGGTAGGTGGGGAGGTCGATGACGCCGAACATGGACAGGAGTGTCGCACGGGGGTACGACACTCGGAATCCGCGTTTCGCGGGACGAGACGGACAGCCACCGTGGAGCGCCGCCCATGGACGGGTGGACGGCTCGGCGCCGACTCCGAAGGTCTCTGTCCCAGCCGCCCTCCACACGCGGGGGCGTATGCGGCAAGATGATCACTGACCCGTCGTCAGCCGTACGGACGGCGGGCGTGGTTCGGGAGAGACCGAAGAGACGGCCGGGGCCGCCACCCCCCACAGGAGAGGCCCCGGCCGTCGCACGGTACGGGTCGCTGGGCGGCCCGTACTCTCTACTGCGTCGCGGATGCGTTTTCTGTCACACCCGGCGTTGTCATGGGTCGGCCGTACGGTGTGGGGGACATGGACGGCCGGCGGTTTCAACCCGTAACGTGCCGTTCGCGCCGACGCGGACGACCAGTCAAAGACCCGGGCCGCCGAAGCGGTGCCGGTACGGGCGCACAGAGGGGCAGTTCGGGGTAGTGGGGGACGACGCGGAGCTGACGGCCGCGGTACTCGCGGCACGGGGCGGGGACGAGACCGCGTTCCGGACCGTGTACCGCGCGGTGCACCCGCGGCTCCTCGGATACGTACGGACGCTGGTGGGTGAGCCGGACGCGGAGGACGTCACCTCCGAGGCGTGGTTGCAGATCGCCCGTGATCTGGAGCGGTTCGACGGTGACGCCGACCGGTTCCGCGGCTGGGCCGCGCGGATCGCCCGCAATCGCGCGCTCGATCACATACGGATGCGGGGGCGCCGTCCCGCGATCGGCGGCGACGAGAGCGAGCTGACCGGGAAGCCCGCCGAGTCGGACACGGCGGGCGAGGCGCTCGAAGCCCTCGCCACCGGCCGTACGCTCTCCCTCATCGCCCAACTCCCGCAGGACCAGGCCGAGGCCGTGGTGCTGCGCGTGGTCGTGGGGTTGGACGCCAAGAGCGCCGCCGAGACGCTCGGCAAGCGCCCCGGCGCCGTACGGACAGCCGCGCACCGCGGTCTGAAGCGCCTCGCGGAGCTGCTCGGCGCGGGGCCCGGGACGGATTCGGAATCGACCGGCGTACTCGGCGCGATGCCTCCCCAGCGGGATGTGCGACGGCGCGCGGTGTCGCCCGCCGGTGTGACGCATTTGCGTTCGCGGACGCAGAAGGACATGTGATGGCCGACGAGCAGTACGAGTGGCTGGACAGCGACGCGGCGGAGCGTCTGCTGCGCGGTGAGCCGCTGGACGCCGTCGACGCCGACGCGCGCGCGCACGCCGCGAGGATCGCCGAGGCCCTCGCCGCGCTCGCCGGACCGCCCTCGGCACCCGAGGCCGAACTGCCGGGCGAGAAGGCCGCGTTGGCCGCGTTCCGGGCCGTCCACGCGAACGGCGCGGAGACGGCGCCCGGTCGCGCCGCCTCCGGGCAGGTGGCCGACGCCGGGGTCGTCCGGCTCGGGGACCCCGGCCGGGGCGGGCGCCGGGTCCGCTGGGCGCGTCCGGTGCGCTTCGGGATGGCCGCCGCGGTGGCCGCCGCGATGATCGGCGGGGTCGCGGTGGCGGCCGGCACCGGAGTCCTGCCGACGCCGTTCGACCACGAGCCGGGACCCGCCACGTCCGTGTCGGTCGCCGAGACCCCGGAGCCGCTCACCTCCACCCCGACGCCCGGCGACACGGAGACCGGACTTCCGGCGCCGCCGCCCGACAGGCCGAGCGGCGACTCCGGGAAGAGCGGCTCCTCCCCCGCCGACGCGCGCGAGGACACCACCGCCACCGGGCAGCCGCAGGGCGGCTCCTCCGACGACGCCACCAAGGGCCGGACCCGCGCGTGGTGGACCGCGGTGCGCTCCTCCTGCCGCGACATCGCCGACGGCCGCGAACTCGGCGCGGACCGACGGCGCGACCTGGAGGACGCCGCCGGCAGCGGCGGCCGGATCAGGGCGTTCTGCAAGGGCGTCCTGAACGGCGGCGACGACCGCGGCGGTACGGGCGGCAACCAGGGGCGGGGCGGCAACAGCCACAACGGGAACCACCAGGGCGGCGGCAACGAGAACGACCAGGGTGGCGACCAGGACGGCAACGGCGGTGACGGCGACAGCCACCAACGCCCCGGCCGCGGCGGCATGGGCGGCAGGACCGACACCTCGTCCGACACGCACACCCTGGACCCGGTCACGCCGGGCGAGAGCGAGACGGGCCGCCCGAGCCCGGCGTACAGCGCGGTCACCCGGCCCGCCGGGGCGGCATCCGCTCTCGCCGACCGACGCACCACCACCCGCTGACCTGCGGTTTCCCGAGTCTCCCGGTCCGCTTCGAGCCTGCCGTGACGCATGGTGTGACACTTTCGGCCGCCCCGGCGCAGTAGTAAGTGAGCCGACTGGTCATCGGCGCTCGCACAGAGCCGGGGTTCCCCCCGTACCCACGGCTCGGTGCAATCGGCGCGGGCGGGACACGTTCCCCCGGTCCCGCCCGCGCCCCCGTGCCTCTCCCGGACCCCTGCGCCTCACCGGTAGACGACGACCTTGTCACCGGTCCGCACCTGGGAGAACAGCGCCGCGATCGCGTTCTCGTCCCGTACGTTCACGCATCCGTGCGAGCCCCCGGAGTAGCCGCGCGCCGCGAAGTCGTACGAGAAGTGCACCGCCTGGCCGCCGCTGAAGAACATCGCGTACGGCATGGGCGAGTCATAGAGCGTGGACACATGGTGGCGTGACTTCCAGTAGACGCTGAACACACCGTCCCGGGTGGGTGTGTACTGCGAGCCGAAGCGGACCGCCATCGTCGAGATCGTCCGGCCGTCGATCATCCAGCGCAGCGTCCGGCTCTCCTTGCTGATACACAGCACGCGGCCCGTCAGACAGCGGGCGTCCGGCGCGGCGGCCGGCTGCCCGCCCATCAGATACAGCTCCCACTTGCCCGGTTCATGGGTCATCTGCCGCAGCCGCTGCCAGGTGACGGCGTCGACGGCGCCCGTCTGCGGCAGCCCGCGCTTGCCCTGGAAGCCCTGGACGGCCTTCTCGGTCAGGTCGTCGTACGTCCCCGTCGGCCCGTCGTACAACCAGGCCACCTGCCGCAGCCGGGCCTGTAGCTCGCGGACGCCGGGACCCGAGTCACCGCGCTTCCACAGGGCGGCGGCCGGGGCAGCGGGCGCGGCGCCGGACATGCCACCGCCGCCGGAGCCGGGCGTGGCCTGCGGGATCTCGACGTGCACGGGCGACCGGCCCTGCCCGTCCGTGCCCTCGGCCCCCATCGGCTGGGCCTTGCAGGCGGCCGTCGCGGCGAGCACCGCGACCGAGCCGAGTGCGGCGAGTGTTCTCCCCATGACCTTGGTACGCATACCGCCCCCGTCGTCTCGTCGGTCCACTCGGTCGCGGGCCGCTGGTGTCCCATGGGTGCCCTCGGACAGGGTGCCGGTGACATGCTGTCCGCGACAGTCCTTCGAGAGGTTTCCCGCGCGTGACCGTCGGCGAACTACGAGGCATGGTTGTGAGCAAGGTCCCAGTCTGCGGCTCTCCACCGGTCGCGCGGCCACCGCTACAGTCCGTCGCGAGGGTCGTCTGTACTGGCCGGTAACGAAGCCAGGTCACCAAGCCGAGTATTCGAAGCAACGCGGAAGGCACAGAGCATGGCGCGCGAGTCGGAGTCCGGACTGCCCATCGAGCCGGTGTACGGGCCAGCGGCCCTGGACGGCTGGGATCCGGCCGAGAAGCTGGGTGAGCCGGGCGCGTACCCGTTCACCCGGGGGGTCTACCCCTCCATGTACACGGGGCGCCCGTGGACGATGCGCCAGTACGCGGGCTTCGGCACGGCGACGGAATCCAACGCGCGCTACCGGCAGTTGATCGCCAACGGCACGATGGGGCTGTCGGTGGCCTTCGACCTGCCCACCCAGATGGGCCATGACTCCGACGCGCCGATCGCGTCCGGCGAGGTCGGCAAGGTGGGCGTGGCGATCGACTCCATCGAGGACATGCGGGTGCTGTTCGGCGGGATCCCGCTGGACAAGGTCTCCACGTCGATGACGATCAACGCGCCGGCCGCCGTGCTGCTCCTGCTCTACCAACTGGTCGCGGAGGAGCAGGGCGTCCCGGCCGACCGGCTGACCGGCACGATCCAGAACGACGTACTGAAGGAGTACATCGCCCGCGGCACCTACATCTTCCCGCCGAAGCCCTCGCTGCGGCTGATCGCCGACATCTTCAAGTACTGCAGGACCGAGATCCCGAAGTGGAACACGATCTCGATCTCCGGCTACCACATGGCGGAGGCCGGGGCCTCGCCCGCGCAGGAGATCGCGTTCACGCTGGCGGACGGCATCGAGTACGTGCGCACGGCGGTCGCGGCGGGCATGGACGTGGACGACTTCGCGCCGCGCCTGTCGTTCTTCTTCGTGTCCCGGACGACGATCCTGGAGGAGGTCGCCAAGTTCCGCGCGGCGCGCCGGATCTGGGCGCGGGTGATGCGCGAGGAGTTCGGCGCGAAGAACCCCAAGTCGCTGATGCTGCGCTTCCACACGCAGACGGCGGGCGTCCAGCTGACCGCGCAGCAGCCCGAGGTGAACCTCGTCCGGGTCGCGGTGCAGGGCCTGGCGGCGGTGCTCGGCGGTACGCAGTCGCTGCACACGAACTCCTTCGACGAGGCGATCGCGCTGCCCACCGACAAGTCCGCGCGGCTGGCGCTGCGTACGCAGCAGGTGCTGGCGTACGAGACGGACGTGACGGCGACGGTGGACCCGTTCGCGGGCTCCTACGTCATCGAGAAGATGACGGACGACGTGGAGGCGGCGGCCGTCGAACTGATGGACAAGGTCGAGGAGTTGGGCGGCGCGGAGGCGGCGATCGAGCGCGGCTTCCAGAAGAGCGAGATCGAGCACAACGCGTACCGCATCGCGCAGGAGACCGACGCGGGCGAGCGGGTGGTCGTCGGTGTCAACCGCTTCCAGCTCGACGAGGAGGAGCCCTACGAGCCGCTGCGCGTCGACCCGGCGATCGAGGCCCAGCAGGCCGAACGTCTCGCGAAGCTGCGCGCGGAGCGCGACCAGGCGGCGGTGGACACGGCGCTCGCCGATCTGAAGAAGGCGGCGGAGGGCACGGACAACGTCCTCTACCCCATGAAGGACGCCCTGAAGGCGCGCGCGACGGTGGGCGAGGTGTGCAACGCCCTGCGCGAGGTGTGGGGGACGTACGTACCGTCGGACGTCTTCTGAGCCGGGCACCGAGGACACCCGGCCCCGGAACCAGCGGTTCCGGGGCCGGGTGTCCCGTACCGGCCACGCCTGTCAACTCACCTTGTCCGCCAGCTCCTTGAACTGGCTCCACGGCAGCGACGGGCTTCTCGCGTCCCACAGCTTCTGGGCCGTCGCCCGCAACGGCATACGGATCCCGGACGCCACCTGCTCCTGGGTCTGCGCGCCCGCGCGGTCGGACCAGACCGCGAACACGCCGCCGAGGATCTGCGCGTCGTAGCGCTCGGGCACCGCCGCCGTGCCGCGCAGGACGCGCGGGGTCCACTGCTCGTAGATCCGCCGGCCCGTCGGGTAGACGAAGGTCTGCGGCTCGCCGAGGACGTAGTAGAGGAACTCGTCGTTGTAGTTGATCACCTTGCGGCCGGCGCCCAGATACTCCGTGGGCTGCCGGGCGCCGATCTCCTTGCCGGTCCAGTACGCGACTTCGAGGTCCTTGTCCGGTGCCACCCCGCTCGACCGGTAGAAGCCGTCGTTCCACGCGCGCATCGTCCGGCCGTGCCCGCGCATCGTGCGCGCGCGGTCGTTCATCCAGCCGGTCGCGAGGTCCGCGACACCTGCCTGCGGCCCGAACCTGTCCCGCGCCGCGGCGGCGAGCTGCGGGAAGGACGCGGCCGGGTCGGACACCGTCAGGGCCTGGTACTCGTCGCCGCCCAGGTGCCAGTAGGAGCCGGGGAACAGCTCCGCGTACTCGTTCAGCAGATCGTCCACGATCTTCGCGGCGGCGGGCTTGGAGATGTCGATCGCCCCGCGCACGGGGGCGCCGGAGGCGCTGCGCAGCTGGAGGTCGGGGTGCGCGGCGAGCACCGCGCCGAGGTGGCCGGGCGAGTCGATCTCGGGCACCACGGTGATGTGCCGGCTCGCGGCGAGGTCGACGATCCGCTTGACCTCCGCCTTGCTGAGATGCGGCGAGGAGACGATCTCGGGGTGCGAGGAGGACTCGATACGGAAGGCCTGGTCGTCGGAGAAGTGCAGCCCGAGTTCGTTGTACTTCAGGTCGCCCAGCTCCCGTACCCGGTCCTCGATCCAGCCGGCCGAGTAGGGCTTGCGCGCGATGTCGACCATGAACCCGCGCCGGGGCTTGGCGGGCGCGTCGCGCACGACGCCCTCCTGGGCCGTGCCGCCGCCGCGCACCTCCTGCTTGAGCGTGCGGGTGCCGTAGAAGACGCCCGCCTCACCCGGACCGGTGATCTTCACCCGGTTCTTCTCGACCGCCATCGTGTACGACTCGCGGTCGCCGCTCCCGGCCACGTCCAGTGCGACATCACCGTCCCGGGCGCCCTCGCGCCCCGCGTACGTCATCCCCAGCTCGTCGGCCAGCAGCTTGCCCGTACCGGCGAGGGAGTCGCTGCCGACGACCACCCGGGAGCCGGAGCCGGGCCGCCAGCCCGGACCGCGCGCGGGCACGTGCTCGCGGACGGCGGGGACCGTACGCGGGGTCTGGGAGAGGGGGTAGGTCGCGGAGGCCGTGCCCAGCGAGGCCCCCGACCCGTTCGGCGAGCTGTCGCCGGAGGGCCAGAGCGCCATCGTCGCGGCGACGGCGCCCGCGACGACGGCCGCACCGCCCAGCAGCAACCCGTTGCGCCTCCGGGACGTCTTCCTGTCCGGAACCCGTCGCCTGCGGCCGGTCACCGCGTCCCACCTCTTCCTGTGAACGGCCCTGTCCCGACCGTGTGTCTCCGTCGTGCCTGACCTGCCACACCCGTCCGTATGCGCATTCGTCCGACTGTGTCCCGCATGTCACTCACCTCCGTACATGACCCCCTCTCCGAACCTATGGCCCCTGTCCGCTCCGCCTGTCCACCAGACGTTCCGAACCTCTTCCGTACGGGTGAAAACCTCTCCATTGACGGACCGTCGACCGGCCGCCGTCGCTAACGTGACGCCGCGTCCCCCACGTCCTCCCCTGCCGACCCGCATGTCCCGTTCCCAGGACGTCATGCACGCCACTCGCCGAGGATCCACGCTGCCTTCGCACCGTCTTCCGTCCCTCCCCGGCCACACCGCCGCGCCCGCGCGCCACCGTATACAGGCCCCGCCCGACCTGGAGCGGTTCAACTCCGCGGCCGTCGGCGAGGCCCGGCGCGCCCTGCTGGGCTGCTGCGGCAGCCTGCGCTGGGCCCGCCGCGTCGCCGAGCACCGCCCCTACCCGGACGTCGACTCCCTGCTGGCCGCGGCCGACGAGGCGGCGTACGACCTCACGCCCGCCGATCTCGCCGAGGCCCTGGCCACCGAGCCGCTGACCCTGCTCCCCGACGGCGTGTACTCCGCCGCCCACATGGCCCTGAGCGCCGCGCACGCCGCCTACGAGAGTCGATTCGGGCACACGTTCGTCATCTGTCTGGATGACGTCGCGCCCGAGGAGGCCGCCGACCAGGTCCTGTTCGCCATCCGGTGCCGCCTGGCGAACGACCGGGAGGAGGAGCGGCTCCTCGCCGCCGAGGAGCTGCGCCGCCTGGCCCGGGGAAGGCTGACGCGCCTGGTGCGCGGAGCCCGGGGACACCCCGCGGCGCACCGTACCCCCTCCGGCCCTTGACGCGCCGCGCCCCACGGGAATCAGAGGACGCGATCAACACCATTCGTGCCGTACCCCCGCATACACCCAGGAACCGCCCGGACATAACACCGCGAATAGCCCGTACGTGCCCCTTTGCGTGCCAGTTTGATCACACAGCCAGACCCGCCGTGAGCCCCATGGTCGGCCGTCGCTAGGATGCTGGGGGCCGGTGGACCGTACCCGGCCGGGCCCGACCGACACAGAAGCCGGCGCGGCCCTAGTCCCCGCTCCCGGAGGGTTCTTCCGTGCCGGCTGGAACGCTGTACCGCGGCCGGGAAGGAATGTGGTCCTGGGTGGCTCATCGAGTCACCGGCGTCCTCATCTTCTTCTTCCTGTTCGTACACGTGCTGGACACCGCTCTCGTGCGTGTCTCCCCCGAGGCCTACGACAAGGTCGTGGCCACGTACAAGACGCCGATCGTCGCCGTGCTCGAGTACGGTCTGGTCGCCGCCATTCTCTTCCACGCTCTGAACGGTCTGCGCGTCATCGCCGTCGACTTCTGGTCGAAGGGCCCGCGCTACCAGAAGCAGATGCTCTGGACCGTGATGGGCGTCTGGGTCGTGCTGATGCTCGGGGCCATCTACCCCGTCCTCGGCCACGCCGCTCGTGAACTGTTCGGGAGCTGACGCACATGTCCACGACTGAGACCACCGCTTCCGGCATCGGCCCCGTGGAGGGCGCCGCGCTGTACGACGTCGACAACCCGGCGCCGGTCATCGAGCCGCCGCGCAAGCGCACCAAGAAGACCTCGAAGTCCACCCGCGGCAACTTCGAGATGTACGGCTGGCTGTTCATGCGCCTGTCCGGCATCGTGCTGGTCGTCCTGGTCCTCGGCCACCTGCTCATCCAGCTCGTCCTCGACGGCGGCGTCTCCAAGGTCGGCTTCGCCTTCGTGGCCGGCCGCTGGGCGTCCCCGTGGTGGCAGGTCTGGGACCTCGCGATGCTGTGGCTCGCGATGCTGCACGGCGCCAACGGCCTGCGTACCGTCATCAACGACTACGCGGAGCGGACCAACACGCGCCTGTGGCTGAAGGGCCTCCTGTACACCGCCACGGTGTTCACCATCCTGCTGGGCACGCTGGTGATCTTCACCTTCGACCCGAACATCCGCTAGGCACGGGGCTGCGAGAGACATGAAGATCCACAAGTACGACACCGTCATCGTCGGCGCCGGTGGCGCCGGTATGCGCGCGGCCATCGAGTCGACCAAGCGCAGCCGCACCGCCGTGCTGACGAAGCTCTACCCCACCCGCTCCCACACGGGCGCCGCGCAGGGCGGCATGGCCGCCGCGCTGGCCAACGTGGAGGAGGACAACTGGGAGTGGCACACCTTCGACACGGTCAAGGGCGGTGACTACCTGGTCGACCAGGACGCCGCCGAGATCCTGGCGAAGGAGGCCATCGACTCCGTCCTCGACCTGGAGAAGATGGGCCTGCCGTTCAACCGGACACCCAACGGGACGATCGACCAGCGCCGCTTCGGCGGTCACTCCCGCAACCACGGCGAGGCGCCGGTCCGCCGGTCCTGCTACGCGGCCGACCGCACCGGCCACATGATCCTCCAGACGCTGTACCAGAACTGCGTCAAGGAGGGCGTGGAGTTCTTCAACGAGTTCTACGTCCTGGACCAGCTCATCACCGAGGTGGACGGCGTCAAGCGGTCCGCCGGTGTGGTCGCCTACGAGCTGGCCACCGGTGAGATCCACATCTTCCAGGCCAAGGCCGTGATCTACGCGTCCGGTGGCTGTGGCAAGTTCTTCAAGGTCACCTCCAACGCGCACACGCTGACCGGTGACGGCCAGGCGGCGGTCTACCGCCGGGGTCTGCCACTGGAGGACATGGAGTTCTTCCAGTTCCACCCGACCGGCATCTGGCGCATGGGCATCCTCCTGACCGAGGGTGCGCGCGGCGAGGGCGGCATCCTTCGCAACAAGGACGGCGAGCGCTTCATGGAGAAGTACGCGCCGGTCATGAAGGACCTCGCCTCGCGTGACGTCGTCTCCCGCTCCATCTACACGGAGATCCGGGAAGGCCGCGGCTGCGGTCCCGAGGGCGACCACGTCTACCTCGACCTCACGCACCTGCCGCCGGAGCAGCTCGACGCCAAGCTGCCCGACATCACCGAGTTCGCCCGTACCTACCTGGGTATCGAGCCGTACACGGACCCGATCCCGATCCAGCCCACCGCGCACTACGCGATGGGCGGCATCCCGACGAACGTCGAGGGTGAGGTCCTCTCGGACAACACCACCGTCGTCCCTGGTCTGTACGCGGCCGGCGAGGTCGCCTGCGTCTCCGTCCACGGCGCGAACCGCCTCGGCACCAACTCGCTGCTGGACATCAACGTCTTCGGCCGTCGCGCGGGCATCGCCGCCGCCGAGTACTCGCAGAAGGCCCACTACGTCGAACTGCCGGAGAACCCGGCGCAGTTGGTCGTGGACCAGATCGAGCAGCTCCGCGCGTCGACGGGCACCGAGCGCGTGGCGGAACTGCGCCGCGAGCTGCAGGAGACCATGGACGCGAACGTCATGGTGTTCCGCACCGAGCAGACGATCAAGACGGCGGTCGAGAAGATCGCCGAGCTGCGGGAGCGCTACAAGCACGTGGCGATCCAGGACAAGGGCAAGCGGTTCAACACGGACCTGCTGGAGGCCATCGAGCTGGGCAACCTGCTGGACCTGGCCGAGGTCATGGCCGTGTCGGCGCTGGCCCGCAAGGAGTCCCGCGGTGGTCACTACCGCGAGGACTACCCGAACCGAGACGACGTCAACTTCATGCGCCACACCATGGCGTACCGCGAGGTGGGCGACGACGGCGCCGAGTCCATCCGGCTCGACTACAAGCCGGTCGTCCAGACCCGCTACCAGCCGATGGAGCGTAAGTACTGATGGCAACCCCTGTTCTGGACAAGGCGGAGGCGGAGGCCCAGGCCAAGGCGGCCGCCCTCATCACGGTCACCTTCCGGGTCCGCCGGTTCAACCCGGAGGTCTCGGCGGAATCGGTCTGGCAGGACTTCCAGCTCCTGATCGACCCCAAGGAGCGCGTCCTCGACGGTCTGCACAAGATCAAGTGGGACCTGGACGGCACGCTGACGTTCCGCCGTTCCTGCGCCCACGGCATCTGCGGGTCGGACGCCATGCGGATCAACGGCAAGAACCGGCTGGCCTGCAAGACGCTGATCAAGGACATCAACCCGGACAAGCCGATCACGATCGAGCCCATAAAGGGCATGACGGTCCTCAAGGACCTGGTCGTGGACATGGAGCCGTTCTTCCAGGCGTACCGGGACGTGATGCCCTTCCTGATCACGAAGGACACGAACGAGCCGACGCGCGAGCGTCTTCAGTCGGCGGAGGACCGGGAGCGCTTCGACGACACGACGAAGTGCATCCTGTGCGCCGCCTGCACCTCGTCGTGCCCGGTGTTCTGGAACGACGGCCAGTACTTCGGTCCGGCCGCCATCGTCAACGCGCACCGCTTCATCTTCGACTCGCGTGACGAGGCCGGTGAGCAGCGGCTCGAGGTGCTGAACGACAAGGACGGCGTGTGGCGTTGCCGCACGACCTTCAACTGCACCGACGCCTGCCCGCGTGGCATCGAGGTGACGAAGGCGATCCAGGAAGTGAAGCGTGCGCTGATCACGCGCCGCCTCTGACTTTCGCGGTCCCAGCGTGACATGGGCCCCGCTCCGGTTCGTACCGGAGCGGGGCCCATTCGCGTTGCGGCGCAGGCCAGTTGATGGAGTTGAACGCGTTCAAAAGGAGGGCTACAGTCTTCTCGACAGCGTTTTGAACGCGTTCAAGAAGAGGTGGGGGCATGGATCTCACGGTCATCGCTTACGTCATCTATCTGCTGGTCAGCGTCGCGCTGACGGTCTGGGTGGCGCGCACGCTCAGCCGCAACGGACGGATCTTCCTCGAGGACGTCCTGCACGGGAACGAGAAGCTCGCGGACGCCGTCAACCATCTGCTGGTGGTCGGCTTCTATCTCGTCAACCTCGGCTTCGTCGCGCTGTATCTGCACGGCCAGGACACCATCGAGGACACACGCGGCGTCTTCGAGGCCCTGTCGACCAAGATCGGCGTGGTGCTGCTGGTCCTCGGGGTGATGCACCTGGGCAATGTCTTCGTGCTCAACAAGATCCGGCGGCGCGGTGTGCTGGAGCGGGAGCAGGTCCCGCCCGTTCAGCCGCAGGGCTGGGTCACGCCCTCGACGGGGGCCTGAGCCGTGACGGCCACGGAGGTCACCGAGGTCCGGGGCGCCGCGCGCGTCCCGGTCCGCGGGCTCACCGTCCTGTACGACGCCGGGTGCGCCCTGTGCGCCTTCGTCCGTGACTGGCTGGTGCGGCAGCCACAGTTGGTGCCGCTGGAGCTGGTTCCGGCCGGTTCGCCGGAGGCCCGGCGGCGCTTCCCGGGGCTCGACCACGGCGCCACCCTGGAGGAGATCACCGTCGTCGGAGACGCCGGTCAGCTCTACCGAGGCTCCGCCGCCTGGGTCGTCACGCTGTGGGCGCTGCGCGGGCACCGGACCCTCGCCCACCGGCTGTGCACACCGACGGGCGCCCGGCTCGCCAAGGGCGCGGTGCTGGCGGCGGCCAAGTGGCGCGGGGCGCAGCAGGCCCAAGCCCCGCGAAACGCCGGGATGGCACAGCCGGGCGGAGCCCCGTGGGGCGGCGGTGTCTACCGATCCACCGAGGGCTGGACCTACACCCCGGCCCAGGGGTGGACGTACACCGAGCCCGGCTGTGACGGCGGCACCTGCGTCACTCGTTAGGCTCTGTGTCCGTGCCTGCGAAGAACGACCGAGCCGACGACGGCCCCGCGCCCACCAAGTCCGAGCAGACCCGCGCGCTCATCCTGGAGACCGCGATGCGGTTGTTCCAGGAGCGCGGCTACGACAAGACGACGATGCGGGCGATCGCCAAGGAGGCCGGGGTCTCCGTCGGGAACGCCTACTACTACTTCGACGGCAAGGAGCACCTGATCCAGGGCTTCTACGACCGGATCGCCGCCGAGCACCGGGTGGCCGTCCGGGAGGTCCTGGCGCGGGAGACCGACCTGGAGTCGCGGCTCGCGGGCGTTCTGAAGGCCTGGCTGGACATCGCCACGCCGTACCACGAGTTCGCGGTGCAGTTCTTCAAGAACGCCGCCGACCCGGACAGCCCGCTCTCCCCCTTCTCCCCCGAGTCGGAGCATGCGCGCGTGGAGGCCATCGGCACCCACCGGGAGGTGCTGGCGGGGGCTAAGACCAAGGTGCCGGCGGAGCTGCGGGACGCGCTGCCCGAGCTGATGTGGCTCGCGCAGATGGGGCTCGTCCTGTACTGGATCTTCGACCGGACCGAGGGGCGCGAGCGCAGCTACCGGCTGGCCGCGCGCGGCGCCCGCCTCACCTCGCGGGGTGTCGCGCTGGCCCGCTTCCGGGTGCTGCGGCCTCTCGTCCACGAGGTGCACGAGCTGTTCACGGACTTCCTGCCGGGGATGACGAAGGTGCTCCCCGACCCGTCCGCGCGCCGCGAGGCACCCGCCCCGGACGAGCGCCCCTGAACGATCGCGTTCCGCTGTGGGAGCGGCCCCCCGCCTCAGAGATCACCGGCGTGGGTCGGATACTGGCAAGAGCACGGCAGCCCCACGTGAAGGACAGCGACCGATGAAGCTCAACCGTCCCGTCTCCTGGTTCCTGACCCTCTTCGGCGCGTGGTCGTGGGTGGTCTGGACCACGTTCGTCAAGAACTTGTCCAAGGACGCCAGTGGCCTCGCCTTCGACAACGGCAGTCCGACGGCGTACTTCTGGGTGCACCTGACGCTCGCCATCGTGTCGTTCCTCCTCGGCACGGCGATCGGCGTGATCGGCCTGCGGGGCCTGCGCGCGCTCCGCCGCGAACGCCTCGGCTCACACTGACGCCTCGGCTCACGCTGACGCACGGTCGTCGTGGACGACCGTGATGTGGCGGTCGGGGCCGGGGGTCTCCAGTTCGTCGACCACGGCGACCACCAGGTCCTCGGCGCTGATCCATGACCGGCCGTCGGCGGCCGTGAGCAGGGTGTCGGTGCCGCGCCGATAGCGGCCGGTCCGCTCACCGGGTTCGAGCAGGGCGGGCGGGCTCAGATAGACCCAGTCGCGCAGGGCATGGGCCTGACAGGTCCGCAGTTGCGCGATCCCCGCGGCTGCGACGGGTCGCAGGGCGGCGGGCACGTAGGTGGGGTTGTCCGCGACCGGCAGACCGGGCTCTCCGGGGCTGCGCAAGGCGCCCGCGCCGCCGACCACGAGAACACGGCTCCCGGCCTCGGCGGCGGCGTCCAGCACCGTACGGGTGGCACCGACCAGGAAGCCCTCGTCGGCCGGGTAGGCGCGCACCGCGAGGACGACGGCCTCCACGGTGCCGTGCGCACCGGAGAGCGCCTCCCGTACGGCGTCCGCGTCGGTCACGTCGACCGCGACCGGCGTCACGCGCGGGTCGTCGCTCTCGGGCTTACGGGCCAGGGCGAGCACCCGGTGTCCGCGTGCGCGGGCCTCGGTGATCAAGCGGCTGCCCACCATCCCGGTGGCGCCGAGTACCGCGATCTTCATACCTGCCGTCATCGAACCGCTCCTCATCGCTTCCGCCGTCCTCATCGCTTCCGCCGTCGTCATCGAATCCGCCGTCGTCATCGAACTCGCGCTCCCCGGATCTCCGCCGCCGGTCGCTCTTCCCGTACGGGCGCGGGGGCTGCCGTACGGTGCGCCCGACGCCCCAGCAGATTTGGGGAGTTGAGCTGGGCCGCGAGCAAGGCCGCCAGGGCGAGGACGAAGCCGAGGCTCTGGGTCAGGCTCAGCGACTCGCCGAGCGCGACGACGCCCACGACGGTGGCGACCAGCGGGGAGATCAGCACCAGCGGCGCGGACGCGCCCACCGGCAGCTTCCCGATCCCCCGGAACCACAGCGTGTACGCGATCAGACCGCCCATGCCGCCGAGCCACAGATAGCCGCCGACCGCTCCGCCGTCGAGATGCCGCGGCACGCCCTCGACCGCGAGGGTGAGCGGGAGCAACAGCAGCCCGCCGACGCTCAGTTGCCAGCCCGCCAGAGCCATGGGGCCGACTCCCGCGGGGCGGCCCCAGCGCTTGGTGAGGACGACACCGGCGGCCATGGTGGCCGTACCGGCGAGACCGGCGATCACGCCGACGGCGTCCAGCTTCGCCGCCGGGCCGAGCACGACGAGCCCGACGCCGAGCACACCGATCACGCCCCAGCCCAACCGCCAGGCCGTGGGCCGGTCATGGAGCGCCACCGTGGCCAACCCGGCGATCAGCAGCGGCTGGGCGGCGCCGAGGGTGGCGGCGACACCGCCGGGCAGCCGTTCCGCCGACAGGAACAACAGGGGGAAGAACGCGCCTATGTTGAGCGCGCCGAGGACGGCGGACTTCCACCACCACGCACCGCGCGGCAGCACCCGGGTGAGCGCCAGCGCGAGCAGCCCGGCCGGTAAGGCGCGCATCAGCCCGGCGAACAACGGATGGCCGGGCGGCAGCAGTTGCGTGGTCACGGCGTACGTGGTGCCCCAGGAGGCGGGGGCGAGCGCGGTCAGCGCGAGGGTGGCCACCGGCAGCGAGCGCGAGGACGTCGAGGAGTTCATGTCACGAGTCTGCGCGCCCCCTCGTCCATGGGTCCAACACATGCTTGTCATCGCAGCCATGAACGAAGACGATGACCGGATGGATCTCCAGCAGATGCGCTACGTCGTCGCGGTCGCCGAAACCCGTAACTTCACCCGCGCCGCGGCGCGCTGCTTCGTGGTGCAGTCGTCCCTCAGCCATCGGATCGCCGGTCTGGAACGGGAGTTGGGGGTCAAGCTGTTCGCCCGCTCCAGCCGCCGCGTCGAACTGACCAGCGCCGGGGAGGCGTTCCTCGTCGGCGCGCGCGAGTGCCTGGCCGCCGCCGACCGCGCGGCCGCGGGTGCCGCCGCCGCGACCGGCGTGGTGCGCGGCCGGCTCGCGGTCGGCGTGATCGTGACCGCGGCCGCCGTCGACGTGCCCGAGGCGCTGACCCGCTACCGCGACCGGCACCCGGACGTCCGCGTCGAGCTGCGCTCCGCGCACAGCACCGACCTGGTGGCGGCGATCCGGGACGGCGACCTCGACATCGCCTTCCTCGGCCTGCCGGAGAGCGAACGGCTCACCGGTGTGGAGTCCGTCGTCCTCGACCACGACAAGCATGTCCTGGTGGTACCGGCCGGGCATCGGCTCGCGGGCGCCACCGAGGTCACGCTGCGCGAGATCGCCGAGGAGACGTTCGTGGACTTCGCGCACGGGTCGCCCGGCCGGACCCAGTCCGACGAGGCGTTCGCCGCCGCGGGTCTGGTCCGCGACGTCGCGTACGAGGCCGCTGTCGTCGATCTGATGACACGGCTGGTCGCGCGCGGGCTCGGCGTCGCGCTGCTGCCGTCGGCGTTCATCCGGCCGCGGGCCGCGGGCGCCCCCGAACTGGCGCTGGTCCCGGTGGTCGACGGGCCGCGGCGGATCGAGTACCTGGCGTGGAGCCGGTTCAACCCGAGCCCGGCCACCCGCGCGATGCTCGACGTCCTCGGGGTCGACGTACGGCCATGAGCCGTACGCGCGGCGGCGGTTGACGGTCGCGCGAGGGCGCTCGCGTGGCGCAATAGCGCTTGTGTGGCGCGAACCCGTGCACCGGACCCGAAGTAACCGGGACGCGGCGGGACTTCGCCTCGCGCGCCCTGTTACGTTCGCCACCGTGTCTGCCTTGAAGAAGATCGCCGGGCGCCGCCTGCCGGTCACCTCCGCCGCCGTGTTGTCCCTCTCGCTCGCCCTGTCGGCGCCCGCGTCCGCCACGCCCCAGAACCCCTCCGCGTCGCCCTCGGCCACACCCCCGGCCGGGATGTCGACCATCGGCGGCGCCCAGCTCGGCAGACCGGGCACGCAGGTGAACCTCGGCGACGGCGCCCCCGTGCTGCCCAAGGACCTCACCGCGCGCTCCTGGATCGTCGCCGACGCCGAGTCCGGTGAGGTCCTGGCCGCGCACAACGCGCACTGGCGGCTGCCCCCGGCGAGCACGCTGAAGATGCTGTTCGCCGACACCCTGCTGCCCAAGTTCCCGAAGACCACGGAGCACAAGGTGGACCCCGCCGACCTGGCGGGCATGGGCGAGGGCTCCAGCCTGGTCGGCGTCAAGGAGGGCGAGACCTACACGGTCCGCGACCTGTGGCTCGGGGTCTTCCTGCGCTCGGGCAACGACGCGGTGCATGTGCTGTCCGCGATGAACGACGGCGTCCCGCAGACCGTCAAGGACATGCAGGCGCACGCCGACGAGCTCCAGGCCCTCGACACACACGTGGTCAGCCCCGACGGCTACGACGCCAAGAAGCAGGTCTCCTCGGCGTACGACCTCACGCTGATCGCCCGCTCCGGGATGCAGAAGAAGGACTTCCGGGAGTACTGCTCGACGGTGCGGACGCAGTTCCCCGGCGAGACCGTGAAGAAGAAGGGCAAGAAGACCCGGACGTCCTTCGAGATCCAGAACACCAACCGGCTGCTGTCCGGGGACAGCGACGTCACGCCGTACCGGGGCATCGCGGGCGTGAAGAACGGCAACACCACGCACGCGGGCGCCACCTTCACGGGCGTCGCCGAGCGGGACGGCCGGGTGCTGCTCGTCACGGTCATGAACCCGGAGAAGAAGGACCACAACGAGGTCTACAAGGAGACCGCCCGCCTCTTCGACTGGGGGTTCGGCGCGGCGGGCAAGGTGACGCCGGTGGGTGAGCTGGTCGCCCCGAAGAGCGCGCGCACGAACGCCACACCGGGGGCGAGCCCGTCCGCCCCGGCCGCGGGCAAGGAGGAGTCCACCGAGCCGGTGGCCGTCAAGAAGAGCGGTGGCTCCACCGGGATGGGAGTGGCGCTCGGTATCGCGGGCGGGCTTGTCGTCCTGCTCGCGGCGGGCGTCTTCCTGGTCCATCGCCGCCATCCGCTGCCGGACCTGGTGCGCCGCCGGACCCGCCCCTGACCGTCTCCGTCTCCTCGTCCCTGACCGGCTTCTCGTCCCTGACCGACTCCTTGTCCCTGACCGGCTCCTCGTCCTCGGCCGGCTCCTCGCTCCTGACCGGCTCCTCGCCCTCGGCCGGCTCGCTCCTTGCCCGCGTCGCCGTCCAGGCGGCGCAGAACAGGACGAGCCTGGCCATCAGGTTGATCCACAGCAGCAGCGCGACCGGCACCCCGAAGGCGCCGTACATGCTCTTCGCGGCGACGCCCTGGAGGTAGCCGCTGAGCGAGACCTTGAGCAGTTCGAAGCCGATCGCGCCGATCAGGGCGGCCGTCACCAGTCGGCGCCGGGGCGGCTCCACGCCGGGCAGCAGCGTGAGGACGTAGAGCAGGAGCAGGAAGTCGGTGAGGACGGAGACGACGAACGCCGCGACGCGCAGCAGCACGGTCCCCCAGCCGCCCTGATCGAGGCCGAGCGGCCCGGCGAGCCAGCCGACGAGCGCGGAGGCGATGGTGGACGTGGCGAGGGTGACGAGGACCGCGCCGCCGAGCCCGAGGAGCACCCCGGCGTCCTTGAGCTTGCGCAGCAGGGGGTTCTCGTCGCCGTCCGGCAGCTCCCACACCGCGCGCAGACAGTCCCGTACCTGTCCCACCCAGTTGACACCGGTGACCAGCAGCACGGCACCGGCGATGACCCCGACGGTGCCCGCGTTCTGGACCAGGGCGTGGATGTCGAGCTGGCTGGAGAGGCCGGGGAACTGGTCGGCGATCTTCGACTGGAGGTTGTTCTGCTGGGCCGTGCTGAGCGTGGCGGCACCGACCGCGGCGGCGACGGTCAGCAGCGGGAAGAGCGCGATGAAGCTGATGAAGGTCATCGCGGCGGCGAGCCGACTCCACTTCACCCGGTCCAGGCGCTCATAGGCGCGCCAGACGTGGGTGGCCATGAGGCGGACGACCACCGGCCCGATGATGGGGAGCTTCTTCAGCCAATCCATGTTCGACTTCCCCTCGCCGCGCCCGGCACGGCCCTCGCCCATTCCGGTGAGGAGCCATGCGGGGCGTCGAGATTGCTACGTTACGCCCGTTTCACGGCGCTACGGTCACGGTCATGCCTGCCCACAAGGACACCTTTGGCACCCCCAGGTCCCTGCTGCTCCTCGGCGGGACCTCCGAGATCGCGCTGGCCACCGCGCGCCGCCTCGTCGCCCGCGGCGCCCGTACGGTGTGGCTGGCCGGACGCCCCTCCCCCGCGCTGGAGGCAGCCGCCACGCACCTGCGCCGACTCGGCGCCGACACCCGTACGGTTCCCTTCGACGCGCTGGACTCCGAGGCCCACGAGGGCGCGCTCGGCAAGGTGTTCGCGGAGGGCACCGTCGATCTGGTGCTGCTCGCGTTCGGCGTGCTCGGCGACCAGGCCACCGATGAGCGGGACCCGGTGGCCGCGGCCCGCGTCGCGCAGACCAACTACACCGGGGCCGTCTCGGCGGGGCTGGTGTGTGCCGGGGCGTTGCAGGCGCAGGGCCGCGGCTCGCTGGTGGTGCTGTCGTCGGCCGCCGGGGAGCGGGCCCGGCGCGGTGACTTCATCTACGGCTCCAGCAAGGCGGGCCTGGACGTGTTCGCGCAGGGGCTCGGGGACGCGCTGCACGGCACCGGGGTGCACGTCATGGTGGTACGGCCCGGGTTCGTCCGGACGCGCGGGACGACCGGGCGCGCGGAGGGGCCGCTGCCCACGACACCGGAGCAGGTGGCCACCGCCATCGAGCTGGGGCTGCGCAGGCGGTCGGAGGTGGTGTGGGTGCCGGGGTCCTTGCGGCTGGTGATGTCGGCGCTGCGGCATCTGCCCCGGCAGGTCTTCCGGCGGCTGACCACCGTCTAGCCGACCGCCGTCCGTCTGGCCGTCCAGGAGAGCGCTCAGGACGCGGGAAGCGTGGCGTCCCGGGGCGCACCGGCCTGGGGAGGCACCACGGCGCTCCCGAAGGGGAACTCCCGCAGCTTGCGCCAGACGCCGTCCGCGCCCTGCTCGTAGAGCGCGAAGCCCGTGCAGGGCCAGGCGGCCTCGTAGCCGGAGAGTTCCTCGTGGGCCCGGTCCATCGCCGCCTCGTCGATGCCGTGCGCCACGGTGACATGCGGGTGGTACGGGAAGACCAGCTCACAGGCCACCGGACCGGAGGCGTCGCGCACCTGCTTCTGGAGCCGGGCGCAGGCCTCGGCACCGTCGGCGACCTTGACGAACACCACGGGCGAGACGGGCCGGAACGTGTCTGTGCCGGACAGCCGCATCGGGAAGGGGCGCCCGGCCGCCGCGACGTCCGCGAGGTGCGCCTCGACGGCGGGCAGCCGGGCGGCGTCGACCTCGGTCGGCGGGAGCAGGGTGACATGCGTGGGGATGCCGTGCGCGGCGGGGTCACCGAAGCCCGCGCGCAGCTCCTGGAGCAGGCTGCCGTGAGGCTCCGGGACCGCGATCGACACACCGATCGTTACGGTCCCCACGTCGTCTCCTGTCGTCGTGCCGGTGTTCTTCGGTGCTTCCTGCGGCGACCGCCCGGGAGGGGGGCCGCCGCGGCGGGTTCAGTGCTTGGCGGGCAGGAAGCCCATCCTGTCGTACGTCTGGGCGAGGGTCTCCGCGGCGACGACGCGCGCCTTCTCCGCGCCCTTGGCCAGGATCGCGTCGAGCGTCTCGGGGTCGTCCAGGTACTGCTGGGTGCGCTCCCGGAACGGCGTCACGAAGTCGACCACGACCTCGGCGAGGTCCGTCTTGAGGGCACCGTAGCCCTTGCCGTCGTACTTCTGCTCCAGTTCCTCGATGCCGGTTCCGGTGAGGGTGGAGTAGATGGTCAGGAGGTTGCTGACGCCCGGCTTGTGCTCCACGTCGTAGCGGATGACGGTGTCCGTGTCCGTGACGGCGCTCTTGACCTTCTTGGCGGTGGCCTTCGGCTCGTCGAGCAGGCTGATGACGCCCTTCGGCGTGGCCGAGGACTTGCTCATCTTGGCCGACGGGTCCTGGAGGTCGTAGATCTTCGCCGTCTCCTTGAGGATGTACGCCCGCGGGACCGTGAAGGTCTCGCCGAAGCGGCCGTTGAAGCGCTCGGCGAGGTCGCGGGTCAGCTCGATGTGCTGACGCTGGTCCTCGCCGACCGGGACCTCGTGGGCCTGGTACAGCAGGATGTCGGCGACCTGGAGGATCGGGTACGTGAACAGGCCGACGCTCGCGCGCTCGGCGCCCTGCTTGGCGGACTTGTCCTTGAACTGGGTCATCCGGCCGGCCTCGCCGAAGCCCGTGAGGCAGTTCATGACCCAGGCGAGCTGGGCGTGTTCGGGCACGTGGCTCTGGACGAAGAGCGTGCACCGCTCGGGGTCGAGTCCGGCGGCGAGGAGCTGGGCGGCGGCCAGGCGCGTGTTGGCGCGCAGCACCTTCGGGTCCTGCGGGACGGTGATCGCGTGCAGGTCGACGACCATGTAGAACGCGTCGTGGGTCTCCTGGAGGTCCACCCACTGGCGGACGGCGCCGAGGTAGTTGCCGAGGTGGAACGAGCCGGCCGTGGGCTGGATTCCGGAGAGCACGCGAGGACGGTCTGAAGCCATGTCCCCCATTCTCTCAGGTCCGCACCGCACGTCCGGAACTGGTCTGCAACAGGACGGGACCCAAGCGTCACCGACGGTGTAACAAGGGGACATGACAAAACGCGGGCTGGTGGCTGCGTTGGGGGCGGCGGCGGTGGTACTGGCGGGAAGCGCGACCCCGGCGAAGGCTGTGGGCAAGCTCTCACCCGGCCTCGCCCTCGTGGTGGCGAACGACACGGGCCGCACGACGACCCTGCGCCAGGGCGACCGGGACTTCACGCTGCTGTGGCGACTGCTGGGGCCGACGGAGACGAGGAGCGAGCAGGTGCCGGAGGCGTGGCGCCAGGGTCGCTACCCGCGCGTGCGCGCCACGGTGGTGTGGGGGCTGCCGGGGGTCGGGGGGTGGCCGCAGACGCGGCGCCCGCCCGGCGGTGACGTGGCCATCGACCGCGAGGACCAGGTGCTCCTCGCGGAGGACGGGACGCCGTGGGTGCGCTCGGATCCGGCGCCCGACGTCGACGACGACGACATCCGGTGGCGCCGGGCACCACGGGATACCTTCGACCGGCTGGAGCAGGCCGGGCTCTGGGCCCCGCCCGCCACCGAGGCAACCGACACCTCGGACCGCCTGCGCTGGGGAGCCTGGGGGCTCGGCGCGGGGCTCGTTCTGGGAGGCGGAGGCGGGTACGTCGTACGGCGTGCTGCGGCCCGGCGCGGGAGGCCGCCGGTCGAGCCGCGGCACGAACTCATCGACCTCTGACGGGCAGCAGGACCGCGCGCCCCAGTCGCGGGCGGGCGGTGGGGCCGCGTGGTGTGGCGCGGCCCCGTGCTCGGCAGGGGTGGTCAGCTCAGGTCGATCTCCGGGTACAGGGGGAAGCCGGTCAGCAGGGCGGAGGCGCGGTGGGCGATCTCGTCCGCGGTCTTCGGGTCCAGGACGTGCTGGGCCTTGGACGGGGCGCCCTTGCTCGTCGTGCCGGGGGCGGTGGTGGTGAGGACGCGGTCGATCAGGGCCGCGATCTCGTCCATCTCCGCCGTGCCCAGGCCGCGCGTGGTGAGCGCGGGGGTGCCGATGCGGATGCCGGAGGTGTACCAGGCGCCGTTCGGGTCGGCCGGGATGGCGTTGCGGTTGGTGACGATGCCGGAGTCCAGCAGGGCGGCTTCCGCCTGGCGGCCGGTGAGGCCGTAGGAGGAGGCCACGTCGATCAGGTTCAGGTGGTTGTCCGTGCCGCCGGTCACGAGCGTGGCGCCACGGCGCATCAGACCCTCGGCCAGCGCGCGGGAGTTGTCCACGATCCGCTGGGCGTAGGCGCGGAAGGAGTCCTGCCGGGCCTCCGCCAGCGCGACCGCCTTCGCCGCCATCACATGCGGGAGCGGGCCGCCGAGCACCATCGGGCAGCCGCGGTCGACCTGGTCCTTGAGCGAGTCGTCGCACAGGACCATGCCGCCGCGCGGGCCGCGCAGCGACTTGTGGGTGGTGGTCGTGACGATCTGGGCGTGCGGCACGGGGTCGAAGTCGCCGGTGAGGACCTTGCCCGCGACCAGCCCCGCGAAGTGCGCCATGTCGACCATGAGCGTGGCGCCGACCTCGTCGGCGATCTCGCGCATGATCCGGAAGTTCACCAGCCGGGGGTAGGCCGAGTAGCCCGCGACGATGATCAGCGGCTTGAAGTCGCGGGCGGACGCGCGCAGCGCCTCGTAGTCGATCAGCCCGGTGGCCGGGTCGGTGCCGTAGGAGCGCTGGTCGAACATCTTGCCGGAGATGTTCGGGCGGAAGCCGTGCGTGAGGTGGCCGCCCGCGTCCAGGGACATGCCGAGCATGCGCTGGTTGCCGAAGGCGCGGCGCAGCTCGGCCCAGTCCTCCTCGGAGAGGTCGTTGACCTGGCGGACGCCCGCCTTCTCCAGCGCGGGGGCCTCGACGCGCTGGGCGAGCACGGCCCAGAAGGCGACGAGGTTGGCGTCGATGCCGGAGTGCGGCTGGACATAGGCGTGGCGGGCGCCGAAGAGCGCCTTGGCGTGCTCGGCGGCGAGGGACTCGACGGTGTCGACGTTGCGGCAGCCGGCGTAGAAGCGGCGGCCGATGGTGCCCTCGGCGTACTTGTCGCTGAACCAGTTGCCCATGGCCAGCAGCGTCGCCGGGGACGCGTAGTTCTCGGAGGCGATCAGCTTGAGCATCTCGCGCTGGTCGGCGACCTCCTGACCGATGGCGTCGGCGACGCGCGGCTCGACGGCGCGGATCACGTCGAGGGCGGCGCGGAAGGCGGTGGACTCGGTGGAGCGGGACTGCTGCTCGGGCATATCGGCCTCCGGGGCGTGGCAAGCGAACACGGTTCACGGTCGGCCCAGGCGCACGGCACTCGCTCACAAGGCCCACAGGACCGGGGCCGCTCCCCGATGGTCGGTCCCATCCCAGCGCGCCAGTCACGGCCCGCGATCAGCCTACCGGGCGCGTCACGGCGCCCCGCGTCCTCGTCCACCATGCGAGCGACGGCAGGAAGGCGACGATGGGTAAGGGGGCCCGTCCTCGGAGGCCGGAAGGGGCTCATGTGAAGACCACCGACACGATCGTCGCCGCGATCGAGGCCCACAGCGCGCACAACTACCACCCCCTCCCGGTCGTCGTGGCGACGGCGGAGGGCGCGTGGATGACGGATGTCGAGGGGCGCCGCTATCTCGATCTGCTGGCCGGGTACTCGGCGCTGAACTTCGGCCACGGCAACCGGCGGCTCCTCGACGCGGCGAAGGCGCAACTGGAGCGGGTGACGCTGACGTCGCGGGCCTTCCACCACGACCGGTACGCCGCCTTCTGCGCGCAGCTCGCCGAGTTGTGCGGCATGGAGATGGTGCTGCCGATGAACACGGGCGCCGAGGCCGTGGAGACCGCGGTGAAGACGGCCCGCAAGTGGGGCTACCGGGTCAAGGGCGTGCCCGCCGAGATGGCCAAGATCGTGGTCGCGGCGAACAACTTCCACGGCCGTACGACGACGATCATCAGCTTCTCCACCGACCCGGAGGCGCGCGCGGACTACGGTCCGTACACACCGGGCTTCGAGATCGTGCCGTACGGCGACCTGACCGCGATGCGCGCGGCGCTGACCGAGAACACGGTGGCGGTGCTGCTGGAGCCGATCCAGGGCGAGGCGGGGGTGCTGGTGCCACCGGCCGGGTATCTGCCGGGGGTGCGCGAGCTGACCCGTGAGCGGAACGTGCTCTTCGTCGCCGACGAGATCCAGTCGGGGCTCGGCCGCACGGGCCGCACCTTCGCCTGCGAGCACGAGGACGTCGTACCGGATGTGTACGTGCTCGGGAAGGCGCTCGGCGGCGGGATCGTGCCGGTGTCGGCGGTGGTGTCGAGCAGGGACGTGCTCGGGGTGTTCCGGCCGGGCGAGCACGGGTCGACGTTCGGCGGGAACCCGCTGGCCTGCGCGGTGGCGCTGGAGGTGATCGCGATGCTGCGCTCCGGTGAGTACCAGGCGCGGGCGGCGGGGCTGGGCGAGCGGCTGCACCGCGAGCTGGCCCCGCTGACGGACACGGGCCGGGTGACCGCGGTGCGCGGACGCGGGCTGTGGGCGGGCGTCGACATCCATCCGCGGTACGGGACGGGGCGGGAGATCAGCGAGAAGCTGCTGGACCGCGGCGTCCTGGTGAAGGACACCCACGGCGCCACGATCCGGATCGCCCCGCCCCTGGTGATCAGCGAGGAGGACCTGGACTGGGGGGTGGCCCAGTTGCACGCGGTCCTCGACGTCCAGTGACCGTAGTGACCTAGAGGATCACGTGCGGCAGGAAGCGGGCGTACTCGTCGGTGATCAGGCCGGAGGACTCGCGGATGCCGAGGCCCGCCGACTCGCCGTCGACGACCCAGGCGCCGAGGACGACGTGGTTGCCGTCGAAGGCGGGCAGGGGCGCCAACTCCTGGTAGCAGCACGCCTCTTCGCGGACGACCGGGGCGGCACCCGGCTCGTGGACCGTCACCCCCGCGCCCTCGCGGCCGAGGAGCGGCTTGGCGACGTAGCCCGTGGTGTGCGCCAGGTCCCTCGGGCCGTCGAGGTGGGCCGGGAGCAGATGGGGGTGGCCCGGGTACAGCTCCCAGAGGATGGCGAGCAGCGCCTTGTTGCTGAGCAGCATCTTCCAGGCCGGTTCGATCCACAGGGTGCTGCCCGTGCCGCCGCCGTTGTCCAGGGTGTCGAGGACATGGCCGGCGAACGCGTCGGTGGTGAGCCACTCCCAGGGGTAGAGCTTGAAGCAACTGCGGATGAACCGGAGCCGGTTGTCGACGAAGCGGCCGGAGAGCGGGTCCCAGCCGATCTCCTCCATGGAGATCCAGTCGGTGTCGAGCCCGGCCTGTTCCGCGGTCTCCTTCAGATAGGCGACCGTCATCAGGTCCTCGCCGAGTTCGTCGTCCGAGGAGTGCGCGAAGTGGAGCGGGCTGCCGGGCGGCAGCAGGCCGGCCTGTCGCTTCCAGGCGGCGACGAGCCGTTCGTGGAGGGAGTTCCACTGGTCGGCGCCCGGGAAGCGCTCCTCCATCCAGAACCACTGCGGCGAGGCGGCCTCGATCAGGGACGTGGGGGTGTCGGCGTTGTACTCCAGGAGCTTGGCCGGGCCCGTGCCGTCGTAGTGCAGGTCGAAACGGCCGTAGACGGAAGGGAGTTCGGCGCGCCGCTGCCAGGCCTCGGCGACCGCCCGGACGACGCGCGGGTCGGTGATGCCGAGGTCGGCGAAGCGGTTCTCGGCGACGATGTGCCCGGCCGCGGCCAGACACATGCCGTGCAGTTCCTCGACGACCTCCTCCAGCGCCTCCACCTCGGGGAGCGAGAAGACGTAGTACGCGCTCTCGTCCCAGTAGGGGCGCAGGGAGTTGTCCGGGTAGCGGGTGAGCGGGTAGATGAGGCCCTGGGCCTCGACCGTCTGCTGCCAGTCGGGGCGGGGTTCGATCGTGCGACGTTCCACGGGGCGCTCAGCCGCCGTATCCGCCGTGCCCGCCGCCGAAGCCGCCGCGGTGGACTCCGCTGTGGCCGCCGTCGTACGAACCCGAGCCGCCCGAACCGCCCGAGCCGCCCTTGCCGGGCTTGACGAACGACCCGTCCTTGACCCAGCCGCGCTTCTTCTTGCCGCCGTAGTACCAGGACCCGTTGACCGTGGTCTTGGTGGTGGTGCAGTTCTTGTCCGCGACGACCCGGTAGCCCTTGCCGTAGGTGTAGCTGTTGCGGTCGACGCACCGCTTGTCCGGGTCCGAGCCCGAGGAGCAGGCGGTCAGGGTGACGGCGAGCAGTCCCATGCCGCCGAGGAGGACCGTGCCTGAACGCAGTTGTCGCCGTGTGTCCGCCATGTTCGTGTTCGCCCCCGTGCGATGAGTGTGGTGAGTGTGCTGAGACACCGGATGCGCTTGCTGCCATCAGACTAGAGACACTCGCAGGCGTGTTCGGATCCAGCCCTGTTCTTGTTTCCGACCTCTTACAGTCGCTCCGTCTACAGTCGACCCGTGCTCTTCGGAATGGTGTGTGCGCTGGGTGCGGCGGTGTGTTTCGGTACGGCGACCGTGTTGCAGGCGGTCGCGACCCGCGCGGCGGGCCGGGGCGGGGGCGGGGACGCGGCCCTCCTGCTGCGGGCGCTGCGGCAGTGGCGGTACGTGGCGGGGCTCGCGCTGGACGGGCTCGGGTTCCTGCTGCAGATCGTGGCGCTGCGCTCGATCCCGATCTACGCGGTGGGCGCGGCGCTCGCGTCCAGCCTCGCGGTGACGGCGGTGGTCGCGGCCCGGCTGCTGCGGGTGCGGCTGACCCGGAGCGAGTGGGCCGCGGTGGCGGTCGTGTGCGGGGGGCTGGCGATGCTGGGGCTGGCGTCCGGCGCGGAGGGCGACCGGGCCGGGTCGACGGCGCTGAAGTACGTGACGCTGGCGGCGGCGGTGGCGGTGCTGCTGCTCGCCTTGACCGGGGGACGGCTCCCGGAACGGGGCCGGTCCCTGACGCTCGGGCTGGGCGCCGGATTCGGGTTCGGGGTGGTCGAGGTCACCGTACGGCTGATCGACGGGATGGCGCCGTCCGCCCTGCTCACCAACCCGGCGGCGTACGCGCTGCTGCTCGGCGGATCGGCGGCCTTCCTGCTGCTGACCACGGCCCTGGAGCGGGGGTCGGTGACGGCGGCCACCGCGGGCATGGTCATGGGCGAGACGGCGGGCCCCGCGCTGGTGGGCGTGATCTGGCTGGGCGACCGGACCCGGGAGGGGATGGCCTGGCTGGCGGTCCTGGGGTTCATGGTGGCGGTGACCGGCGCCCTGCTGCTGGCCCGGTTCGGGGAGGCACCGGCCGAAGAGGAGCCGGTCCGTCAGGCGTCGGCCGAGGCGGTCTGACCGCGGCCCTCGGTCACGGCAGCACCCGGCACAGCGCCTCCAGCGCCGCCGCCCACGCGTGGTCCGGCGGTGTCGCGTACCCCACGACCAGGGCATCGGGCGCCTCGGTGACGGCGCGCGCGTGGCGATAGCGCCCCAGGCCGTGCAGCGCGAGCCCCTGCCAGGCCGCCGCCTGGACCACCGTCCGCTCGGTGCCGGGCGGAAGGCGCAGCACCGCGTGCAGACCCGCCGCGATGCCCGTGACCCGGATGTCGGGGGCGCGCACGGCGAGCGCCTCGGTCAGGGCGTCGCGCCGCCGCCGGTAGCGCAGCCGCGCGGCGCGCACATGACGGTCGTACGCGCCCGACGTGAGGAACTCCGCCAGCGTCAACTGGTCCATCGCACCGCAGGTGTCCGCCTCGCCCTTCGCCGCCACCGCCTCCTCGGCCAGCCCCGGCGGCAGCACCATCCAGCCGAGGCGCAGCCCGGGGGCGAGGGACTTGCTGGCGGTACCGAGATAGACCACATGGTCCGGGTCCAGGCCCTGCAACGCCCCGACCGGCTGGCGGTCGTAGCGGAACTCCCCGTCGTAGTCGTCCTCCAGGACCAGTCCGCCCGTGCGCCGCGCCCAGTCGACGACGGCCGCGCGCCGGTCCGGATGCAGGGGTACGCCCATGGGGAACTGGTGGGCGGGGGTGAGCAGGACGGCGGCCTGGTCGGTCAACTCGTCGGTGCGGGTGGCCCGTTCGTCGAACGGAAGCGGATCGGTACGCAGTCCGGTCGCCGCCAGTTGGTCGTAGTGGACGTCGAGGCCGAACGACTCGACGGCGATACCGCGGACGCCGCGTGCCTGGAGCGCCGCGCTGAGGATCTTCAGACCGTGCGAGATCCCCGCGCACACGAGGATCCGGTCCGGGTCGGCGCGCACCCCGCGCGCCCGGGACAGATACTGCGCGAGCGCGGTGCGCAGTTCGACGCGACCGCGCGGATCGCCGTAGCCGAAGGCGTCGTTGGGCGCCACGGTGAGGGCGCGGCGGGCGGCCTTGAGCCACTCCGCGCGCGGGAAGAAGGACAGGTCGGGGGTGCCGGGCACCAGGTCGTACACGGGGCGGCCCCGCTTGCGGGGCCGGGGGGCGGGCGCGGCCTTCGGTCCCGGGGAGGTGCGCTCGGCCACCCGGGTGCCCGAACCCTGGCGGGCCGAGAGCCAGCCCTCGGCGACCAGGTCCCCGTAGGCCTCGGCGACCGTGTTGCGCGCGATCCCCAGGTCGACGGCGAGCGAGCGGGAGGAGGGCAGCCGGGTGCCCGGGGCCAGCCGACCGCTGCGGACCGCCTCCCGCAGGGCGTTCGTCAGGCCTTTGCGCAGGCCCGGCCCGGTCGGTTCGAGCAGGAGATCGACTCCCAAAGTGGCCCAGGAATTCGCCATGGGAATGGACCATACCGTTGGGCTGCACGGTCCGTAGGGTCGAAGCATGATCGCAGAGAACAACGCACAGTACGCGCACGAAGAGCCCGCCCGACTGCAGTGGGCCCAGCAGGCTCCCGACGTCTACAAGGCCATGGTCCGGCTGGACGTGGCCGCCCGTCGGGGTGTCGACCCGAAGCTGTACGAACTGGTCAAGATCCGCGCCTCGCAGGTGAACGGCTGCGCCTTCTGTCTCGACATGCACACCAAGGACGCGCTCGCGGCCGGGGAGACCGTCGAGCGGATCGTGCAGCTCAGCGCGTGGCGGGAGTCGCGGCACTTCTACACCGAGAAGGAACTCGCGGCGATGGAGCTGACCGAGGCCGTGACGCTCATCACCGAGGGGGGCGTGCCGGACGAGGTGTACGAGAAGGCCGCCAAGCACTTCGACGAGGCCGAACTCACCCAACTGATCGCCGCGATCACGGTGATCAACGCCTGGAACCGGTTCGCCATCACCACGCGCATGACGCCGGGCCACTACGAGCCGGGCAAGCACAACTGACCGTTCCTCCTTGGCGGGAGGAGCCGAACGAGTATCACGCGGGCGGAGTTCTTGTCCTTGCCGGACGAGGCTCCGCACAGTGATTGCCGAAAGAACCCGGCGCCGCGCCAACCGGCGCCGGATGTGCGGAATTTCACGCACCTTCAGTGACCTGTTTCACGGTCTTCGATATCCATACCCCTCGACAGCTCGACGCAATGTCCGCATTCCCTCCACAAGTTGTCGGGAGAACACCGTCAAACGCCTTGGCGTGACATCTCCCTGAGGTTGCCCGAGGCACCGAATCAGTGATTCGATCACGGCGATGACGAGAACCGGAGGGAGCAACGTGGGTTGCTCACATGCCGTGGAGTGTCCCCTGTTCCCCCTGCTCAAGGCGAGCTTGCAGGGGTGGCGCGACTACTACTGCGACAGCGCGGACCAATGGCACGACTGTGCTCGCTACCGGCTGTCGCTCACCGGTGAGCCGGTGCCGATCAGCCTGCTGCCCAACGGGGCCGCGGCGCGGCACCTCGAAGCGGCCACCGGCCCGGCCCGCCCGACGCAGGCGCAGGCGTATCCGGCACAGGCACAGCCCCATCCGGCGCAGCCATATCCGGCGCAAGCGCAGGCCTACCCGCCCCCGCAAGCCACGCAGGCCCCGCCGCCAGGAGCCGATCCGTGGGCGCCGGAGAGCGGGGCGTGGTCCCAGCCGACCCCCATGTCATCCCCCGTGCCGACACCGGCACCGACGCCTCCGCCGTCCGCGCGGACTCCGCGCGAGCCCGGCCGCAAGCGCGGCTGGTGGGCTCGGCTCACCGAGTGGATGCGGAGTCCGGCATGAGCCCCTACTGGCCCTGGTGGGCCGGCGCGGTCGGGCTCGCGCTGGTCATCGTCAACCACACCCTCACCACCGACCGGTCCTTCGGGGTCTCGTCGGCCTGGGACCGGGTGCTGCACTGGCGCAGGGAACGCCGGCTCGAACGGGCCGAGGAGGAGTTCACCGACGAGCAGGCGCTGGTCGACGCCCTCGCTGCGGCCACGGCCGAGCACTTCGGCACGACGGCCCCCAACACCCCTGCCGCGCACGGGACTTCGTACGGTGACCCGCAGGCGTACTACGGCGCCCCACAGGCCCCGTACGCCGCACCGCGGCCGACCGCCCCGGTGGTCGAACCCGTGGCGGAGGAGCGCTCCTCCGCCATGAACCGGCGCCCGGCGCCGCTGGTCACCCAGGCCGCCCTGCTGGTGTCGATCTTCCTCGGCGGACTGATCGCCTCGCTCGCCTCCGGACGGTTCGAGATCCGCTACGACATGGGGCCGGGCTTTCGCGACCTGGTGACCGGCAACCCCCTCACCATGGTCGTTCTGCTGTTCCTGGGCGGCGTGCTGGTGGGCTTCGGCACCCGGCTGGCCGGGGGGTGCAGCTCCGGCCACGGACTCAGCGGCTGCGGTCGGCTGCAACCGGTCAGCATCGTCGCGACCGCCGTGTTCTTCGGCACCGCCGCCGGAGTGTCGTTCCTGCTCTGGAAGGTGATCTGATGCGCACCCGAGGCGCGCTCCTGCTGGCCAACATCATCTCCGGGCTGGCTCTCGGCTTCACCCTCAGCAATATCGGCTTCGTCGACTATGCCGAGCTGAACCGCATGTTCACCTTCCAGGACTCGCGGATGCTGCTGTCCTTCGCCGGTGCCGTCGTGATCATCGCGGCCGTGTTCGCCGTGCTGCGGGTCCGCCGTACGCCGGGGCGTGTCCACGCGGGCGTCGTCATCGGCGCGGTGCTGTTCGGCACGGGCTGGGCGATCTCGGGCGGCTGCCCGGCCATTCCGATCGCCCAACTCGCGGGCGGATATCTGCCCGCCCTGGTCACCATCGCCGGTGTCGTGGTCGGAACCCGGCTGTGCCGCTGGGCCAGTGGCCGCTACTTCCGGCTCGACCGCGGTTCCTGCGGGTTGTGACGAATCCCGCGTTGTTCGCCGAGACCCGTGCGCCGTTGGCATGAAAGGTCGTTGGGTCCTGACGTAGCTGATCCTTGTCGGCCGTCACGTCGTGTATCCCCTGTGATGGCACTTTGGGTATCGCTCGATCCACTCAAGCAAGGAGTTGGTGAATGACGCGCTATTCGAAACAGGGAAGAGCATCGAAAACGCGAGAAGCGCTCGTTGTCGGTATTGCGCTTCCTTGTGTTCTCACCGGCATCGCGTCCACCGCCGAGGCGGCCCAGGCCCCCGCGAGCGCGGCGACCGACGCGGTCACGTCGTCGCACCGGGACTGCAAGGACCACGGCCGGAGCGTCGACGAGTCCCGCGGGGGTGGATCGAAGGAGTGCCGCGGCAAGCGGGGTCCCCAGGGACCGCAAGGACCGCAGGGCGCCACGGGCCCTCAGGGGCCGCAAGGCGCCATGGGCACTCCGGGTACTCCGGGCGTCCAAGGGCCGCAGGGCGCCATGGGCACACCGGGCACGCCGGGCGTCCAAGGACCGCAAGGCATCATGGGTGTTCAAGGAGCCCAGGGCGCGACGGGCCCCGCCGGCCCGGTCAACGCGCCGTTCACCGTCGAGGAGACGTTCGCTCTTCCCGGGAACTCATCGGTCACGCACGAGGTCACCTGCCCGGCGGGAACCCGTGTCACCGGCGGCGGAGTCGCGTCGGCCCTCGTCGGCCCCGATGTCGCGGTGGTCAGGACAACGCCGTTCGACAACGGCTGGCTCGGCACCGTCCACAACGGCACGATCATCCCCGCGACCTTCACCGTCTCCGCCCTGTGCATTCCCGTCACGGCCTGAGCGTGAGCGCTCCGCCTGACTGAGCCGACAGACCATGGCCCCGGCCGGTACACGACGCGTCGTGCCGACCGGGGCCCTGGTGTGCCCGCCCCCGTAGAGAGCCCTGCGTCACGCAGGTGTCACGCTCGGACGGCTGGACATGCGGGGGAAAGGGGGCAAACGTACGGTGGTGGGTGCACCCATGGAGGTGACGCCATGACCGTGACGCACGGCCGCGCGAAAGCGACGACCTGTACGGTGACGGCCGCGACCGCGGCGCTCCTGATCACCTCGGGGACCACCGCCTGGGCCGAGACCGGCGGTGACTCGAGCGCGCAGCAACTGGCCAGAACGGCGCGCGAGCAATTGCGGAACACGCACTCGCTGCGGCTCGCCTACGTGGACCGGAGCCCGGAGACGGCGGCCAGCTTCAGCCGCGCGGCGACACTGAACCTCGCGCTCGACAGCAAGGGCAACTGCACGGGCGTCATGACGATGGGCGCGCACGGCGGCACCGTGAAGCTCGTCAAGCACGGCGGCGACGTCTGGCTGAAGCCGGACAAGGCCTTCTGGAAGGCCGAACTGCCCGGCCGCCAGGGCACGCACGCGGCGCAGGTGTTCAAGGACCGCTATATCCACGGCCCGGCGTCCGACGACCTCCTCAAGGGCGTGGCGGCGATGTGCGACCTCAAGGCCCTGCAGAAGGGCACCACGTCGTCCCAGCCGCAGGCGCTGGAGCGGGGCGCGGAGACGACGCTGGACGGTACGCGCGTGATCCCGCTGACGTCCCGGTCGCACTCCATGACGTCGACGCTGTATGTGACGGCGGACGAACCGCACCAGTTGTACCGCGCGGCCCAGAAGGGGCCCGGTACGGATCTGAGCCTGACCTTCACGGACTACGGCAAGCCGGTCCCGTCGAAGACCCCGTCCGCTCACCAGTCCCTGGACGTCTCGAAGTTCAGGGAAGTGCTCCAGGAGCGGCAGACCTGACGACCGGTCGGGCCTGAACGGCCGCAGGCCCCGCTCCGGGTGACCGGAACGGGGCCTGCGGGATGCCTTGCGGAAGGACCGCGACGGCTCGGGCTCAGACGAGGCCGAGCGCGCGAACGGCCTCGCGCTCCTCCTCCAGCTCCTTCACCGACGCGTCGATGCGGGCACGGGAGAACTCGTTGACGTCCAGGCCCTGGACGATCTCGTAGCTGCCGTTCTTGGTGGTGACCGGGAAGGAGGAGATCAGACCCTCCGGGACGCCGTAGGAGCCGTCCGACGGGATACCCATGGAGGTCCAGTCGCCCTCGGCGGTGCCGTTGACCCACGTGTGCACGTGGTCGATGGCGGCGTTGGCGGCGGAGGCGGCCGACGAGGCACCGCGGGCCTCGATGATGGCGGCACCGCGCTTGGCGACGGTCGGGATGAAGTCCTCGGCCAGCCACTTCTCGTCGTTGACGACCTCGGCGGCGTTCTTGCCGGCGACCGTGGCGTGGAAGATGTCCGGGTACTGGGTGGCGGAGTGGTTGCCCCAGATGGTCAGGCGCTTGATGTCGGCGACCGAGGTGCCCGTCTTCTTCGCGAGCTGCGTGAGCGCGCGGTTGTGGTCCAGGCGGGTCATCGCGGTGAAGCGCTCGGCCGGTACGTCCGGGGCGGCGGCCTGGGCGATCAGCGCGTTGGTGTTGGCCGGGTTGCCGACGACGAGGACCTTGATGTCGTCCGCGGCGTGGTCGTTGATGGCCTTGCCCTGCGGCTTGAAGATGCCGCCGTTGGCCTGGAGGAGGTCACCGCGCTCCATGCCCTTGGTGCGCGGGCGGGCGCCCACGAGGAGGGCGACGTTGGCGCCGTCGAAGGCCACGTTCGGGTCGTCGCTGATGTCGATGCCCTTGAGGAGCGGGAACGCGCAGTCGTCCAGCTCCATCGCCGTGCCCTCGGCGGCCTTCAGCGCGGGGGTGATCTCCAGCAGGCGCAGCTTGACCGGCACGTCCGCGCCGAGGAGCTGGCCGGAGGCGATGCGGAAGAGCAGTGCGTAGCCGATCTGGCCGGCCGCGCCGGTGACGGTGACGTTCACGGGAGTGCGGGTCATGGCGTTCTCCGTATGACAGCAGGCGGTGGGGGCTTGTCGCCCCGGAGGGTGCGGGATCCCCGCTCCGGCTGGTGACCGGTGCCGGCCGCGGCGATCGATCACCGGTACGAATGATCGATCACTTGGCGTCAAGAGAGATCCACCCGTCAGGCTATCGCGCATCCGGGATCCGAGACGGCCGGGTCCCTGTGGCCCGGCCCACACACTCGGTACGGAGCCGGTACGAGCCGAGGCGGACACCCGGTGTTGGGCACGGCGACCGCCTGTCCGGAAGGGGTGAGCGGAGGGGTGAGGCGGTCGCCGTGTGGCGTCCGGCCGGAAGGCCTTGGGCCTTCCGGCACTGCTGGACTCCCGTGGGGGGTACCGGTCCGCATGCCCCGTGCGCGGACACTCATGCGTACCGCGCGCCGATTGTTTTCACCGAGCGGTGCGCGCCCCCGTTCCGCACGCCCCTCCCCCTGACGTCCCGCTCCCCCGCGCGCCGGGTCCGCTCCGGCCCCGTACGGTCAGGCCGTGCACCCCGTGCGGCCCGACCGCAGCGACACGCAGGCCTTCGCCTCCGCCGGGCTCTTCACGGCCACCATCGGGGTGTACGCGTCCGCCGTCCCGGGGACGTCGACCGCCCCGCGCTGTCGGGGTGTTGCCCCCGCGGACACCTCGACCGTGTCCCCCTGCGCGGCCCGGGTGATCCGGGCCCACGCCGCGCCGCAGGTCTTGCTGTAGCGGACCTCGACGAGGGTCGTGCCGACGGTGACGCTGGTGGCGCTCTGCGCCAGCGTGCCGCCGCAGCCCATGGCCTCCGGGTCCTTGCCGGTGCAGCTCGCGCCGCCGCACTTGACGCCGGGCGGCAGATCGGGGGACGGGCTCGCGAGCGCGGGGGACGGCTTCGTCGCGCTCTCGCTCTTCTCGCCGTCCCCGTCGGTCAGGGCGAAGGCCACCCCGATCACCACGAGGGCCCCGACCACGCCTGCGGCGAACATCGCCAACCGCCGCTTGGGGCGCGGCTGTTCCGGCGGACCACCGCCGTCACGCGGAGGGCCTCCGTCGCGCGGACGGCCGTCGGCCGTCACCGGTCCGTACGTCCCCGGCGTACGGACCGGGCTGTCCGGCGCCCGGCCCATGTCTCTCCGCTGCCCGGCGGACCCCCGGGCCGCCCGTGCACTCCCCTCGGCGTCCCGGGCCTCCGTGGCGGTCGGCTGCTGCGGCACGGACGGTGCCACGCCCGCGGTGCCCGCCGTGGCCGGGGCGCCGCGCGGCGGTGCCGCCCTGCCGCCGCGGTCCCCGACCTCCGGAGCCGCCCCGAACTCCCCCAGTTCCGCGCGGGCTTGGGAGATCCTTATGGCCTCCATGGTCCTGTCGTGGCGCAGCTCCGAGCGGCTCCAGGCACGCTCGGCCAGCTCCCACATCGTCGTCAGATGGACAGGGTTTGTACCGGTCACCTCGGCCAGCGCCACGATCGCGCCCTTGGGCGCGAGCAACCGGCCGTTGAGGTAACGCTCCCAGGACGTCTTGCTGTAGCCCGTGCGGTCGGCCACCGCGGAGACACTCAGCCCGCTGCGGTCCACGAGCCGTCGCAGTTGGCTCGCGAACTCCCTCAGTTGCGGGTCGAGTTCCTCGGGCAAGGCCCTCCAACGCGGCATCGCTTCCCCCTCTTCCCCCGTTTCCTGCGGTCTTCCCCATGCGTGGTGCCCGCTGCCGTGTCCCCGTTCTGGTTACCCACGGGAACGGGTCCGGCCAGGGCCTTGCCTGCCGAACCGGGGGCGCACGGGAGCATTCGGGCAATCCCCCACACCTCGCACGCCCGTTGTGCGCGGCCACGTGCTCATACGGCCGGGAACAACGCTAGCCCGGACGTACGGATGATTCGACGCGGATGCGCGAACTTGTCAACACATCGACACAACGGGGACACAGCGGAGACCTCGGCATGAGGTGAACGTGGCGAGCGGCGCGGCGGGTCCCGCAGGCACGATCAACGCACGCCGCGCGAAGGGGCGTTCGGCTGCTTTGATCCGCAGGCACGTAGCGGAACGGTCACTTCCGTGCCACAGCGGACCGTCAGCGGTTGAAGAGTCACCGCAGGTCGATGAGGGTGGTTCTCGGGCGGTCCCCCCGCCCCAAGGCGCCCGGCCTCCCACGGGGGAGAGGCTGGGCGCCGCACTTCCGTCTGCCCGCGCACGCGGGCGAGTTCACGTACTACGTACTCGTGTACTCACGTACTCACGTACGGATCGTGAAGTGCAGGGTCTCGTCCAGGAACGGGAACTCCAGCAAGGCGTTCGGCTGGGCCATCAGCGCGCACAGCACGATGGCGCCGCCCAGCAGCGCGTACGTCACCATGTCGGTGAAGCGGGAGCGCACCGCCAGCATGCCCACGTCCGGCAGCGTCCAGCGCATCACGGCGCCGCCCAGCAGCGCCGCCCCGACCAGGATCGTGCCGAAGCGGAAGGCGTCCAGCGCGGTCACCAGCAGCCCGAGGGCGGCGACGCCCAGGACGGCGAGGACCGGCCACTGACGGGCGGGTGCGGGAGCGTCACCGGGCGCCGCCCGGCCACCGCCCTCGGGCCGCGCCGTGTCGCGGGTCATGCGCGGGAACCGCCGCGTGGCGCGCCGCGGCCTGCCCTGCGCGTCGGGCGCGCTGACGGCGTCCGCCACGCCGGGCTCGGAGTCCGTGGCCCGCGTCGCCACGGACTCCTTCTCCCGGAGGCCCTCGGGCCTGTCCTCAGCCGACACTGCGCTCCGCCGCCTCGACCACGTTGACGAGAAGCTGGGCACGGGTCATCGGGCCCACGCCGCCCGGGTTCGGGGAGATCCAGCCCGCCACCTCGGCGACGTCGGGGTGGACATCGCCGACGATCTTGCCTTCGGCGGTGCGCGAGACGCCGACGTCGAGCACGGCCGCGCCCGGCTTGACGTCCTCGGCCCGGACCAGATGCGCGGAGCCCGCCGCGGCGATGATGATGTCCGCCCGCTTCAGGTGCGCCGAGAGGTCGCGGGTGCCGGTGTGGCACTGGGTGACCGTGGCGTTCTCGCTGCGCCGCGTGAGCAGCAGCGGCATCGGGCGCCCGATGGTCACGCCCCGGCCGACCACCACGACCTCGGCGCCCTTGATCTCCACGCCGTGGCGGCGCAGCAGGGTGAGCACGCCGTTGGGGGTGCAGGGCAGCGGCGCCGGCTCGCCCAGGACCAGCCGGCCGAGGTTCATCGGGTGCAGGCCGTCCGCGTCCTTGTCCGGGTCCATCAGCTCCAGGACACGGTTCTCGTCGATGCCCTTGGGCAGCGGGAGTTGCACGATGTAACCGGTGCAGGCCGGGTCATCGTTGAGTTCGCGGACGACCGCCTCGATCTCCTCCTGCGTGGCCGTCGCGGGCAGTTCGCGCTGGATCGAGGCGATACCGACCTGCGCGCAGTCACGGTGCTTGCCCGCGACGTACTTCTGGCTGCCGGGGTCGTCCCCGACCAGGATCGTGCCGAGGCCGGGCGTGACGCCCCTCTCCTTCAGCGCCGCCACGCGGGCGGTCAGATCGGACTTGATCTCTGCTGCGGTGGCCTTGCCATCGAGAATCTGGGCGGTCATGCCCCCATCCTCCCGGATGAACCGCCCCTGGTTCCAATCCGGGCACCCGTCGCTCGTTCCTCTTCGCACCCGTGATCAGCGATGTTGCACTTGCACAACACAAATGAGGGGACGCTGGACAAACGCGCGCCGCTTTGAGAACGATGAACGGACAGTGCCGCGGGCGGTTTCCGGGGGGAAGAACCGCATCTGTAGAACTCTCCTCCGATCCCTACCGCGCTCGTCCCCGCACGTGAGCAAGACGGAGGAAAGACCGTTCATGAGTTTCGGTGATCAGAACAACCCCTATGGCGCGCCGCAGGGTCAGCCGCCCGGCTACGGCCAGCCGCAGGGCCAGCCCGCTTACGGCCAGCCGCAGGGTCAGCCCGGTTACGCCTATCCGCAGGCACCTCCGCTCGGGGACTACGGCCAGCAGCCCGTCCTGACGACCATGCCCGGCACGGTCGCCACGGCCCGTGTGCTGATGTGGGTCATCGTCGGCCTTCAGGTGGTCGGTGTGGTCATCTACGGGCTCCTCGTGAGGACCATCAGCGTCGCCAAGAACAGTACGGAACTGAAGGACAGCTCGGCCTTCCAGCAGTTCGCCGACCAGTCGTCCGGCACGGTCTGGGCATGCCTGATCTTCGCCGTGGGCTGGTTGGTGTTCGCGATCGTGCTGGCCGTGAACTTCAAGTCGGGTGGCAACGGCGTCCGCATCACGATGATGGTCTTCGCGATCATCACCGCGGTTCTCGGCATCTACCCGTTCATCGTCGTCGGTCTGCTGCACACCGTGCTGGCCGTCCTCATCGCGGTGTTCGTCGGCAACGCCAACGGCTCCGCCTGGTTCAACCGCCCGCGGCAGGAGGGCTACTGACCGGAACACCTCTCAACACGCCACCGCACACAGGGCCGTGTCCCACCCGCGAGGGGGGACACGGCCCTGTGTCGTAAGTACCTTGCCTCAACGGCGACTTGCCGTCAGTGGAAGAAGTGGCGCGTGCCCGTGACGTACATGGTCACGCCCGCCTTCTTCGCGGCCTCCACGACGAGTTCGTCACGGATCGAACCGCCGGGCTGCACGATCGCCTTGACGCCCGCGGCGATCAGGATCTCCGGTCCGTCGGGGAACGGGAAGAACGCGTCCGAGGCGGCGTACGAGCCCTGGGCCCGCTCCTCCCCGGCCCGCTCGACGGCGAGCTTGCAGGAGTCCACGCGGTTGACCTGACCCATGCCGACGCCCACCGAGGCACCGTCCTTGGCGAGCAGGATCGCGTTGGACTTGACGGCGCGGCAGGCCTTCCAGGCGAAGGCGAGTTCGCGCAGTTCGGCGGGGGAGAGCGCCTCGCCCGCGGCGAGGGTCCAGTGCGCGGGGTCGTCGCCCTCGGCCTGGAGCCGGTCGGTGACCTGAAGAAGCGCGCCGCCGTCGATCTGCTTGAACTCGACCGTGTTCGACGGGCCGTTCGGGGCCTTCAGCACCCGGATGTTCTTCTTCTTGGCGAGGGCCTCCAGCGCGCCCTCCTCGTAGTCCGGCGCGACGATGACCTCGGTGAAGATCTCGGCGACCTGCTCGGCCATCTCCCGGCTCACCGGCCGGTTGACGGCGATGACACCGCCGTACGCGGACAGCGGGTCGCAGGCGTGCGCCTTGCGGTGCGCCTCGGCGACGTCCGCGCCGACCGCGATCCCGCAGGGGTTGGCGTGCTTGATGATCGCGACGCAGGGCTCGTCGTGGTCGTACGCGGCACGGCGCGCGGCGTCCGTGTCCGTGTAGTTGTTGTACGACATCTCCTTGCCGTGCAACTGCTCGGCGTCGGCGAGGCCGCCGCTCTCGCCGTCGGCGTAGAGGGCGGCGGGCTGGTGCGGGTTCTCGCCGTAGCGCAGCGTGTTCTTGCGCTCGTAGGTGGCGCCCAGGAAGTCCGGGAACTCGGCTGCCGAGTCGTCGACGGGCGCGTACGAGGACGCGAACCAGGAGGCCACGGCCACGTCGTACGCGGCGGTGTGCTGGAAGGCCTCCGCCGCGAGGCGCTTGCGGGCGGTGAGGTCGAAGCCGCCGTCGCGGACCGCGGCCAGCGCGTCGGCGTACCGGGCCGGGCTGGTGACCACGGCCACGGACGGGTGGTTCTTGGCGGCGGCGCGGACCATGGAGGGCCCGCCGATGTCGATCTGCTCGACGCACTCGTCGGGGGACGCCCCCGAGGCGACGGTCTCGCGGAAGGGGTAGAGGTTGACGACGACGAGGTCGAACGGCTCCACGCCCAGCTCGGCGAGCTGCGCCCGGTGGCTGTCCAGGCGCAGGTCGGCGAGGATGCCCGCGTGCACCTTGGGGTGCAGGGTCTTGACCCGCCCGTCCAGGCACTCGGGGAAGCCCGTCAGCTCCTCGACCTTGGTGACGGGAACACCCGTCGCGGCGATCTTCGCGGCGGTGGACCCGGTGGAGACCAGCTCGACGCCGGCCTCGTGGAGTCCGCGGGCGAGATCCTCCAGCCCGGTCTTGTCGTAGACGCTGACAAGCGCGCGCCGGATGGGCCGCTTCGTGCTCTCGGCGGTCACAGGATTACTACCTTTCGTCCCTCAATGCGATAGCCGTTGCGGGCGATACGCCCCACGACCTCGACGAGCAGCCTTCGCTCGACGTCCTTGATGCGCTCGTGCAGAGCGCTCTCGTCGTCCTCGTCCCGGACCTCCACCACGCCCTGCGCGATGATCGGTCCGGTGTCGACGCCGTCGTCGACGAAGTGGACGGTGCACCCGGTGACCTTGGCGCCGTACGTGAGTGCGTCCCGTACGCCGTGGGCTCCGGGGAAGCTGGGGAGCAGGGCGGGGTGGGTGTTGACGAACCGCCCGCCGAACCGCGCGAGGAACTCCTTCCCCACGATCTTCATGAACCCGGCGGAGACGACGAGATCGGGCTCGTACGCGTCGACGGCCTCGGTGAGGGCGGCGTCCCACGCCTCCCGGCTCTCGTGGTCCTTGACCCGGCACACGAAGGTCGGCAGCCCGGCGCGCTCGGCGCGGGCGAGGCCCTCGATGCCGTCGCGGTCGGCGCCGACGGCGACGATCTCCGCGCCGTAGACGGCGGCGGTCATCTCGGCGATGGCGTCGAGGAGTGCCTGGAGGTTGGTGCCGGACCCGGAGACCAGGACGACCAGGCGCTTGGCCGGGGACTCGGTGACGGTCTCGGCCACGGACTCGGCCACGGCGGGGCCCTTTCTCGGGGAGTGCGGTGCTCGGGACAGCGTTTGTACGGTCGTACGAATGCTTCGCACCCCGGGATACGGGGAAGTCTACGAAACGGCCGACCGCCAGCAACGATACCGGCACACAGGACGGCCCCCACGGGACGGGGATGTGGCCGGAAGGTAGCGTCTGGGGAGGAGACGCCCTGGGAAACCCGGTTCGACGCGGGGAACGCCGCGACCGCGTGGGACGTTGATCCGGAACAGGCGCACCTGCCCGAGGCGCGCCTGCGTCGCGGCGGCTCCGTAGGTACGCCGCACGCCAGAACCACCAAGGGGAAGACGCACACTTGATGCCGGTCCGCAGTCTCCGACTCCCTCCGCCGCTGCTGAGCGAGCGGCGCCCCTCGTCCGTGCCGCCCCTGCGGAACGAGGAGGGCGGTGAGTCCGCGAACGGCGGGGCGGGACCGCGGAAGCCCGCGGACGACAACCCCTTCGCGCCGCCGCCGGAGGGCGCGCCGGACCGTCCCTGGCAGCCCCGGCATCCGGCGCCCGGCCAGGGTCAGGGACACGGCCGAGGACAAGGGCCGGAGGGCTCCGGCGACGGGGGCTCCGCCTGGGGTCAGTGGAGCGACCGGCAGCCGGGCCCGGCGGCGGGCGGCCACTTCGGCGAGCGTCCGGGCAGCCAGGGCGGGCAGAACGGCCAGGGCGGCCCCGAGGGGCCCGGCGGTGGCGGCGGCCCGCGCTGGGATCCCAGGGACCCGGCCCAACGCCGCGCGCGCTATGCGCTGTTGGGCGGCATGTGGGCGTTCTTCTTCGCCCTCTTCGACTGGCTGCCCGTGGCCCTGCTGCTGGGCGCGCTGGCGTTGTACTGGGGCGTGAGCGCCCTGCGCGCCAAGCCGCGTACGCCCTCCCCCGACGCGAAGACCCCCGCCCCGCCGTCGCGTCCGCAGACGACGGCGGCGATCAGCGGCCTGGTCACGGCGTCGCTGGCGCTCCTGGTGGTGGCGATCATGTTCACGGCCCAGCTCGTCTACCGCGACTACTACACGTGCGTCGACGACGCGTTGACGCATGAGGCGAAGCAGTCCTGCAGCACGCTGTTGCCGAAGGAGCTTCAGGGGATGCTGGATTCGGAGTGAGAGCGGGGGTGAGAGACCGGTGACGCGGTCTCTCAGGCACCCGCACCGCCCGTACGTGTCTCGCCGGGGTCCTGCGGCTTCCGCGACGGGCTCTCCTCGGGGGGCAGCGCCTCGTACGGCTTGAGGTCCGGGTCCTCCCATGCCGTGCTGCTCCGGTTCCGGTCGGCCGGTCGGGCGCGGGACGCGGCTGCCGGGGCGCCGACCGGTTCCGGGAGCGCGGGCGCGGGGACCGGGATCACGGGCGTCGCCGCCCGGGGCGCTCGGGGCTTCCCCGGCCGTGTCGTACGCCCGCGCAGCCCCCACGCGCGTACCGCCAGCCCCACCGGCATCCCCACCCCCACCGTCCAACCGGCCGCGGCGGCGCCCACCTGCCACCCCACCGGTCCGAACCGCGCGAGCGCGGCCACCCCGAGCGGCCCTCCCGCCGCCTGGGCGAGCACGCCGAGCAGCACCCCGCACAGCGCCCCCGCCGCCACCACCGCGCCCGTCGTCCGCCGGGCCGACCACGCGGTGTCCCGGCACGCCGCCCGCGCCACGAGCCACCCCACGGTCACCCCCGCCGCGACCGGCACCGCCCCCACCGCCCAGCGCAGCGGCCCGCCTCCGCCGCCGGGGGCCGCCGCCAGCAGCGGGAACGGCGGCAGCGACGCCGGGTGCCGCGCCGTGACCAGCGGCCCGGTCAACTGGCCCGCGCCCAGCAGGAACCCGGGCCCGAGACCGTACGCCGCGCCCCACACCGCCGCGTTGGGCACCAGCGCCGCCGCCAGCAGCAGGACCGCGCACCGCCCTGGCCAGCCGCCCGCCTGCTGAAACACCGCCACCCGCGCCGCGTCGCCGTGCCACACCAGCGACGCGCCCACGATCACCGCGCCCCCGGCCATCAGCACCACCGTCCCGGCGACCGCGGCCCGTACGGCGCTCCGCAGCCGCGCCTGTCCCCCGCGCTCGGGGCTGCCGAGCGCCCAGCGCATCCGCCGCGCCAGAGGCCGCCAGGGGCGCCCGTACGCCGTCCACACCCCGGCCCCCGCCGCCACGACGGCCAGCAGCGGCAGACATCCGGCCGTCCAGGTCCACGACGGCCGCAGGGTCCCGCCGGAGGCGTACAGCGCCACGCCCGCGCTCACCCCGAGATAGCCCGCCACCGCGCCGCACCACACCGTGCGCGCGGCGAGGAGCGGCGCGGCGCCCCCGGCCTCCGTCGCCTCGCCCTCCGTCGCGTCACGCGCCGCCCGGTGCAGCAGCCACACCGGCAGCAGGGTCGTCAGCAGGGGGGTGACGCCGACGGGCGCGGGCACGCCCGAGAGCGTCTCGGTGCGGACGAGGTCGACGCCGTGCGCGAGCAGCCACAGCGACGCGGCCAGGTGCAGGGCGTCGTCGGGTCCGCTGTCGGGGTACGGGAAGCTGATCCACAGCGTCATCACGAGGAGGGCGAGCACGCCGAGCCCCAGCGTCGCGGCGACGGCGCCGGCCAGCAGGCAGGCGCCCGGTCCGGGCGACCGGTCACGCGAGCGGGGACGCGGGGGCGAGGGCGTGCGGTGGTCGGTCCATGGCGTCACGCCGCCATGCTCCCAACGCCGGGCGCATTCCCGGCGTAACGGCCGAAGCTCGGATGTGTCGCCCCGTACGGGACATTTCCGCGACGTGTGCGCGGCACGCGGACGGGCCCGCACTCCGTGGGGAGTGCGGGCCCGTCCGTAGGGCGCGTGCGGCCCGGGTCGGCGTCAGCCGACGTCGGCCGTGATCAGCCGGCGAGGAGGGCGCGGGCGAGCTTCGCCGTCTCGGTCGGCGTCTTGCCGACCTGGACACCGGCGGCCTCCAGGGCCTCCTTCTTCGCCTGGGCGGTGCCCGACGAACCGGAGACGATGGCGCCCGCGTGACCCATGGTCTTGCCCTCGGGCGCGGTGAAGCCCGCGACGTAGCCGACGACCGGCTTGGTCACGTTCTCCTTGATGAAGGCCGCGGCCCGCTCCTCGGCGTCGCCACCGATCTCACCGATCATGACGATCAGGTCGGTCTCGGGGTCGTCCTGGAACGCCTTGAGCGCGTCGATGTGCGTGGTGCCGATGATCGGGTCACCGCCGATGCCGACGCAGGTCGTGAAGCCGATGTCACGCAGCTCGTACATCATCTGGTACGTCAGCGTGCCGGACTTCGAGACCAGGCCGATACGGCCCGGCTTCGTGATGTCGGCCGGGATGATGCCGGCGTTGGACTGGCCCGGGGTGATCAGACCGGGGCAGTTCGGGCCGATGATCCGGGTCTTGTTGCCCTTCTTGCCGGCGTACGCCCAGAAGGCCGCGGTGTCGTGGACCGCGATGCCCTCGGTGATGACGACGGCAAGCGCGATCTCGGCGTCGATGGCCTCGATCACGGCGTCCTTGGTGAACTTCTCCGGAACGAAGATGACCGTCGCGTCGGCGCCGGTCTTCTCCATCGCCTCGGCGACGGACCCGAACACCGGGATCTCCGTGCCGTCGAAGTCGACGACCTGGCCGGCCTTGCGCGGGTTCACGCCACCGACGATGTTCGTGCCGGAGGCCAGCATGCGGCGGGTGTGCTTCTGACCCTCGGAGCCGGTCATGCCCTGGACGATGACCTTGGATTCCTTGGTGAGGAAGATAGCCATGGTGTGTGTGACCTCGTCCCTTACTTCGCGGCAGCAGCCAGCTCGGCGGCCTTGTCGGCCGCGCCGTCCATGGTGTCCACACGCTGCACGAGCGGGTGGTTGCGGTCGTCCAGGATCTGGCGACCCAGCTCGGCGTTGTTGCCGTCGAGGCGCACGACCAGCGGCTTGGTGACCTCTTCGCCCTTGGCCTCGAGGAGCTCCAGCGCCTGCACGATGCCGTTGGCGACCGCGTCGCAGGCGGTGATGCCGCCGAAGACGTTGACGAACACGGACTTCACGTCCGGGTCGCCGAGGATGATCTCCAGGCCGTTCGCCATGACCTCGGCGGAGGCACCGCCACCGATGTCGAGGAAGTTGGCGGGCTTGACACCCTTGTGGTTCTCACCGGCGTAGGCGACGACGTCCAGGGTGGACATGACCAGCCCGGCGCCGTTGCCGATGATGCCGACCTCACCGTCGAGCTTGACGTAGTTGAGGTTCTTCTCCTTGGCGGCGGCCTCGAGCGGGTTGGCCGCGGCCTTGTCGTGGAGTTCCTCGAAGTCGGGGTGACGGAACTCGGCGTTCTCGTCCAGGGAGACCTTGCCGTCGAGGGCGATGACGTCACCGGAGGCGACCTTCGCCAGCGGGTTCACCTCGACCAGGAGGGCGTCCTCCTTGATGAACACCTCCCACAGCTTCACCAGGACGTCGGCCACCTGGTCGGCGACCTCGGCCGGGAACTTCGCCGCGGCGGCGATCTCCTGGGCCTTCGCCTTGTCGACACCGTCGATGGCGTCGATCGCGATCTTGGCGACGGCCTCGGGGCGGGTGGCCGCGACCTCTTCGATCTCCATGCCGCCCTCGACGGACGCGATGGAGAGGAAGGTGCGGTTGGCGCGGTCGAGGAGGAAGGAGACGTAGTACTCCTCGAGGATCTCCGGAGCCGTCTCGGCGATCATCACCTTGTGGACCGTGTGGCCCTTGATGTCCATGCCGAGGATGTCCGTGGCGCGGGCCACGGCCTCGTCCGCCGAGGCGGCCAGCTTGACGCCACCGGCCTTGCCACGACCACCGACCTTCACCTGCGCCTTGACGACCGACTTGCCGCCCAGCCGCTCGGTGATCTCGCGCGCCGCCTCAGGCGTGTCGATGACTTCACCGGCCAGCACCGGTACACCGTGCTTGGCGAAGAGGTCCCTCGCCTGGTACTCGAACAGGTCCACGCGCTTCCGTCCCTATCAGTGATCTCGCGGTTCGTGGTTCGTTGGTTGCGTGGGCGTGCCGCGCAGGGCAACGTGACGTCCGCAGTGTCACTAGGGAGGCGCACACGGTGTCCGAGCGCGCGGCATGTCCGTCTCGCAGGTTATCGCCGCATGAGGTGGGGCTCTAAATCGGAGGTCACACCTGAGCGGTGATACCTGTCACACGTGCGGCCGGGCCGACAGGGTCCCACCGGGGTCCGGATTGGTCCGGTAGACCCCTTGTGCCGGGCCGGACGTCACACCGCCTCGGGTATCGGCAGCGGCCGCTTCTCGAGCGCCGCCGCCATCACCTCCGGGAACAGGTCGGGGGTGCACGCGAACGCGGGCGCGCCGAGCGCCGCGAGCGCCGCCGCGTGCTCGCGGTCGTACGCGGGCGCCCCCTCGTCTGAGAGCGCGAGCAGCGCCACGAACTGCACCCCCGACGCCTTCATCGCGGCCACCCGCTTGAGCATCTCGTCCCGGATCCCCCCTTCGTAGAGATCGCTGACGAGGACCACGACGGTCTCCGCGGGCCGGGTGATCCGCGTCTGGCAGTAGGCCAGCGCCCGGTTGATGTCCGTGCCGCCGCCGAGTTGGGTGCCGAAGAGGACGTCGACGGGGTCATCGAGCTGGTCGGTGAGGTCGGTGACGGCCGTGTCGAAGACGACGAGCCGGGTGGCGAGGGACCGCATGGAGGCGAGCACCGCCCCGAACACGGACGCGTACACCACCGACGCCGCCATCGAGCCCGACTGGTCGACGCAGAGGACGACTTCCTTCGTCACCGACCGGGACGCCCGCCCGTAGCCGATCAGCCGCTCGGGCACCACGGTGCGGTGCTCGGGCAGGTAGTGCTTGAGGTTGGCCGCGATCGTGCGGTTCCAGTCGATGTCGTGGTGGCGGGGCCGGGTGATACGGGCGCTGCGGTCGAGGGCGCCGGTGAGGGCGGCGCGGGTGCGGGTGGCGAGCCGCTTCTCCAGATCCTCGACGACCTTGCGCACCACCGCTCGCGCGGTCTCCTTGGTGGTCTCCGGCATCGCCTTGTTCAACGAGAGCAGCGTGCCGACCAGATGGACGTCCGCGTCGACCGCCTCCAGCATCTCGGGCTCCAGCAGGAGCGTGGACAGCCCGAGCCGGTCGATGGCGTCGCGCTGCATGACCTGGACGACGGGCGAGGGGAAGTACGTCCGGATGTCCCCGAGCCAGCGCGCCACGGACGGCGCGGACGCCCCGAGCCCCGCCGAACGGTCCCGCCCCCGCTGCGGCTTGTCCCCCTTGCCGTACAGCGCGGTCAACGCCCCGTCCATCGCGGCGTCCTGCCCGGTGAGCCCGTACCCGGTGCCGTCCGCCGCGTCTCCCCCGAGCACGAGCCGCCATCGCCGCAACCGCTCGTCCGCGTCGGAGCCCTGGGAGACCTCGGAGACCTCGGAGACCTCGTGATCGGTTCGCTGTGTGCTCATCGGGCCACTCCCACAAGGTCGTTCGCAGGGTCGGCGGCTTCGCTTCCGGCGGGCTCGGCCAGGCCGAGCAGCAGCCGCAGCAGGGGCACCACCGCGTCCGCCCGCCCGGTGTCGAGGTCGGGCGCGAATCCGGGAAGGCCCGCGCCGGTTGCCGTCGTGCCGTCCCGCAGCCCGCGCCGCACCAGCTCGCCGAGCGTGCGCCGCACCCCGGACTCGTACGCGGAGAACGTGCGCCGCAGCAAGGGCAGTACGTCGGCGAACGCCTCCGCGGGCACCCCGGTCAGCCAGGCGTCCACCAGCCCGAGCAGCCGCTCGTCGTGCACGAGCAGCATGCCGCCGCCCGAGCCGCCCCCGGCGAACCCCTCGATCCACGCGGCCGCGTCCGCCGGTGCCGTCCCCGGCGACAGCACGAGCCCCATGAGCCGCGCGGCCTCGTCCTGCGCCAACTCCCCCTCGTCCAGCAGCAGTCGCACGGCCCGCCCGCGCACGACACCCGGAACGGTGTCCCGCAGCGAGAGGGTCCGGAGCACGGCACGCCACCGCCCGCGCAGATCGCCGTGGACCGCGGCGGTCGCCTCCGCGAGCAGCCCCACCGCCCCGTGCACCGCGTCCAGATGACCGCGCATCTCGTCCGCCGCCTCCGCGGCCAGCGCGGCGCACGCGGGTGGCAGCCCGACGAAGACGCGCTCGGCGAGGCCCGCCGCGACGCCCGCCAGCGCCCCGGTGTCCGTGCCCCGTACGTCGCCGTAGCGCAGGGAGCGGACCAGGGCGGGCAGGGCCTCGGCGAGATGGCCGACGTCGGCGTCGAGGGCCGCGCGGTCGGCGAGGACCCGCATCACCGTGGGGAGCGCGTCCGGCAACTCCGCCAGCAGGCACTGTTCGGCGAGCCGCGTGACGTCGGCGAGCGCCCGCGCGCCGACCGCGTCCGCCTCGGCCTTGGCGCGCGCGGCCGCGAGCACGGTCGTCCCCCAGACCCCGGCCTCGGCGACCCGCACCGCCGACTCCGGTTCCCAGCACAGCCGCCACGTCTCCCGGAACGTGCCCGTGGTGCCGCGCGACACCGCGGGCGTGCCCCAGTCGACACCGAGCAGACGCAGCCGATGCAGCAGCTTGCTGCGCGCGGCGTCCGTCTCCTTGCGCAGGTCCAGCTCCATCTCCCGCTCCACGGCCTCCGGTCTGCACCGCAGCCGCTTCTGGAGACGCGCGAGATCCCGCTGCAACGGCACGGCGGGGGCCGACGCCGGCACCTCGCCGAGGACATCGCCGACCACCAGGCGGTCATGCACCAGGGCGAGCGGCACGTCCGAGCCCTCGCACATCACGGCCCGCACCGCCTCGGTCGTCTCGGCCAGCCCCGGCAGGGGACGTCCGCGCAGCGCCGCGAGCGTCCCGGCGAGCCGGACCGCCTCGATGACATGAGCGGACGACACGATCCGGCCCTCCTCGCGGAGCAGCCCCGCGACCTTGGTCAGCCACCGCTCGACCGGCCGGTCGGGGGCCCGGAACAGATGCCCGTACCAGCCGGGCGAGTCGATGCCCGCCCCGTAGCCACTGGACCGGGACAGCCTGCGGTGCGTCCAGGGCACCCAGGTCATGTCCGTCCTCACCTTGGGCAGCCCCTTCAGCAGGGCGCGGTCGGCCGCGACGGTGACCTTCCGCCGCAGCGCGGGCACATGCCAGGCCCCGCACACGACGGCCACCTCATGCCCGAACTCCCGCTGGGCGGCGCGCACGCGGAGCCGCATGTGCGCTTCCCGTACGAGGTCGCGCTCCTGTCCCCCGCTGCCGTACTCCTCGCGCAGCGCCGCCATGGCCTCCTCCAGCACGGCGAACGGCGCGAACGCGTCCCCCTTCCCCGCGCCCCGGTGCTCGACGACGTCCTCCCACCACCGCTCCGGGTCGTCGTACCCGGCGGCGTCGGCGAGCACGGCGAGCGGATCCACACGGACGGGGCCGGGCCCTTCCTCCGTCGTCGGTGGCAGCTCCTCCTTCTCCTTCTCCCACGCCAGCGTGTGCGCGGCCGGCAGGTCGATGAACGTGGCCGCGGCGCCGTGTTCCACGGCCCAGCGCAGGGCCACCCACTCCGGGGAGAACTCGGCCAGCGGCCAGAACGCCGACCGTCCGGGCTCGTCCACGGCGTGGGCGAGCAGCGCCACCGGCGGTCGCATCTCCTCGTCGGCCACGAGCGGGATCAGGGCGTCCGCCTCCGGCGGTCCCTCGATCAGTACGGCCCTCGGCCGGGCCGCGTCCAGAGCGGCCCGTACCGCCCGCGCGGAACCCGGGCCGTGATGCCGCACCCCGAGCAGCAGCGGCCCCTCGCCCGGCGCCCCGCCCGGCGGCCTGTCAGCGCTTGCCACCTGATCCTCCTCGCGGTCCGGACCACCCCGGGTCCTCGTCGCCCACTGCCGTGCCCACGCGGTCCCCCGCCGCCGTCACGCCGTTCACCCCTCTCCGGAAGGCCCACGGGAAGCCGTTCACGCGGTCACCTCCCGGCACGCGCGGTAGAAGTCCGCCCATCCGTCCCGCTCGCGGACCACCGCCTCCACGTACTCCTGCCAGACGACCCGGTCGGCCGCCGGATCCCGTACGACGGCGCCGAGGATGCCCGCGGCGACATCGCTCGCGCGCAGTACGCCGTCGCCGAAGTGGGCCGCCAGCGCGAGCCCGTTGGTGACGACGGAGATCGCCTCGGCGGTGGACAGCGTGCCGCTGGGCGACTTCAGCTTCGTACGGCCGTCCGCCGTGATGCCGCCGCGCAGCTCGCGGAAGACCGTGACGACACGGCGGATCTCGTCGATGCCGTCGGGCACGGCCGGCAGATCGAGCGAACGGCCGATCTGGCCGACCCGGCGGGAGACGATGTCGACCTCCGCCTCGACGCTCTCCGGCAGCGGCAGCACCACCGTGTTGAAGCGGCGGCGCAGCGCGCTCGACAGGTCGTTGACCCCGCGGTCGCGGTCGTTGGCCGTCGCGATCAGATTGAAGCCGCGGACGGCCTGCACCTCCTGCCCCAACTCCGGTATCGGCAGCGTCTTCTCCGACAGGATCGTGATCAGCGTGTCCTGCACGTCGGCCGGGATACGCGTCAACTCCTCGACGCGCGCGGTCATCCCCTCGGCCATGGCCCGCATGACGGGGCTGGGCACGAGCGCGTCGCGGCTGGGTCCGTGCGCGAGCAGCCGCGCGTAGTTCCAGCCGTAGCGGATCGCCTCTTCCGGGGTCCCGGCCGTGCCCTGCACGAGCAGGGTCGAGTCGCCGCTGACGGCCGCCGCCAGATGCTCGGACACCCAGGTCTTCGCCGTGCCGGGCACCCCGAGGAGGAGCAGGGCGCGGTCGGTGGCGAGCGTGGTGACGGCGACCTCGACGATCCGGCGCGGGCCCACGTACTTCGGTGTGATCACCGTGCCGTCCGGCAGCGTGCCGCCCAGCAGATACGTGGCCACGGCCCACGGCGACAGCTTCCAGCGGGCCGGGCGGGGACGGTCGTCCTGCGCGGCCAGCGCGGTGAGTTCGGCCGCGAAGGCGTCCTCGGCATGCGGCCTCAGCACCTCGGACGTCCCGCTCTCCTTCGCGGGCGCGGACAGGCTCGTACTCGGGTCGACGGACATCGGATCAACGGACACAGGCATGGCTGATTCCCCCTGCAGCTCGGCCGGTTCGGATCTGTCACCTACCGTGCACCACACCACTGACAATGCGTCGCGACCTGCGCGAACGCCGTCTCGACGGCCGATTGTCAGTGGTACGTCCTACCGTCGAGGACATGACTCAGCAGGGGGTGCGCTGGACGGCGGATCAGGTGCTGGCACTGGCTCCTGACGCCGGATCACGCAAAGCGGGAAGCAAACTCGGCGCGGCCGGGCCGTGGTCGGGGACGGGCAGGTCCGAGGAGGGGGCGGTGTGGGGGCTGTGCGAGGGCAGTGGCGGCGCGCCGTATCGGACGGTGGTCGACCTCGCGGACGCGGCCGGGCCCGCGTACCTGTGCGGTTGCCCGAGCCCCAAGTCCCCGTGCGAGCACGCGCTGGGGCTGCTGCTGCTCCGGGCGGGCGAGGACGGGGCGGTGCCGCGGGGGCAGGCGCCGGACTGGGCGGAGCGGTGGCTCGAGGGGCGCGGACGGCGCGCGCGGGAGCGGCGGTCGGCGGACGGCTCAGGGCCCGGCGCGTCCGCTGATCCGGAGGCGGCCCGGCGCCGGGCGGAGCGCCGCGCCGAGCGGATCACGGCAGGGGCGACGGAGCTGGAGCAGCGGCTGGCCGACGTGCTGCGCGGCGGCCTGGCCGCGGCCGAGCGGGCCGGGGCCGCGCTGTGGGAGGAGACGGCGGCGCGGATGGTCGACGCGCAGGCTCCGGGACTGGCCGCGCGCGTACGGGAGTTGGGGGCGATCCCGGCGTCCGGGCCGGGCTGGCCGGTGCGTCTGCTGGAGGAGTGCGCGCTGCTCCATCTGCTGACCCAGGCCTGGCCGCGCCGCGCACTGCTGCCGGAGGAGACAGCGGCGACGGTCCGCTCGCGGATCGGCCTGCCGGGTTCGCCGGACGGTCCGCCCGTCCGCGACCACTGGCTGGTCCTCGCGCAGTACGACACCGCGGACAGCCGCCTCACCACCCGCCGGATCTGGTTGTACGGAGCGAAGTCCGACCGCACCGCGCTGCTCCTCTCGTACGGCGCGGCGGGGCGCGCGCCGGAGCTTGCCCTCCCGGTGGGCCTGGCCTTCGAGGCGGAGCTGTCGGCGTATCCGGGGGCGGGGCGGCTCCGGGCCTCCCTGGGCGAGCGGTTAACGGCCCCGGCCCCGACAGGAATCCGGCCGCCGGGCATGAGCACGGAGCGGGCGGCGGCGCGCTACGGCGAGGCGCTGCGCGAGGACCCCTGGCTGGACTCGTTCCCGGTGACGCTGGGCCGGGTCGTACCGACACCGTCCGAGGACGCCTGGCAGCTCGCGGACGCGGACGGCGACACGGCCCTGCCGCTCACCGCTGCGGCGACCGCGCGGCCGGGCCTGTGGCGCCTGGTCGCCCTGTCGGGCGGTGCCCCGGTCACGGTCTTCGGCGAGTGCGGCCATCGCGGCTTCACCCCGCTGACGGCCTGGCCCGAAGGCGCGGGAGAGGCGGTCCCGTTGTGCTGACGAACCACCCGGGCGATCCCGGTGGGCGACCGGAAGGGACGGACATGAGTGCGACCGTGCAAGACACCCCCTCCGCCGCGCCGCGGGAGGAAGTGCCGTGGGAAGAGGTCATGACCGTGGCCCTGCTGGGCACGGACCGGCGTACGCCACCCTGGCTGCCGCCCGGCCGCGAGGCGCCCGGAGCCCTGCTGGACCTGGCCGCCGTGGCGACCGTCCGCCGCAGAGCCGGGCTGCGCCCCGCACCGGCCGCGGCCCGCCCGGAGCTGTCGGCGAAGGACACGCGTCCGCCACTGCCGCCCGCGGCGGCCCGCAGACTGGCCATGCTGCTGGCGAACCGCCCTGGCACGGGCGGCGGCGGACGCCGGGGAACGGCACCCGACCTCATGGAGCTGCTGCCCCAGTGGCTGTCCCTGGCCAACGAGCGAGGTTTCGCCGCGCCTCCGGAAGCCCTCCCGGCGCTCCTGGACGCGGCCCGCGGCCGTACGGACCTGCGCCCCGCGGCCCTGGCCTTCGCGGGCCCGCGCGCCCTGTGGCTGGCCCGGCTGAACCGGGACTGGCGCTTCGCGCTGCGCTCCGCGCCCGGCGCGGCCGAACCACCACCGGACGGCACGGACCACACCCGACGACTGTGGCAGGAGGGCCTGTTCGCGGAACGGGTGTCCCTGCTCACGCGACTCCGCACCCAACGCCCCGCCGCCGCACGCGAGTTGCTGGCCACCACCTGGACGACGGAACGCGCCGAGGACCGCCTGATGTTCCTGGACTCGCTCCGCGCGGGACTGGAGACCGCGGACGAGCCGTTCCTGGAAGAGGCGCTCTCCGACCGCAGCCGCAACGTGCGCGCGACGGCCGCGGAGTTGCTGTCGGCCCTGCCGGATTCGGCCCTGGCCGGGCGGATGGCGGCGCGGGCGGCGGCCTGTGTGGCGGTCGACCGGACCCGCGGGGAGCCGACGATCGTCGTCGAGGCACCGCACCAGTGCGACGCGGACATGGAGCGCGACGGGGTGGTGCCGACGCCGCCCGGCGGACGCGGCGAACGGTCCTGGTGGCTCGGCCAGTTGGTGGAGGCGGCACCGCTCGGCTCCTGGGAGGCCCGGCTCGGCGGACGGACCCCGAAGGAGATCGTCGCGCTCCCGGTGGCGGACGACTGGCGGGGCGAACTGCACGCGGCATGGTGCCGGGCGGCGGTGCGCCAGCGGGACACCGGCTGGTCCCGGGCCCTGCTCGGACCGCCCTCGGCGCCGGACGCCGGGGGTCCGGGAGCGGTGTCCCTGGCCGAGCGGGCCAAGCTGCTCTCGACGCTCGGCGCGGCGGAACGGGCCGACTGGGTCGCGGGGTTCATCGCCGCGCACGGCCTGTCGGAGGCGTTCCAGCTCCTCGGAGTGTGCGCGACCCCCTGGGCCGCCGGGCTGGACAGGGCAGTCGTGGACGCCCTGAACATCGCGCGGGACGCGGGGAGTTACCCCTGGAGCTTCAGCGGGGTGATGGGCCTGGCGGAGCGCTGCCTCGATCCCGTGGAGGCGGCGCGCCTGGAGGCGTTGACGGCGATACCCGACGAGACGGAGGACACCTCGCCGGGCGCGGGGGGCTACTGGGCGGAGGCGTTCCAGCGCCTCACGACGACCTTGCGTCTCCGTGCGGCGATGCGGGAGGAGTTGGGGGCCGTACCCCCGAACCCCCACCCGGCGTGACCGGCCGTCCGCCGTCCGGCAACGCGCGAGACGTGCCCTCGCGGTGGCATGCCCCTCGTGGTGGCGCTCCACGACCGGAGCGCCACGCCGGGGCCGCCGCCGACCGGTCCGCGGCGCTACGCCTGGGCGGGCTGGCGTACGTTCGCCCGCACCCAGTCCACGATCGACGCGGTGGTCGCCCCGGGGGTGAAGATCTCCGCCACGCCCTTGTCCTTCAGCGGCTGGATGTCCCCCTCGGGGATGATCCCGCCACCGAAGACGAGGATGTCCTCCGCGTCGCGGTCCTTCAGCAAGTCGATCACCGCGGCGAACAGCGTGTTGTGCGCGCCGGACAGGATCGACAGTCCGATCGCGTCGGCGTCCTCCTGGATCGCCGTGTCGACGATCTGCTCGGGCGTCTGGTGAAGGCCGGTGTAGATGACCTCCATCCCCGCGTCGCGCAGTGCCCGCGCGATCACCTTGGCCCCGCGATCATGACCATCGAGCCCCGGCTTGGCCACCACCACGCGGATCGGACCGGCTGCCACACCCATCACTGCCTCCATGAAGCGACTACTCCACCCTGTACCGCCGTACCGCCCTGCCGCCATGCCACCGCTCAGAGCGGACGCGCGGACCGTGGACGGAGGCGCCCCCGCGCCGCACAGACCCGGGAAGTGAACGAACGTTATCGCCAGGATCGCGCACCTGGCAGTTTCACGGTGCGGACCGAGGGGGAAATCACACGTGGGACACGTTCGCCGCGCAGGGTCCCCTCATTCCGGCGGCGCACGGGCCGCGGGCTTTCGGCAGCTTGAGCGCCACGGACTGAGCGGATCGTGTGCACGGAGAGCCGCAGCGACGCGGCCGCACCGAGCCTGTCGGCGGGGCGACGGGACGGTGAGGGCGCGTACGGCGATGGCACGCACGATCAGGCAGGCGGGAGCCGGCCCGTAGGAGGAGGACGGGAACCGCGCCAGAGGGACGAACAGGTCACGTCATTGCGACGAGAAGGCCTCCTCGCCTCCCGGGCGCCTCACACACCGCACCGAGGCAACCGCCCCACAGGCCACCGCCACAACGGCTTTCCACAAGGGCACACAGGGGACAGCGACGCCCCTCGTGCGCCGACGGGAGGTCGGCCATGAAGGTCACCGGGCCAGTGCAGCCATTGCTTCCGCTCTGCCAGCGGCTGTTCCCCAGCAGGCTGGCCGGGCTCTCCATGGCTCTGGTGAAGGCGACCGCCCTGGAGGTCGCGATCCTCGCCGGTCACGTCCTCCTCTACCCCTCGGGCATGACCCCGGAGCGCCACGCCCCGCCGCCCGAACCCTCGGCAGGCGCCGCGCCGCTGCCCGTCACTGCCAAGCCCCCGGTCATCCTGATCCACGGCTTCATCGACAACCGCTCGGTCTTCGTCCTGTTGCGCCGCAACCTCGCACAGCACGGCCGCCAGCACATCGAGTCGCTGAACTACTCCCCGCTCACCTGCGACATCCGTACCGCGGCGCAACTGCTGAGCCGCCACATCGAGGAGATCTGCGAGCGCACGGGGCAGACGCAGGTGGACGTCGTCGGACACAGCCTGGGCGGGCTGATCGCGCGCTACTACGCGCAGTGCCTCGGCGGCGACTTCCGGGTCCGCACACTCGTCACGCTGGGTACGCCCCACTCCGGCACCCGGGTGGCGCGGCTCGCGAGCGCCCACCCGATCGTCCGCCAGATGCGTCCGGATTCCGGGCTGATCGAGGAGCTGCGCGGACCGGCCCCCGGCTGTCGTACGCAGTTCGTGAGCTTCTGGAGCGATCTGGATCCCCTGATGGACCCGCTGGAGGCGGCCTGTGTCGACCACCCCGACCTGCTGGCGCAGAACGTGCGGGTGAGCGGCATCGGCCACCTCGCCCTTCCGGTGCACCCCACGGTCGCGGCCGGGATCCGGGAGGCGCTCGACCTCGAACCGCCCCGCGCCCCCGCCGCCGCCCATGACGCCAGGGCTCGCAATGGCGGTCTGACGGTGGCGTGACGGCCACGACGGCAGCCGTATTCATTCGAACGCGTATCGAACACAGGGCCAAGGTCTTGCCGGGCACCGCCGAAACACGGCCGATTGCCCCTTTACCTCCAGGGTGAAACCTGCCGAAGATTGTCGCGCCCGCATACCGCCGGGTACAGTCGCCGCACTGCTCTGGCAGCCCCTGTTGTCGAGGCGAAAGAGAAGTCGGTGAACGACCGTCATCCGTCGGGGAGCTCCATCCCCCCGGCTCAGGCCTCCGATGCCGCCTCGGCGCACTACGTGCCGTACGGCCACCAGGGAGGTCAGTACGGTGAGTTCGACACGTCGTACGCCACCCCCGCCGCGACCGCCTACGGCGGCTTCCCGGGCGACGGCTCGACCGGCGCGTACGACACCGCGCAGTGGTCCACCGGCGGCCCCCCGACGTTCGGCGCGGGCGGCTACGAGACGTTCGGCACCGGCACGCACCAGGTGCCCGCCCAGGACCCGTACGCGGCCCAGCACCACGCCGCTTACGACACCGGCGCCTACGACACCACCGCCTGGGCGGTGGGTTATCAGGAGCTCGCGACCGCCCCCGCACAGGCCACGGCGCCCGACGCCACCGGCCAATGGGACGCGCACGCCTGGCTCGAGGCCGGGCAGTCGGCGGACCGGACCCAGCAGTGGGACTGGGGCACGGGCACCTTCGACACGGGCACGTACGACGCCACGCAGTGGAACTCCGGCGGCGTCGCCGAGCACGAGGCGCAGACGCAGCCGCACGAGCAGTCGGCCACGTCGGCCGCCTCGGCGACCGCGACCTTCGAGCAGGTCGTCCCGGAACCCTTCGAGCAGCAGGCGACCGCCACCTTCGAGTCGGCCGTGCCGTTCGACCAACAGGCCACGACCACCTTCGAACAGGCCACCGCCACCGCCACGTTCGAGCAGGCTGTGCCCTTCGACCAGCAGACGACCGCCCACTTCGAGCATCTCGCGTACGAGGAGCCCGAAGCCGGTGAGGAGCACCTGGCGACGGAGGCGGACGCGGAGTCGGATGACGATCCGTCACTCCCGGCCACCCCGTGCCCGCGAGGCGCGTCCCGCGCCGCGAACCGGTCCCGGCGCCGCCCCGCGGCCAAGCGTTCCGGTCTGCTGACGATCGCCGTGCCGTCGGTGTGCGTGATGGGGGTCGCCGGGATCGCCGCCGCCGCGACCGTCGGTCTGGGCGGGGGCGACGGCAAGGAGACGACGGCCAAGGCGCCCACGACGCCCTCGGTCAAACCGTCCACCGCCAACAAGAAGTTGGACACGCAGCTCGCGAGTCTCTCCGCGGGCGCGGACGACTTCAGGGACCGGGCGAGCCGGACGCAGCAGCGTATCGACCTCAAGGCCCAGCAGGTGGCCGAGCAGAAGAAGGCGATCGCGGAGGCGGCGCTCAAGGAGCGGCTGCGCCCGAAGTTCGCGGTGCCGGTCCTGCAGCACGGCCTCAGCGCCTACTTCGGCCAGGCGGGCGTCAACTGGATGTCCGTCCACACCGGCATCGACTTCCCGGTCTCGTACGGGACGACGGTGATGGCCGCGACGGACGGCACGGCCCGTACGCAGTGGAACAGCGCGTACGGCAACATGATGATCGTGACGGCGAAGGACGGCACGGAGACGTGGTACTGCCACCTCTCCACCTACCGGGTCTCCTCCGGTACGTCCGTGAAGGCCGGCCAGCCGATCGCCTACTCCGGCAACTCCGGCAACTCGACCGGTCCGCATCTGCACTTCGAGGTACGGCCCGGCGGAGGCGCCGCGATCGACCCGCTCTCCTGGCTCCGCAGCCACGACCTGAACCCGTCGTAGCCGACGCCACGATGAAGCCCCCGCCCGACAGCGGGGGCTTCGCCGTATGAGCTACAGCTTCTCCACCGGCGCGTACCGCAGCAGCAGGCGCTTCGGCTTGGTGTCCCCGAAGTCGATCGTCGCCTCCGCCTGGGTGCCCGTGCCCTTCACGCCGACGACGGTGCCCAGGCCGAACTGGTCGTGGGTGACGCGGTCGCCGACGGCCAAGGAGACCACCGGCTTCTCCGTGATCCCGCTGCGGCGCGTGGCGAAGCCGGACGCACCCGCGGCCGAGGACCTCGACCGGGACGACGACAGCGACGCCGCCACCCCCGAGACCGGCCCCGAGGACACGGGAGCGGAGGTGGCGCCCGTACGCTTCCAGTCCACATGCTGGTCCGGGATCTCCTCCAGGAAGCGCGAGGGCGGGTTGTACGAGGGCTGGCCCCAGGCGCTGCGCATGGCGGACCGGGTGAGATACAGCCGCTCCCGCGCACGCGTGATGCCGACGTAGGCCAGGCGCCGCTCCTCCTCCAGCTCCTTGGTCTGGCCGAGCGCGCGCATGTGCGGGAAGACGCCGTCCTCCATGCCCGTGAGGAAGACGACCGGGAACTCCAGGCCCTTGGCCGTGTGGAGGGTCATCAGCGTGATGACACCGGAGCCCTCTTCCTCGTCGGGGATCTGGTCGGAGTCGGCGACCAGGGCGACCTTCTCCAGGAATTCGGACAGGGTGCCCGTCGGAGTGGCCTCTTCCGGCGCCGCGGCTTCCCCGCGCTCCTGCTCGAACTCCAGGGCCACGGCGGCCAGTTCCTGGAGGTTCTCGATACGGGTCTCGTCCTGGGGGTCGGTCGAGGCCTGCAACTCGGCCAGATACCCGGTGCGTTCGAGGACCGCCTCCAGGACCGTGGCCGGTCCGGCGTTCGACTCCACGATCGTCCGCAGGTCCTCCATCAGCGCGTTGAACCGCTTGACCGCGTTGGTCGAGCGGGCCGCCATCCCGTACGCCTCGTCGACCCGGCGCAGCGCCTGCGCGAAGCTGATCTTCTCCCGCTGGGCGAGGGCGTCGACCATCGCTTCGGCACGCTCGCCGATGCCCCGCTTCGGCACGTTCAGGATCCGCCGCAGCGGGACGGAGTCCTCCGGGTTCGCCAGCACCCGCAGGTAGGCCAGGACGTCCCGGACCTCCTTGCGCTCGTAGAAGCGGACGCCGCCGACGACCTTGTAGGGCAGGCCGACACGGATGAAGACCTCTTCGAAGACACGGGACTGGGCGTTCGTGCGGTAGAAGACGGCGACGTCGCCCGCCTTCGCCTCGCCCCGGTCGGTGAGACGGTCTATCTCGTCGGCGACGAACTGCGCCTCGTCGTGCTCGGTGTCGGCGACGTAGCCCGAGATCCGCGCGCCCATGCCCGCGTTGGTCCACAGGTTCTTGGGGCGGCGCGACTCGTTGCGCTCGATGACCGCGTTGGCGGCGCTCAGGATCGTCTGCGTGGAGCGGTAGTTCTGCTCCAGCAGGATCGTCGTCGCGTCCGCGTAGTCCTCCTCGAACTGGAGGATGTTGCGGATGGTCGCGCCGCGGAAGGCGTAGATCGACTGGTCGGCGTCGCCCACGACGCACAGTTCGGCCGGGGGCAGGTCGTACTCACCGGACGGCGCGCCTTCGGGCCGGTCACCGGCCGCGGGGCCGACCAGCTCGCGCACCAGGGCGTACTGGGCGTGGTTGGTGTCCTGGTACTCGTCGACCAGCACATGGCGGAAGCGGCGGCGGTAGTGCTCGGCCACGTCCGGGAAGGCGCGCAGCAGGTTGACCGTCGTCATGATCAGGTCGTCGAAGTCGAGGGCGTTCGCCTCGCGCAGCCGGGACTGGTAGAGCGCGTACGCCTGGGCGAGGGTCTTCTCGAAGCCGTCGGCCGCCTGGGCGGCGAAGTCCTCCTCGTCGATCAGCTCGTTCTTCAGGTTGGAGATCTTGGCGCTGAACGACTTGGGCGGGAACTGCTTGGGGTCGAGGTCCAGATCGCGGCACACCAGCGCCATCAGCCGCTTGCTGTCGGCCGCGTCGTAGATCGAGAACGAGGACGTGAAGCCGAGCTTCTTCGACTCGCGCCGCAGGATGCGGACGCACGCGCTGTGGAAGGTCATCACCCACATCGCGTGGGCCCGCGGGCCGACGAGCTGCTCGACGCGCTCCTTCATCTCGCCCGCGGCCTTGTTGGTGAACGTGATCGCGAGGATCTGGCCGGGGTGCACACTCCGCTCGGCCAGCAGATGGGCGATGCGGTGCGTGAGCACGCGGGTCTTGCCGGAGCCCGCGCCCGCGACGATGAGCAGCGGGGAGCCCGCGTGCGTCACGGCCGCGCGCTGGTTGCCGTTCAGCCCCTCCAGCAGCGCCGCCGGGTCGATGGGCGGGCGGGGCGCGCCGTCGCGGTAGTAGATGTCCCGGTCCGGCGGCATGTCGAACTTCCCCCCGAACAGATCGTCCGGGACCAGCTCCGGAGCGTGTTCGTCCTCGGGCGGCGGGGGCTCTTCCTCGGGGGCCGGAGTGGCCTTGAGGTCCGCCAGGAAGCTGTCGTCAAAGAGGCTGCTCATCGCTCTCCGAGTCTAGGCCGCCCCACCGACAACCGAGGGCCGCCCTGAGAAGTCCGCCCTCGGGATCGGAGCCGTTGCTCGGAAGCCGGGCCTCGGAATCGGAGCCGGTACCCGGAAGCCCGCCCTCGAGATCGAAGCCGGGCGCGCCTTCACCGCCGGGCCAGGCCTGGTCACGTTCCGCGCGCCCCCTCGGAGCGGCGCAAACGCGACGTACCAGCATCACCCGATGGATACCGAAGAAGTGCCGCAAGCCTCCATAAGCCCCCTCATAGTGACCGCACGGAGCGACTCCCATGATGAAGGTCACGAAAATGTATCGGGCATATCGCACATCAACCTTCACAGGCGCCACAGGAGTTGGCTAGCGTGCCGGGCGGGCCGCAGGACCCCCACCGGCGAACGTCGCCGGGCCACGCGGCCACCGCCGAGTCCGGTGCGCCCCAGGGCAGCCGGAGCCGGGGACCCACACCGACCTTGGGGTGAATCGGCCGACCGCCCCGCGGGGCACGGCTGTAGGGCACACCTTCCACATCTCCGCCCGAACCCGACAGCTAACTCGGTAGGCGGAGCACGGAAGGAGTCGCCCTCCATGGCCCCGCACCGCAAGCCGCGTCCCTCAGGCATACGCACCCCCGCCCTCGCGACGGCCGCTCTCGCCTCCGTGGCCCTGCTCTCCCAGACGGCGAACGCCGCGCCCGCCCCGCGCAAGCCGAGCATGGAGGAGGTGCAGAAGCAGGTCGACGAGCTGTACCGGCAGGCCGGGACGGCCACCGAGAAGTACAACGCGGCCAAGGAGAAGACGACCGAGCAGCGCAAGCACACGGACACGCTCCTCGACCAGGTCGCCCAGCGCACGCAGAAGCTCAACGAGGCGCGCGAGCAGCTCGGCTCGTTCGCCGCCGCGCAGTACCGCACCGGGAGCGCGTCCCCCGGCACCGCCACGTTCCTGCTGGCCGACTCGCCGCAGGCCTACTTCGACCAGACCCAGCTCGCGGACCGGCTGACCGGCCGCCAGAAGGTGGCGGTCGACCAGTACGTCACCGAGCAGGCCGCGACGATGAAGAAGCGGCGGGAGGCGACCAAGAGCCTTCAGACGCTCACCGAGGCGCAGAAGACGCTCAAGTCGTCCAAGACGGAGGTCCAGCAGAAGCTCTCCAGCGCGCGGAAGGTGCTGTCCCAGCTCACCGCGGAGGAGAAGGCGCGGCTCGCGGAGATCGAGAAGAAGAAGCAGGCGGAGGCCCAGCGCAAGGCGCAGGAGCTGGCCAAGCAGCAGGCGGCCCAGCGGGAGGAGGCCGAGAAGGCGGCCCAGGAGAAGCAGTCCTCGTCGGGCTCGTCCGGCTCCTCGGACTCCTCCGCCGGATCGGGCTCCACAGGCTCCGGCTCCACCGGCTCCGGCTCCTCCTCCACGACGAAGGCGGAGAAGGCCCTCTCGTTCGCCCGCTCCCAGATCGGGAAGCCGTACGTGTGGGGCGCGACCGGGCCCGACTCCTACGACTGCTCCGGGCTGACCCAGGCCTCCTGGAAGGCCGCCGGGGTCTCGCTGCCGCGGACGACCTGGGACCAGGTGAAGGTCGGCACGACGGTCTCGATCGCCAACGCCCAGCCCGGTGACCTGATCTTCTTCTACGACGACATCAGCCACGTCGGCCTCTACATCGGCGACGGCATGATGATCCACGCCCCGAAGCCGGGTGCGTACGTCCGCGAGGAGTCGGTCTACTACGACGGCACCTCGGCCATCCACAGCGTGGTCCGCCCGGCCTGATCCCCACCCGCTCCCGTACGGCACGTGCGCGTGGGGTTGATTTGGCAGCCACGCGCGCGTGCCCCGCACGCGAGCCGGGGATGCGTCCATAGCATCGGGCGCATGTCAGGGACCTCCGCGCTGCGTGCCTGGTGGGCGCGGCGCCCGCCGGCCGCCGGGGCCGCCGTGATGGCGACCGGCATCGTGTCGGTCGGACTGCATCTGGCCGGGTTCGAGACCCTCTCCCGCATCCTCCTGGCCCTGGCCTGTGCCGCCTGGCTGGGGCTCGCGGCCGATGCCGTCCGGCGCCTGCTGCGGGAGCACGGCCGGTGGCTGGCCGAGACGCGCTCCCCGGCCGCGTTCACCTCGGTCGCGGCGACGACCGTCCTGGGCACGCGGATCTCCCTGCTGGGCGGACAGTGGCTCGCCGAGGCGCTCCTCGCGCTGGCCATCGCGCTCTGGCTGAGGCTGACCCTGCCGGTCGTACGGCACTGGGGGCGCCGGATGCCGGGGTCGGTGTTCCTCGGGTGTGTGGCGACGGAGGGGATCGCGGTGCTCGGCGCGGTGCTCGCCACGGCCCTGAAGGTGGCGTGGCTAGCGCACCTGGCGCTCGTGTTCTTCTGGCTCGGACTGGCGTTGTACGTGATCGCCTTCCGGCGTTTCGACCGTCGGCAGGTGCGGACCGGCGTCGGTGACCACTGGATCCTGAGCGGCGCGCTCGCCACCTCCGTGGTGGCCGGGTCGAAGCTCATCGCCGCCGAGGACCGCGACCCCTACCTCTGGAACCGTGACGACAGCGGCGTCCTGCGGACCGTCACCATCAGCCTGCTGATCCTCGCGTCGCTCTGCTACTGCGTCCTCGTGGCGGCCGAGCTGCGCTGGCCGCGGACCCGCTACGACGTACGGCGCTGGGCGACCGTCTTCCCGCTGGGGATGACGGCGGTGGCGGCCCTGTCGTTCGCCCTGGCCCTGGGGGTGCCGTGGCTGCGCGGCCTCGGCACGGTACTGCTGTGGATCGCGCTGGCCGCCTGGTGCGCGGTCCTCGTGGGAGCCGCGCGGTCCGCCCGGGAGGACATCAGGTCCACGGACGTCAGGTCCACAGAACCGCGATGAAGATGTTCGTGAGGGTCAGCGCGCCCACGAGCCCGAAGAGCGGCTTCTCGACCTTCTCCTCGTCGCGCTTCACGTAGACCAGGCCGAGGATCACGATCAGGACCGCCAGCTTGATGCCGATCTTGATGTTGTCGAGCGGGTAGTCCTGCGCCTGGTTGAGGCCGACCAGGGCGACACCCGTGACCAGCATGGTCAGCGCACCGTGCAGCATCCCGGGCACGAAACGGGCCGTGCCCTGGCGCATCCCCTTCATCTGGCCGAGGAAGCCACCGAGGAGTGCGGCGATGCCGACGATGTGAAGGCCGACGAAGAGATGGATGAGTACGTCCATGGTTCCGGAGCCTAACCAGAGACGCGGACGCCTCCGGGGGCGGGGGCCGGTCCGGGGCGGGTCCCCAGGTCCGGGGCCGGGTCCGCTCCTGGCATATACACGCCGCATAGCACCCTGTCACCGTCGCGGCTCCCGGAACGGGCACATCGGTCAGCGCACAGCGCGAACGCGGCAGCCCCGGTCGGGGCCCACGGTCGAATACGGTCACCGGAAGTCCGGTCAGGCCATTTCCGGACATCCCGTCTCCGAGTCACCGCGGCGACATCTAGCGTCCTCCACCAGGTGACCGGCTCCTCACCGCCGCCCAGGCCAGGGGTGGCCGCCGGACACCACCGCCGAGGAGAACCGGCGGCGGCGGCCCGTCCCCCCTGTGCGGGCCGCCGCCGGACGTGTCACAGCACCCGTGGCCCGGCGGTCGTACGAAAGGACCTGACGTCCAGGTGGCAGCGCACCGCAAACCCCCACAGCGTTCGTTCGGCGGCGGCAGGATCTGGACCGCCGCCACGATCGCCCTCGCGGGAGCGGCCTCCGCGACCGGCTTCGGCACGACGGCGCAGGCCGCGCCGAAGCCGTCTCCGGAGCAGGTCAAGACCACGGTCGACCGGCTGTACCGGGAGGCGGAGGTCGCGACCCAGCGGTACGACGGGGCGAAGGAGAAGGCGGACCAGGCGCGGGGCCGGGTGAACGCGCTGCGCGACGAGGCGGCGCGCAGGACGGACCGGCTCGACACGGCGCGGGAGGCGCTGGGTTCGGCCGCGGCGGCGCAGTACCGCAACGGGAGCATCGCTCCCTCCGTGCAGCTCCTGCTCTCCTCGAACCCTCAGCGCTATCTCGATGACGCCGCGTTCGCCGAGCGGGTCGACGGCAGGCAGGCCACGGCCGTCGCGGACGTACGCGAGCAACTGCGGGAGATCGAGCGGGTACGCGAAGCGGCGCAGGCGCAGTTGGCCACGCTGGCTTCGCGGCAGGCCGAACTGCGTCGCCACAAGCGGACGATCGAGCAGAAGCTGGGCGAGGCGCGGAGGCTGCTGTCCCGGCTGACCCGGAGCGAGCGGGCACGGCTCACGGCAAAGGACGAGGGAACGGGGCGGGTGTCGGCCGCGAAGGCGCCCAACGGGCGAGCGGCGGCAGCGGTGGCGTACGCCTACGGCAAGCTCGGCAGCCCGTACGTCTGGGGCGCCACCGGCCCCACGGCCTTCGACTGCTCGGGCTTGACGCAGGCCGCCTACCGCGCGGCGGGACTCTCCCTACCGCGAACGACCTACGCCCAGATCGACGCGGGCCGCCGCGTCACGCGCACCGAACTCCGCCCCGGCGACCTGGTGTTCTTCTACTCCGGGGTCAGCCACGTGGGGATCTACGTGGGCAACGGCCAAATGATCCACGCCCCGAACCCCTCGGCCCCAGTGCGCCTGGCCCCGGTCGATTCGATGCCGTTCGCTGGGGCTACGCGAGTGGCGTAACCCCAGCACCGGTACGGGCATACGCGACGAACGCACCCCAGGCCGCCGAGGCGACGGTGAACTGGGGGCTTCGAGAACCGAGCTTCGAGTCCCGGAGGTGGATGGTGTGCGGGCAGGGGGCAACTTCGAGGCAGTTGCCACCCTGGCTGTCGCTGTAGCTCGATTTGTGCCAGTCGAGGGCGACTTCGAGACAGTTGCCACCTTCAGTGCCGCTGTAGCTCGACTTGAACCACCGCAGTTCTCTGCTCATTGCCACTCGAACCTCAAGCGCCGCTACGGGCATACGCAACGAACGCACCCCAGGCCGCCGAGGCGACGGTGAACTGGGGGCTCCGAGAACCGAGCTTCGAGTCCCGGACGTGGATGGCACGGGGGCAAGGGGCGACTTCGAGGCAAGCGCCACCCTGGCTGTCGCTGTAGCTCGATTTGTGCCAGTCGAGGGCGACTTCGAGGCAGTTGCCGCCCTGATCATCACTGTAGCTGGACTTGAACCACGCCAGGCGGTCACTCACTGCGCCTCCGCCACCTTCCTGATGAACTCGGTCGACTCCTCAACGCTGAGCGCGTGCATGCGCATCATGGCATGCCTTTGGTTCAGTGCGCTCACCTTGTCCGAACTGGCGTGCAGCACACTCACCTCCGGCCCCTCGACGTAGGCAAGCACGTCATGCTCAGGCGACTCCAGCAGCACGATCGGCCCCGCAAGAGCAACACCGGCGCACCGGCCAATTGGCAGTACCTGCACCAGCACGTTGCGCAATCGGCCAACTTCCAAGAGGTGCAGGAGTTGCGCTCTCATGACATCGCTGCCGCCGACTTCCGTCCGGAGCGCCGCTTCGTAGATCAAGAAGCCGTAGACCACGCTGATGCGTCGGGTCAGAGCTTCCTGTCGGCGTAGCCTCGCTGCTACGCGCTCAGCGACCGTCTCGTCATCCAAGGGCGGGCAACTGCCTCCGATCAACGCGTCTGCGTACTCCTGTGTCTGCAACAAGCCGGGGATGAGTAGCGGCTCATAGCAGGAGAAGCTGATGGCGTCAGCCTCGATGGCCATGAACTCCTGCGACCGTGCCGGAAACGGCTCCGGCTTCAGGTACTCCTGGGCTGCGACCAGCTTCCCGCCCGCCCCGCACGCCTGGTCCGCGATCTGCAACAACCGCAGCGTGGGCCGACGGCGGCCGTTCTCCATGGACTTGACGTACTCGTAGTCGTACCCCGCCTCTTTGGCCAGCGCGTCGCGACCGATGCCGGCCTCCGCGCGCCACATCTTGATCTGACTGCCGCAGTACCGCCAGGCGATCGGCGGTTGGGAGTTCACTTCGGTCGCCACACAACCTCCCCTGAGTCCGAGGCAGGTACGCCCACGTGCTGTACCCGCGCCGCTGCTCGCGAGGCTACGCACAGGCGAGGACTGTGATCCCGGAATCGCGAAAGCTCCAACTCAAGGGATGAACAGCGCATGCAGACTCCCCGACTCCCGCTGCCCACGACGGCTCCGAAGGACATCGAATGGCGCCTGCCGCGTCACGCGCGAAGCGTGGGCAGGGCACGTACGTTGTTCCGTGAACAGGCGAAGTCATGGGAGTTGCCGCAGGAGTTGACGGAGACGGCGGAACTCCTCCTGAGCGAGCTGATGACGAACGCGTACCGCCACGCGAAGGTCCCGCCCGGCCGCGAGATCTGGGCCCGCTGCGAGCTCACCGAGGACCGCCTCCGCATGACGGTGACCGACGCGAGCAACACACTCCCGACACCGGTCACCCCGACCCTGGAGGACGAGACGGGCCGAGGCCTCACCCTGGTGGCGACCCTGGCGGACGACTGGGGCGCGGAGCGAAGGGAATGCGGCATCGGCAAGGAGGTGTGGTTCGAACTCGCCACCGCTGGGGCGTGAAACCGGTGAGGGCTGCGAGGCGTCGTCCGGTTGAAGGATCCCCCGGCCCCGAGAACTGGATTCCCTGATGGCCCTCCGCCGAATTGATATTGATGATCCTGACGTGACCATGGACGAGGGTGAGCGTCTCTTCTACCGCGGCACCCTCTTCACAGGCGAGGCCGTGGAATACCAGCGCGGCACGCTCATCAGCCTCATCACATACGAGAGTGGGATCGAGCACGGTCCGGTCCGCGAGTGGTACATGAACGGAACTCTCCGGTCAGAAGGGGTGATACGGAGAGGATTCCCCGTCGGTGAATTTCAGCAGTGGCATCCGAACGGGCAACTAGCGGCGCGTACGGTCATGACCGAAAACGGGTTCCGACAATTGACGCAATACGAATGGGATGAAGACGGAAACGCGACGAGGGCGTGGCACGCAGAGGGCGATTGAACACGCATGTCACGCCCGGTGAAGACATAGACCTCTCGAGGCGGCTTCTTCCGCTCGTCGGACAAGACGTACCGGTGTGACCGCAGGCAGGCCTACCGAGCGATCACACCAGTGGTCACACCAGCCGTCGTGCCGTCGCCCATCGCGTCAGCTCGTGACGGTTCGACAACTGGAGCTTGCGCAGGACCGCGGAGACATGGGACTCGACCGTCTTCACCGAGATGAAGAGCTGCTTCGCGATCTCCTTGTACGCATAGCCGCGGGCGATGAGGCGCAGGACCTCGCGCTCGCGCTGGGTGAGGCGGTCGAGGTCCTCGTCGACCGGCGGGGCGTCCGTCGAGGCGAAGGCGTCGAGGACGAACCCGGCCAGGCGGGGCGAGAACACCGCGTCGCCTTCCTGTACGCGGAAGATGGAGTTGACGAGGTCGGAGCCGGTGATCGTCTTGGTGACGTACCCCCGGGCACCCCCGCGGATCACACCGATCACATCCTCCGCGGCGTCCGACACGGACAGCGCCAGGAACCGGACCGGCTGCTCGGCGTCGGACATCAACGGGGCGCAGCGGCGCAGCACTTCGACCCCGCCGCCGCCCGGCAGATGGACGTCGAGGAGGACCACCTCGGGCCGCGACTCCGTGATCACCGAGACCGCCTGGTCGACATCGGGGGCCTCACCGACCACCTCGACGCCGGTCTCCTCGGTCCGGCCGATCTCCGCGCGCACACCCGTACGGAACATACGGTGGTCGTCGACCAGCACGACCCGTACATGCCGACCGGCCACGCCCGAGCCGATCACCGCGGACTCGTCGGCAGCGGCCTGCCCTGTGGTCCCGTTCGCGTCGTTCATGTCGCCTTCTCCGCCCTCTCCATCTCCAGCTCGACCTCCGTGCCCCCGTCCGGAACCGCGCGCAGCCGTGCCGTGCCGCCGTTGCGTTCCATACGGCCGATGATCGATTCTCTGACACCCATGCGGTCGGCGGGTATCGCGTCGAGGTCGAAGCCGGGGCCGCGGTCGCGGACGGACACGAAGACCGTCTTGCCCTCGACCTCGGCGTAGACCTGGACGGCACCGCCCTCGCCACCGTACTTGGCGGCGTTCACCATGGCTTCACGCGCGGCCTGCATCTGTGCGCCGATCCGTTCGTCGAGCGGGCAGTCGCCGACGACGACGACCTCGATGGGGACGCCGTGCTTGTCCTCCACCTCCGCCGCGTTGTGCCGGACCGCCTCCGCGAGGGTGTCCGGCTCCTCTTCCTCGTCCTTGCCGGTGCCCTCCGGCTTGTAGAGCCAGGCGCGCAGGTCGCGCTCCTGGGCGCGGGCGAGGCGGCGTACCTCGCCCGCGTTCTCCGCGTTGCGCTGGATCAGGGTCAGGGTGTGCAGAACCGAGTCGTGGACATGGGCGGCGACCTCCGCGCGCTCCTGGGCGCGGATGCGCATCAGGCGTTCCTCGGAGAGGTCTTGGGACATGCGGACGAGATACGGGCCGGCGAGCAGCGCTATGCCGACGAGGACCGCGAGCGCCGCCTGGAGCACCGAGCCGAGGTGGGCCGCGGAGCCCTGGAGCACGAAGATGGCGGAGACGCCGGTGGTGACCAGCAGCACACCGGCCGCGGCGCGCAGCAGCGTGAGCGTGCGCCGGCGGCTGCCGACCTCCACCCAGCGGGCGCGGCGCGCGTTGTCCGCCTGGCGCCAGACCAGGGCGACGCCTGCGGCGACGAGGACGGCGGGTATGAGGTAGGCCTTGGCGCCGTTGTCGAGGTTGACGTTGCCCACGAAGGTCAGCGACATGATGACCATGAGGAGCAGGGCGAGGATCTGGCCGCGGTCGGGCTTACGGGTCACCAGCTTGCGGCGGCCGTCGGGCGAGGTCTCCGTACTGACCAGGGGGCGCCGGTCGTCGACGCCGCCCACACCGAGCGGGACGAAGAACCAGAACGCCGCGTACACGAGCGCGCCGAGGCCGTCCGCCATGTTCAGCCCGAGGAAGATCAGGCGGACCCAGATCACGGGCAGGCCGAGATGTCCGGCGAGCCCCCGCGCCACGCCCCCCAACCAGCGTCCGTCGCTGCTGCGGTAGAGCTTGCGCGGCGCCCGCGGTTCGGCATGTGGGAGGGTTGCGGCGTCCGGCATGTGGCTTCCTAACTAACGAGCGACACCGTTTATCGCCGAGTTTCGGGAGCACTTGACGATCACAGGGGCGGAAAATGTCGACGGGAACTGACACCGGTCAGTTCAGAGCAATTCGTTGAGGCCGTAAAAGACGACGCGTCGGTCGTCATCCAGTTCCTCCTCCAGTTCCTCGATGTACTCATCGAATTCTTCATCGTCCAGTCCCTCGCCGACGCGGTTGGCGGTACCGCGTGCGAGATCGATGAGCACACAAGCGTCTTGGGGGAGCAGTGGAGGTTCGAGCTGGGGCCAGGCGAGGTTGTCCCAGTCGATCGTCACCTGCACCTCCTCAGGCCGCTTGTTCACCAGCTCGGGGATCACGGCCCCCTCAAGGTCGAGCTTGGAGAGGTGCTCGTAGCCGCTCCCCGGCTCGGGGAGGCCGCCGAGCTTTCGCCCCTGATCGTCGAAACGGAACTCGGTGAAGCCAGGGATCTTCACCGTCGTCAGCGGATAGACGGGCTGTTCCCAGGTCACCTCACCGTGCTGGTACACACGGATTTCGCAGGTGTCACCGTGCCCGCCGATCCAGCTGCCGTCCCTGACATAGCGAGCAGCCGCCTGCATGACATCAGCCTGATCATGGCTGACCTCGACGAACTCCCGACCACCGCCGCCCTGTATGAACGATCCTTCGAACAAATAGAAGCTGTACAACAAGTCCCCCGAGTGTCTTGTGATCCTGATTGTTGAACACTCTCCGCCAACGACCGGGTACTGTCGTCCCCGATCGACAACTGGTGTCAACCATCACTGACAGAGCCAGGCATGCCATAGATGGTCACACGACCGCCCCACCCGGACATCAGGGTGGGCCCCCGAGACGTCCCTGATCTTCCTGACCGCGGTGGTCGAACAGTCCCCGGAGGGCCGTCCGTCGAGATATCAGGGTTCGGCCAGGGTCATCCCGACTGCCGCCGCGCCTCTCGGGCAGGGACCATGGACGCATGACAGATCAGCAGCACGCGGAAGCGGGGCGGAGCGAGGCTGCCGGGCGCGAGGGCCCGGAGGCTCGCGGGTTCGCCGACGCCCGCAGCCGCGCCTCGGGATCCGAAGGCGCCCCCGCGCCCGATGACGCGGCCGTGGCCGAGGGGCCGGGCCCCTTCCGCCGCGACCGGCGGCACAAGACGCTGGCAGGCGTCTGCTCGGGCCTGGCCCGGCAGTGCGACATGGACCCGGTGATCTTCCGCATCGTGCTCGCCGTGCTCTCCGCGACCGGCGGCATCGGCCTGATCTTCTACGGCTTCGTCTGGCTCCTCGTCCCGTACGAGGACGAGGAGGAGAACGCGGTCCGCAAGATGCTGACGGGCCGGGTCGACGGCCAGGCTCTGACGGCGGTGCTCTTCGCCCTGGTCGGATGCGGGGTCTTCCTGTCGATGCTCGGGAACGGCGGGCTGCTGAGCTTCGCCGCCGTCCTGTCCGTACTGCTCGCGGGCGCGGGCTACTGGTCGCGGCAGCGCGGCGCCACGGCCCAGGACCCGCTCGCCGCGCAGGCCGCCGCCGACGCCCCACCGGAGGCGACGGCCCCGCCCGTCCCCGTCTCCTATCCCTCCTGGTGGCGCGACCCCATCGTCAAGGACGGCACGCATGTGGGCGGCACGGGCTATCTGTGGGGCCCGAGCAACGCCCGCCATCGTGACGTCACGGCGGCGGTCAACATCGCCCTCGACGGCAAGGACGGCCGGTTGAGACGGGCCGAGTACCGGCCGAGGCCTCGGGGTCCGCGCGGGATCGGCGGCCGGGTGTTCCTGCTCGCCCTGCTCGCGGGCGGGCTCAGCGCCCACCTGGCCTGGGACGACCACGCGCTCGCCACAAGCCTCCAGATAGGCCTGGCCGCCGCACTGACGGTGTTCGGCCTGGGGATCGCGGTCAGTTCGTTCCTGGGGCGTACGGGAGCGGGCTCGGTCTTCCTCGCGGTGCTCACGGCGGGTCTGCTCGCCGCGTCTGCGGCCCTGCCGAAGGATGTGAGCACGCAGTGGAACCGCACGACCTGGGCACCGGCGTCCGCGGCGGCCCTCCAGGAGAAGTACCGCCTGGGGATGGGCACGGGCACTCTGGACCTCACCCGTCTCCGGCTCGCCGGGGGTCAGACGGTGACGACCCGGGTGGAGACGGGCGTGGGCCGGCTCAAGGTGGTCCTCCCGCGGGACGCGAAGGTGGAGTTGAGGATCAACGCGGGGGTCGGTGACATCCAGTTGCCGGGCAGCGCCAAGAAGGATGTGGACGTGAAGCTGGGTGAGTACAAGCGTCTGACGCTGCCGCCGGACTCTCCCACGAAGAACGCGGCCACGCTCGACCTCTTCCTGGAGGTCGGGATCGGCCAGGTGGAGGTGGCCCGTGCTGCGTCATGAGTTCCAGCCCGGTCGGCTGACGGCAGGTCTCTTCCTGACCGTCGCGGGCCTCGCCTACCTGGGTGATGCGGGCGGCGCCTGGGAGACTCCCTGGTTCGTGATCATCCCGATCGTCACGGGCGGGCTCTGCCTCGCGGCCGTGACGGGGATGGTGGGCAGTTCCATACGCAGGGGCCTGGCGGCCCGCAAGGAAGTCCGCGATGCGTCCGGCGGAGGGACAACGGCCTCGTAGTCGGCTGCCGCTCGTCTACCGGGGCCACCAGCCCACGAATTGGCGTCGGCGGGCGCGGAGGGCGGAGTCCAGGGAGAAGACGGGGGCACCGGCGAGGATCAGCGGGATCCAGGCCATGAGATAGGCGAGGTCGTTGCCGTAGTAGTAGGGGCTGGAGGCCCAGCTCACGGTCAGCCACAGGCTCAGCGAGATCAGTGCGCCGCCGAGTGCGGCGAGCCGGGACAGCAGACCGAGCAGGGTGCCGATGCCGACGGCGAGTTCGCCGAGGGCGATGGCGTAGCCGAAGCCGACCGGGCTCTTGAGCGCCAGGTCGACCAGGGCCGGGACCGCCGACGAGCCGCGGACGTTGCGCATCAGGTCGCCGAGCGAGCCGGCACCGGAGGCGTGCATGAAGGCGCTGTCGGTGAGCTTGTCCAGGCCCGCGTAGAGGAAGGTGATGCCCAGGAAGACGCGAAGGGGAAGCAGGGCGTACCGCAGGACCGTGTCCCGCCGGTCGCGTCCCACCTCGAGATGGGGGGTGGTGTCCGTCCGCATGCTCTGAGCCATCGTGTACGCCGCCTCTCGTCCCCCGTTGTCCGTGTCCTCCTCCGAGACCATACGTACGAAAGGACAAGCGCGCTCACGGGGCAGCGCCCCCTTCCCTGCCTCCTGCCACCCGCGGCCCCCGCGGCCGGACGCCGAACCGACCCCCGGAGCAGGCACCTTCGCCCACACGCACAACGCCCGAACCCGGACCCGCACGCGCCCCCACCGCGCGACGCCCGAAGGGGCCGTACGGGTACATCGGCCGTGCGACGCGAGCCGCAGGGCAGTCGGACCGTGCGTGGGCTCGGGGTCAGTCTGTGACGTCGATCGTGGCTCGGTTCGTTTCCACTCCGGCCGCTGTCACCACCTGGACGTCCACGCGGCCGGGTTCGACGTCGACCGGGACGGGGACGGTCAGCAAGGTGTCCGTGGGGTTGTTGAAGCCGCCGGGGACGGGGACCAGGGGGACATGGACATGGACGGTGCCGATGCGGACCACCATTCGGGACAGGCGGTCCGCGGTCTGTGCGCCCGGGGGGACGAAGCCGGCGCCGCGGATCTCGATGTCGTCGCCCGTGCGGATCGGTGCGTCCAGATCGCCCGCCTCCCGCGCCCGGACCACCGAGAGCACCACCGGGCGACCGCCCTCGGCGTACTTCCCGGCGAGGTACGTGCCCGCCGAGATCAGTACCAGCAGGGCCAGGCCCCAGGGCAGATCGGGGAGTTGGTCGGGGCGGCGGGCCAGGCGCACCACCGCGAAGACCAGGGCCGCCGCGCTGATCACCACGTACTGGGTGTCGGCGAAGCTGCCGCGCCCGGAGTCGTCCGTCAGCAGGTCCGCCGCGCGCGGCCGGTCGGCGCGCACCTTCTGCAGGCGCTGGCCCAGCACGCGCAGTCCGACCACGCGTCGTACGAGCACGGCGACCGCGCAGACCATCGCGACCACCGTCACCACCCCGAGGCCACGGGCGAGATCGAGCCCGGCGATCAGTGCGTCGCGTCGGCTGTGGGCCGAGGCCGCGGCCAGTTCACCGACCAGCACCAGCAGGGCGTACACCACGAACAGCACCCAACCGGCGGCCACCGCGCGGGAGGTGGAGAGCCGGTTGTCCTCGCCGATGACGGGCGCGAGCGCGCCACCGCGCGAGCGGTGCAGATACCCCGCGGCGGTCAGCGCGATACCCACCAGCGCCGCCGCGACCAGCCCGGCCGTCCGGGCCACGGTCCACCCGGCGCCGATGGCCGTCAGCGCCTGCGCCAGCAGCAGGGCGACCACCGCGAACCAGACCGTGAACGCCGTGCGCCGCCACAGCAGGCCCAGCCAGGCCTCGCCGTCGGCGCGGCTCCGCTCGGCGACGACGTCCGCCGACTGGGTGAGTTCGTCGGACACCCACTGGCGGGACGCGGACGCGGAGTACGCGACGGCGGCGGGCAGCCCTCGCCCGGACGCGAACTCCTCGCGTTTCGCGAGGAATTCGGCGACGGCACGCCGGTGCCCCTCGCGCGCACCGTGCGGGCAGTCCCCGCAGGTGCAGCCGCCCTCGTGCGCGTCCGGACCGCCGCCGTACCCCGCGCCCTGCCTCGCCTCCTGCACCGCCACGCCCGCTGCCGCCTTCCCGCGCCGGTTCACCCCGTCATGACCGTCATCGCAACTACCCTGCGATGACAGCGAATTGTGCCGTACGGGACACGCCGCGCGTCCGCCAGGTCCGGTCTGGACGGGTGAATGAGCGCGCCGTCGGTTGACCGCCGCGAAAGGCGCTGGTCCGGAGCTTCCCAACAGCCCTGGTACGGGGCCGTGTACGCGAAAGAGGTGGAACCGCCGCGGCGGTTCCACCTCTTCAGGCGGGGATGAGCCCGAGGCTCACTCCCATTCGATCGTGCCCGGGGGCTTCGAGGTCACGTCGAGAACGACGCGGTTGACGTCGCGGACCTCGTTGGTGATCCGGGTCGAGATCTTCGAGAGCACGTCGTACGGGAGCCGGGACCAGTCGGCGGTCATGGCGTCCTCGGACGAGACCGGGCGCAGCACGATCGGGTGGCCGTAGGTCCGGCCGTCGCCCTGGACACCGACGCTGCGGACGTCGGCGAGCAGCACGACCGGGCACTGCCAGATCTCGCGGTCGAGACCGGCCGCGGTCAGCTCCTCGCGGGCGATGGCGTCGGCCTCGCGGAGCAGGTCCAGCCGCTCCTTGGTGACCTCACCGACGATACGGATGCCGAGGCCGGGGCCCGGGAAGGGCTGGCGCTGGACGATCTCCTCCGGCAGGCCGAGCTCCTGTCCGACCATGCGGACCTCGTCCTTGAAGAGCTTGCGGAGCGGTTCGATGAGCTGGAATTCCAGGTCCTCGGGGAGACCGCCCACGTTGTGGTGGGACTTGATGTTGGCCGTGCCCGTACCGCCGCCGGACTCGACCACGTCCGGGTAGAGCGTGCCCTGGACGAGGAACTCGACGGGCTCGCCGCTCGCGCCGGCCTCGGCGATGATCTCCGCCTGGGCCTGCTCGAAGACGCGGATGAACTCGCGGCCGATGATCTTCCGCTTCTCCTCGGGGTCGGAGACACCCTCGAGCGCGGTGAGGAACCGCTTCTCCGCGTCGACGACCCGGAGCTGGACGCCGGTGGCCGCGACGAAGTCCTTCTCGACCTGGGCGGTCTCGCCCTTGCGCATCAGACCGTGGTCGACGTAGACGCAGGTGAGCTGGGAGCCGATGGCCTTCTGGACGAGGGCGGCGGCCACGGCGGAGTCCACACCGCCGGAGAGCCCGCAGATGGCGCGCTTGGTGCCGACCTGCGCGCGGATCGCCTCGACCTGCTCCTCGATCACGTTGCCCGTGGTCCAGGTCGGGCTCAGGCCCGCGCCCCGGTACAGGAAGTGCTCCAGGACCTGCTGGCCGTGCGTGGAGTGCATGACCTCGGGGTGGTGCTGGACACCGTAGAGGCGCTTCTCGTCGTTCTCGAAGGCGGCGACCGGGACGACGTCCGTGGACGCCGTGACGGTGAAGCCCTCGGGGGCGGCGGAGCAGGCGTCGCCGTGGGACATCCACACGGCCTGCTCGTCGGGGGTGCCCTCGAAGAGAGTGGAGGACGGCCTGGAGACGGTCATCGTCGTCCGGCCGTACTCACGCGCTCCGGAGTTGTCGACCGTGCCGCCGAGGGCCTGTGCCATGAGCTGGAAGCCGTAGCACATGCCGAAGACCGGGACACCGGCTTCGAACAGGGAGCGGTCGACGGTCGGGGCGCCCTCTTCGTAGACCGAGGAGGGTCCGCCGGAGAGGATGATCGCCGCCGGGTTCTTGGCGAGCATCTCCTGGACCGGCATGGAACTCGGAACGATCTCGCTGTAGACCCGGGCCTCACGGACGCGACGGGCGATGAGCTGGGCGTACTGCGCGCCGAAGTCGACGACCAGGACGGTGTCGGGTGCGGCGGCGGCAGCGGGGGTCGCTGTTGACACGGGGTGCCTTCCGGCGGTTGGGCGGGGGTCTGGCAGGTCCAATTCTAACGGGGCGCCCAGAGATCCTTTCCGCGCTGAGCGGGCCCCGGCCCCGGGCGACCGCCGTACCGCGGGGGACTGTGCCCGGTCTCACCATGCGAACCCGTTTGGACACGACCCGCGACCGGGGCATACTGGCCCCATGCTCACGTACACGACCTTCCTCTTTACCTATGGCAACCGGCCCGCCGGCTGCCATGGTCGTGCTGCTTGAGCCAACGCCAAGCACTTCCCCAGGCGCCCCGGGCCACATGGTCCGGGGCGCCTGACGTTTGCGGACCATGCCGGTCCGGGCACCTCATCCCGATCCCCGAGGAGCCCCCGCATGACCGCCATCACCGACCAGCCGGCCACCGAGCAGACCGGCGCCCGCACCCCCGAGGCCGCCGATGTGATCTGCGGCGCACGTGAGCGCATCGACGCGCTCGACGACCGCATCATCGGCCTCGTGCAGGAGCGCATGGCGGTCTCCGCCGTCATCCAGGAGGCCCGGATCACCTCCGGCGGGCGCCGGGTGAACCTCTCCCGCGAGATGGAGATCCTCGGCCGCTACCGCGACGCCCTCGGCAAGCCCGGCACGGCCCTCGCGATGACGCTGCTCGAACTGAGCCGCGGCCGGGTCTGAGCACCCGTGCGGACCTGCCCCTGACGTGCCGTCCGGCGCACCCACGTTCGGATGCCCTCTCACCCGTACGGAGCGTGACCGGGGCCGCGAGGGGTTCGTTGGTCCCGGTGTCCGTTCCAGCCAGGGGCGGGCCCGAGAGAACCACGCGTGGCTCCGCTGGAGTGATGAGACGTACGGATCGCCGTGCGTCGTGGGACCTCGCTCCAGGGGTGTGACCGGACGGCAGGGGACAGCAGTCCGGTCACCAGAGAGGCCGGTCCCGGGGACGCCCGGGACCGGCCGGCGGGTCGTACTGGACGGATGCGCCGCAGAAGACGGCTACCGGGTGGATGCACCCCGGAAGACGGCGCTCCAGGGACCGTGGAGGGATCGTGGCCAGGGACCGTGATCCACCTCACATAAGATTTCCGTCAAGGCGCGGGCAACCCTTTACAGGATTCACAGGTCGCATTGTGTGAATCATGGGCCACACCCGCGCCCCACACGCGGAGGCCTCCCCAGATGCGTCACGTAGAGCGGCGCACCAAACGTTTCGAGGTCTTCATGAAGCTTCGCCGCGCCATGGTCACCGCGGCCGCGACGGCTGTCATAGCCCCGCTCGCTCTGCTCTCGGCTCCGGTCGCGTTCGCGTCGGACGAGGAGCCGGCGGGCACCTCGTCGAGCAGCCCGGCCGCTCCGGAGACGACCCCCGCCGACGACGAAACGCCGGACGCCCCGGAGACGACTCCCGCGGACGAGCCCGCCTCCTCCGCCCCGGAGAGCACCCCGCCCGCGGGAGAGCCCAGCTCCTCCGCCCCCGAGAGCACCCAGCCCTCGGAGAAGCCCGACCCCTCCGCCTCGGAGAGCGCCCCGGTCTCCCCGAGCCCGAGCGCGAGCGTCGGTGACGACGACGGCTTCGACCCGTACAACGACTGCAAGTCGCTGAAGCTGGACGAGAACCTCACGGGCACGATCTCCGGCCTGCCGAGCAAGATCGTCGCCGGTTCGGGCTGGCACAACTTCCAGTTCGTCGTGAAGAACGACTCCGACAAGGACCTGAAGAACGTCTGGGTCAACGCGTTCACGGAGTACAACGACGACACCAACCCCGACGACTCGCTCTCGCTCGACCTGGCCACCCTCCAGGTCAAGCAGAACGGCTCGTGGAACAACACGTACCACGAGGCCATCGGGGACACGACCCTCACGGGCACCTTCTCCGCGATCCTCGGCTCCCTCGAGGCCCACACCACGGCCACGCTCGACCTCCGGGCGAGCGTCAAGGCGTCGGCCCCGGCGGGTTCGTCGTTCGCGCTGAGCCAGGCCGTGTACGCGGGCGAGGGCGGCTCCTGCTACGGCAACGGTGACTTCTACGACTTCGAGGTGCTCGGAGCCGGCAGCAAGACGCCGGGTGACGTCAAGGAGGCCAAGCCGACCGGCAAGAAGCCCAAGACGGCCGTCGACAAGCGCGTGCAGCCGCAGGGCGGGGCCACCAAGGAGGTCACCGGCGCTCTCGCCGAGACCGGTTCCTCGTCCATGCTGCCGACCATCGGTCTCGTCGGCGGTGTCGCCGTCGTCGCCGGTGCCGGTGTCGTGTTCGCCGTGCGTCGCCGTAAGACGGGTGGCCAGGTGGCCTGACCCGTAGCGGAACTGCGTCAGGCGCCTCGCGCGCCGCGCACCAAGGAGAAGGACCTGGGCTCGGAGGGGGGCACAGGTCCTTCTTCTGTGTTCCGAAGTCCGGCTGCGGGGGCGCTACTTCTTCGGCGGCACCGCCGGTATGCCCAGCAGCGGCAGCCGCAGCGCCCCGAACGCCTCCTCCGGCACCGCCGGGCGCAGCGGCCGGACCGGCTCGACGCGGACGTACGCCTCGCCCTGCGCCGGACGCGGGTCCGCCTCGCCCTTGTTCGGCCAGTACGACATCGCGCGCTCGGCCTGGGCCGTGATCGTGAGGGAGGGGTTGACGCCCAGGTTCGCCGAGACCGCGGCGCCGTCGACCACCGAGATGCCGGGGTGGCCGTACAGCCGGTGGTACGGGTCGATCACGCCGCTCTCGCGCGAGGCGCCGATCGGGCAGCCGCCGAGGAAGTGCGCGGTCAGCGGTGTGCCCATCAGCTCGCCCACGTTGCTGCCCGCGAAGCCGTTGATCTCGGCCGCGAGCGCGGAGGCCGCCTCGGAAGCCGCCTTGATCTGCTTCGGGTTGGGCGCGCCATGGCCCTGACGGGCGGTCAACAGACCCTTGCCGACGCCCTTCGGCTTCAGATACGTCGTCAGGGAGTTGTCCAGCGACTGCATCACCAGGCCGATGATGGTCCGCTCCGACCACTTGCGGTTGGACAGGGAGCGCACCGTCAGCCACGGGTGGCGCGCCACGTGCGCGAGCCAGCCGAGGGCGCGCGACGAGCCTTCCGCGTACGGCACTTGGAGGATCGACAGACTGCCCATCGCGTTCGAGCCCTTGCCGTAGCGGACCGGTTCGATGTGCGTGTTCTCGTCCGGGTGGACCGAGGACGTGATCGCCACGCCCTGCGTGAAGTCGGCCTTCGCCGTGCCATGCGCCTTGCCGTAGCGGCGGTCGTCGGTCTGCGCGCCGACCAGCGCCTCCGAGTTGGTCCGGGTCAGGTCCCCCAACCGGTCGGATATGTAGGGCAGTTGGCCGTTCGCCTTCATGCGGTGCAGCAGTGTCTGTGTGCCGTAGGTGCCCGCCGCGATGACGACCCTGCGGGCGGTGAGGGTCCGTCCCTGGCCCTTGCGCTTGCGGTGCGTCGGCAGGGTCGCGACGGCGTAACCGCCCCGGGAGTCGTCGGTGACCGACACCACCGTCGTCATGGGGTGGACGACCGCGCCCGCCTTCTCGGCGAGGTGGAGGTAGTTCTCGCCCAGGGTGTTCTTCGCGCCGTGGCGGCAGCCCGTCATGCACTCGCCGCACTCCGTGCAGGCCCGGCGGGTCGGCCCGGCGCCGCCGAAGTACGGGTCCGCGACCTCTTCGCCGGGCTTGGCCCTGGCCGTTCCGTCGGCGTCGTCGCCGTCACCGAAGAAGACCCCGACCGGCGCCCGGTGGAAGGTGTCGCCCACGCCCATCCGCTGGGCGGCTGCCTTGAGATGGACGTCCGAGGGCGTCAGGGTCGGGTTGATCCGCACGCCCAGCATGCGCCGGGCCTGGTCGTAGTACGGCCCCAACTCCGCCTGCCAGTCGGTGATGTCCTTCCACTGCGGGTCCTCGAAGAACGCCTTCGGCGGTACGTAGAGGGTGTTGGCGTAGTTGAGGGAGCCGCCGCCGACCCCGGCGCCCGCCAGCACCATCACATTGCCCAGCAGATGGATGCGCTGGATGCCGTACAGGCCGAGGGCGGGCGCCCACAGGTAGTTCTTCAGATCCCAGGAGTTCCTGGGCAGGGAGTCGCGGGTGAAGCGGCGTCCGGCTTCCAGCACTCCGACGCGGTAGCCCTTCTCCGTCAGGCGCAGCGCGGTGACGGAGCCACCGAAGCCGGAGCCGACGACGATGACGTCGTAGTCGTACGAAGTGTCCTCCGGTGAGGTGTCCTCCGGCGGCTGGGCAGCGGTCTCCTGTGGCACGTGCTCTCCTCGTCGAGTGTGCGCGTCGGGGGCGTGGTGGTCCCTGCCGAGGTCCTAGCGGAACCTCAGCGTCTTCATCGCCTTCAGGCTGCGGCTCATGAACGTCGCGTACTGCTCGTGGTCCATGCCGAGCGACGGCGCCATCGGCAGCAGCCGCTGGTGGGCCACGGTCTGGGCCTCGGTGTACTTGAGGATGCCCTCGGAGCCGTGGCGGCGGCCGAGGCCGGAGTCCTTCATGCCGCCCATCGGCGACCGGACGCTGCCGTACGCGGGCGCGTAGCCCTCGTTGACATTGACCGTGCCGGTGCGCAGCCGGGCCGCGAGCGCCCTGCCGCGGCGGCCGTCCTTCGTCCAGACCGAGGAATTCAGGCCGTACGGGGTGGAGTTGGCGCGCTCGACCGCCTCGTCCTCGCTCGTGAAGCGGTAGATCGAGACGACCGGGCCGAAGGTCTCCTCGGCGCACACCGCCATCGGCGCCTCGACACCGTCGAGGATGGTGGGCTCGTAGAAGTACGGGCCGATGTCCGGCCGGGCGACCCCGCCCGCCAGCACCTTCGCGCCCTTGGCGACGGCCTCCTCGACATGCCGCGTCACGGTCTCCAACTGGCGTTCCCCGACCAGGGATCCCATGTCGGCGCCGTACGCCAGGGACGTGCCGAGCCGCATCGCCTTGGTGCGGGCGGCGAACCGCTCCAGGAAGGCGTCCGCGATCGCCTCGTGGACGTACAACCGCTCGACGGAGATGCACAGTTGGCCCGCCGAGGAGAAGCAGGCGCGTACGGCACCGGCCGCCGCCTTGTCGATGTCGGCGTCCTCGAGGACCACCATGGCGTTCTTGCCGCCGAGTTCGAGCGAGACCCCGACGAGGCGGGCGGCGGCGCCCTGGGCGACCTCGCGGCCGGTACGGGTGGAGCCGGTGAAGGAGACGTAGTCGGCGTGGCGCACGACCTCCGGGCCGACGACCGGTCCGTCACCGAGGACGACCTGGAAGACGCCCGCGGGCAGACCGGCCTCGATCAGCAGGTCCCGCGCCCACAGCGCGGTCAGGCAGGTCTCCGTGTCGGGCTTCATCACCACCGCGTTGCCCGCGGCGAACGCGGGGAGCGCGTCGCCGACCGACAGCTCCAGCGGGTAGTTCCAGGGCGCGATCTGGCCGACGACACCGCGCGGGTGGCGCAGCTCGTCGACGCGCGTGAGCATCGGGATGGCGCCCGTGTGCCGCTTCGGCCGCAGATACGAGGGCGCGGTGCGGCCGTAGTGCCGGGCCGCGATCGCGACGGCGAGCACCTCCTCGTGGGCGTGGAGGCGGGCCTTGCCGGTCTCGAGCTGGATGAGGTCGAGCACCTCGGCCTGGCGGGCGAGCACCAGGTCGTGGAAGCGCAGCAGGACGGCGGCGCGCTGCCGTACGGGCGTCGCCGCCCAGGCGTGCTGGGCGGCGCGGGCCCGCTCGTAGGCCTCCGCCACGTCCTGCGGAGTGGACTCGGGCAGGTCGGCCAGCTTCTCGCCGGTGTACGGCGTGTGGTTGGCGGTACGGCCGGAGCCGACCACGCCCTTCGTGAGATGGGCGACGAGTTCCGGCGTGACCACGTCGGCGGCTGTGCGGACACCGGCGGGGGCGGGTGCGAGGGGGTTGGTGCCGACCGTACCCGTACCGGCCGCACCCGTACCGGTCGTGTCCGTGGCCTTGTCCGGGGCTTGCGAGTCCGTCATGAGCCGCAGCGTATGCCGGACGGGAGGCTTTGGGTACCCGTGGGTAACAACTCGGCGCGCCACGCATGGTCCACGGGCGGTCTACGGGCGGTCGATCTCCAGGTTCGCGATCGCCGCGTCCGCCACCTCGCGACCACGGGCCGTGAAGTCCCCGTCGCCCGGGTAGCCGATCGTGAGCTTGTACATGTTGCCCGCGGAGTCCTTGTAGTAGAAGATCTTCAGCTCGCGCGGGCTCGGGTTGTCGTTGTCGTCGGTCATGTAGGAGACCGTGTTCTCGGCGGCCTGTCTGCCGTGGTACTTGGTCTCCTCCCGCACCATCTTCGGCCCCTTGGGCATGTCGAGCTCGTAGGAGCCGCTGTCCCTGAAGTCGTCGCTGTCGGCGTACATCTCCGCCATCGACGAGTCCTTGATCTTGTCCGTGGAGTCGTCGGACTTCCTCGTCAGCTCCAGAACGACCCGGATGCTGCCGCTCGGGTCGGCGTATGTCACCCAGTTCTGGTCGTCGGTGTCCTTCTTGGGCCTGATCACCTGGTACTTCTCAGGCACCGCGACGGTGGCCCCCAGCGCTTTCTCCGGATGCTTCTTCCAGTGGTCGGGCAGCGGGCCCGCGAACGGCTTCGCGATCACCAGATACGCCGCCACCGCCACCGCCACGATCCCGGCGCCCAGCCCGATCAGCGTCCGTCGGCCGATACGGATGCCGCCACCGCTGTCGCCGCCGGACACGGCGGGGGCCACGGCGGGGGCCGCCGGGACCGCGAACTGGATGGGCTGTGTCGGCTGCGGCGGGGTGGCGGCCTCCTCCAGCAGACGGCGGACCTCGGCGGCCTTCGGGCGGCGCGCCGGGTCCTTCTCGAGCAGTCCGTTGATGGCGTCGGCGAGCGGGCCGCGGGCGGCGGCCGGGGCCGCGGGGGTGGAGTTGAGGACCGACTGGAGCGTGGCGGGCGGGTTGGTGCGGCGGAACGGCGAGACGCCCTCCGTCGCCGCGTACAGCACCACGCCCAGCGACCACAGGTCCGCCTCGGGGCCGGGACGGCGGCCCAGCACCCGCTCCGGCGCGGTGTACTCGGGCGAGCCGACGAAGCCGCCCGTGTCCGTCAGGTTCGTCTCGCCCTCGATCTGCGCGATGCCGAAGTCGGTGAGGACGACCCGGTCATGGCGGCCGAGCAGGACGTTGTCCGGCTTCACGTCCCGGTGCAGGATGCCCGCCGCGTGCGCGGCCTCCAGGGCGCCGAGCACCTCCAGGCCGATCCGCGCGGCCTCCTGCACCCCGAGGGTGCCCTCCTGGAGCGCGGCGCCCAGCGACCGGCCCCGCACCAGCTCCATCACGATCCACGGCTGCCCGTCCACGACCGCCACGTCGTGCACGTTCACGACGCCGGGGTGGTCGAGGCGGGCGGCGGCCCGTGCCTCGCGGCGCATCCGCTCGAAGGCGTTGGCGCGTTCCCGCTCGGGCAGATGGTCCGGGACCCGGGGTTCCTTGACGGCGACCTCCCGGTCCACCGTCTCGTCCTTGGCCCGCCACACCGTGCCCATGCCGCCGTGGCCCAGCTTGGAGAGCAACCGGTAGCGCCCGGCGATGAGCCGTCCGGCCCCCGGTTCGCGCGGTACCTCGGGCACGTCGACGGTGGGGGTGCTCGGCGGGGGCGGCGCCGCTTGCGGCTGCTGCGGCTGCTGCGGTTGCGACTCCTGCGGCTGTCGGACGTACGGGTTCGCCTGGACCGGGACGCCGGGTTGCGGCGGCTGCAAGCCGAAGCTCGTCGGCTGGTCGGAGCGGCGAGGACCTCCCCCTTGATGACTCATACGGTCATGCTTATCGCACCCCGTACCCCGTCAGCCACCTAGGTTCTGACGCGGTCACACACCCGTGACCCGACGCGTCGCCTATTCCCGGTTCGCCCCGGTACGAGCGCGTCTCCGACTCACCCCGGTACGAACGTGTCCACCGCGGCGTCGAAGTACTCTTTCGCCTTCCGCACCCTGCCGACCGGCGCCGACACCCACACCTCGTACATCCGGCCGCCCTCCTCCCAGCACAGGTCGACGGTGCGCCCGGGACCCCCTGCGGCGGTGGACCCGTTCCGGCTGAACTCCCTCAGCGCGGCCCGCTGTCCGTGGTGCGACGTCTTGGTGACCCGGCTGTCGCGGTACCCCGGCTCCGTGGACGGCCCGGCGGCGTCGGCGCGGCGCATCACCGCGAGCGGGCCGCCCGGTTCGGGGTCCGCCGTCCTGATCCCGATCCGGAAGGTCCGCCCCGGCGACAGATAGAAGACCCCCTCGCCCTGCGGACTGCGCGTGAAGCCGTGGGGCACGGCGAGCGAGAACCCGCCGGGATCGTGGGCCAGTCGATATCCCTCGGGCGCCGTACGGGCGGCGGACGGCGACGCGCCGGTCGGCGCGGGCACGGGCGCGGTTCCCGGGGGCGAGTGCCGGGTCACACTCGCGCTGACCGACGGGCGCTGCGGTGCCGAACTCCTCGGCAGGTCACCGATGGTGCCGTCGTCCCGCCACAGCAGGGCCATCACCGAGACGCCCGCGCCCACCACGGCCGCGACGACGGCCGTCAGGACGAGCCCGCCCCGCGAGAACCGCTGCCCGGTCTGCGGCGCGCCCGCCGAGGGCTGCGTCGCGTGCCTGAACTCCCCTCTCCACGTGGGCGGTACGACGTGCCGGGGCACATCCCGCTGCGTGGGCGGGTACGCCACCGGCGCCTGCGGCATACGTCCCGTCGCCAGGAACTCCTCCAACAGCCGCTGCGCCTCGGCCGCGTCCAGACGCCGTCGCGGATCGCGCTCCAACAGCCCGCGGACGACGGGCAGGATGGGCTGCGCCTGCGCGGGCGGGCGGATCTCGTCCACGACCACCGCGTGCAGGATGCCGCCGAGCGAGTCGCGGTGGAACGGGGACGCGCCGCTCAGGACGGTGCACAACAGCGCGCCCAGCGACCACAGATCGGACTCGGGCCCGGTCCGCTCGCCCGACATCCGCTCGGGCGCGGTGTACTCGGGCGAGCCGACGAAGGAGCCGCTCTCGGTGAGTGTCGTGGCGCCCGCGACCTGCGCGATACCGAAGTCGGTGAGGACGACGCGGTCGGTGCCCGCCTCCACGAGGACGTTCGCGGGCTTGAGATCGCGGTGCAGCACACCCGCGTCATGGGCGCGGCGCAGCGCCCCCAGCAGACCGACGCCGATCCGGGCGGCCTCGCGGGCGTCGACCGGGCCGTGCGTGGCGATACGCTCGGCCAGCGATCCGCCGCCGATCAACTCCATGACGAGGTAGGGGCGTTCGTCGTCCTCGACGACGTCATGGACGACGATGATGTGCGGGTGTCGCAACTGCGCGACCGCGCGCGCCTCGCGCAGCGTGTGCTCACGGTACAGACGGGCCTCGTCGCCCGAGAGCGAGGTGTCCAGGACGAGTTCCTTGACCGCGACCTGACGGCCGAGCAACTGGTCCACAGCACGCCACACAACGCCCATGCCGCCGCGGCCGATCCGCTCCTCCAGACGGTAACGCCCCGCTACCACACGGGCGTTCTGCCCCTCGGTCGTCATGCGCCCCATCATGCCCCAACGGAGGTCCGCCCTCCGGGACGCCGAACGGCAGGTGGCCGACAAGCGACGTACGCGCTCGGGCCGTCAGGGCCGGTCGGCCGGCCGGGGACGCCATCCCCGCAGCAGCACGTCGAACTGCTCACGCGTGGTCTGCCAGTCCTGTTCGGGGCCGGACATGTAGAGGGCGTACTCGACACCGCCGCGGGTCACGTACATCTGCTCGACGGCATGGCGCGGCCCCGGGAAGGACGTGTCCTTGGGCAGGGCGGTCCAGGTGTAGTCCCACAGCGAACCCCTGCTGTCCCGGTAGATGTTGGCCTCCAGGCTCACCCGCCGGTACTTGGCCAGCCGCGCGAGCTGCTGGTCCAGGTCGCGCTGATGCTGGAACGGGTCGTCGTAGTCCGGGGAGGTGTCGACGGCGATGCGGATGAAGTGCTTGCCGCCGTCGGGCGTGTAGTCGATCTGATGGGCGTCGAACGCCTGCCGCTTCCACTGCGCACCGGGCAGGACGAGGCTGAAGCCCACTGGGTCGTTCACCCGGACCCACCCCTCGGGGAGGGCGCCCGGCCTCGGCGGGGACTGTGCCCCGTGCGTGGCGGCCGCCCCGGCCGCCTCCCCCGCGGACGCGGCGGTCTCGCCGTCGCGCTTGCCGAGCTGGTCCACGACCACCGCGCCCGCCGTGCCCACGACCGCGGCCAGCGCGAGAGCCAGCGCGATCGTCCGGCCACGGCGGCGGGGACGGGGCGCGGGCGGCGGCGCGGGCTGGTACAGGGTGTCGCCGGACGCTGCCGGACCCCCCGTCCGCGGAGGCCGCGCGGCCGTGTCCCCGGCGCCGCCCAGGTCCAGACGCTGGGTCGCCACGTACTCCTGTGCCGTCTTCGGCCGCCGCCCCTCCGCCGCCTCGGCGAGCATCTGCTCGGCCTGCGCCGCGTCGGGCCGCGCGGCGGGGTCCTTGCACAGGAACGCCGTCATCACCGGCTCCAGCGCCCCGGCGGACCGCGGCGGCGGGGCCTGCTCACCGACCACGGCCTGCATGGTGGTCAGCGGAGAGGTCCGCCGGAACGGCGAGGTGCCCTCCACCGCCGTGTACAGCGTGGCGCCGAGCGCCCACAGGTCCGAGGCGGGGCCCGGGTCATGGCCCTGTACGCGCTCGGGGGCTATGTAGTCGACGGAGCCGACGATCTCGCCGGTACGGGTGATGGTGGCGTCACCCTCGACCTGGGCGATCCCGAAGTCGGTGAGCAGCACCCGTCCGTCGGCGGCGAGCAGTACGTTGCCGGGCTTCACATCGCGGTGCAGTACGCCCGCGGCGTGCGCGGCACGCAGGGCGCGCAGCACCCACAGCCCGATCCGGGCGGCCTCGGCGGGCTCGATCCGGCCGCGCTCCTTGATCGCGTCGGCCAGCGATTCGCCCTCGACCAACTCCATGACGATCCATGGCCGGTTGTCGTGTTCCAGCACGTCATGGACCGTGACCACGGCCGAGTGGTTGATGCGTGCGGCGGCCCGTGCCTCGGCATGGGTCCGGGCCAGCAGCACCGCCCGGTCACTGTCCGTGACATACAGAGCGGCGGTCAGTTCCTTGATCGCCACTGGGCGGTGCAGCACCTCGTCGTGGGCGCGCCACACCCGGCCCATGCCCCCGCTGCCGATGGCGTCGACGAGACGGTAGCGGCCCGCGAGGAGCAGGCCCTGCATCTGGTTCACATTCCCCCGCAATGGTCTTGACGAGGGTCAGACTAGAGAGCGGCTCCCCCGCAGGGAACCGACGGGGCCGTTCGGAGACCGCACTGTGACGGTTCTCCCTTCCCTCACCGTACGCAACCATCGCACCGCATGGCCCTGACTCACTTCAGGCACAGGTTGGTTGACGTCCCCTCAGCGGCTCGCCTGATAGGTCTGCTCCGCCTGCTCGTACAGCCGCGTGACCTCGTCGCGTTCGGCCTCGGGGCCGCGGATCTGCACCACGTGGTAGTGGCCGCCGACGAGAACGGCGAGGTTGCGGACGAACAGCGCGCGCCCGCTCGCGTCGGTCCAGGTGAACTGTCCCTCGGCCTGCGTGCGTTCGCCGACGTCGATACGCCGCATGCCGCTGGAGGACGCCCAACTGGAGCTGCGGAACGGCTGGAGTTCGGGCTCCGACTCCCGCTGGTAGATCAGCGGATCGCTGCTGTACCGCTTCGTGCTGTCGCGCCCGGGGACCACGATGAGCTGGAAGTCGCCGTGCGAGTACACGATCTGGCCGCTCCCGTTCTTCGGCGTACGGGTCCAGCCGTTCGCCACGGCGACGCGGAAGCCCTCGGGGTCCTTGCGCAGGGTGAAACCCTCGGCGACCTGAAGGTCGTTGGTCTGCGTCTGGGCCGAACCGGCCGATTCCGTAGGGCTCTTGGAGGTGGTCGGGCTCGGCTCCTGGGCGTCGCCCGGCTCCGACTGCTGGGGCGCGGGGCTGACGTCACCTGCGGCACTGGTGCGCTCCTCCGCGGTGTCACCACCACCGGACGCGGCTTTCGGCAGGTACACCAGGGCGAACGTGATCGCGGCGGTCATGCCGGTCAGGACCAGCAGGATCAGGGTGCGGCCGAGTCGGCGGGGCGGTCGCTGCCGCTCCTCGCGGGCGCGCCGGTGGCGGGCCGGGCCGGTCTCGGACCGGGCGCGGCGACGGCGGACCAGTTCGCCGCGGCGCCGCACGATCGGCAGCCGCGTGGGGTCGGCGGGCGGCGCCGGGACGACCTGCTGGCCCGCCTCGGGCTCGGGCGCGGACCGTATGAGCGACCGCAGCCAGCCGCGCAGTTCCTCGACGTCGGGCCGCTCGTCCGGGTCCTGCCGCAGCAGGGACTCCACGACGGGGCGCAGCGGGCCGCACTCCTCGGCGTAGGCGGGCGGTTCGGCGCAGACGAGCTGGACCAGTTCGGTGGTGCTGTCCTCGGGATACGGCGCGTGGCCCTGGACGGCCCGGAAGAGCAGCGCGCCCAGCGCCCAGAGGTCGGTCGCGGGGCCGATCGGCGGGGCCAGTTGCCAGTTCTCGTGCACGGGACCGGCCTGCTCGGGCGCCCACCGCTCGGTGACGGGCCCGACGACGGCCATCCGCGCCTGCCGCGCACGCTCGGCGGCGAGCGCGGTGGCGGGGCCGCGGTGGCCCCACGGCCCTGGACCGTGGCTGTCCGGAACCTCGGGCGCGGGCTCCTCGTGAAGGGGCTCCGCGGGGCCGGGTACGGGCATGGAGGCCGTGTCGCCCACCCCGTACGGGTCGACGATCTGTCCGGGCGGAGGCTTGGCGAGGGCTTCCGCTCCGGGCCCGGACGTCTGCGCCGGTAACGCCGCGCCGCTGTCGGCCGGGCCGGGCGGCGACAGGGCCGCCGGGCCGCCGCGCTGCTCGTCCTGCGCCTGTGCCGCGGCGCGCGCCCCGGCGCGGTACGCGGCGATCGCCCCGGCGCGCGCGGCCCGCACATCTCCGGCGGAGCCCAGCGTGCCGGGCCCCAGGGCTGCCGCTGTCGACGGTGCGCCGCCGCCCCGGGCCTCGATCGCGGCCCGCCGCGCGGCCTCGGCGTCGATGCCGTGCGGGGCGCCACTCGGCTCGGGCGGCTCGGTGCCGGTGTCGAACTCCGGCACGGGGACCGGGTCGTAGCCGCACAGCGCCTCTTCCGCGGCACCGGCCGCCAGACCGGTCAGCATCACCCGGCCGTCGTCGCAGACGAGCACCGTGCGCGCGGTGACGTTGCGATGCACCCAGCCGTGCGCGTGCAGGACGCACAGCGCCGTGAGGACGTCGGAGGCGACCTCCGCCGCGCGGTAGGGCGTCAGCGGCTGCTCGGCGAGCAGCGCCGCCAGCGGCCTCGCCGGGACCAGCTCGCTCACGATCCACAGCGAACCGGCCTCGGCGAACACGTCGAAGACCTGGTCGAGCAGGGCGTGGTCGGGTACCTGCGCGGCGGCCTGGGCGGCCTCGATCGCGCGCCGTACCGCCGGATCGGTGGGCCGACGCGTGGCCGCCGACCGGGCGAAGGCGCCGGGGGCCCTGCCGTCCTGCGGGACGAACCCCTCGGGCAGCCCGTCCGCGCCGAGCACCTCCGCCTCGACGATCTCGGGCAACGGCACCTGGCGTACGAGGACTTCCTGTCCGCTGTAGCTGTCGAAGGCGCGCGTCTCGGCGAGTTCGAACGCGTCGGAGGGCGGCAACGGCAGGCGGTAGCGGTCGGCGAGCACCCGTCCCGCATAGTCGTCCACGCTGCCTCCCCCGGCCGCCCTTGGTCTTGCGTTCGGCTGACGCCCCGTTCCGGCTTCGTACGGTCCGCAGTGCTTCACGATACGTGCCGAACGCAACCCACAACCCGGGGATGTCATATCTCCCCGCAAGTGGACCGTACGGAACGTCAGTTCACCGAGCGGTACGTCACGACTTCGGCTGGAAGGTCTGGGTCAGCGTCTTCCACGTGTCCTTGCGGAGCTTGCCGTCCCACTCGTCCGCCTTCGCCGTGTACATCAGCCCGTACCCCTGATGGGAGTTGACGACGAATCCGCGGTCGATCACCCGGTAGGCGGTGCCCCCGTCGGCGTAGGTGAACTCCCAGTCGGCCGTGTTCCAGCCGCGGTAGTCCACCGCCTTGATGTGGACCCGCTTGTACTGGGGGCGCACCATGTAGCGCTCCTGCTGGTTCCAGTCGGCCACCGGATCGCCCTTGGGCGTGGAGGTCCAGCCGACGAGCAGCCGCTGACCGTGGGGCCCGGTGAACCGGTCCCCCGCCGAGTCCGACTTCTGGTACTTCCAGCCCGCGGGGAGGCCTATCGCGTAACCCTGGCCGCTCTTGTGCGTCGAGGCTGCGCCCTGGTCGCTCTTGTCACCCTTGTCGCCCGACGAGCCGGAGGAGTCGCCGGAGGGCTTGTCGTCGCCCTTGCCCGCGGGCGGCGAGGCGTCCGCGGACTTCTGCCCCTCCGCGCCGTCCGTGGCGGTGTCGCTCGTGCTGCCGCCGTCCGTACGGGCGCCGCCGTCCTTGTGCCCGCTCCCGGGGCCCGCGTCGGCGGTCGCGGCGGCCTTGGTGCCGCCCTCCTTGCCGTCCTGCGCGCCGCTGCCGTCGTCCTTGAGGGTGAACGCGAGCACGGTGCCGAGCACGGCGAGGACCACGACCGCGGCGATGATCACCAGCGTCCGCTTCGACACCACGTCCGTGAGCGGCGCCCGCGGCGGCGTCGCGGGCCGCGGCGGACGGTCCGGGTCCGGCACGACGGGCCAACCCGAACTCGACTTCGGGGCACCGGAGTTCGACACGGCGGTGGCACTGTCGCCCCGAGCGCCCGCCGACGCGGCTCCCGCGCCGGACGCCTCGGCGGCGGGCTTGTCCGCCGCGGCGGTGGGCGCCGCCGCGCTCTCGGCCGGGGCCGCGGCGGCCTTGCGTACGGAGCGCAGCGCGCCGCGCAGCCGCTCGGCGGCCTCCTCGCCCCGCTTGCCCCCGGACCCCGTACTCCCCTTGTCCGCAAGCTCCTTGGGCACCGGAGGCGCCTCGATGACCCGCGTCGCGTCCGCCGGGAGCTCGTCCTTCGGCGCGGGGGCATGGACGATCTCCTGGAGCATCGCCCGCGCGCCCTCGTCGTCCAACCGCTGCTGCGGGTCCTTGGCGAGCAGCCCGTAGATGACGTTCCGCAGCGGACCGGCGTGCTTCGGCTCCTCCAGCGGCTCGGTCATCACCGCGGTCAGCGTGGCGATCGCCGACCCCTTGTCGTAGGGCGGCACACCCTCGACGGCCGCGTAGAGCAGCCCGCCGAGCGACCACAGGTCGGCCGCCGGGCCCGGCTTGTGCCCGCGCGCCCGCTCGGGCGAGATGTACGAGGGGGCGCCGACGAGCATGCCGGTGGAGGTGATGGACGGGTCGCCCTCCACCTGGGCGATGCCGAAGTCGGTGAGGACGACCCGGCCGTCCTCGGCGATCAGCACGTTCGACGGCTTGACGTCGCGGTGCAGGATGCCCTCGCGGTGCGCGGCGCGCAGCACGTCGAGGACCGACAGCCCGACCTCGGCGGCGCGCCTGGGGTCCAGCAGCCCGTCCTCACGGATGGCCTCGGCGAGCGACTTGCCCTCGATCAACTCCATGACGATCCAGGGCCGGTCGTCCTCCTGGACCACGTCGAAGACGGTCACGGCGCCGTTGTTGCGGATCCGGGCGATCGCCTTGGCCTCGCGCAGCGTGCGCGTGATGAGCCGGCGCTTCTCCTCCTCGTCGATGCTCGACGGGAACCGCAGCTCCTTGACGGCGACCGTACGGCCGAGGGTCTCGTCCTTGGCGCGCCACACCGTGCCCATGCCGCCGCGGCCGAGTACCTCCCCCAGCCGGTAGCGACCGGCGAGGAGACGTTCGCTCTTGTCCTGGTGGGATGACCCCGCCCGCTCCGCCTCCGACATGCGTCCCCTCATGCAACCCGCCCTGACAGAGCCTTCATTGTCCCTCACGTTCGGACCTGCCCGACGCCCAGGGGTGCCCCTGGATCGGCGTCCCGCTCCCCACCTGACGGTGTGTCGGCACGGTGGACACGGCGGTCCCGGGCCTTCGGCGGACGCCGATACCGCCGTCGCGCCCGTCCGACCAGGATCGGCTCTCGCCCGGCCCCGCGTCGAGCCGCCCTCCATGATGGGCCGCGGACGGGAAGGATTCCGGCGCCGCCGCGCCGAACGTCCCGGGCCGGACGGGCCATTCCCTTACCGCGGTCTTACCCCAGGTCGCCCACCGCGGGCACGATGTCCGGCGCCCCGAGCCTCGCCGCGTCCGCCGTCAGGTCGTCGGGCTGCCGCTGCGACTCGCGCTCCGCCTCCACCCGCTTCTCGTAGTGCTCGACCTCACGTGCGATACGGCCCTCGCTCCAGCCGAGCACCGGCGCCATCAGCTCGGCCGCCTCCCGCGCGCTGCGCGTGCCGCGGTCGAACGTCTCGATCGAGATACGCGTCCGCCGGGTCAGTACGTCGTCCAGATGCCGCGCGCCCTCGTGGGAGGCGGCGTACACCACCTCGGCCCGCAGATAGTCGTCGGCCGCCGTGAGGGGTTCACCGAGCGAGGGGTCGGCCGCGATCAGCTCGAAGATCTCCTCCGCCAGCGCGCCGTACCGGTTCAGCAGGTGTTCCACCCGGACCACATGCAGCCCGGTACGCGCCGCCGTGCGCGCCCGGGTGTTCCACAGCGCGGGGTAGCCCTCGGCGCCCAGCAGCGGGATGTCCTCGGTGACGCACTCGGCGACGCGCTGGTCCAGGCCGTGCACCGCCTCGTCGACGGCGTCCTTGGCCATCACCCGGTACGTCGTGTACTTGCCGCCCGCCACGACCACGAGACCGGGCACCGGATGCGCCACGGTGTGCTCGCGCGACAGCTTGCTGGTGGCGTCGGACTCCCCCGCGAGCAGCGGTCTGAGGCCCGCGTACACACCCTCCACGTCGTCCCGCGTGAGCGGCACCGACAGGACGGAGTTCACCCGCTCCAGCAGATAGTCGATGTCCGCGCTGGAGGCCGCCGGGTGCGCCTTGTCGAGGTCCCAGTCGGTGTCGGTCGTCCCGATGATCCAGTGGCGCCCCCACGGGATGACGAACAGGACGGACTTCTCGGTCCGCAGGATCAGCCCCGAGGTCGCGTGCACCCGGTCCTTCGGTACGACCAGGTGGATGCCCTTGGACGCCCGTACATGGAACTGACCGCGCTCGCCCACCATCGCCTGGGTGTCGTCGGTCCACACCCCCGTCGCGTTGACGATCTGCCGGGCGCGGATCTCGTACCGCCCGCCCCCCTCCACGTCCTGCACCGTGGCGCCGACGACCCGTTCGCCCTCGCGCAGGAACCCGGTGACGCGCGCGTGGTTGGCGACCTTCGCGCCGTACGCCGCGGCCGTACGCACCAGCGTCGTCACATAGCGGGCGTCGTCCACCTGCGCGTCGTAGTACTGCAAGGCCCCGACCAGCGCGTCCTTCTTCAAGCAGGGGGCCACGAGGAGCGCTTGACGGCGGCTCAGGTGACGGTGCATCGGCAGTCCCCGGCCGTGGTCGCGCGCCATCGACATGGCGTCGTAGAGCGCGACGCCCGAGCCCGCGTACAGCCGCTCCCAGCCCTTGTGCTGCAACGGATACAGGAACGCGACCGGCTTCACGAGATGCGGCGCGAGACGCTCCAGCAGCAGCCCGCGCTCCTTCAACGCCTCACGGACGAGCGCGAAGTCGAGCATCTCCAGATAGCGCAGACCGCCGTGTATCAGCTTGCTCGACCTGCTGGAGGTGCCCGACGCCCAGTCCCGCGCCTCGACGAGGCCCGTGGACAGACCGCGCGTGGCGGCGTCCAGCGCGGTGCCCGCGCCGACCACGCCCGCGCCCACGACCAGCACGTCCAGCTCGCGCTCGGCCATCTCCGCCAGTGACTCGGCGCGCTGCGCCGGTCCCAGTGCCGCTGTCCTCACCGCTGCCTCCCGCCGTCTGTCGCGTCGGCCCCACCCACCGGGCGAGGCTCGGCTCACATCCCCCTGCCCAAAGTCTGACCGGGATGTCCGGCTTCGGCCACCACGCACTCACCGCCTGTGGACAACTCACGAGAAACGCGCCCCGTCAATCCCGCAAATCGGTCATATTTACTCCTAGTCTGACATTGCACTCGCTCATTCTGTCCACACGGCTTGCACACCTGTCCCGCTTCGGCTACCGCGAAGGACGGCTCACCCATGCCCGCAGACCTCGCCGTCATCGGACTCGGTCATCTCGGCCTGCCCCTGGCCCAGGCCGCCGTCGCCGCCGGCATCTCCACGATCGGATACCGGACGGGGTCTGAGGCCGGTTCCCTCACCGCCGCCGAACAACGCAGACTGCTCTCGGGGGGCTTCCGGCCGACCGACGACGCCGCCGAGCTGGGCCGGGTCCGTACCGCCGTCATCTGCGCCCCGGTCCCACGCGGCGCGGGCGGCGGGCTCGACCTCGGTCAACTGGAGAGCGCCGCCCGCGCGCTCGCCGAGCGGCTCCGCCCGTACACCACCGTGATCCTGGAGTCACCGGTGCCGCCGGGCAGCACGGAGCAGTTCCTGCGTCCGCTGCTCGAAGCGGGCTCGGGGCTGCGCGCCGGACGCGACTTCCACCTCGCGTACTCGCCGAGCCGCGTCGACCCCGGCAACCGCGACTTCGGGGCCGCCAACACCCCGAAGGTGATCGGCGGTCTGACCCCCGCCTGCACCGAGTCCGCCGCCGCCTTCTACGGGCGCCTCACCGACAAGGTGGTCCGTGCGCGCGGCCCGCGCGAGGCGGAGACCGTCCAGGTGCTGGAGACGAACTACCGGCAGGTCAACATCGCCCTGGTCAACGAAATGGCCGTCCTCTGCCATGACTTGGGCGTCGATCTGTGGGACGTCGTCCGCTGCGCGGAGACCAAGCCGTTCGGCTTCGAGGCCTTCCGCCCCGGCCCCGGCGTCGGCGGCCACGCCGTCCCCCAGGACCTCGCGGGCCCGACCGGGCGCACCCTGCGCATGGTCGAACTGGCGCAGCAGGTCAACAGCCGGATGCCCCAGTACGTCGTCCAGCGCGCCGCCACACTCCTGAACGAGCACGGCAAGTCGGCCCGCGGCGCACGCGTCCTGCTGCTCGGCGTGACCTACAAGCCGGACCTCGCCGACCTCCAGGCCTCCCCCGCCCGGGAGATCGCCCTGCGCCTGCTGGAACTCGGCGCCTCCGTCAGCTACCACGACCCGTACGTCCCCGCCTGGAGCGTCCTCGACCGCCCGATCCCCCGCGCGGACTCCCTCTACGAGGCCGCGACCGACGCGGACCTGACGATCCTGCTCCAGCACCACCGCACGTACGACCTCCAGGGGCTGTCGGTGAAGGCCCAACTCCTGCTGGACACCCGAGGGGCCACACCTACAGGGGCGGCGCATCGCTTGTGAAGGGGGCGCACGGGGGCGGGTGTGCCTCCGGGTCCGGTGGCGCGGGGGGCGGCTGCGCCGCTAGCGTGGGGCGGGCGGAGCTCGCCGCAGGGGGTACTGCGGCAGGCTCCACGATGGTTCACGGAGTGTCCACCCCTACTCTCTATAGGGGTGGCCGCTCACTTCCCGTAAATCCGCGAGATCACCTCTATGACGGTGCCGGGCCGCCTGACGGTGGATCCGGTACCGTGCAATAGGCGGAGCCCGCCGCAGCGGGTACTGCGGCAGGCTCCACGATGGTTCACGGAGTGTCCACCCCTAGGTCTCGTAGGGGTGGCCGCTCACCATCCAAAGATCCGCAAGATCCACCTCCTCCGGCACTTCACCGTCCACAGACGGATTCGATCCCAGCGGGTGGGCCTGCGGTGACGCCCCATGGACGCGCCCCCTTCCACGATGCCGCCCATTGACCCGGTAGGCGGTCCGTCGGAATCGGGCCGGGCCCCGAGGGGCGGGGTCCGGTCCAGGTCCTTGGAAGGGGGCGCCCCAGAGAACGGGGTCGCCGAACACGGACACTAGCGGCTCGGCACCGCCCTCCCCGGCGTATTCGCCCCGAAGGCAACCGCGCGCCCCCCGACCGCACAACGCGCCCCCTCACCAGGGCACTTGGGCATACGAAGGGCCGGCCCGGTCCACCCGTGGAGGTGGACCGGGCCGGCCCTTCGTCGCTCAAGCCGAGCGCGGCGTCAGATCAGCGCCGGTGCTGCGAGTCCGCCACCGTCACCTCGACGCGCTGGAACTCCTTCAGCTCGCTGTAGCCGGTGGTCGCCATGGCGCGGCGCAGGGCGCCGAAGAAGTTCATCGAGCCGTCCGGGGTGTGCGACGGGCCCGTGAGGACCTCCTCGATGGTGCCGACCGTGCCCAGGTCGACCTTCTTGCCCCGCGGCAGCTCCTCGTTGACGGCCTCCATGCCCCAGTGGTTGCCCCGGCCCGGCGCGTCCGTGGCGCGGGCGAGCGGGGAGCCCATCATCACGGCGTCCGCGCCGCAGGCGATCGCCTTCGGCAGGTCGCCGGACCAGCCGACGCCGCCGTCCGCGATCACGTGGACGTACCGGCCGCCGGACTCGTCCATGTAGTCACGGCGGGCAGCCGCCACGTCCGCGACCGCGGTCGCCATCGGGACCTGGATGCCGAGGACGTTGCGCGTGGTGTGCGCGGCGCCGCCGCCGAAGCCGACCAGCACACCGGCCGCGCCGGAGCGCATCAGGTGCAGGGCCGCGGTGTAGGTGGCGCAGCCGCCGACGATCACCGGGACGTCCAGCTCGTAGATGAACTGCTTCAGGTTCAGCGGCTCGTGCGAGTGGGAGACATGCTCCGCCGAGACCGTCGTACCGCGGATCACGAAGACGTCCACGCCCGCGTCGACGACGGCCTTGGAGAACTGGGCCGTGCGCTGCGGGGAGAGCGCGGCGGCGGTGACCACGCCCGAGTCGCGCACCTCCTTGATGCGCTGCCCGATCAGCTCCTCCTTGATGGGAGCGGCGTAGATCTCCTGGAGGCGGCGGGTCACGACGTCCGTGGGCAGCCCGACGATCTCGTCGAGCAGCGGCTGCGGGTCCTCGTACCGCGTCCACAGGCCTTCGAGGTTCAGCACACCGAGGCCGCCCAGCTCTCCGATACGGATCGCGGCGGCCGGGGAGACGACCGAGTCCATGGGGGCGGCCAGGAACGGCAGCTCGAAGCGGTAGGCATCGATCTGCCAGGCGATCGAGACCTCCTTCGGGTCCCGCGTACGGCGGCTGGGGACGACGGCGATGTCGTCGAAGGCGTACGCCCGGCGGCCGCGCTTGCCGCGCCCGATCTCGATCTCAGTCACGTCTGTGGCCTTTCCCTCTGCGTTTCAGCGTCTTCCAGTATCGCCGACGGGTGCGACAACGGCCGCCCCGCCCGTACGACGACGGACGCACGAGGGCGGCCCCGGAAGCTCCGGGGCCGCCCTCGGACGTGGAACCGCGCGCCTCAGACGCCTTCGGCGCGCGGGTCCGTCACCTCTTGTTGCTGTAGTTCGGCGCCTCGACCGTCATCTGGATGTCGTGCGGGTGGCTCTCCTTGAGACCCGCCGAGGTGATGCGCACGAAGCGGCCCCGGTCCTGGAGCTCCGGCACCGTCTGGCCGCCGACGTAGAACATCGACTGGCGCAGGCCGCCAACAAGCTGGTGGACGACGGAGGACAGGGGGCCGCGGTAGGGCACCTGGCCCTCGATGCCCTCCGGGATGAGCTGCTCGTCGGAGGCGACGCCCTCCTGGAAGTAGCGGTCCTTGGAGAACGACCTGCGGTCGCCGCGGGTCTGCATGGCGCCCAGGGAGCCCATGCCGCGGTACGACTTGAACTGCTTGCCGTTGATGAACAGCAGCTCGCCCGGCGACTCCTCGCAGCCCGCGAGCAGCGAGCCGAGCATCACCGTGTCGGCGCCCGCGACCAGGGCCTTGGCGATGTCGCCGGAGTACTGCAGGCCACCGTCGCCGATGACCGGGACGCCCGCCGCCTTGGCCGCGAGCGAGGCCTCGTAGATGGCCGTGACCTGCGGGACGCCGATACCGGCGACGACACGGGTGGTGCAGATGGAGCCGGGGCCGACACCGACCTTGATGCCGTCCACACCGGCGTCGATGAGCGCCTGGGCGGCGTCGCGCGTGGCGATGTTGCCGCCGATGACGTCCACGCCCGAGGAGTTCGACTTGATCTTGGCGACCATGTCGCCGACCAGCCGGGAGTGGCCGTGCGCGGTGTCGACGACGATGAAGTCGACGCCCGCCTCGATGAGGGCCTGGGCACGCTCGAAGGCGTCGCCCGCCACGCCCACCGCGGCGCCCACGAGGAGGCGGCCCTTCGTGTCCTTGGCGGCGTTCGGGTACTGCTCCGCCTTCACGAAGTCCTTGACCGTGATCAGACCCTTGATGAGGCCCTCGTCATCGACCAGCGGAAGCTTCTCGATCTTGTGGCGGCGCAGCAGCTCCATGGCCTCGTCGCGCGAGATGCCGACCGTGCCCGTGATCAGGGGCATCGGGGTCATGACCTCGTGCACCCGCCGGGAGCGGTCGTTCTCGAAGGCCATGTCACGGTTGGTGACGATGCCGAGCAGCTTGCCGGCCGGGTCGGTGACCGGGACACCGCTGATACGGAACTTCGCGCACAGGGCGTCGGCCTCGGCGAGGGTGGCCTCCGGGTGGATGGTGATCGGGTTGGCCACCATGCCGGACTCGGAGCGCTTGACCAGGTCGACCTGGTTGGCCTGGTCCTCGATGGAGAGGTTGCGGTGCAGGACGCCCACGCCGCCCTGGCGGGCCATCGCGATCGCCATGCGCGACTCGGTGACCTTGTCCATGGCGGCGGACAGCAGCGGGATGTTGACCCGGACGTTCTTGGAGACGCGCGAGGTGGTGTCGATCTCGTCGGGCGCCATGTCCGACGCGCCCGGCAGCAGCAGCACGTCGTCGTAGGTCAACCCGAGTGTCGCGAACTTCTCGGGCACTCCGTCGACGTTTGCAGTCATGACACCTTCCCCAAATGGCCTTGAACGGTGCGGATGTCCATGCTAACGGGAAGCACGGACCTCTCATTCCACGATCGATAACGGGACCCTGTCTCGTACGTATGTACGAACCAGGTGACCCGACTGGTCTTGTGACGGCCGAAAGGCCATGTCCTGTAAGGGCTTGCCGCACAAGGGCGGCCCGGCAGCGCGCGCTCGCTACTGCTCCGCCAGCGCCCTCAGCCGACTCAGCGCCCGGTGCTGCGCCACCCGCACCGCCCCCGGTGACATTCCCAACATCTGTCCCGTCTCCTCCGCGGTCAAGCCCACGGCGATACGGAGCAGCAGCAGCTCGCGCTGGTTCTCGGGAAGGTTGGCCAGGAGCTTCTTGGCCCACTCCGCGTCGCTGCTCAGCAGCGCGCGCTCCTCGGGGCCCAGCGAGTCGTCCGGGCGCTCCGGCATCTCGTCCGAGGGGACCGCCGTAGAGCCGGGATGGCGCATCGCCGCACGCTGGAGGTCCGCGACCTTGTGCGCGGCGATCGCGAAGACGAACGCCTCGAAGGGGCGCCCGGTGTCCTTGTAGCGCGGCAGCGCCAGGAGCACCGCGACGCAGACCTCCTGAGCCAGGTCCTCGACGAAGTGCCGGGCGTCGCCGGGCAGCCGGGACAGGCGCGTGCGGCAGTAGCGCAGGGCCAGGGGGTGTACGCGGGCGAGCAGGTCATGGGTCGCCTGCTCGTCGCCGTCGACGGCACGGTGGACGAGCGCACCGATCACCGTTGTCTCGTCGTCGCGCATCGATCCATGGTGCCTTGACGTCGTCCGATCCGTGACACCGCGTCCGTAGTTGTGCACCGAAGCGTTATGAGCAGGTGCGCCGGAACCCATCTCCTGCGCCCTCCCCTCCCGCTCGACCGACTCGTCCCCGAGGAACTCCACACCTCAAGGATGCGGCATGCGCGGCGAAACGAGCAGCGCGCACCCGGCGAGCCCCGTTGCCAAGCGGCGTCAGGGGAGTACGAGGCGGGCCGTCCGGACCCGCCTGGGGTCGCTGCGCCCCGCCCGCCCTGCGGCAGGCGGGGATCCGCGCACCCCCGCGATGGTCCACTTAGCGGACCAGGCCCCAGCGGAAGCCGAGCGCCACCGCGTGCGCGCGGTCCGAGGCGCCGAGCTTCTTGAACAGCCGCCGGGCGTGCGTCTTCACCGTGTCCTCGGAGAGGAACAGCTCCCGGCCGATCTCCGCGTTGGACCGCCCGTGGCTCATGCCCTCCAGGACCTGGATCTCCCGCGCGGTGAGCGTCGGCGCGGCGCCCATCTCGGCGGAGCGCAGCCGCCGCGGCGCGAGCCGCCAGGTCGGGTCGGCGAGGGCCTGCGTCACCGTCGCCCGCAGCTCCGCGCGCGAGGCGTCCTTGTGCAGATAGCCGCGGGCGCCCGCGGCGACCGCGAGCGCCACGCCGTCCAGGTCCTCGGCGACGGTGAGCATGATGATGCGCGCTCCCGGGTCCGCGGACAGCAGCCGTCGTACGGTCTCGACGCCGCCCAGACCGGGCATGCGTACGTCCATCAGAATCAGGTCCGAGCGGTCGGCGCCCCAGCGGCGGAGGACTTCCTCGCCGTTGGCCGCCGTCGTCACACGCTCGACGCCGGGCACGGTCGCGACCGCACGGCGGAGCGCCTCTCGGGCAAGCGGGGAGTCGTCGCAGACGAGGACGGATGTCATGACCGCCCTCCGCAGCTGATGCGCGTCACCTTGAGCCTCCAGGCTGGTTACGAATCGTCACCTGAGCGGTCGACGCCCTCGGACGCCTGCCCGAGCGCTTGTTCTTTCAACCGCCTCCGCACTCTCCAACGATGGTCACTCGAAAGAGTTACGGTGCAGCAAGCCATCTTCGGCACTGTACGTGAGGGCGCGAACACGGTGCAGACATGCGCGCGGACCCCCGAACTTTCATCACAACCTATGCCCCATTTAGCCGCTTTTCTTCCCGTTAGCTGGTGTCTGGAGCTAGATTCGCAATGAGTCATATTTTCATCTCCTAAGATCGTCGTTGTACGGTCGGAAGCACACATATCCGCCCAGAACGGCAACAAGGGGACATGCAATGGCAGACTTCTCCCGCCTTCCCGGACCGAACGCGGATCTGTGGGACTGGCAGCTCCATGCGGCCTGCCGTGGGGTCGACAGCTCGCTCTTCTTCCATCCGGAAGGCGAACGCGGCGCGGCGCGGAGCGCGCGCGAGAACTCGGCCAAAGAGGTCTGTATGAGATGCCCCGTACGCGCGGAGTGCGCGGCCCACGCACTGGCGGTGCGCGAGCCGTACGGCGTATGGGGCGGACTGACCGAGGACGAGCGCGAAGAGCTGATGGGCCGAGCACGCAACCGGCTGGTACCGGCGTCGACGACCAACGGGGGCACCGCCGCCCCGAACAACTGAAAGAACGTTTCTGCGACGCGGGCACGCACGGGCGTGCCCATACTTGTGCGGCCAGGTGTAGCCCAAGGGAGTTACCCGGACATGCCGCCCGGCGGTTACGACCGCACGGCAGACGGCCTCAGCGTCCGGCCGCCCGTGCCAGCTTCCCGAGCATCGCCGCCACCGCCGGCACCTGGGCCAGGTCGGGCAGGGTGAGCGCGACGATCTCCCGCCGCACCGCGGGCTCCAGCGCGATGGGACGCGCGCCCCTCGGCCGTACGGACTCGATCGCGAGCTGCGGCAGGACGGCCACCCCGAGACCGGCCGCGACCAGACCGGCCACCGCGGGGAAGTCATCGGTCGCGAAGTCGATGCGCGGTGAGAAGCCCGCGCTCTCGCACACCTGGACGAGCTGGCCCCGGCAGCGCGAACAGCCCGCGATCCACGACTCCTTCGCGAGATCGCCGATGGCGACGGACTCCGCGCGCGCCAGCCGATGGCGCTCGGGGACCAGGGCGACGAGGCGGTCGGAGAGCAGGGGCCGGACGATCAGGTCGTCCCACTCCTCGGCGCCCGCCGCTCCCTCGTAGCGGAAGGCGAGCGCGACATCGCAGTCACCGGCGCGCAGCTTCTCGACGGACTCGGGCGGCTCGGCCTCCTCGAGGGAGACCCGGGTGCCGGGGTGCGCGGCGCGCAGCGCGGCGAGCGCGGTGGGGACGAGCGTGGAGCTGCCGCTCGGGAAGGAGACGAGGCGGACCCGGCCGGCCCTGAGGCCCGCGATGGCGGCGACCTCTTCCTCGGCGGCGGTCAGCCCGGCGAGGATGCCCGTCGCATGCCGCACCAGCGCCTCGCCGGCCTGCGTCAGACGCATCTCCCGGCCGCTGCGGATCAGCAGGGGCGTGCCGACGGACGTCTCCAGCGCCTTCATCTGCTGGCTGACGGCGGGCTGGGTGCAGCCCAGTTCGCGCGCCGCCGCCGAGAAGGAGCCACTGGCGGCCACGGCGCGCAGCACACGGAGGTGTCGGGCCTCGATCACGCTTTGAGCATAAGCGATTCTTGGGTGCGGCGACGAATATCGCGCTGAATCTTTGATCGCAATATCGCCTACGCCGTGGACCCGTGTATCGCCTACGGTGCGGACATGAAGCTTCTGTCACTGAACCTGGGTCGTCCCGAGGCCGTCGAGTACACCGATCAGGCGGACGGCGTGACCGGTATCGACAAGCGGCCGGTGGACGGGCCGGTCCGGGTGGCCGCGCCCGGACCGAAGGGAACGGGCGCGAGCGGGCTGGCCGGGGACGCCGTGTGCGATCTGCGGCACCACGGCGGCGACGACCAGGCGGTCTACGCGTTCGCCCGCGAGGAGTTGGACGCCTGGGAGCGTGAGCTGGGCCGTTCCCTGCCGAGCGGTTCGTTCGGCGAGAACCTCACCACGCAGGGGATCGACGTGTCCGGGGCGCTGATCGGCGAGCGCTGGCGCGTCGGCGCCGAGCTGCTCCTCGAGGTCAGCTCCGGGCGGATCCCGTGCCGCACCTTCCAGGGGCATCTCGGGGAGAGCGGCTGGGTCAAGCGGTTCACGCGGCAGGGGGCGCCCGGCGCGTATCTGCGGGTGATCGAGCCCGGCGAGATCCGGGCCGGCGACCCCATCGAAATCGTGCACCGACCCGACCACGCGGTGACGGTCGCCCTCCAGTTCCGGGCGTCGACCACGGAACGGCACCTGCTGCCAAGCCTGTTGGCGGCGGGCGAGGCGCTGCATCCGGAGAGCCTGGCGGCGGCCCGGAAGTACGTGGGCACGTACGCGGCGGACAACCGGCCGACGCCGTAGGGGCGTTGGCGGAAGAGTGGGTGAACGGGCCTGTCCGGTGGGCGGACCCGTGCGCTCCGGGTCACTATCGTTGGCCCATGACAACGGCTCTGATTACGGGAGCGACCGCGGGCATCGGCGCCGCGTTCGCACGACGCCTCGCCGCCGACGGCCATGATCTCGTCCTGGTGGCCCGCGACGCCCAGCGGCTGCGGGAGCAGGCGACGGAGTTGCACGACCGGCACGGCATCGAGGTGGAGGTGCTGGCGGCCGACCTCGCGACGGACGAGGGCATCGAGACGGTGGCCGCGCGGCTGTCCGACCTCAGGAACCCGGTCGATCTGCTCATCAACAACGCGGGCTTCGGCAACAAGGGCCGCTATCTCGACGTCCCGATGGCCGACGAGCTGCGCATGCTCAAGGTGCACTGCGAGGCCGTGCTGCGGCTGACGACCGCGGCGGCGGAGGCGATGCGCTCGCGCGGGCGCGGCGGGGTCGTCAACGTGGCCTCGGTCGCGGCGTTCGTGCCGCGCGGCACCTACGGCGCGTCCAAGGCGTGGGTCGTGCAGTTCACGCAGGGCGCGGCGCGGGACCTGGCCGACTCGGGCGTACGGCTGATGGTGCTGTGTCCGGGCTTCGTCCGTACGGAGTTCCACGAGCGGGCCGGGATGGGCACGAGCAACATCCCGAACTGGATGTGGCTGGATGCGGACAAGCTGGTCGCCGCGGCGCTCACGGATCTGGCCCGGGGCAAGTCGCTGTCCGTTCCGGACCCGCGGTACAAGGCGCTGATGGGCGTGGTGAAGGTGACGCCGCGCGGGCTGCTGGGCGGGGTGACCTCGCGGACGGGGCGCAAGTACGGGCCGCGCTAAGGGCTGTCCCGTGATCCCTGGTGGATCAGCGCGCGGCGTCAGATGCGCTCGGGTGGGAAAATTGACCGTATCTGCCGGACTCAGGGGGGCCGGAGGCGGCGTCATGACATATGTGCGGCTCATCGACTGCAGGACCCGTCGGTTCGACGAGATGAACCGGATCATGGAGGCGTGGGTCGAGCAGACCCGGGGCAGACGGACCGCGACGCACAGCGTGATCGGCAAGGACCGGGCCGACGACTCGCACTTCGTCGAGATCGTGGAGTTCCCCTCGTACGAGGAGGCGATGCGCACCGCGCATCTGCCCGAGAGCCAGAAGATCTTCCGCGAGATGGTCGCCCTGTGCGACGGGACGCCCACGTTCACGGAGCTGGACGTGATCCGGGACGAGCAGTTGTACGCGGCGAACGCCCGGCGGTTCTTCGAGACGCTGACGAGCGCGGGCGAACTGCCGCCGCTCAACGACCTGATCACGGAGGACTGCCACAGTCACGACCCCGTCAACGCCCAGGACACGATCGGTCTCGACGCGCTCCGGCGCGAGTACGACGTATGGCGCGGCGCCTTCGACGCGACGTTCACCCTCGATGACGTGATCGCCCAGGGCGACCGGGTCTGCGTCCTGTGGACGTGGAACGCCCGGCACCGGGGCGAGTTCCTCGGGATCACGCCCACCGGGCGCGACGTCACCATGAGCGGGATGACCCTGCTGCGGTTCAGCGAGGACGGGAAGATCGCCGAGACCTGGTGGCAGCACGACCAGCTCGGGCTGATGGAGCAGCTCGGCGCGCTCGACGCCCTGGAGACCTGACCGGACCCGGACAGCGCGAAGGTCCGGCACCCTCCGTGGGGGTGCCGGACCTCAGTGGCGCCTGTGGCTCAGGTCAGTGGGCGTGACCGTGGCCGTGGCCGGCCGCGGCCGGCTCTTCCTCTTCCTTCTTCTCGACGACCAGGGTCTCGGTCGTGAGCAGCAGGGAGGCGATGGAGGCGGCGTTCTCCAGGGCGGAACGGGTCACCTTCACCGGGTCGATGACGCCGGCCTTGACCAGGTCGCCGTACTCACCGGTGGCGGCGTTGTAGCCGTTGCCCTTGTCCATCTCGGCGACCTTGGAGGCGATGACGTAGCCCTCGAGGCCGGCGTTCTCGGCGATCCAGCGCAGCGGCTCGACGACCGCGCGGCGCACGATGGCGACACCCGTGGCCTCGTCGCCCTGCTTGCCGAGGCCGTCCGCCAGCACCTTGGAGGCGTGGACCAGCGCGGAGCCACCACCGGAGACGATGCCCTCCTCGACCGCGGCGCGGGTCGCGGAGATGGCGTCCTCCAGACGGTGCTTCTTCTCCTTCAGCTCCACCTCGGTGGCGGCGCCGACCTTGATCACGCACACGCCGCCGGCCAGCTTCGCGAGGCGCTCCTGGAGCTTCTCGCGGTCCCAGTCGGAGTCGGTGCTCTCGATCTCGGCCTTGATCTGGGCCACGCGGCCGACGACGTCCTCGGACTTGCCGCCACCGTCGACGATGGTGGTGTCGTCCTTGGTGACCGTCACGCGACGGGCGGAGCCGAGCACCTCCAGGCCGACCTGGTCGAGCTTGAGGCCGACCTCCTCGGAGATGACCGTGGCGCCGGTGAGGACCGCCATGTCCTGGAGCATCGCCTTGCGGCGGTCGCCGAAGCCGGGGGCCTTGACGGCGACGGCGTTGAACGTGCCGCGGATCTTGTTGACGACGAGCGTGGAGAGCGCCTCGCCCTCGACGTCCTCGGCGATGATCAGCAGCGGCTTGGAGGCACCCGCCTGGATGACCTTCTCCAGCAGCGGCAGCAGGTCCTGGATGGAGGAGACCTTGCCCTGGTTGATCAGGATGTACGGGTCGTCGAGGACGGCCTCCATACGCTCCTGGTCGGTCACGAAGTACGGGGACAGGTAGCCCTTGTCGAAGGCCATGCCCTCGGTGAAGTCCAGCTCCAGACCGAAGGTGTTGGACTCCTCGACGGTGATGACACCGTCCTTGCCGACCTTGTCCATCGCCTCGGCGATCAGCTCGCCGACCTGCTGGTCCTGGGCGGACAGCGCGGCGACGGCGGCGATGTCGGACTTCTCGTCGATCGGGCGGGCGGTGGCCAGCAGATCGTCGGAGACGGCCTTGACGGCGGCGTCGATGCCCTTCTTCAGGGAGGCCGGGGAGGCACCCGCGGCGACGTTCCTCAGACCCTCGCGCACCAGGGCCTGGGCGAGCACGGTGGCGGTGGTCGTACCGTCACCCGCGATGTCGTTGGTCTTGGTCGCCACCTCCTTCACGAGCTGGGCGCCGAGGTTCTCGTACGGGTCCTCGATCTCGACCTCGCGGGCGATCGTGACACCGTCGTTGGTGATGGTGGGAGCACCGAACTTCTTGTCGATGACGACGTTGCGGCCCTTCGGGCCGATCGTCACCTTGACCGTGTCGGCAAGCTTGTTGACGCCGCGCTCGAGGGCGCGACGGGCGTCCTCGTCGAACTTCAGGATCTTCGCCATGGAGCGTTTCAGTCCTCTCGTTGCGATCCGCGGCAGCCCTCCCGGAGCAGCCGCCTATCGCGGTGAAAAGCGAACCGCGCCCCCGACACCCGGCCTGTCAACGGTCGCGGGGCCAGGGGCGCAGCTCAAAGCAGTCTGCTTCGGTGAATTACTTCTCGACGATCGCGAGCACGTCGCGAGCCGAGAGAACGAGGTACTCCTCGTTGTTGTACTTCACCTCGGTGCCGCCGTACTTGCTGTAGAGCACGACGTCGCCGACCTTGACGTCGAGCTCGACGCGCTTGCCGTCCTCGACGCGACCCGGGCCGACCGCGAGGACGACGCCCTCCTGGGGCTTCTCCTTCGCAGTGTCCGGGATGACCAGGCCAGAGGCGGTGGTCTGCTCGGCGTCGAGCGGCTGGACCACGATGCGGTCCTCGAGCGGCTTGATGGCAACCTTGGAGCTGGCGGTCGTCACGATCCGACCTCCCCCTTCGGAGATCTCACGGGGTTAACTGTCTGAGGTGGCGACCAGGTCGATCCGTCGTCGCGGGTGCCGGACCTGCCCGTCGCTGTGTTGGCACTCTCCGGTGGTGAGTGCCAGAGCCGAGACTATGACCGCGATTAGCACTCGGTCAAGCGGAGTGCCAATTGTGCGCGGTGCGGCGTCGCGCGTGCCCCGGCCGGGGCCCTAGAGATAGTCCTCCAGCCGCCCCACCGTGAACCCGCTCTCCTGGATGCGGCGCAGCAGGCGTGCCGTCTCCGTCGTCAGGGGGGCGGGCGGGCGGCTCTCCTCCTCGTGGGGCTGGACATGGGGCCGGAGGATGTCGCCGGGGCGCAGGGGCGCGTCCCTCTCGTACGCGTCGGGGTTCCGGCCCGGCGTCCGGCGCCACAGGATCAGCGAGGTGATCCCGCAGTCCGCCGCCGCCTCGAACGTGGTGCGGTCGTAGGTGCCGTACGGCGGGCGCAGCAGCCGGGGGTGCAGGCCGCCCAGACGCACCCTCAGCCGCTCCTGCTGGCCGCAGATCTCGGCGCGCTGCGCCCGGTAGGAGAGCCCGCGCAGCTCGGCGTGGTGCAGGGTGAGGTTCTCGATGCTCGCACCGGCCGCCCGCAGCCGTGCGGCGCGCGCGTACTCGGGTCCGACCGAGCTGTCCGCGAGGAACACGCTGACCGGCAGCCGCAGTTCACGGACCATGTCGATGAACCGGGGGTCCTTCTCCGCGTCCGCGCCGTAGGTCAGGAAGACGACCTTGTCGTGGGTGGGCACATGGTCGAGGGCGGGCGGCAGGCCCGGTCCCGCCGGACCCGCGCCGTGGCCCGGGGAGCGGACCGGCCGGGGGGCGCGCGTGACCGGGGCGGCCAGGCCCCAGTCGCGGTACTTCTCCTCGTGCGGCCCGCGCGAGGGGTGCACCTTCTGCGCGGCCTTCTTGCCCAGCCGTTCGATCGGGTCGACGGAGGGGGCGCAGCCGGACAGGATCATCAGGACGAGCGCCCCGCCGAGCAGCGCGCGCACCGGCCGCCGCGCCCTCACAGGTAGTCCTCCAGGCGCCCCACCGCGTACCCGTCGTCGGTGACCTTCTTCAGGAACCGGCGGACCAGGTCGGACATCGTGACGTCCCAGTCCGACGAGCCCTTGAAGTGGGCCAGGACGATGTCGCCGGGGTGCAGCCTGCGGTCCCACTCGCGGTACTCCCAGTGGTCGGGGTAGATCTCCTCGTTCCAGAGCGGCACATACGCGATGCCGCAGTCCCGCGCGGCGCGCAGCGTCTCCTTGTCGTAGGCGCCCTGCGGTGACCGGAAGACCGTCGGGCGCCTGCCGAACTGCTCCTTCATCACGTCCTGCATGCCACAGATCTCGTTCTTCTGTTCCTCGTAGGACATCCCGGGCAGATAGGGGTCGTGCAGGGTGCGGTTGTCCAGCGTGACGCCGAGGTCCCGCATCCCGCGGAAGTAGTCGTAGTCGTCGTCGACGACGGTGTCGCTGAGGAACGCGGTGTACGGGACGTGCAGTTCGCTCATCATCCGCAGGAACGCCGGGTCCTTGTCCGTGCCGTCGTCGATGGTGAGGAAGACGACCTTGTCCTTGGTGGGCACGCTCGTGAACACCGGGGGCAGACCGGCGCCGCCCGGGACCCCGAAGCCCTTGCGGAAGGTGATGGCCGGCCTCTTCGCCGGGGGCGCCGCGACCAGCGGCACCTTGGCCAGCCCCCAGCGGGTGGCGGCTGCCGCGCGCTGGGCGTACGAGGGCGGCTTGCCGGGGTATCCGTCGAGGGCGCGCCCCTGCGGCGCCTTCAGCGACTGCGAGCCGAGCGTTCCCGGCACACCGCCGCCGGAACAGGCGGCGGCGAGGGCGGCGAGCGCCAGGAGGGCGAGGGCCGCGCACGCCATGGACAGCGCGCCGAGCCGGGGGACACGCTTCGCACGCCCTTCGTCATCTTGTCGTACGAGCCGCATGGTGCCGGATCCTTCCAGCCGCCCCCGGCCCCCGGGGGCCGACACCGCGACCGGGCACACGCCATCCACCGACTGGCCGACAATGGCCTGGTGAACGACGTCTCCTTCGCATCCCTGCGCACCCCCGAGGGCCGTGCCCTCCTCGACGAGGTGCGCGGCACCGCTCCGGCACAGGAGCTGGCCGTCGCCACCCGGCTGCGCCGCGACCACCCCGCCGAGCTGGTCTCGGCGGCCCTCGCCCAGGCGCGGCTGCGCGAGCGGGCGGCGGCGAAGTTCGGGGCCGAGGACGCGGCGCGGATGTTCTTCACCCCGAACGGCGTCGAGCAGTCCACCCGGACCACCGTCGCGACCTACCGCGCCCGGCGGCTGCGCGCCCTGGGCGTGACCAGTGTCGCCGATCTGTGCTGCGGCATCGGCGGTGACGCCATCGCGCTCGCCCGGACCGGGATCCGGGTCCTCGCGGTGGACCGCGACCCGCTGACCGCGGCGGCGGCGCGGGCGAACGCCGAGGCGCTCGGTCTGTCGGCGCTGATCGAGGTGCGCGAGGCCGATGTCACGGACGTCGACGTGTCCTCGTACGACGCCGTCTTCGTCGACCCGGCGCGGCGGGGCGGCCGGTCGGGCCGGTCGGGCGGCGGCCGGATCTTCGACCCGGAGGCCTACTCGCCGCCGCTGTCCTGGGCCGTGGCCACGGCGCTGAAGGCCCCGCACGCGGCCCTGAAGGTCGCCCCCGGCATCCCGCACGAGGCGGTGCCGCCCGAGGCGGAGGCCGAGTGGATCTCGGACGGCGGGGATGTGAAGGAGGCCGTGCTGTGGTTCGGCACGGAGCCGGGGCTCGTGCGCGCCACGCTGCTGCCCGGCCCGCGGGAGCTGCGCGGCCGTGGCCTGCCGGACCCCCCGGTGCGCCCGCTCGGCCGCTATCTCTACGAGCCCGACGGCGCCGCGATCCGCGCGCATCTGGTGGCGGAGGTGGCCGAGGAGCTGGACGGCGGTCTCCTCGACGCGACGATCGCGTATGTGACGGCGGACGAGCTGCGCCCCTGCCCGTACGCCACCGCCTACGAGATCACCGACCGACTCCCCTTCAACGTCAAGAAGTTGAAGGCCCTGCTGCGGGAGCGGGAGGTCGGCGTCCTGACCGTGAAGAAGCGCGGCTCGGCGGTGGAGCCGGAGGAGCTGCGCCGCAAGGTCCTGCCCAAGCCGCACGGCAGGAACGCGGTGACCGTGTTCCTGACGCGGGTGGCGGGGGCGCCGACGATGCTGCTGGGCCACCCCGCCCACGTCTGAGCACCAGGCCTCGGGCGGTCTCCGGTCAGTCCTCGGACACCGACTCGAAGCGCCACCGGTGCACCGCCCGGGTCACCGACTCCTCCGCGGGGTCGGGGAGTTCGGGCAGGTCGGCGGTGAGGTCCGCGTCCCACCAGGTGATGACGAGCACCCGGTCCTGGGGGGCGCGGAAGGTCTCGCGGCGCAGCGGCGGCGACGGCAGCTCCTGGGCCCGCGCCCAGGCCAGCAGTTCCTCGCCGCGGCCGGCCACGGCCCGCGCCTCCCACATCAGCGCGACCGTCACGAGTACAGGTTCTCCTTGCTGATCTCGTGCACATGGTCATGCGAGTCGTGGGAGTGCGTGTGCGTGTGCCCGTTCCCGGGGACATGCGTGTCCGTCACCGGCAGCGAGGAGTCCGCGGACAGGTCCCAGTCGGAGGCGGCCCGGTTGCGGGCCACCATCTCGGCGCCCAGCGCCGCGACCATCGCGCCGTTGTCCGTGCACAGCTTCGGCCGCGGCACCCGCAGCCGGATACCGGCCGCCTCGCAGCGCTCCTGGGCGAGCGCGCGCAGCCGGGAGTTGGCCGCGACACCGCCGCCGATCATCAGATGGTCGACGCCCTGGTCCCGGCAGGCCCGTACGGCCTTGCGGGTCAGCACGTCCACCACCGCCTCCTGGAAGGAGGCCGCCACATCACGCACCGGCACCTCCTCCCCCGCCGCCCGCTTGGCCTCGATCCAGCGGGCCACGGACGTCTTCAGACCGGAGAAGGAGAAGTCGTACGCCGCGTCGCGGGGCCCGGTCAGACCGCGCGGGAACGCGATGGCCCGCGGGTCGCCCTCCTTCGCGTACCGGTCGATGACCGGGCCGCCCGGGAAGCCGAGGTTCAGCACGCGCGCGACCTTGTCGAAGGCCTCGCCCGCCGCGTCGTCGATGGTCGCGCCCATCGGCCGGACGTCGGAGGTGATGTCGGTGGACAGCAGCAGCGAGGAGTGCCCGCCGCTCACCAGCAGCGCCATCGTGGGCTCCGGCAGCGCGCCGTGCTCCAACTGGTCCACGCAGATGTGGGAGGCGAGGTGGTTGACGCCGTACAGCGGCTTGCCCAGCGCGTACGCGTACGCCTTCGCGGCCGAGACGCCGACCAGCAGGGCGCCGGCGAGACCGGGCCCGGCGGTGACCGCGATGCCGTCGAGGTCCTTCGCGCTCACCCCCGCTTCCTTCAGCGCCCGGTCGATGGTCGGCACCATGGCCTCGAGGTGCGCGCGGGAGGCGACCTCGGGGACCACACCGCCGAAGCGCGCGTGCTCGTCGACGCTGGACGCGACGGCGTCCGCGAGGAGGGTCGTGCCGCGGACGATGCCGACACCGGTCTCGTCACAGGAGGTCTCGATCCCCAGGACCAGGGGTTCGTCAGCCATTGCTCTCGGTTCCTTGTACTGATGTCGGTTCCGTGCCGGAACCGCCGTCGGATGCTGTGGTCAGGCGCATCACCAGGGCGTCGACGTTCCCCGGCTGGTAGTAGCCGCGTCGGAAGCCGATGGGCTCGAAGCCGAAGCGCTCGTACAGCTTCTGCGCGCGCACGTTGTCGACCCGGACCTCGAGCATCACCTCGGCGCACTCGAACGCCGTCGCGGCCTGGAGCAGCTCGGTCAGCAACCGTCGGCCGAGACCGGTGCCCCAGTGGTCGCGGGCGGCGGCGATGGTCTGGATGTCGCCCAGGTCGCCCTGGACGGCCAGGCCCGCGTAGCCGACGACCCGCTCCTCCTCGACGGCCAGGACATACCGCCGGGTCGCCTCCGGGCCCCGGGCGTGCGCCAGCTCGGACCAGAACATGCCCCGCGACCAGGCGTCCTCGGGGAAGAGGTCCTTCTCCAGCTCCAGTACGGGATCGATGTCCCACCAGCGCATCTCGCGCAGTACGGGCGTCACGGGCGCGGTCACTTGGGCGTGACCACCTTGTAGTTCTTGGGCACCTGCGCGTCCGGGCGGCGCAGATACAGCGGCCGGGGCGCGGGCAGCTCCTCGCCCGCCCCGATCCGCTCCGCCGCGAGGGACGCGAGCGCCGCCGCGGACACGTGCTCGGGCTCCCGCGCCTGCGTGAACGTGTCCGGGTAGAGCAGCGCCCCGGCGCCGACGGCGGGCAGGCCCGCGACCGTGTCGGCGATCTCGGCGGGCCGGTCCACCGCGGGCTCGGTGACGCGCGTGCGGGCGTTGTCGTACCGCGCCCAGTAGACCTCCTTGCGGCGCGCGTCCGTGGCCACGACGAAGGGCTCGTCGAGCCCGGAGGCGTACGCGAGGGCGTCGAGGGTGCACACGCCGTACACGGGCACGCCGAGAGCGAGCCCGAAGGCGTCGGCGGTCATCAGGCCGACGCGCAGCCCCGTGTAGGGGCCGGGGCCCACGCCCACGACGACGGCCGTGACGGCGTCGAGCCGGGTGTCCGCCTCGGCGAGGACCCGATCGACGGCGGGCAGCAGGAGTTCCCCGTGCCGGCGCGCGTCCACCTGACTCGAGGAGGCGACGACGGATGTGCCGTCGTGCAGCGCGACGGTGACGGCGGGGGTGGCGGTATCCAGAGCGAGCAAGAGCACGCAAACAGCCTACGGCGCTCGCGCCCGCCATACGGCCGCCCCGGTACGGTCCACCCCTGCTGCTAACGTCACACCGAAGATGTACGGCGGAATCAGTACGTCGTACGAGACGCATACAGCTACGAGTACGTCCGCGTGCGGCGCAAGGCCGTCCGCGCGGGGCCGAGAGGTGGGGCACAGGGTGGCTAGGGGCAGCTCGGGATTCGTGGCCGGGCTCACCGCGGCGGCCATCGCCGCGGTCGGATTCCTCGCCTACCAGGCGTCGGCCAACGTGCCCGACACCCTGGGCAAGCCGCGGGTGAAGACGTCACCGAAGCCCACCGTGCCGAAGGCGCCCGAGGACAAGAAGGACGTCCCGGTGGCGCTGCCCGGCGACTCCGGCACCGGCGAGCGGGTGGTGTACGGGCTGGAGGACGACCGGGTGTGGCTGGTCGGCGCCGACGGCAAGGTCCGGCGCACGTTCGAGGTCACGCCGGGGACGGTGGATCCGGCGCCCGGCACGTACCAGGTGAGGTCCAAGCGCCCGTCCGGAGCCGGTTCGGACGGTGTTCAGGTGGAGCACATCGTGGTGTTCGCACTTCAGCCCGCGGTGATCGGCTTCAGCGCGGCGATCGACGGGTCGACGCCCGCGCCCGACGCCTCGAAGAAGCTGGGCGGGATCCGCGAGTCCCGGGCGGACGGCACCGCGCTGTGGGAGTTCGCGAAGGACGGGGAGAAGGTCGTCGTCGTCCCCTGACGCGACCGCGCCCTACGCGGCTCTGCGGTGCTCCTCGGTGGCCGACGCGGCCGGGGACGTGGCTCGGGGCGTCTCGGGCTCAGGGTCCGGCGGCGGGGTCGAGATCAGCTTCGCCGCGGCGCACGACGCCAGCAGGTCCCGCATCGACACCCCGGCGGCTCCGGCCGCCCCGCGCGGTCGCGTCTCGTCTCGTTCTGAAGCCGGCATGGACGCCTCCTGGAGTCACGAGGGCCGGCGCGGTTAGGTAGACCTAACCACGGACTGACATCCATGTGACCACGCCCGGCACCCGCGATGCAACATCATGCCGACGCGTTGTCGGAACGTTGGGCGGGCGAGAGCACGCCGTGGCAGGACGTCCGGAAGCCCGCCGATCGCGGCGATTACGGCCTGGTCAGGCCGACAGCACGCCCAGGTCGACGCTCGCCCAGCGGCGTCCGATGCCCGTGAAGGTGACATGGCGCACTTCGTCCGTGGTGTCGCCGACCGCACGGTGGATGACCACGTGGAGCCGGTCGTCCGTCAGCTCCTCGACCTTGCCCTCGCCCCACTCCACGACGACGACGGAGTCCGGCAGCGAGACGTCGAGGTCGAGGTCCTCCATCTCGTCGAGGCCGCCGCCCAGGCGGTAGGCGTCCACGTGGACCAGGGGCGGGCCGTCGCCGAGGGACGGGTGCACCCGGGCGATCACGAAGGTCGGGGAGGTGACCGCGCCCCGCACGCCGAGCCCTTCGCCGAGCCCGCGGGTCAGGGTGGTCTTGCCCGCGCCCAGCTCGCCGTTGAGCATCACGAGGTCCCCGGCACGCAGCAGCTCGGCGAGCCGGAGCCCCAGCTCCCGCATCTGTTCGGGGGAGGTGATGGTGAGCCGGACGGTGACGCCGTCGGGTGCCGGGGTGTGCGGTGTTGCGAGATCTTCCATCGTCACTCTTCGTTCAGGAGAAGGCGGAGCCACAGCCATCCACGGTAGCCGGGGCGGGCACCGCTCCCGTCCGGGCGAGCAGATCGGCGAGGCGGTCGGTCACGGCCTCGGGGTGTTCCAGCATGACGAGGTGCCCCCCGTCGGGCACAAGCACCAGTTCGGCGTCGGGCAGCAGATCGGCGATCGCCTCGCTGTGCTCGCTCGGCGTGACCAGGTCCTGGACACCGGCCAGGACGAGGACGGGAAGATCCGCGAAGTGGGCGAGCGCCGCGGTCTTGTCGTGGTCGTCGAACGCCGGGTAGAACTCCGCGACGACGTCGATCGGGGTGCCCTCGATCATCCGTTCGGCGAATCGGGCGATGGCCGGATCGACGTCCCGTGACGCGAACGAGTACCACTTGATGAGCCCCGCGAACAGGTCGGCGGTGGCCCGGCGCCCCTTCTCCACGAGGGCGACCTGCTGTCCCATCGCCTTCAGCACGCCGGGCAGGATGCGCCGTATCGCGTTGACGCCCGCCATGGGCAGTCCGAAGTTGACCTCGCCGAGCCGCCCGGCGGACGTGCCGACGAGGGCGACGCCGACGACCCGGTCGCGGATCAGCTCGGGGAACTGGTCGGCCAGCGCCATGATCGTCATGCCGCCCATGGAGTGTCCGGCGAGCACGATCGGACCTTCGGGCACGGCCGCGTCGATCACGGCCTTGAGATCGCGCCCGAGCTGGTCGATGGAGACGGGCGTGCCGTCGGCCTGCGCCTTGCCACGCCCGGAGCGGCCATGGCTGCGCTGGTCCCAGTGCACCGTCCGCACGACACCGCGCAGCGCGGCCCGCTGGAAGTGCCAGGAGTCCTGGTTGAGGCAGTAGCCGTGGCTGAAGACGACGGTGACCGGGGCCGGGGTCTTGCGGCCGAAGAGCCTGCGGCGGCGCGGTATGGAGCCGCCCTCCGGCTCGACGTCGTCCACCTCGTAGTACAGCTCGGTCCCGTCGTCCGCGTACGCCTTGCCGGGGGTGCCGCGCAAGCCGCCGTAGGGGCCCGCCGAGTCGAGGACGAGCCGGGCCTTGCGGCGCATGTTGCGGCCGACCGTCAGCCGTTCGATGGCCACACCGGCGGCGGCACCCGCCGCGACCATGCCCAGCGCCGCGCCCGCGAGACCGGCGACGCGCCAGTTCCCGGCGGCGGAGGCGGCCTCGCCCGCGACGGCCTCCACGGCCCCGGCGCTGCTCTCGCTCACGTCCCGCTCCTCCCCGAGAGCTCCGCTCGTGCTGCCATGACGTGGGGCCTGTTCCGAGGTGTCCGTCGTCCGCGCGGACGACGGGCACCTCGGAACAGGCCCCTACCGGATTCACCCGGACGGGTCAGCCCTCGTGTTCGGTATCCACCTTCACGTAGACGCGCGGGATGCGGGCGCCGATCCGGGTCACGATTTCGTATGCAATCGTCCCGGCTGCCTGCGCCCAGTCCTCGGCGGTGGGCTCGCCGAGGTCGCCGGAGCCGAAGAGGACGGCCTCCGTGCCCGGCGCCGGCTCGTCGCCGCCCAGGTCGACCACGAACTGGTCCATGGCGATCCGGCCCGCGACCGTACGCGGCTTGCCGTCGACCAGGACCGGGCCCGCGCCGGAGGCATGGCGCGGGATGCCGTCGCCGTAGCCGACGGGGACCAGGCCGAGGGTGGTGGTGCCGGGGGTGGTGTAGAGGTGCCCGTAGCTGATGCCGTGGCCGCCGGGGACCTGCTTCACCAGGGCGAGCGAGGCCTTGAGCGCCATCACCGGGCGCAGTCCGAGGTCGGCCGGGGTGCCGAGGTCGGGGCTCGGCGAGATGCCGTACATCGCGATGCCCGTGCGGACGAGGTCGAAGTGGGCCTCGGGCAGGGTGAGCGTGGCGGGCGAGTTGGCGATGTGCCGCACCTCGGGCCGCACCCCCTGCGCCTCGGCGTACGCCACCATCTCGCGGAAGCGGGTGAGCTGGGCCTGGATCGAGGGGTGGCCGGGCTCGTCGGCACAGGCGAAGTGCGACCACAGGCCGACCACGGTGAGCAGGCCGTCCGCCTGGGCGCGCAGGGCCTCGGCGACGAGTTCGGGCCAGTCGTCGGGCTGGCATCCGTTACGTCCGAGGCCGGTGTCGGCCTTGAGATGGACGCGGGCGGGCGCGCCCGCGGCGGCTGCCGCCTCGCGCACCTCCGCGAGGGCCCACAGGCCGCTCACGGACACGTCGACATCGGCCTCGATCGCCTGCCGCCAGGGACCGCCGGGCGTCCAGAGCCAGCACATGAGACGCCCCGGAAGGCCCGCCTCGCGCAGGGCGAGGGCCTCCTCGGGCGTGGCCGTACCGAGCCACTTCGCACCGGCTTCGAGGGCCGCACGGGCGCACGGCACCGCGCCATGTCCGTACGCGTCCGCCTTGACCACGGCCATCAGGGCCGCGCCCGGCGTGCGGGCGCGCAAGGCTCGTACGTTCGCTCGAAGGGCCGCCAGATCGATCTCGGCGCGGGCGCGAAAGGGTGCTGTCTTTGAACTTGTCATGGCGCCCCAGTGTCTCAAAAGCCGTCGACGGTGATCCGGCACCGGTACCGCTCGGGTCTCAGGTGCCGGGCTTGCGCCCCCATACGTACACGCGGTCACCCTCCTTCAGGAACCCCCACAGCGCGCGGGCGTCGGCGGGGCGCATGTTCACGCAGCCGTAGGAACCGTCCCCGCTCGCGAGGTCGTCGTCCACGGCGTGGAAGGCCTGGCCGCCGCTGAAGAACTGGCTGTACGGCATGGGGGTGTCGTAGAGCGTCGACCAGTGGTTCCGGTGCTTCCAGACGATCTTGTGCCAGCCGGTGCGGGTCCGGTACCCCGGGCCGCCGGTGCGGACCGGGACGGGGCCGTAGACCACGTTCTCCCCCTTCTGCACCCAGGTGAGCTGACGCGTGAGGTCGACGCAGGCGACGCGGTACGCGCGTACGGGGCACTTCCTCGGGGCGTCGGGGGCGGCGGCGACTGTGGTGGCCGAGGAGAGGGCGGTGGCGACGGTGAGGAGGACCGTGGCACTGCGACCGGCCATGCGTGTACTGATCATGTGATCAGACAAGCGCGAGCGCGCCGGTGCGACGGAGCCGCCGCGCTCGCGGGTCACCCGTACGCGGGCGCCACGCGGGCGCGTGGCCCCGGCGGGTGGTCGCTCAGTCGCGTACGTCCCGCCAGGCCTCCGGGAGGGCGTCCGCCACGTCGTGGGCGCCCGCGGGGGCGCCGTCCGCCGCGTACCGGCCCGCGAGGCCGTGCAGATACGCCGCCGTGCTCCCGGCGTCCCGGGGCGAGAGACCGGCCGCGAGCAGCGAGCCGGAGAGCCCGGAGAGCACGTCCCCGCTGCCCGCGGTCGCCAGCCACGGCGTGCCCGTCGCGTTCACCCGCACCGGCCCGCCCTGGGGGTCCGCCACCAGCGTGGTCGAGCCCTTGAGCAGCACCGTCGCGTCGTAGCGCGCCGCCAGTTCCCGTACCGCCGTGAGCCGGGCGCCCTCGACCTCCTCGCGCGAGACCCCGAGCAGGGCGGCGGCCTCCCCGGCGTGCGGGGTCAGCAGGGTGGGGGCCGAGCGGCCGCGCACGGTGCCCCGGTCGGCCAGCCGCAGCCCGTCCGCGTCGATGAGCACGGGCACCTCGGCCTTCAGCACCTCCGCCACGGACCGCGCCTCGTCCCCGGCGCCGGGCCCGACGACCCAGGCCTGCACCCGCCCGGCCTTCGCGGGGCCCTTGTCGGACACGAGCGTCTCCGGGAAGCGGGCGATCACCGCGCTCGCGGCGGGCCCCACGTACCGCACGGCCCCGGCCCCGCCCCGCAGCGCGCCCGCCACCGCGAGCACGGCCGCGCCGGGATAGCGGGCGGACCCGGCGGCGATCCCGACCACCCCGCGCCGGTACTTGTCGCTCTCCGCGCCCGGCAGCGGCAGCAGCGCCGCCACGTCCGCGTGCTGAAGCGCCTCCAGTTCGGCCTCCTCGGGCAGTTCGAGCCCGATGTCGACGAGGCGTACGGTGCCGGCGTACTCGCGTGCCGGGTCGACGAGCAGCGCCGGCTTGTGCGTACCGAAGGTCACCGTGAGGTCCGCCCGTACGGCCGCCCCGCGTACCTCCCCGCTGTCGGCCTCCACCCCGCTCGGCAGGTCCACGGCGACGACGGCCGCGCGCGAGCGCGAGGCGAGCGCGGCGAGCCGTGCGGCGTCCGTCCGCAGGCCGCCCTTGCCGCCGATCCCGACGATCCCGTCCATGACCAGGTCGGCCCGCCGGATCGCCTCCTCGGCAGCCACCGCGGGGTCCGCGACCGTGCCACCGGCGCGCCGCAGGGCCGCGAGCCCGCCCTGGTGCGCGCGGTCGGGCGTGAGCGGCAACGCGGTGACACCGGCCCCGCGCCGGGCGAGCCGCGCCCCCGCGTACAGGGCGTCCCCGCCGTTGTCCCCGCTGCCGACCAGCAGCACCACCCGGCTGCCGTACACCCGGCCCAGCACCTGGGCGCAGGTCGCGGCCAGTCCGGCGGCGGCGCGCTGCATCAACGCGCCTTCCGGTAGCCGCGCCATGAGCGCCCGCTCGGCCGCCCTCACCGTCTCCACGCTGTACGCAGTACGCATACGCCGAGTCTCCCGCACGGCTGTCGCGGCACGGCGGAGGCGCTACCCCTCGGCGACGACCACCGCGGACGCGACACCCGCGTCATGGCTGAGGGACACATGCCAGGACCGCACGCCGAGTTCGGCGGCACGGGCCGCGACCGTGCCCGTCACCCGCAGCCGCGGCTGCCCGCTCTCCTCGACGTACACCTCGGCGTCCGTCCAGTGCAGCCCACTGGGCGCGCCCAGGGCCTTGGCCAACGCCTCCTTGGCCGCGAACCGCGCCGCCAAGGAGGCGAGCCCCCGCCGCTCCCCACTGGGCAGCGACAACTCCCGCTCCACGAAGAGCCGTTCGACCAGCCCCGGGGTACGCTCCAGCGCGGCCCGGAACCGATCGATCTCGGCCACGTCGATACCGACTCCGATGATGCTCATCCGGGCACTCTACGATCCGCCCGGCGCCCCGGCCCGGTCGCCTTACGCGCCGCTCTTCTCCGCGAGGGTGTGCGCCACCAGGGCGTTGGCGTGGCCGTGGCCCAGGCCGTGCTCGGACTTGAGCCAGTTGACCAGTTCCATGTGCTTGGTCAGCGGCGAGGAGCGGATGAGGTCCGTCCACTCGGCGATCGGGCGGCCGTACTTCTTCTCGATGGAGGGGAAGTAGCTGGCGGGGCCATTGGCGGGTGCGGTCATGGCGGGTGGTCCTTCCTGGCGGCTGCGTCCGTGCGGTCGTTGGTGTGGCGTGTGTACAACGTACGTAGTGATGACCGGAGTTGGGACGGGAATTCATCGGTCGGGCCCGGAGGCCGCCTCGGAGATCGCCCGGACGTCGGCTCGGAAGTCGGCTCGGACAGCGCCGAGTTCGGCAGGTTCGGCGGGTTCGACGAGCGCCCCCTCGCCGTCACCTGAAATCCAGTCACCTCATGTCAGACACCCCTGCTAACCTGCGCAGACTCGATCACACCGTGCACACCAGCGGTTCACATTCGCGCCCGTTCGTGCACTTGTGGATCACATCGCGCGCCCTGGGGGTCAGTCGGCGCGTGCTGCGGTCGGAACACATTCCTTACGCCAAGGGGGCGAAGCCATGAGCAGGAGCAGCAGCGGCAGAGAGGGCGGCGACGAAGGCAGAGCCGAGCGGGCCCCGGCGCTGGTGACCGACCCGTTCGACGCGCTTCGCGGACTCGCCCCGCTGCGCACCGCCGCTCGGGCCGGTGACTGGGCGGCCACCCAGGACTTCTTCGCCGGGCTCGACTCCGTCGACAAGACCTCCGTCGCCGTCGGCGCGTTCGGCGGTATCGACGGGACCGAGACCTACCTGGAGAAGGCCGTGGCGGCCCGGCCCGGCGATCCGCTGCCGCGCACGCTGCTGGCCGAGCGGTACATCCGCATCGGCTGGGAGATCCGCAGCGGTGCCCGTGCCGAGCACGTCTCGCGCGACCAGTTCGCCGAGTTCCACTCCTGGCTGCGCAAGGCCGAGCAGTTGCTGATCGAGGTCTGCGCGGAGCAGCCCGCGTACGCCCCCGCCTGGACGTCCCGCATCACCCTCGCCCGCGGTCTGCAACTGGGGCAGTCCGAGACCCGGCGCCGCTACGACCGGCTGTCCGCCCATCACCCCCACCACTTCAGCGCGCAGGCGCAGTTGCTCCAGCAGGTGTGCCCCAAGTGGGGCGGCTCCTGGGAGGACGCGCACGGCTTCGCCCAGGAGTGCGCGGCCTCCGCGCCGGACGGCTCGCACGCCGGGATCCTGGTCGCCGAGGCCCATGTCGAGCACTGGCTGGAGCTGGAGGGCAGCGAGGCGACGGCGTACATGCGCGGCGTACCCGTCCGTGACGACCTGCGCCACGCCGCCCTGGTCTCCGTCCTGCACTCGGCCTACCGTCAGGACTGGCACTGGATCACGGGTCACAGCACCTTCGCCCTCGCCTTCTCGCTGGGCGGCCATCTCGAGGACGCCGCCCGGCACTTCGCCGCCCTGGGCAATACGGCCTCCGCGTCCTCGTGGCAGTACCTGGGGGACTGGCAGAGCCGGTTCATGAAGTTCCGCAAGGCCGCGCTGGCGACGCTCTGAGAGGGAGGACGACCGATGACCACGTACGACCGGACGACCACGTACGACGCGACCACGTACGACACGACGACGGGCCGCGACAGCGCCGAACTCGCCGCCCTCGACGGCCTGATCGCCCACACCACCGCCCAGGGCGTTCCCGTCCTCCACGCGCCGCGCCCCGGCGAGATCACCGCCGGTCTCTTCTTCCGCGTGGGCCGGGCCGACGAGACGCTGCCCACCTCCGGCATCACCCACCTCGTCGAACACCTCGCCCTGCACCGCCTCGGCCTGTCCGACCTGCACTACAACGGCGCCACGGCGAACGCGTACACCCTCTTCCACGTCACCGGCAGTGAGGAGGAGGTCGTCGCGTACCTCAACGCCGTCTGCGCGGCGCTGCGCGACCTACCGCTTGACCGGCTGGAGACGGAGAAGGAGATCCTCCGTACCGAGGCCGCGGGGCGCGGCGCCGGTCCGGGCACCTCGATGCCGCTGTGGCGTTACGGCGCCCAGGGCTACGGCCTGTCCAGCTACGACGAACTCGGCACCCTGCGACTGACCGCCGACGAGGTACGGCAGTGGGCCGAGACCCGCTTCACCCGGGACAACGCGGTGCTGTGGATCACCAGCGACCACGTACCGGACGGCCTGGACCTCACGCTGCCCGCCGGCCGCCGTGTCCCGGCACCGGACCCGTCCAGCGCGCTGCCCGTCACGCCCGCCTACATCCGCGGCGAGGACGGCCATGTCGTCCTCACCTCGGTCCTGCGCCGCACCACCGCGGCGGCCGTCTTCGCCGACGTCCTCGGCCGCGCCCTCTACCAGGATCTGCGGCAGGAGGGCGGGTACTCGTACACGGCCGACGCCGACTACAGCCCGCGCGACGCGGACTTCGCCACGCTCACCGCGTACGCCGACGCGTTGCCCAGGAAGCAGGCGGCGGTGGTCGGCGGGTTCGTGGACACGCTCGCCCGGCTGCGCGCGGGCCGTATCGAACAGGCCGAACTGGACGCCGTACGCGGCAAGATGCTCAAGATGTACGACACCCCCGACCTCGGCGCCGCCCTGCTGCCGACGTACGCGCTCAGCCTGCTGCTCGGCCACCGGCTGCTCTCCCCCGAGCAGCACAAGGCCGAGCTGAACGCGGTCACGGTCGCGGATCTGCGCGAGGTCGCCCGCGAGGTGTGGGGCGGCGCGCTGCTCCAAGTGCCCACCCGGGAGGCCGAATGGGCGGGGTTCACGCCCGCTCCGCAGTACTCGTCGACTCCGGTCGTCGGCACCCGGCACCCCTCCCTGGAGGACGACGACGTCACGCTGGTCATCGGCGAGCAGGGCGTGAGTCTGCTGCTGCCGGGCGGCCCGGTCACCGTGCGCTTCGACTCCTGCGCCGCGATGACCGCCCGCCCCGACGGGGCCCGCGAGCTGACCGGCCTCGACGGCTTCCGCGTGGCCATCGAGCCCACCCTGTTCCGGGGGGTGACGGCCCAGCGGATCGCGGCCCTTGACGCGGCCGTCCCCGCCGAGTTGGTGGTCCCCCTGCCGGCCCGTGACCCGGAACGGATCCCGCGCCCGCGCGAGCGGCAGAGCGCCGCGCGGACGGCCGGGAACACCAACGGCGGCAAGGCGGCGCGGAGGTGGCCGCTCGGGCTCATCGGCATGGTGGTGCTGGACGTGGTGTTCGTCGTGGCGATGCTGTTCGCCGCCTTCGGCACGCACGACACGGAGCACCCGGCGTGGTACTACCTCGCCCGCGCGATCGTGCCGGGCGCCATGCTGGCCTACTACACCCACCGGTCCTACCACCGCGCGCAGGACGCCCGCGGCTGAGCACGGATCGCGCCCGGCCCCCCGGCTTCCGGGGGCCGGGCGGCGGCTCGCTACTCCACCGTCACCGACTTCGCCAGGTTGCGCGGCTGGTCCACCTCGTTGCCCCGGGCCGTGGCCAGTTCGCAGGCGAAGACCTGGAGCGGCACCGTCGCCACCAGCGGCTGGAGCAGGGTCGGGGTCGCCGGGATACGGATCAGATGGTCGGCGTACGGGACCACGGCCTCGTCGCCCTCCTCCGCGATCACGATCGTGCGGGCGCCCCGCGCCCGGATCTCCTGGATGTTCGAGACGATCTTGTCGTGCAGGAGCGAGCGTCCGCGCGGCGACGGCACCACGACCACCACCGGCAGGTCCTCCTCGATCAGCGCGATCGGCCCGTGCTTCAACTCGCCCGCCGCGAAGCCCTCGGCGTGCATGTACGCCAACTCCTTGAGCTTCAGGGCGCCTTCGAGGGCCACCGGGTAGCCCACATGCCGGCCCAGGAACAGCACGGTGTTCTTGCCTGCCAGTGAGCGTGCCAACTCCCGTACCGGCTCCATGGTCTCGAGGACCCGCTCGACCTCGTGGGAGATCTTCGACAGATCGCGGATGACGGCGCCGATCTCGTCGCCCCACTTCGTGCCGCGCACCTGCCCCAGATACAGGGCCACCAGATAGCAGGCGACGAGCTGCGTCAGGAACGCCTTCGTCGAGGCGACCGCGACCTCCGGCCCCGCGTGCGTGTACAGCACGGCGTCCGACTCCCGGGGAATCGTGGAGCCGTTGGTGTTGCAGATCGCCAGCACCCTGGAGCCCTGCTCACGGGCGTGCCGCAGCGCCATCAGCGTGTCCATGGTCTCGCCGGACTGGGAGATGGCGACGACCAGCGAACGCGAGTCGAGGATCGGGTCCCGGTAGCGGAACTCGCTGGCCAGCTCGACCTCGCAGGGGATGCGGGTCCAGTGCTCGATGGCGTACTTGGCGATGAGCCCGGCGTGGAAGGCGGTCCCGCACGCCACGATCACCACCTTGTCGACCTCGCGCAGTTCGGCGGCGGAGATCCGCAGCTCGTCCAGGCACAGCGAACCGGCCGCGTCGATCCGGCCGAGCAGGGTGTCGGCGACCGCCTTGGGCTGCTCGGCGATCTCCTTGAGCATGAAGTAGTCGTAGCCGCCCTTCTCGGCGGCCGAGACGTCCCAGTCGACATGGAAGCTGCGGACGTCGGCGGGCCGTCCGTCGAAGCCGGTGACCGTCACACCGTCCCGGCGCAGCTCCACGACCTGGTCCTGGCCCAGTTCGATCGCGGAGCGCGTATGGGCGATGAACGCCGCCACGTCCGAGGCGAGGAACGCCTCGCCCTCCCCGACACCGACCACGAGCGGCGAGTTCCGCCGGGCGCCCACGACCACGTCCCGCGCGTCCGCGTGCACCGCGACCAGGGTGAACGCGCCCTCCAGCCGCCCGCACACCAGCCGCATCGCCTCCGCGAGGTCCTCGGTCACCGAGAACTCCTCGGCGAGCAGATGCGCGACGACCTCGGTGTCCGTCTCGGAGGCGAGGGCGTGGCCGCGCTCCTCCAGCTCGGCCCGCAGCACCGCGAAGTTCTCGATGATGCCGTTGTGGACGACGGCGACCCGGCCCGCGTTGTCGAGATGCGGATGCGCGTTGGCGTCGGTCGGGGAGCCATGAGTGGCCCACCGGGTGTGTCCGATGCCGGTGGGACCGGTCGGCAGGGGCCGGTCCGCCAGCTCCTTCTCCAGGTTGACCAGCTTCCCGGCCTTCTTGGCCGAGGCCAGGCCGCCGTCCGCGAGGACGGCCACGCCCGCCGAGTCGTACCCCCGGTACTCCAGCCGCTTCAGTCCCGCCACGACCACGTCGAGCGCCGACTGCGGCCCCACGTATCCCACGATTCCGCACATGTGCCGCAGCCTACGGTCAGTGCGCCACCTCGACCTCCCGAAGCCTGCCCGAATTCGGAAATTCTCAGCGCTCGCGAGGCCGGGGAAGCCGACCCGATCAGCCGAGCTTGGCGAGCTGGGCGTCGACGATCTGCGTCGGGAAGGCGAAGTCCTTGCCGGTGGCGAGGGAGGTGATGTTGATGGCGGGGAAGGAGGCGAGCGTGGCGCCCTTGCGGACCACCACGGCCTTCACCGGCGCCTTCACACCGTCGGCGTCCACCGTCAGCGTCAGGGCCAGCGCCTCGTCGGCGCCGCCGGGCGCCTCGGTCGTCGCCACCTTCACGACCTTCGTCTTCGTGCCGTTCGCGGTGTAGGAGAAGCCGGCGGAGCACTTCCCGACAGCCGTCTTCAGGTCCTTCATCGCCTGCTCGGCGCCGCCGTTGTCGTAGCTGGTGAGCGTCTCGACGGCCTTCGCGTAGTTGGCGACGGCCAGCATCTTCTCCTCGTCACTGGCTCCCGCCCCGGGCTTCTTGGCGTCGCCGGTCCACGTGCGCTTGACCGTGGCCGCAGGCTTGCCGAGATACGTGGCCGCCGTGACGTACGCGAGCGGTGTGCACGCCGCGTCGTCCGACGTCACCTTGTCCTGCGCGAGGTCGTCCCCCGGCACGGCCTTGGTGATGACCTTGCCGCTCTTGACGTCCGCCTGGGCGAGCGCGGCCTTCTCCAGCTCCGCGGCGCTCAGCGCCTTGGCGGGCGCGGCGGAGGGGCTCTTCTCCGCCTGGGCCGTCTTCCCGTCGTCGCTCTTGCCCTCGCTGTCGGAGGATCCGCACGCGGTGGCGAGCAGCGCGAGGGCCGCGGCGGAGGCGGCGAGAGCGGTACGACGGACGGCGATGGTTCTCATGGAAGGGCGTTCTCTCTGTTCGTGCCTGCGGATTCCCCCCGCACGCTTTACACCCCCTTTATGCACTACTTACCGTCAGATGATCAAATTCTTATCTTCCAGCCACCGGCCGGCCGCCGCGAGACCGCCCGCGCGCCCCGGCGTGACGCAGCCCACGCGGCCACCCGTTCGAACTCCGTTCACAATGGACTGTGATCTCTCCGGTCCCCTCGATGCCCCGGAGCGCCCACCGGTCCCGGCCGGAGGCGACTCCCTACGTCGACCTCACCCGTGCCGAGTGGAGCGCGCTGCGCGACAAGACGCCGCTGCCGCTGACCGCCGAGGAGGTGGAGAAGCTGCGCGGTCTGGGCGATGTCATCGACCTCGACGAGGTACGCGACATCTATCTGCCGCTGTCCCGGCTGCTCAATCTCTATGTGAAGGCCACCGACGGTCTCAGAGGCGCCCTGAACACCTTCCTCGGCGAACAGGGCTCCCAGTCCGGCACCCCCTTCGTCATAGGCGTGGCCGGCTCGGTGGCGGTCGGCAAGTCGACCGTCGCCCGCCTCCTCCAGGCCCTGCTGTCCCGCTGGCCCGAACACCCGCACGTGGAACTGGTCACCACGGACGGCTTCCTGCTGCCCACCGAGGAACTGCGCGACCGCGGCCTGATGTCCCGCAAGGGCTTCCCCGAGTCCTACGACCGCCGCGCCCTGACCCGCTTCGTCGCCGACATCAAGGCCGGCAAGGACGAGGTGACGGCCCCCGTCTACTCACACCTGATCTACGACATCGTCCCCGACCAGGTCCTCACGGTCCGCCGCCCGGACATCCTCATCGTCGAGGGCCTGAACGTGCTCCAGCCCGCCCTGCCCGGCAAGGACGGCCGCACCCGGGTCGGCCTCGCGGACTACTTCGACTTCAGCGTGTACGTCGACGCCCGCCCCGAGGACATCGAGCGCTGGTACCTCAACCGGTTCCGCAAGCTCCGGCTGACCGCCTTCCAGAACCCGTCCTCGTACTTCCGCAAGTACACCCAGGTCTCCGAGGAGGAGGCGCTCGACTACGCCCGGACGACCTGGCGGACCATCAACAAGCCCAATCTGCTGGAGAACGTGGCCCCGACCCGCGGCCGCGCCACGCTGGTGCTGCGCAAGGGGCCGGACCACAAGGTCCAGCGGCTGGGCCTGCGCAAGCTGTAGACCGCCGGAACGCACTCGGCACGCCCACCCCGCGAGGTGAGCGTGCCGAGGAGTCGTGAAGGTGTCAGCCGAGCGCCGACTTCACCGTGTCCGCCAGGCGTCCGGCCACCGACCGCGCCTGGTCGATGTCGGCCGCCTCGACCATGACCCGCACCAGCGGCTCCGTGCCCGACGGCCGCAGCAGCACCCGGCCGGTCGCCCCCAGCTCGCGCTCCGCCTCGGTGACCGCCGACACCAGCTCCGCGGACGTACCCACCCGGGACTTGTCCACGTCCGGGACGTTCACCAGCACCTGGGGCAGCCGCTCCATCACCGACGCGAGGTCCCTGAGCGTACGGCCGGTCTCGGCGATCCGCGCCGCCAGCAGCAGGCCGGTCAGCGTGCCGTCACCGGTGGTGGCGTGGTCGAGGATGATGACGTGGCCGGACTGCTCGCCGCCGAGCGCGTAGCCCTTCTCCTTCATCTCCTCCAGCACATAGCGGTCGCCGACCGCGGTCTGCACCAGCTCGAGCCCTTCACGCTCCAGCGCGAGCTTGAAGCCGAGGTTGGACATGACGGTCGCGACGACGGTGTCGGAGCGCAGGGTGGAACGTTCCCGCATCGCCAGCGCGAGTACGGCCAGGATCTGGTCGCCGTCCACCTCCTCGCCGGTGTGGTCCACGGCCAGGCAGCGGTCCGCGTCGCCGTCGTGCGCGATGCCGAGATCGGCACCGTGGTCGAGGACGGCGGCCCGCAGTTGCTCCAGATGGGTGGAGCCGCAGCCGTCGTTGATGTTGAGCCCGTCCGGCTCCGCGCCGATCGTGACGACCTCCGCGCCCGCGCGCGAGAAGGCCTCGGGCGAGACCCTCGCGGCGGCGCCGTGCGCCTCGTCGAGGACGATCCTGAGCCCGTCGAGCCGGTTCGGCAGGGCCTTCAGAAGGTGGGTGACGTACTGGTCGAAGCCCTCGTCATAGCTCCGCACCCGGCCGACCCCGGCGCCCGTGGGCCGGTCCCAGGGGGCGCCGGTGCGGTGCTCCTCGTAGACGGACTCGATCCGGTCCTCCAGCTCGTCGGCGAGCTTGTGGCCGCCCCGGGCGAAGAACTTGATGCCGTTGTCGGGCATGGCGTTGTGGCTGGCGGAGAGCATCACGCCCAGGTCAGCGCCGAGCGCGCCCGTCAGATGGGCGACGGCGGGGGTGGGCAGCACCCCGACACGGAGCACGTCCACGCCCGCGCTCGCGAGACCGGCCACCACGGCGGCTTCCAGGAACTCCCCGGACGCCCGCGGATCGCGACCGACGACCGCCGTCGGCCGGTGGCCCGCGAAGGTGCCCGCCTCGGCCAGTACGTGCGCCGCCGCCACGGAGAGGCCGAGCGCCATCTCGGCCGTCAGATCCGCGTTGGCGACACCGCGCACGCCGTCCGTGCCGAAGAGTCGTCCCACTGTGGTGTCCTCCGAACTTGCTGCGAATGTGCGGCTCATGCCAAGTGTGCGGACAGGAACCGGGTACGACCAATCGTCCGAGGGCCCTGTCTCGAGGCTTGCGCATGGAGCGCTCCGCGTCCCGCGGGACTGCTCCATAAGCCGGTGGCAAGCAACCGTGCCAGGTAAACGTACGCCCCGGCGGCACGAAGTGTGCTGCCGGGGCGGCGGTTGCCCGCAGCAGGCGGTACGAAGCCTGCTGCGGGCAGCGAAACGCGGTTTAGCGCTTGCTGTACTGCGGAGCCTTGCGGGCCTTCTTCAGACCGGCCTTCTTGCGCTCGACCGCACGGTCGTCGCGGCGGAGGAAGCCGGCCTTCTTCAGGGCGCCACGGTTGTTGTCGACGTCCGCCTCGTTCAGCGCACGGGCGACACCGAGACGGAGCGCACCGGCCTGACCGGAGACACCGCCACCCGCGATGCGGGCGATGACGTCGTAACGGCCCTCGAGCTCGAGCACCTTGAAGGGCTCGTTGACTTCCTGCTGGTGCACCTTGTTCGGGAAGTAGTCCTCGAGGGTGCGACCGTTGATCTTCCACTTGCCGGTGCCCGGAACGATCCGGACACGGGCGATGGCGTTCTTCCGGCGGCCCAGGCCGGCGGCCGGCTGGGGCTCACCGAAGCGCGAGGCCATGGACTCGGAGGTGTACTCACCCTCGAGCGGAACCTCGGTCTCGGTGGTGTAGCTGTCGATGTCAAGCTCTTCGAGCGGCTGCTCGGCAGTGGTCTCGGCCACGATTCTCCTCAGATTCTCTTCAGCTTTGGGGGATGGCCGGAATTACTGCGCGACCTGGGTGATCTCGAACGGCACCGGCTGCTGGGCAGCGTGCGGGTGCTGGTCGCCCGAGTAGACCTTCAGCTTCGAGAGCATCTGACGACCGAGGGTGTTCTTGGGGAGCATGCCCTTGACGGCCTTCTCGACGGCCTTCTCGGGGTTGTTCGCGAGCAGGTCGTCGTAGCGGACCGAGCGCAGACCACCCGGGTAGCCGGAGTGGCGGTACGCCATCTTCTGGGTCCGCTTGTTGCCGGACAGGTGCACCTTGTCCGCGTTGATGATGACGACGAAGTCACCGGTGTCAACGTGGGGGGCGTAGATCGGCTTGTGCTTGCCGCGCAGGATGCTGGCGGCAGTCGTGGCGAGACGACCCAGGACAACGTCCTGAGCGTCGATGACGTACCACTGGCGCGTCACATCGCCGGGCTTGGGGCTGTACGTACGCACGGTTCGTAGCCTTCGCTTCTTCAGTGAGGTTCCTGACAAGGTCACCGAAGACGATCACGACAGCCCTGACCGCACCACGGTGACGCAAACCGCGTGCTGGTCGCTGGTCATCGGCCCGGCGGACCGGTGTAAGGGCCCCTCACGTGAGAATGAGCAAGCCAATACACATAACGAACAGCCAGGATAACGGGGGCGCCCGTATGGGTCAAAACAGCGCCCCCGTAGCGGCCCGTCTAAGATGCGCCGCATGACTTATGGGCAGGGGGAGCCCCCGTCGTGGGATCCCTGGAAACCGAGTTCCCAGCAACCTCAGGACAACGGCGGCGGCACTCCTGACTGGGCCGCCCTAGCCGACGCCTCCGAGGCCCGCGCCAAGCGCCGTCGGCTCCTGCTGATCCTCGGCGGCGCCCTGGCCACGGTCGCGGTGGGTGCCGCGGTCGCCGTGGCGGTCGTGACCGCGGACCGCGGCTCCGAGGCCTCCGGCAGCCCCACCCCCACGCTGCCCGGCGCCTCCCACATCCCGAGCGAGAGCGCCGACCCGGCCCCGTCGTTCGCGCCGACCTCGGCCCCTCCCCCGCTGGACCCGATGGACTTCATCTCCAGCGCGACGAAGGACACGGCCCCGATCAGCGCGGACACGCTCTTCCCCGGCACCGAGCTGACCGTGGCCTCGCACGTCTACAAGAAGGGCCCGACGGCCTCCACGACGAACTGCGCCTCCGCCGCGCAGGGCACACTCCCCGCCGTGCTCACCGGCAACGGCTGCACCCGCGTCATCCGCGCCACCTACACCAAGGACGGCGTCGCGGTCACGGTCGGCGTGGCCCTCTTCGACACCACGGCCCAGGCGACCAAGGTCAAGCAGGGGGTCGACGCCAAGAGCACCGTCGCCTCGCTCAGCGGTGGCGGCGTGCCCGCGTTCTGCCGTACGACGGTCTGCCGCCGTACGACCAACTCCGTCGGCCGCTACGCGTACTTCACCCTCGCCGGATTCACCGACGGCAAGAACGTGACGGCCAAGGACGCGCAGGTGTTCACGGCCGGTGACGATGTGGCCGAGTTCGCCTTCCGCCAGATCCGCCGCCGCGGCGAGGCCCAGGCCTCCGCCGCCACCGAGCGGTGACCTGAGGGCCGGGCGGCTCCGCGGTGATCACCGCGGAGCCCCGCCTCAGTGCACCTCGCCCCGTACCCGCCGCGCCTGCCGCTGGCGCTCGGCGAGCTGGTCGTCCGCCGGGTACGCGACCTCTTCCAGGGTCAGCCCGAGCGCGCGTACGACATGGACCGCGCTGTCGCGGACCCCGGCGTCGAGGACCTTCCGCGGCCACTCCACACCCCGGTGGCCGTCGCCCACGAACAGCAGGGCGCCGACCATGGAGCGCACCTGGTTGTGGCAGAACGCGTCCGCGCGGACCTCGATCTCGACGACGCCGTCCGCCTTCCGGCGCACCCCGAAGTCGAGGATCTCCCGGATCGTCGTCGCGCCCTCGCGCTTCTTCGCGTACGCGGCGAAGTCATGCTCCCCGATCAAGGACTTCGCGGCGGTGTCCATGACGTCGACGTCCAGCGGCCAGTCGTGCCACAGGACGTGGTTGCGCAGCAGGGGATCCACCCCGCCGGGGTTGTCCGTGACGCGGTAGACATAGCGCCGCCACATCGCGGCGAACCGGGCATTGAAGCCGCTCGGCGCCTCCCTGAGCGCCCAGACCCGCACATCCCTGGGCAGCCGCCCGGCGAGCCGCTTGAGCAGCTTGCCGCTCTGCTCGGCCCAGACCTCCCGGGGCAGATCGACATGGGCGACCTGGCCCCTCGCGTGCACCCCGGCGTCGGTCCGCCCGGCCACCGTCAGCTCGTAGGTCCGCCCGGACCGGGTGACCGTACGCAGCGCGTCCTCGATCTCCCCCTGCACGGTCCGCCGGCCACCGGCCTGCTTGGCCCAGCCGTGGAAGTCGGTGCCGTCGTAGGACAGGTCGAGGCGGATACGGACGTGTCCGGGCTGTACTTCGTCACTCACTCCTGGATCCTCTCAGGTACGCGAAAGCGGGTCCGCCCCAAGGGGGCGGACCCGCTCACTGCGAGGGCTTGCCTCAGGCGTCCTTCGACTCCTCGGCGGCGTCCTCGACCTTGGTCTCCTCGACCTTGGCCTCGTCAGCCTCCTTGACCGCACGCTTGGTGGCGGCCTCGGCCTCGCCCACGGCCTTCTGCTGCACCGTCAGCGCCTCGACCAGCTCGATCACGGCCATGGGCGCGTTGTCGCCACGGCGGTTACCGATCTTGGTGATGCGGGTGTAGCCACCCGGACGGTTCTCGTAGCGCGGGCCGATCTCGGTGAAGAGCGTGTGGACGATGCTCTTGTCCGTGATCACCTGGAGCACCTGACGGCGGTTGTGAAGGTCGCCCTTCTTCGCCTTGGTGACCAGACGCTCGGCGTAGGGACGCAGCTTGCGCGCCTTCGCCTCGGTGGTGGTGATACGGCCGTGCTCGAACAGCGCCTTCGCGAGGTTCGCGAGGAGCAGCTTCTCGTGCGCGGCGCTGCCGCCCATGCGGGCACCCTTGGTGGGCTTCGGCATTGTGTCTCTCCTTGGTATCTGCCCCGGCCGTGTCAGGTACCGGGGGCAGTATCCGAGCAGGCGGTCGCCTGTCGGAGATCCAGGCCCCCGAAGGGACCTGGAAGGGGCACGGGGCCCGGTGCGGACCGGCCGCAGCCGGTCCGCGGTCGCGGTACGGACTCCTTACGGAGCCTCAGTACTGCTCGGTCTCGACGAACCCGGCGTCCGCGTCGTCGTCGGCGCCGAAGGCGTCGGCGGCGGCGGTCGGGTCGAATCCGGGCGGGCTGTCCTTGAGGGCCAGGCCCATGCCGGCCAGCTTCGCCTTGACCTCGTCGATGGACTTCGCACCGAAGTTGCGGATGTCCAGCAGGTCGGCCTCGGAGCGCGCGACCAGCTCACCCACGGAGTGGATGCCCTCACGCTTGAGGCAGTTGTAGGAGCGGACCGTGAGCTCCAGCTCCTCGATCGGCAGCGCGAGATCGGCGGCCAGGGCGGCGTCCGTGGGGGACGGGCCCATGTCGATACCCTCGGCGTCGATGTTCAGCTCGCGGGCCAGACCGAACAGCTCCACCAGGGTCTTGCCGGCGGACGCCATGGCGTCACGCGGACGCATGGCCTGCTTGGTCTCGACGTCGACGATCAGCTTGTCGAAGTCGGTGCGCTGCTCGACACGGGTCGCCTCGACCTTGTAGGTGACCTTGAGAACCGGCGAGTAGATGGAGTCGACCGGGATACGGCCGATCTCCTGGCCCACCTGCTTGTTCTGCACGGCGGAGACGTAACCGCGACCGCGCTCGACGGTCAGCTCCATCTCCAGCTTGCCCTTGCCGTTGAGCGTGGCGAGGACCAGGTCGGGGTTGTGCACCTCGACACCGGCCGGGGGCGCGATGTCGGCGGCGGTGACCAGACCCGGGCCCTGCTTGCGCAGGTACATCACGACCGGCTCGTCGTGCTCCGAGGAGACGACGAGCTGCTTGATGTTGAGGATCAGGTCGGTGACGTCCTCCTTGACGCCCGGCACGGTGGTGAACTCGTGCAGAACGCCGTCGATACGGATGGACGTGACCGCCGCACCCGGGATCGAGGACAGGAGCGTACGGCGCAGGGAGTTGCCGAGGGTGTAGCCGAAGCCCGGCTCCAGCGGCTCGATCACGAACCGGGAGCGGAACTCGTCGACGACCTCTTCGGTCAACGAGGGACGCTGAGCGATCAGCATGTGTGGATCAATCCTTCAGTCGTGGGCGCCCGCTATATGACGCCCGACAGATCCCGCGCGCCATGACGGCACGGGGGCTACTGCAAGGGTACGGGCGGCACGGCCCCGCAAGGGCCGTACCGCCCGGAATCCCGCGACCGGGAAGCGGCGAACGCGTCAGACGCGGCGGCGCTTCGGCGGACGGCAGCCGTTGTGCGGGGTCGGGGTGACGTCCTGGATGGAGCCGACCTCGAGGCCCGTGGCCTGCAGGGAGCGGATCGCGGTCTCACGACCGGAACCCGGGCCCTTCACGAACACGTCGACCTTGCGCATGCCGTGCTCCTGAGCGCGGCGGGCAGCCGACTCGGCGGCCATCTGCGCGGCGAACGGCGTGGACTTCCGGGAGCCCTTGAAGCCGACGTGGCCGGCGGAGGCCCAGGAGATCACGTTGCCGGACGGGTCCGTGATGGAGACGATCGTGTTGTTGAACGTGCTCTTGATGTGCGCGTGGCCGTGAGCGACGTTCTTCTTTTCCTTGCGGCGCACCTTCTTGGCAGCGCCCTGACGACCCTTGGGGGGCATCTACTAACTCCTACGGGAGGTGGTCGGTCCTACAGCGAAGACCGTGGACAGGTATCCGCTGCGGACTACTTCTTGCCCGGCTTCTTCTTGCCGGCGATGGCGCGACGCGGGCCCTTGCGGGTGCGGGCGTTCGTGCTGGTGCGCTGACCGCGGACCGGCAGACCACGGCGGTGACGCAGACCCTGGTAACAACCGATCTCGACCTTGCGGCGGATGTCGGCCTGGATCTCGCGACGGAGGTCACCCTCGGTCTTGATGTTGTTGTCAACGTACTCGCGGATCGCGACGAGCTGCTCTTCGCTCAGGTCACGGACGCGGGTGTTGGGGTCGACGCCGGTCGCAGCCAGCGTCTCCTGCGAAAGGGTCCGGCCGATGCCGAACACGTAGGTGAGGGCGACCTCCACACGCTTTTCGCGCGGGATGTCAACACCGGAAACGCGTGCCATTCAATGGCTCCAGTTGATCTTCGGAGGTCTTCCGCAGAACCGGATCCCAGCCGCCGTACGAGGTACGGACTGGGTCCCCGGCCTCCGAGCCGGGGGTGTCAGACCTGGGATCCCAGGTCCGGGCCCTGCGTATGAACATGTTGCTCGCGTCGCGCGAAGCTCTGCGGATGCAGAGGGAGGGGTCGTGCTCAGCCCTGGCGCTGCTTGTGGCGCGGGTTGTCGCAGATGACCATGACCCGGCCGTGACGGCGGATCACCCTGCACTTGTCGCAGATCTTCTTGACGCTCGGCTTGACCTTCATGGGTGAGGTTCTCCGGGTCAGTGCCACAGCCCCGTGAAGCGGGGCACGGCAAGATCTACTTGTAGCGGTAGACGATCCGGCCACGCGTCAGGTCGTACGGAGACAGCTCCACCACGACCCGGTCGTCAGGGAGGATGCGGATGTAGTGCATACGCATCTTGCCGCTGATGTGTGCCAGGACCTGGTGGCCGTTCTGGAGCTCGACCTTGAACATGGCGTTCGGCAGAGACTCGACGACAGTGCCCTCGATCTCGATGGCACCTTGCTTCTTGGCCACGCTTCGCCCTTCGAATCGACTACCTTGATCGACTTCGCGTTCCCGCACGCAGACATGCAGATGCACGAGAGCCGACGAGTCAGTCTACGTCAGCGTCCCAGGAAACACGAATCGAGCAGTCTGCCCCATGCGGGAGATCATTATGCGAGGGGGTCGGGGGCGGCCGTGATGCCGTACTCCGCGAGCTTGGCCTTGCCGCCGTCGGGGGCGGTCAGCACCAGGGGGCCCTGTGCGGTGAGGGCGACGGAGTGCTCCCAGTGGGAGGACCAGGTGCCGTCCGTGGTGATCACGGTCCAGTCGTCCGAGAGGACCTCGGTCCGCGGCGTCCCCAGCGACACCATCGGCTCGATGGCCAGGCAGAACCCGGGCACCAGCTTCGGGCCCTTGCCGCGCCGCCGCTCGACGTAGTTCAGCAGGTGCGGGTCCATGTGCATCTCGGTGCCGATGCCGTGACCGCCGTAGTCCTCGATGATCCCGTAGCGCCCGCCGCCCTGCTTCGGCTGGCGGCGGATGTACGTCTCGATGGCGCGCGAGATGTCGACGAGCCGGTTGCCCAGCTTCATCGCCGCGATCCCGGCCCACATCGACTCCTCGGTGACCCGGGACAGCTCGATCAGCTCCGGGGCGTGGCCCGAGCCGACGAACGCCGTGTACGCGGCGTCCCCGTGCCAGCCGTCCACGATCGCGCCCGCGTCGATGGAGATGATGTCGCCGTCCTTGAGGACGACCTCGTCGGACGGGATGCCGTGGACCACGACCTCGTTCACGGAGGTGCAGATGGTCGCGGGGAAGCCGCCGTAACCGAGGAAGTTCGACTTCGCACCGTGCTCGGCGAGCACCTTGCGGGCAGCCTCGTCCAGGTCCTTCGTCGTGGCACCCGGCACGGCCGCCTCGCGCGTGGCCGCGTGCACGGCGGCGACGACCAGCCCCGCCTCACGCATCTTGGCGATCTGCTCGGGGGTCTTGATCTGCACCATGGCGGCTGCGGCCTTTCTGGACCGGGTAAGACGGACACCATCAAAGATACGGGGACGGCGTGGCAGGCCCGGCCGTCGTGCTGGGTCGGGCCGACCGGAGAAGGGGCGCCACGCCTGCGGCGGCCCACGCATCGGCCGCGGCCCCTCAGGGGAGCCGCGGCCGGTAGAGCGGTTGTGGCCGAGAAGGGCGACCTACTGGTCGTCGGCCTTCCCGAGCACCTGCATCGCGCGAGCGGTGACCTCGTCCACCTTGCCGAGCGCCGAGATCGTCACGACCAGGCCCTGGGCCTTGTAGTAGTCGATGATCGGCTCGGTCTGCGTGTGGTAGACCTCCAGCCGCTTGCGGACGGTGTCCTCCGAGTCGTCGTCCCGCTGGTACAGCTCGCCGCCGCAGACGTCGCAGACGCCCTCCTGCTCGGCGGGCTTGTAGGAGACGTGGAAGACATGCGCCGAGTCGTTTCGGCAGACGCGGCGGCCCGCGATGCGCTTGACGACCTCGTCCTCGGGGACCTCCAGGTCGAGGACCGCGTCCAGCTTCATGCCCTCGGCGCTGAGCATCTCGTCCAGCGCCACGGCCTGCTGCGCGTTCCGCGGGAAGCCGTCCAGCAGGAAGCCGCCCTGCGCGTCCGGCTGCTCCATGCGGTCCTTGGCCATCGCGATGGTGACCTCGTCCGGCACCAGGTTGCCCGCGTCCATGTAGGACTTCGCGAGCTTGCCCAGGTCCGTCTGCTGGCTGATGTTGGCTCGGAACAGGTCGCCCGTGGAGATGTGCGGGATCGACAGGTTCTTGGCGAGGAACGCGGCCTGCGTTCCCTTGCCCGCACCGGGCGGCCCGACGAGGACGATTCGCATCAGCGGAGGAACCCTTCGTAATTGCGCTGCTGGAGCTGGCTCTCGATCTGCTTCACCGTCTCGAGACCGACACCCACGATGATCAGGATGCTCGTCCCACCGAACGGGAAGTTCTGGTTCGCTCCGAAGCCGACCAGCGCCATGGTCGGGACAAGAGCGATCAGACCCAGATACAGCGAACCCGGCCACGTGATCCGGTTGAGTACGTAGCTCAGGTACTCAGCGGTCGGCCGGCCAGCCCGGATGCCCGGGATGAAGCCACCATACTTCTTCATGTTGTCCGCGACTTCCTCGGGGTTGAAGGAGATCGCCACGTAGAAGAACGCGAAGAACACGATGAGCAAGAAGTACAGGCTGATGTAAATCGGGTGATCGCCCTTGGTGAGGTTCTGCTGGATCCACGTCTTCCAGGTGGAGTTACCCCCGGAGAACTGGGCGATCAGAGCCGGGATGTACAGCAGCGACGACGCGAAGATGACGGGGATCACACCCGCCTGGTTCACCTTCAGCGGGATGTACGTGGACGTACCGCCGTAGGCGCGGCGGCCGATCATGCGCTTCGCGTACTGGACCGGGATACGGCGCTGGGCCTGCTCGACGAAGACCACCAGGGCGACCATGATCAGGCCGACCGCGATGACGGTGCCGAACTCGATCCAGCCGCCCGCGAGGCTGCCCTGCTTCTTGATGGCCCACAGGGCGGAGGGGAAGGTCGCGGCGATCGAGATGAACATCAGGATCGACATGCCGTTGCCGATGCCGCGGTCGGTGATCAGCTCACCGAGCCACATGACGACGGCCGTACCGGCGGTCATGGTGATGACCATCGTGATGGTCGTGAAGATCGACGGGTCCGGCACGATCGAGGACGCGACCGGGCAACCGGCGAACAGCGCACCCGTGCGGGCGGTGGCCACGAGTCCGGTGCCCTGGAGGATCGCCAGCGCCACCGTCAGATAACGGGTGTACTGCGTGATCTTCGCGGTACCGGACTGGCCTTCCTTCTTCAGGGCTTCCAGGCGCGGGATGACCACGGTCAGGAGCTGGAGGATGATGCTCGCCGTGATGTACGGCATGATGCCCAGCGCGAAGACCGTGATCTGCAGCAGCGCGCCGCCGCTGAACATGTTCACCAGTCCGAACAGGCCCTGATTGCCCTTGGCCACGTCGATACAGGTCTGGACGCTCTTGTAGTCGACACCCGGGATCGGGATGTGGGTACCGAGCCGGTACACCACGATGATGCCGAGTGTGAAGAGCAGCTTCTTGCGCAGGTCGGGCGTCTTGAACGCCCGGGCGAACGCGGTGAGCACGGTGCCTCCTGCGACCCCCGCGCAACTGCGTCAAGGGTGACGGTCTTGAGATTCCGACTGGACAACGACATGGATAACGATCAACTACCGCTTTGGGTGCCCGTACCGCGACACCTCACGGAAGTTGACAGTGCAGGCCACCTTACCGGCGAGAGCGCCCCCCTAGGAACGACCAACCGGGGATACCCCAATTGTGGGGTATCCCCGGTCGGGATCGTTCATGCCATCGAGGCGCCCGCGAGAATCAGACGAGCTCGGTGACCGTACCGCCCGCGGCGGTGATCTTCTCCTTGGCGGAGCCGGAGACGGCGTCCACCGTCACCTGCAGCGCCACGGAGATCTCGCCCTGGCCCAGGACCTTGACCAGGCTGTTCTTGCGAACGGCGCCCTTGGCCACCAGGTCCTCGACCGTGACCTCGCCACCCTGCGGGTACAGCGCGGCCAGCTTGTCGAGGTTCACGACCTGGAACTCGGTCTTGAACGGGTTCTTGAAGCCCTTCAGCTTCGGGAGACGCATGTGGAGCGGCATCTGGCCACCCTCGAAGCGCTCCGGAACCTGGTAACGGGCCTTGGTGCCCTTGGTACCACGACCGGCCGTCTTACCCTTCGACGCCTCACCACGACCGACACGGGTCTTCGCGGTCTTGGCGCCCGGGGCGGGACGGAGGTTGTGGATCTTCAGCGGGTTCTGCTCCGCCATGATCAGTCGACCTCCTCGACCGTCACGAGGTGGCGGACGGTGTGCACCATGCCGCGGAACTCGGGGCGGTCCTCCTTGACGACCACGTCACCCAGGCGCTTGAGGCCCAGGGAACGCAGGGTGTCACGGTGGTTCTGCTTGCTGCCGATGTAGGACTTGACCTGCGTGATCTTGAGCTGTGCCATCACGCACCCGCCCCTGCACGCGCACGCAGCAGAGCCGCGGGGGCGACGTCCTCGAGCGGCAGGCCACGGCGGGCCGCGACCTCCTCGGGACGCTGCAGGCCCTTGAGGGCCGCCACGGTCGCGTGCACGATGTTGATCGCGTTGTCGGAGCCGAGCGACTTCGACAGGATGTCGTGGATACCGGCGCACTCGAGCACGGCACGCACCGGACCACCGGCGATAACACCGGTACCCGGAGACGCGGGCTTGAGCAGCACGACGCCGGCAGCCTTCTCACCCTGGATCGGGTGCGGGATGGTGCCCTGGATACGGGGGACCTTGAAGAAGTGCTTCTTGGCCTCCTCAACACCCTTGGCGATGGCGGCCGGCACCTCCTTGGCCTTGCCGTATCCGACACCCACGGTGCCGTCACCGTCGCCCACCACGACCAGCGCGGTGAAGCTGAAGCGACGACCACCCTTCACAACCTTGGCGACACGGTTGATCGCGACAACGCGCTCAACGTAAGCGGTCTTCTCGGCGGCAGCTGCGCCGCCGTCACGGCCCTTCCGGTCCCGCCGCTCGCCGCCACCGGCACCGCCACCGCGGCGCTGGGGTCCAGCCATTGGAATTACCTCTCTCTGTTTCCGCTAGCTCGGAACCGACTCAGAACTTCAGGCCGGCTTCGCGGGCGGCGTCCGCCAGGGCGGCGATGCGCCCGGCGTACTGGTTGCCACCACGGTCGAACACGACAGCCTCGACGCCGGCGGCCTTGGCACGCTCGGCGACCAGGGCGCCGACCTGCTTGGCCTGCGCGGACTTGTCGCCCTCGCCACCACGGATCGAGGTGTCCAGCGTGGACGCCGATGCCAGGGTGTGGCCCTTGAGGTCGTCGATCACCTGCGCCACGATGTGGCGGTTGGAGCGGGTCACGACCAGACGGGGACGCTCCGCCGTGCCCGAGATCCGCTTGCGGATCCGGATGTGACGGCGCTTGATCGCGGCGCGCTTGTAGGCGTCGCCCTTGAGGATCTTCTGCCCGTATGCCATGGCTTACTTACCCGCCTTTCCGACCTTGCGGCGGATGACTTCGCCCTCGTACTTGACGCCCTTGGCCTTGTACGGGTCGGGCTTGCGCAGCTTGCGGATGTTGGCCGCAACCTCGCCGACCTTCTGCTTGTCGATGCCCTCGACCGAGAAGCGGGTCGGGGTCTCCACCTTGAAGGTGATGCCCTCGGGCGCCTCGACGGTGATCGGGTGGCTGTAGCCGAGCGCGAACTCGAGGTTCGAGCCCTTGGCGGTCACGCGGTAACCGACACCGCTGATCTCGAGCTTCTTCACGTAACCCTGGGTCACGCCGGTGATCATGTTCGCCACCAGCGTGCGGGACAGGCCGTGCAGGGCCTTGTTCTGACGCTCGTCGTTGGGGCGGGTCACCTGAAGGGTGCCGTCCTCGTTCTTGACGATCTCGATGGGCGAGGCGACGGTGTGGGTCAGCGTGCCCTTGGGGCCCTTGACCGAAACCGTGCTGCCGTCGAGGGTGACGTCCACGCCGGCGGGAACCGCGATGGGGAGCTTGCCGATGCGCGACATAGCTGTTTCCTCCGTTCCCTTCCGTTACCAGACGTAGGCGAGAACTTCTCCGCCTACGCCCTTCTTGCCGGCCTGCTTGTCGGTGAGGAGCCCGTGGGACGTGGAGATGATCGCCACGCCGAGGCCACCCAGCACCTTGGGCAGGTTGGTGGACTTCGCGTAAACCCGCAGACCGGGCTTGGAGATTCGCTTGATGCCCGCGATGGAGCGCTCACGGTTCGGGCCGAACTTCAGCTCGAGAACGAGGTTCTTGCCGACCTCGGCGTCCTCGACCTTCCAGCCCGTGATGAAGCCCTCCTGCTGGAGGATCTCCGCGATGTGCGACTTGATCTTCGAGTGCGGCATCGCCACGGAGTCGTGGTACGCCGAGTTCGCGTTCCGCAGACGCGTAAGCATGTCTGCGATCGGATCAGTCATGGTCATGAATTGGCCTTCGGCCTCTCTCGCCGGGGTTTCCTGGTGCGCCATCCCTCTCCCCGATCCGAGACGGGACGGGTGCGGCGCGGTGGACCTACGGCGTAGTAAGTCGTACGGGCACGGCAGGCGCCCAACCCCACAAGCCTACGGCATGTGTGCTGGGCGTCCCGCCGCCCCCAGATGCTTACCGAGAGCCTTGGGAATCCCGAACTACGGAATTACCAGGAGCTCTTGGTCACGCCCGGCAGCTCGCCACGGTGAGCCATCTCACGAAGGCACACGCGGCACAGGCCGAACTTGCGGTACACGGAGTGCGGACGACCGCAGCGCTGGCAGCGGGTGTACGAGCGCACACCGAACTTCGGCTTGCGAGCAGCCTTGGCAATCAGAGCCTTCTTCGCCATCTCGCTCACGCCTCCTTGAAGGGGAAGCCGAGGTGACGAAGGAGCGCGCGGCCCTCTGCGTCGTTGGTCGCCGTGGTGACCACGGTGATGTCCATACCCCGGACGCGGTCGATCTTGTCCTGGTCGATCTCGTGGAACATGACCTGCTCCGTGAGACCGAAGGTGTAGTTGCCACGGCCGTCGAACTGCTTGGGGGACAGGCCGCGGAAGTCGCGGATGCGCGGCAGCGCGAGCGACAGGGTGCGGTCCAGGAACTCCCACATGCGGTCGCCACGGAGCGTGACGTGGGCACCGATCGGCTGACCCTCACGCAGCTTGAACTGCGCGATGGACTTGCGGGCCTTGGTGACGGCCGGCTTCTGACCGGTGATCGTGGTGAGGTCGCGGATGGCGCCCTCGATCAGCTTGGAGTCGCGGGCGGCGTCGCCCACACCCATGTTGACCACGATCTTGACGAGGCCCGGGGTCTGCATGACGTTCTCGTACTTGAACTCGTCACGCAGCTTGCCCGCGATCTCGTCGCGGTACTTCTGCTTCAGACGCGGAGTGGTGGTAGCCATCAGATGTCCTCACCCGTCCGCTTGGCAACGCGGATCTTGTTGCCGTTCTCGTCGAAGCGGTAGCCGACACGCGTGACGACCTTGTTGCCGTCCTTCTCCACGACCAACTGGACGTTGGACACGTGGATCGGGGCCTCGGTGGTCACGATGCCGCCGGCCTGGGAACCGCGAGCGGTCGGGCCGGCCTTGGTGTGCTTCTTGACCCGGTTGACACCCTCGACCAGGACACGCTCGTCGCGCGGGTAAGCGGCAATGACCTTGCCCTGCTTGCCCTTGTCCTTGCCGGTGATGACCTGGACCAGGTCGCCCTTCTTGATCTTCATGCTTACAGCACCTCCGGCGCGAGCGAGATGATCTTCATGAACTTCTTCTCGCGCAGCTCACGGCCGACCGGGCCGAAGATACGGGTGCCGCGAGGGTCGCCGTCGTTCTTCAGAATGACGGCGGCGTTCTCGTCGAAGCGGATGTACGAGCCGTCCTGACGGCGGCGCTCCTTGACGGTGCGAACGATGACCGCCTTGACGACGTCACCCTTCTTCACGTTGCCACCGGGGATCGCGTCCTTGACGGTGGCGACGATGACGTCACCGATGCCCGCGTAGCGGCGACCGGAGCCACCGAGCACACGGATGCAAAGGATTTCCTTCGCACCAGTGTTGTCGGCGACGCGCAGTCGCGACTCCTGCTGGATCACGTCTATCTCCTGTTTGTCTGCCGGTTCCCGGCAGGGGTCCGGTGAGGAACCCCTGCCGAGCCTGGCGGAACTGTCCTGCGAAGCAACTGCCCCGCAGGCCTACTCATGGGAATTCCCTTGCGGGAATTGCCTACTTGGCCTTCTCGAGGATCTCGACGATGCGCCAGCGCTTGGTCGCGGACAGCGGCCGGGTCTCCATCAGGAGGACGCGGTCGCCGACACCCGCGGCGTTCTGCTCGTCGTGCGCCTTGAGCTTGTTCGTACGGCGGATGACCTTGCCGTACAGCGCGTGCTTGACGCGGTCCTCGACAGCGACGACGACGGTCTTGTCCATCTTGTCGCTGACGACGAGGCCCTCACGGGTCTTGCGGAAGCCGCGCGCCGAACCCGCGGCGGAGCCGCTGGTGTTTTCAGTCTCAGTCACGTTCTTCTCGCTCATCAGGCGTTCTCCACCGTTTCGATGCCCAGCTCACGCTCGCGCATCAGGGTGTAGATCCGCGCGATGTCCTTGCGGACCGCCTTCAGACGGCCGTGGTTCTCGAGCTGACCCGTAGCCGCCTGGAAGCGGAGGTTGAACAGCTCTTCCTTGGCCTCGCGGAGCTTGCCCAGAAGCTCCTCGTTGCCCAGCTCGCGCAGCTCGGACGCCTTGGTACCGGCCGACATCACGCTTCACCTGCCTCGCGCTTGACGATCCGGCACTTCATCGGCAGCTTGTGGGCAGCACGAGTCAGCGCCTCACGGGCGATCTTCTCGTTCGGGTAGGACAGCTCGAACATCACCCGACCGGGCTTGACGTTCGCGATCCACCACTCCGGGGAACCCTTACCGGAACCCATGCGGGTCTCGGCGGGCTTCTTGGTCAGCGGGCGGTCCGGGTAGATGTTGATCCAGACCTTGCCGCCACGCTTGATGTGACGAGTCATGGCGATACGAGCCGCTTCGATCTGGCGGTTCGTGACGTACGCCGGGGTCAGCGCCTGGATGCCGTACTCGCCGAACGCAACCTGCGTTCCACCCTTGGCCATACCAGAGCGCTTCGGGTGGTGCTGCTTGCGGTGCTTGACCCTACGGGGGATCAGCATGTCGGTCAGGCCTCCGTTCCGGTGCTCTCAGCCGGAGCGGCGGCGGGAGCCTCGGCCTTGGGGGCCTCGGCAGCCTGCTGAGCCTGCTGCGGCTTACGACCGCGCCGCTCGCCACCGCGGCCACCACGGGCCGGGCGGTCGGAGCCACCGCGCGCCGGGCGGTTACCCGCACGGGCAGCGGCGTTCTCGGCGCGGACCTCGGCGATGTTCTTGACATCGCCCTTGTAGATCCAGACCTTCACACCGATACGGCCGAAGGTCGTCTTGGCCTCGAAGAAGCCGTAGTCCACGTTCGCGCGGAGCGTGTGCAGGGGCACACGGCCCTCGCGGTAGAACTCCGAGCGGGACATCTCGGCGCCGCCGAGGCGGCCACCGCACTGGATCTTGATGCCCTTCGCGCCCGCCTTCATCGCCGACTGCATGCTCTTACGCATGGCGCGACGGAAGGAGACACGGGAGGAGAGCTGCTCGGCAACGGCCTGGGCCACGAGCTGAGCGTCCGTCTCGGGGTTCTTGACCTCGAGGATGTTCAGCTGGACCTGCTTGCCCGTGAGCTTCTCGAGGTCACCGCGGATGCGGTCGGCCTCGGCGCCACGGCGGCCGATGACGATGCCCGGACGCGCGGTGTGGATGTCCACGCGGACACGGTCACGGGTGCGCTCGATCTCCACCTTCGAGATGCCGGCGCGCTCCATGCCGGACGTCATCATCCGACGGATGGCGACGTCTTCCTTGACGTAGTCCTTGTACAGCTTGTCGGCGTACCAACGCGACTTGAAGTCGGTCGTGACACCGAGCCGGAACCCATGCGGGTTTACCTTCTGGCCCATTACCGGGTTCCTTCCTTGCTGCTGACGACCACGGTGATGTGGCTGGTCCGCTTGCGGATCCGGTAGGCACGGCCCTGGGCGCGCGGCCGGAACCGCTTCAGGGTCGGACCCTCGTCGACGTAGGCCTCGGAGATGTAGAGGCTGTCGACATCGGTGTGGTCGTAGTTGTGCGCGGCGTTGGCAATGGCGCTGTCCAGCACCTTGCCGACCGGCACGCTCGCGGCCTGCGGGGCGAAACGCAGGACCGCCTGAGCCTCCGTGGCGTCCATGCCACGGATGAGGTCCACCACACGGCGGGCCTTCATGGGCGTGACGCGGATGTACCGCGCCTGGGCCCTGGCTTCCATGGTTGTCCCTTCGATGTTTGTCATGGTCAATCGCACCCCGCTGACTAGCGGCGCTTCGACTTCCGGTCGTCCTTGATGTGACCCCGGAAGGTGCGGGTCGGCGAGAACTCACCGAGCTTGTGGCCGACCATCGACTCGGTGACAAACACCGGGATGTGGGTCTTGCCGTTGTGCACCGCGATCGTGTGGCCGAGCATGGCCGGGACGATCATCGAGCGGCGGGACCAGGTCTTGATGACGTTCTTGGTGCCGGCTTCGTTCTGGACGTCCACCTTCTTCATCAGGTGGTCGTCGACGAAGGGCCCCTTCTTCAAGCTACGAGGCATCTCAACCCGTCCTTAGCGCTTCTTGTTCGTCTTGCGGCGGCGGACGATGTACTTGTTCGACGCCTTCTTGGGCGAACGAGTACGGCCTTCCTTCTTGCCCCACGGGGACACAGGGTGGCGGCCACCGGAGGTCCGGCCCTCACCACCACCGTGCGGGTGGTCAACCGGGTTCATGACCACACCACGGACGGTCGGGCGAACGCCCAGCCACCGCTTGCGGCCCGCCTTGCCCCAGTTGATGTTCGACTGCTCGGCGTTGCCGACCTCGCCCACAGTGGCGCGGCAGCGGACGTCGACCAGGCGGATCTCGCCGGACGGCATGCGCAGGTGGGCGTAGGCGCCCTCCTTCGCGAGGAGCTGCACCGAGGCGCCGGCGGAGCGGGCGAACTTCGCGCCGCCGCCGGGACGCAGCTCGATGGCGTGCAGCGTCGTACCGACCGGGATGTTCCTCAGGGCCAGGTTGTTACCCGGCTTGATGTCGGCCCCGGGACCGTTCTCGACGCGGTCGCCCTGCGACAGGCCACGCGGCGCGAGGATGTAGCGCTTCTCGCCGTCCGCGTAGTGCAGCAGCGCGATGCGCGCGGTGCGGTTGGGGTCGTACTCGATGTGCGCGACCTTCGCCGGCACGCCGTCCTTGTCGTGACGACGGAAGTCGATCACGCGGTAGGCGCGCTTGTGTCCGCCACCCTGGTGGCGAACGGTCACACGACCGGTGTTGTTACGGCCGCCCTTGCTGTGCAAGGGACGGACCAGCGACTTCTCCGGCGTGGACCGCGTGACCTCGACGAAGTCGGCGACGCTGGCGCCACGACGGCCAGGAGTCGTCGGCTTGTACTTGCGGATACCCATTTCTCAGTCCTCGTCCGATATCGGACGATCCGGACCGCCCTCAGGCGGTCGGACCGCCGAAGATGTCGATACGGTCGCCCTCGGCGAGGGTCACGATCGCGCGCTTGGTGGCGGCACGCTGGCCGAAGCCCGTGCGGGTCCGCTTGCGCTTGCCCTGGCGGTTGATCGTGTTGACCCCGGTGACCTTGACCGAGAAGACCGCCTGGACGGCCTGCTTGATCTGGGTCTTGTTGGCGTTCGGGTCGACGATGAACGTGTACTTGTTCTCGTCGATGAGCGCGTAGCTCTTCTCCGACACGACCGGCTTCAGCAGGACGTCACGGGGGTCCGTGTACGCCTTGCTCGCCGGGGTGACGACGGTGTTCTTGCCCTCGGCGGCGTGACGACGCGCCTTGGCGACGCGCGCGGCCTTGGCGGCCTTGGCGGCCTTCGAGGCAATGCTCGGGTGACGCGTAGCCATCAGGCCTCGCTCCCTTCGATGTCGTTGGCCTTCGGGCCGGCGACGAAGGACTCGAGAGCGGCCTGGGTGAAGACCACGTCGTCCGAGACGATCACGTCGTACGTGTTCAGCTGGCCCGGCTCCAGGATGTGAACCTGGGGCAGGTTACGAGCGGACAGCAGGGCCTTCTCGTTCTCACGCTCGACGACCAGGAGCACGTTCTTGCGCTCGCTGATCTTGCCGAGGAGAGCCTTGGCAGCCTTGGTGGAGATGCCCGACTCGACCACGTCGGAGACGACGTGGATGCGGTTGTTGCGGGCCCGGTCGGTGAGGGCGTGGCGCAGGGCCGCGGCCTTCATCTTCTTCGGGGTCCGCTGCGAGTAGTCACGCGGCACGGGACCGTGCACGACGCCACCACCGGCGAACTGCGGCGCGCGGGTCGAACCCTGGCGGGCGCGACCGGTGCCCTTCTGGCGGTACGGCTTGCGGCCACCACCGCGGACTTCCGCGCGGGTCTTGGTCTTGTGCGTGCCCTGACGGGCCGCAGCGAGCTGGGCGACGACGACCTGGTGGATCAGCGGGATGCTGACCTTCTCCACGTCGAAGATCTCCGCGGGGAGCTCGACGGTACCGGCCTTCTCGCCAGCCGGCGAAAGGATGTCAACAGTGCTCATCGGTTACCTCAGGCCCCCTTGGCCGCGGTGCGGACCAGGACGAGGCCGCCGTTCGGACCGGGAACCGCGCCCTTGATGAGCAGCAGACCCTTCTCCGCGTCAACGGCGTGGACGGTCAGGTTCTGGGTGGTGACACGCTCGTTGCCCATGCGACCCGCCATGCGGACGCCCTTGAACACACGGCCCGGGGTGGCGCAGCCACCGATGGAACCGGGCGAGCGGTGCTTGCGCTGCACGCCGTGACCGGCGCCGAGGCCCTTGAAGTTGTGACGCTTCATGACACCGGCGAAGCCCTTGCCCTTGCTCTTGCCGGTGACGTCGACCTTCACGCCGGCCTCGAACACCTCAGCGGTGATCTCCTGGCCGAGGATGTACTCGCTGGCGTCCGCGGTGCGGATCTCGACGAGGTGGCGGCGCGGGGTGACGTCGGCCTTGGCGAAGTGGCCCTTGAGGGGCTTGTTCACCTTGCGCGGGTCGATGTCGCCGAAGGCGATCTGGACCGACTCGTAGCCGTCGACGTCGTTCGTACGAACCTGGGTCACGACGTTCGGGCCCGCCTTGACGACGGTCACGGGAACAACGCGGTTGTTCTCGTCCCAGACCTGCGTCATGCCGAGCTTCTCGCCCAGGATGCCCTTGATCTGCTTCATCTCTCAGATCACCGGCCTCAGAGCTTGATCTCGATGTCGACACCGGCCGGGAGGTCGAGTCGCATCAGGGAGTCAACGGTCTTGGGAGTCGGGTCGAGGATGTCGATGAGGCGCTTGTGCGTGCGCATCTCGAAGTGCTCGCGCGAGTCCTTGTACTTGTGCGGCGACTTGATGACGCAGTACACGTTCTTCTCAGTGGGCAGCGGCACCGGGCCCGCGACCGACGCACCAGTACGGGTCACCGTCTCGACGATCTTCTTCGCCGAAGAGTCGATGACCTCGTGGTCGTAGGCCTTGAGCCGGATGCGGATCTTCTGTCCCGCCATGGCTACTTCGTAGTCCTGTCTCTCATACGCTCTGGAACCCGGTGGATTCCAGGTCCCGCTCCGACCCACGCGGTCGGGTGTGTCGCGTTCCCGCTGACATGAATGTCCCTTGTCCGAACATTCCCTGCTGGGGAACACGGCCCTTCCGGAACCGTGGAACCGGGAGCGAAATACCCACCGGGTGCCTGGTCGGTGCCGCGCTCACACTTCCCGGAAGATTCCCGTACGTCCGCCCCAGTGCTGCCGTGAGGCAGTTAGGGCGACGAGTACTGTGGGACTCGCTTCCGGTCCTCCCGGCGGGAGGCGCGCAGCATCAACACTCGACCGAGCAACTCGGACAGTCTGCCATAGACAATGGCGCGCTGGCCAATCGAGCCGAAGAGATTACCCCGAGCGTGACGGACGTCAAACCGGAGCGCGCCGTACGGGCGAGATCCACCGCTCGCGAGCTGTTGCGATCATCACGTTAGAGTCGCGTGGCACAGGCACGAACACGCACTCGGGGGGCGACGTGACAGCAGCCGACGAGCACGGCACCGCGCGGGCGCCGGAGACCACCGGCACCGATGAGCAGGCGCGGCTGCGGCAGGCCGCGGACCGCATGGACAACTGGTCGAAGGGCTGGATCACGCTGGCGGTGCTGGCGTGGGCCTGGTTCGCGTACCTGATGTTCGCCTCGTACGGCCCCGAGGTCGGCTCCTGGAGCTCCACCGCCCAGCAGCTCTGCCAGGGCCCGCTGGTCGACCCGTTCCCGCAGAACGAGGAGTGCCGCGCCTACGAGCTGCACCAGTGGCCGGCGCTCGTCGGCGTCCTGGCCCTGACGACCGTGGTGACGGTCATCGCGGCGGCGACGACCGTCTACGCACAACTGCTGACGCGCCTGTCGGAGGCGCCCGGCCCCGGGAGGGCCGGAGGACCGGACGCGACATCCGCCGACAAGGCCGACGGCGAGGGCGGGGACGCCCCGACCGTCAGATGACGCCCTGGGCGAGCATGGCGTCGGCGACACGCTCGAAGCCGGCGATGTTCGCGCCGGTCACGTAGTCGCCGGGGGCTCCGTAGCGCTCGGCGGTCTCATGGCAGGTGGAGTGGATGTCCCGCATGATGTGGGCCAGTTCCTCCTCGACGCGCGCGGCCGTCCATGACGTACGGGAGTGGTTCTGCGCCATCTCCAGCGCGCTGACCGCGACGCCGCCCGCGTTGGCCGCCTTGCCTGGCCCGAAGGCGACTCCGGCCTGCTGGAAGATGTGCACGGCCTCCGGCGTGGTCGGCATGTTGGCGCCCTCGGAGACCGCCTTCACGCCGTTGCGGACGAGCATGGCCGCGTCGTTCTCGTCCAGCTCGTTCTGGGTCGCCGAGGGCAGCGCGACATCGGCCGGGACCTCCCAGACGCGCCCGCCGGGCACGAACCGGGCGGAGGCGCCGCGGCGCTGCGCGTACTCGCTGATCCGGCCGCGCTCGACCTCCTTGATCTGCTTGAGCAGCGCGACGTCGACACCCTTCTCGTCCACGACGTACCCACTGGAGTCCGAGCAGGTCAGCGGGTTCCCGCCGAGGGCGATGAGCTTCTCTATGGTGTAGATCGCGACGTTCCCGGAACCGGAGACGACGGCCGTCTGGCCCTCCAGGTCCTCACCGCGCTCGCGCAGCATGGCCTCCGCGAACAGCACGTTGCCGTAGCCGGTCGCCTCGGGGCGGATCAGGGAGCCGCCCCAGTGGGCGCCCTTGCCGGTGAGGACACCGGCCTCCCAGCGGTTGGTGATCCGGCGGTACTGGCCGAACAGGTAGCCGATCTCGCGCGTGCCGACGCCGATGTCACCGGCCGGGACATCGGTGTGCTCGCCGATGTGGCGGCTGAGTTCCGTCATGAACGACTGACAGAAGCGCATGACCTCCGCGTCGCTGCGGCCGTGCGGGTCGAAGTCGCTGCCGCCCTTGCCGCCACCGATGCCGAGGCCGGTGAGCGCGTTCTTGAAGATCTGCTCGAACCCGAGGAACTTCACGATCCCGAGGTTCACGGAGGGGTGGAAGCGCAGGCCGCCCTTGTACGGGCCCAGCGCGCTGTTGAACTCGACTCGGAAGCCCCGGTTGACGTGCACGCGCCCCCGGTCGTCCTGCCACGGCACCCGGAAGATGATCTGCCGCTCCGGCTCGCACAGCCGCTCGACGAGCCCCGCGTCCGCGTACTCGGGCCGGGCCGCCAGTACGGGCGCGAGCGTCTCCAGGACCTCGTGAGCGGCCTGGTGGAACTCGGGCTCGGCGGGGTTGCGGCGCTCGATGTCGGCGAGCAGGGCGGTGAGCTGGGTGGTGATCTCAGGGCGGGTCTGGGTCGTCACAGGGTCCCTTTCTGGCACGGCTATGACCGGCGTGAGGGCCGGTAACCGACATGAAAGCCGGTGATGGGCGCTCGGCGCCGTTGCCGCGCGCGGGAGATCGACCGCCCGGGGAACGACATCCGGGAAACGGCCGCTCCCTCACTGTTACTCCTGTGCGAGCCCGATGACCAGTACCCACGGCGCACCGAGGCGAACGTCACGGCGTGCCGAAGGGGCGCGGGAACAGCGAAGAGGCCCGTACGACCGGAGTCGTACGGGCCTCTTCTGGTCAGTCAGTGACCTTCAAGCAAGCGGAACTTACTTGACGATCTTGGTGACCTGGCCGGCACCCACCGTGCGGCCACCCTCACGGATGGCGAACTTCAGGCCCTCTTCCATGGCGACGGGCTGGATGAGCTCCACCTTCATCTCGGTGTTGTCACCCGGCATGACCATCTCGGTGCCCTCGGGGAGGGTCACCACGCCGGTCACGTCCGTCGTACGGAAGTAGAACTGCGGACGGTAGTTGTTGAAGAACGGCGTGTGGCGGCCACCCTCGTCCTTGGACAGGATGTAGGCCTGCGCCTCGAACTCGGTGTGCGGGGTGACCGAGCCCGGCTTGATGATGACCTGGCCGCGCTCGACGTCCTCGCGCTTGATGCCGCGGAGCAGCAGACCGACGTTCTCACCGGCCTGGCCCTCGTCGAGCAGCTTGCGGAACATCTCGATGCCGGTGACCGTGGTGGTGGTCTTCTCCGGCTTGATGCCGATGATGTCGACGGTCTCGTTGACCTTCAGGACACCACGCTCGATACGGCCGGTGACGACCGTACCGCGACCGGTGATCGTGAAGACGTCCTCGATCGGCATCAGGAACGGCTTGTCGACGTCGCGCTCGGGCTGCGGGATCGACTCGTCGACGGCCTGCATCAGGTTCAGGACCGACTGGCCCCACTCCTTGTCGCCCTCGAGGGCCTTCAGAGCGGAGACCTTGACGACCGGAACGTCGTCGCCCGGGAACTCGTACTCGGAGAGCAGCTCACGGACCTCGAGCTCGACGAGCTCCAGGATCTCCTCGTCGTCCACCATGTCGGCCTTGTTCAGGGCGACAACGATGTACGGAACGCCGACCTGGCGGGCCAGGAGCACGTGCTCCTTGGTCTGCGGCATCGGGCCGTCGGTGGCGGCGACCACGAGGATGGCGCCGTCCATCTGCGCGGCACCCGTGATCATGTTCTTGATGTAGTCCGCGTGACCGGGGCAGTCGACGTGGGCGTAGTGACGCGTCTCGGTCTGGTACTCGACGTGCGCGATCGAGATCGTGATACCGCGCTGGCGCTCCTCAGGAGCCTTGTCGATCTGGTCGAAGGCCGAGGCCTCGTTCAGGTCCGGGTACGCGTCGTGCAGCACCTTGGTAATGGCGGCCGTGAGGGTCGTCTTACCGTGGTCGATGTGACCGATGGTGCCGATGTTGACGTGCGGCTTAGTCCGCTCGAACTTCGCCTTCGCCACTGGGTCCTCCTGTGGAGTGGTTCTGTACGCCTTACTTCATCGGCGCCAGGTGATCTTTGCTGGGGTGCCGCCCGCCGGGAATCCTTCGCGGGGAAGGGTCCCCGGCGGTCGGTGTCAAGCCTAAAGCGTGTAAACGGGGTGCGTTACTCGCCCTTGGCCTTCGCGATGATCTCCTCGGCGACGTTCCGCGGAACCTCGGCGTAGGAGTCGAACTGCATCGAGTAGCTTGCGCGACCCGACGTCTTGCTGCGGAGGTCTCCGACGTAGCCGAACATCTCCGAGAGGGGCACGAGACCCTTCACGACGCGGGCACCGGCCCGCTCCTCCATGGCCTGGATCTGACCACGGCGGGAGTTGATGTCGCCGATGACCTCACCCATGTAGTCCTCGGGCGTGGTGACCTCGACGGCCATCATCGGCTCGAGCAGCACGGGGGACGCCTTGCGCGCGGCCTCCTTGAAGGCCTGCGAACCGGCGATCTTGAAGGCCAGCTCGGAGGAGTCGACCTCGTGGTAGCCACCGTCGAGGAGGATGACGCGCACGCCGGTCATCTCGTAACCGGCGAGGATGCCGAACTGCATGGCCTCCTGCGCACCGGCGTCGACCGAAGGGATGTACTCCTTCGGGATACGACCACCGGTCACCTTGTTCACGAACTCGTACGAGGTGTCGCCGCCCTCGATGGGCTCGATCGCGATCTGCACCTTGGCGAACTGACCGGTACCACCGGTCTGCTTCTTGTGGGTGTAGTCCACGCGCTCGACGGCCTTGCGGATCGTCTCGCGGTACGCGACCTGCGGCTTGCCGACGTTGGCCTCGACCTTGAACTCGCGCTTCATGCGGTCGACCAGCACCTCGAGGTGAAGCTCGCCCATACCGCCGATGACGGTCTGGCCGGTCTCCTCGTTGGTGTGCACCTGGAAGGAGGGGTCCTCCTCGGCCAGGCGCTGGATCGCGACGCCGAGCTTCTCCTGGTCGCCCTTCGACTTGGGCTCGATGGCGACCTCGATGACCGGCGCCGGGAAGTCCATGGACTCCAGGATGACCGGCTGCTTGTCGTCGGACAGCGTCTCACCGGTGGTGGTCTGCTTCAGGCCCATGACGGCGACGATGTCACCGGCGCCCACCGACTCGATCTCCTCACGCTTGTTGGCGTGCATGCGGTAGATCTTGCCGATGCGCTCCTTCTTGCCCTTGACGGAGTTCAGCACCTGCGTGCCGGACACCAGGCGGCCCGAGTAGACCCGGACGAAGGTGAGCTTGCCGAGGTGCGGGTCGCTCATGATCTTGAACGCAAGAGCGGCCAGCGGCTCGTCCTCGGACGGCTTGCGCTTGATGACGACCTCGGGGTCCTTGACGTCGTGGCCCTCGATGGCCTCGACGTCGAGCGGGGTCGGCAGGTAGCGCACGACCGCGTCGAGCAGGGGCTGAACGCCCTTGTTCTTGAACGCGGTTCCGCAGAACACCGGGGTGACCGTGGTCTCGGTGGCCTTGCCGGAGCGGATGGTGATACGACGGATCGCGGCGTGCAGCTGCTCCTCGGTGGGCTCTTCGCCCTCGAGGTACAGCTCCATGATCTCTTCGTCGTTCTCCGCGACGGCCTCGACCAGCTTGCCGTGCCACTCCTCGGCGGCCTCGGTGTGCGTGGCCGGGATGTCGACGGTCTCGTACATCTCGCCCTTGGCCGCCTCGACGGGGTACACCAGGGCCTTCATCTTCACCAGGTCGACGACCCCGCGGAAGTCCGCCTCAGCGCCGATCGGCAGCTGCATGACGAGCGGCTGAGCGCCCAGGCGGTCGGAGATCATGTCGACACAGCGGTGGAACTCGGCACCGGTGCGGTCGAGCTTGTTGACGAAGCAGATGCGCGGAACGCCGTAACGGTCGGCCTGACGCCACACCGTCTCGGACTGGGGCTCAACGCCGGCAACACCGTCGAACACCGTCACCGCACCGTCGAGCACGCGGAGCGAACGCTCCACCTCGACGGTGAAGTCCACGTGGCCCGGGGTGTCGATGATGTTGATCGTGTGATCGACGCCCTCAAGCGGCCAGTGACAGGTGGTGGCAGCAGACGTGATCGTGATGCCACGCTCCTGCTCCTGCTCCATCCAGTCCATGGTGGCAGCGCCGTCGTGGACCTCACCGATCTTGTAAGAACGACCGGTGTAGAACAGGATCCGCTCGGTGGTGGTCGTCTTGCCCGCGTCGATGTGGGCCATGATGCCGATGTTGCGCACCTTGGCCAGGTCAAGTGAAGTGGTAGCCATAAGGCTTCAGTCTTCTCTCGGTTCTCGATGGGGTAGCGACTACCAGCGGTAGTGCGCGAAGGCCTTGTTGGACTCGGCCATCTTGTGGGTGTCCTCGCGCTTCTTCACAGCGGCGCCGAGGCCGTTGGAGGCGTCGAGGAGCTCGTTGAGCAGACGCTCGGTCATGGTCTTCTCACGACGGGCGCGGGAGTAACCGACCAGCCAGCGCAGCGCGAGGGTGTTGGCACGACCGGGCTTGACCTCGATCGGAACCTGGTACGTCGCACCACCGACACGGCGGGACTTGACCTCGAGGGTCGGCTTGATGTTCTCAAGCGCGCGCTTCAGCGTGATGATCGGGTCGTTGCCCGTCTTCTCACGCAGACCCTCCATGGCGCCGTAGACGATGCGCTCGGCGGTGGAGCGCTTGCCGTTCAGCAGCACCTTGTTGATCAGCGAGGTCACCAGAGGAGAACCGTAGACCGGGTCGATGATGACCGGGCGCTTCGGGGCGGGGCCCTTACGAGGCATTCTTACTTCTCCTTCTTGGCGCCGTAACGGCTGCGAGCCTGCTTGCGGTTCTTGACACCCTGGGTGTCGAGCGAACCGCGGATGATCTTGTAGCGAACACCCGGCAGGTCCTTCACACGGCCGCCGCGCACGAGCACGATGGAGTGCTCTTGCAGGTTGTGTCCCTCACCCGGAATGTAAGCGGTGACCTCGATGCCGCTGGTCAGACGCACACGCGCGACCTTGCGGAGGGCCGAGTTCGGCTTCTTCGGGGTGGTCGTGAACACACGCGTGCAGACGCCACGACGCTGAGGGGAACCCTCGAGTGCGGGCGTCTTGTTCTTCTCGACCTTGTCCTGCCGGCCCTTACGGACCAGCTGCTGGATCGTAGGCACTACTTCTCCGGTTTCTGTGTGCCGATGGGTACAGCTAACCTGGAACGTTGCCGACCCACGCGGTCGGGTGTGTCGAATCCCGCCGACTCTCACTGCACAGCAGAAAGAGCGCAGATTACGGTGGCCGATGGCGACTCGCACTGCGGTTGAAGGCACGCAGGCAAGCCAGGGCACACCCCAGGCACAAGGTCTGAGCGTACCTACCTCACGGACTTCGGTCAAAACAAATGGAGTGGGCTCCGACACGCCGCCCTTTTGCGAGATGTCCCGTCACGGCCCTGAACGCCCGAGATAGCCGCGAAACGGCTTGATGTCAGGTGATGTCAGGCATGGTGGGAAACGCGGCCCTGAGCCCGCTCCAGGCCCGTCCTCTCCCCCACGCGACGCCGAAGGGCGGCCACCCCTCGCGGGGTGACCGCCCTTCACAGCGTCAGACGTACGCCTTACTGGTTGTACGGACCGTAGTCGTAGTCCTCCAGCGGCACGGCCTGGCCGGAGCCCGTACCGAACGGCGAGTAGTCGATGTCGTCGTAGCCGACGGTCGAGTACATCGCGGCCTTGGCCTCCTCGGTCGGCTCGACCCGGATGTTGCGGTAGCGGGACAGACCCGTACCGGCCGGGATGAGCTTACCGATGATGACGTTCTCCTTGAGGCCGATCAGGGAGTCGGACTTGGCGTTGATCGCCGCGTCCGTGAGGACCCTGGTCGTCTCCTGGAAGGACGCGGCGGACAGCCACGACTCGGTCGCCAGCGACGCCTTGGTGATACCCATGAGCTGCGGACGGCCGGAGGCGGGGTGACCGCCCTCCTGGACCACACGACGGTTCTCGGTCTCGAACTTCGAGCGCTCGACCAGCTCGCCAGGCAGCAGCTCGGCGTCGCCGGACTCGATGATCGTCACGCGGCGGAGCATCTGCCGGATGATGATCTCGATGTGCTTGTCGTGGATCGACACACCCTGCGAGTTGTAGACCTTCTGGACCTCGCCGACCAGGTGGACCTGGACGGCACGCTGACCCAGGATGCGCAGCACGTCGTGCGGGTTGGTGGCACCCACGGTGAGCTTCTGGCCCACCTCGACGTGCTCGCCCTCGCCGACCAGGAGACGGGCGCGCTTCGAGATCGGGTACGAGCTCTCGTCGCTGCCGTCGTCCGGCGTGATGACGAGCTTCTTGGTCTTCTCGGTCTCCTCGATGCGCACGCGACCGGACGCCTCGGAGATCGGGGCGACACCCTTCGGCGTACGGGCCTCGAAGAGCTCGACGACACGCGGCAGACCCTGGGTGATGTCGTCACCGGCCACACCACCGGTGTGGAAGGTACGCATCGTGAGCTGGGTACCGGGCTCACCGATGGACTGGGCGGCGATGATGCCGACCGCCTCACCGATGTCGACCAGCTTGCCGGTGGCCAGCGAACGGCCGTAGCACATGGCGCAGGTGCCGACCGCGGACTCACAGGTCAGGACCGAGCGGGTCTTGACCTCCTCGATGCCGCGCGAGACCAGGTCCTCGATGAGCACGTCACCCAGGTCCGTACCGGCCGGAGCCAGCACCTGACCGTCGACGACGATCTCCTCGGCGAGGCAGCGCGCGTACACCGAGGTCTCGACGTCCTCGGTCTTGCGCAGCACGCCGTCCGCGCCCCGTTCCGCGATCTTGAGCTTGAGACCGCGCTCGGTGCCGCAGTCCTCCTCGCGGATGATGACGTCCTGGGAGACGTCGACCAGACGACGGGTGAGGTAACCCGAGTCGGCGGTACGCAGAGCGGTGTCCGCCAGACCCTTACGGGCACCGTGCGTGGAGATGAAGTACTCCAGCACGGACAGACCCTCACGGAACGAGGCCTTGATCGGACGCGGGATGGTCTCGTTCTTCGCGTTCGACACCAGACCACGCATACCGGCGATCTGCCGCATCTGCATCATGTTTCCTCGGGCACCCGAGTCAACCATCATGAAGATGGGGTTCGTCTTGGGGAAGTTCTCGTTCATCGCCTCGGCGACCTCGTTGGTCGCCTTGGTCCAGATCGCGATGAGCTCCTGAGTGCGCTCTTCCTTGGTGATCAGACCGCGCTCGTACTGCTTCTGGACCTTCTCGTCCTGCGCCTCGTAGCCCTTGACGATCTCCTTCTTCGCCTCGGGAACGACGACGTCGGAGATGGCCACGGTGACACCGGAACGGGTCGCCCAGAAGAAGCCGGACGCCTTCAGGTTGTCGAGCGTCGCCGCCACGATGACCTTGGGGTAGCGCTCGGCCAGGTCGTTGACGATCTCGGAGAGCTGCTTCTTGCCCACCGAGTAGTCGACGAACGGGTAGTCCTCGGGCAGCAGTTCATTGAAGAGCGCGCGGCCCAGCGTGGTGCGCAGCCGGAAGCTGTCGCCCTGCTGCCACTCCGGCTCGCCCTCTTCCCGCGCCGGCGGGGTCCAGCCGCGCGGCGGGATGGTGCCCACCGGGAAGCGGATGTCGACCGACGACTGCAGCGCCAGCTCGCCGGCGTCGAACGCCATGATCGCCTCGGCCGTGGAGCCGAACGCGCGGCCCTCGCCCTTGACGTCACGCAGCTCGCCGTCCGTGGTGAGGAAGAACAGACCGAGGACCATGTCCTGGGTCGGCATCGTCACCGGGCGGCCGTCGGCCGGCTTGAGGATGTTGTTCGAGGACAGCATCAGGATGCGGGCCTCGGCCTGCGCCTCCGCGGACAGCGGCAGGTGCACGGCCATCTGGTCACCGTCGAAGTCCGCGTTGAACGCGGTGCAGACGAGCGGGTGGATCTGGATGGCCTTGCCCTCGACGAGCTGCGGCTCGAAGGCCTGGATGCCGAGGCGGTGCAGGGTGGGCGCACGGTTCAGCAGCACGGGGTGCTCGGCGATGACCTCTTCGAGGACGTCGTACACGACCGTGCGGCCGCGCTCGACCATGCGCTTGGCGCTCTTGATGTTCTGCGCGTGGTTCAGGTCGACCAGACGCTTCATCACGAACGGCTTGAACAGCTCCAGCGCCATGGCCTTGGGCAGACCGCACTGGTGCAGCTTGAGCTGCGGGCCGACGACGATGACGGAACGCGCCGAGTAGTCGACTCGCTTACCGAGCAGGTTCTGCCGGAAGCGGCCCTGCTTGCCCTTGAGCATGTCGGACAGCGACTTCAGCGGACGGTTGCCGGGGCCTGTGACCGGGCGACCACGACGGCCGTTGTCGAAGAGCGCGTCGACGGCCTCCTGGAGCATGCGCTTCTCGTTGTTCACGATGATCTCGGGGGCACCGAGGTCGAGAAGGCGCTTCAGGCGGTTGTTGCGGTTGATGACACGGCGGTACAGGTCGTTGAGGTCGGAGGTCGCGAAGCGGCCACCGTCGAGCTGCACCATCGGACGCAGGTCCGGCGGGATGACCGGCACGCAGTCGAGGACCATGCCCTTGGGGCTGTTGGACGTCTGCAGGAACGCGGAGACGACCTTCAGGCGCTTGAGGGCGCGGGTCTTCTTCTGGCCCTTGCCGGTGCGGATGATCTCGCGGAGCCTCTCGGCCTCTTCCTCGAGGTCGAAGGACTCCAGGCGCTTCTGCAGCGCCGCGGCACCCATCGAGCCGTCGAAGTACGTGCCGAAGCGGTCACGCAGCTCGCGGTAGAGCAGCTCGTCGCCCTCGAGGTCCTGGACCTTGAGGTTCTTGAACCGGGTCCACACCTCGTCGAGGCGGTCGATCTCGCGCTGCGCACGGTCGCGGAGCTGCTTCATCTCGCGCTCGGCACCCTCGCGCACCTTGCGGCGCACGTCGGCCTTGGCGCCCTCGGCCTCCAGCTCGGCCAGGTCGGTCTCGAGCTTCTTGGCGCGGGCCTCCAGGTCGGAGTCGCGACGGTTCTCGATGTGCTGCCGCTCGACGGAGACATGCGCCTCCAGGGAGGGCAGGTCGCGGGTGCGGCGCTCCTCGTCGACGTACGTGATCATGTACGCCGCGAAGTAGATGACCTTCTCCAGGTCCTTCGGGGCGAGGTCGAGCAGGTAGCCCAGCCGCGACGGAACGCCCTTGAAGTACCAGATGTGGGTGACGGGAGCGGCAAGCTCGATGTGGCCCATCCGCTCACGGCGCACCTTGGCGCGCGTGACCTCGACGCCACAACGCTCACAGATGATGCCCTTGAAGCGGACGCGCTTGTACTTGCCGCAGTAGCACTCCCAGTCCCGGGTGGGGCCGAAGATCTTCTCGCAGAAGAGGCCGTCCTTCTCGGGCTTGAGGGTGCGGTAGTTGATGGTCTCGGGCTTCTTGACCTCGCCGTGGCTCCACTGTCGGATGTCGTCCGCAGTGGCCAGGCCGATCCGGAGCTCGTCGAAGAAGTTGACGTCGAGCACTATGCGTCAATCCCTCTCAGGGTCGTAAGTCTTGGGGTCTGATACGGGGGTCCTGGGGCCGGCGGGCCTTGAGCGATCAAGGCCCGCCGGACTCCCGTCAGACCTCTTCGACGCTGCTCGGCTCGCGCCGGGACAGGTCGATGCCGAGCTCCTCCGCAGCGCGGAAGACGTCCTCGTCGGTGTCACGCATCTCGATGGACATACCGTCGCTGGACAGCACCTCCACGTTCAGGCACAGGGACTGCATCTCCTTGATGAGCACCTTGAAGGACTCGGGGATGCCGGGCTCCGGGATGTTCTCGCCCTTGACGATGGCCTCGTAGACCTTCACGCGGCCGGTGACGTCGTCGGACTTGATGGTCAGCAGCTCCTGGAGGGCGTACGCGGCGCCGTAGGCCTCGAGGGCCCACACCTCCATCTCACCGAAGCGCTGGCCACCGAACTGGGCCTTACCACCCAGCGGCTGCTGGGTGATCATCGAGTACGGACCGGTCGAACGGGCGTGCAGCTTGTCGTCGACCAGGTGGTGCAGCTTCAGGATGTACATGTACCCGACCGAGATCGGGTCCGGGAACGGCTCACCGGAGCGGCCGTCGAACAGCCGGGCCTTGCCGGACGGGAGCACCATGCGCTCGCCGTCGCGGTTCGGGATGGTGTGCTGGAGCAGACCAGCCAGCTCGTCCTCGCGGGCACCGTCGAAGACCGGGGTGGCGACGTTGGTGCCCGGGGCGACCTGGTCGGCACCGATGGTCTGGAGACGCTTGGCCCACTCGTCGGCGAGACCGGAGACGTCCCAGCCGCGGCTGGCGAGCCAGCCGAGGTGGATCTCCAGGACCTGTCCCGGGTTCATTCGGGACGGCACACCCAGCGGGTTGAGGATGATGTCGACCGGGGTGCCGTCCTCCAGGAACGGCATGTCCTCGATCGGGTTGATCTTGGAGATGACACCCTTGTTGCCGTGACGGCCGGCGAGCTTGTCACCGTCGGTGATCTTGCGCTTCTGCGCGACGTAGACGCGGACGAGCTGGTTCACGCCCGGCGGCAGCTCGTCGCCCTCCTCGCGGTCGAAGACGCGCACGCCGATGACCTTGCCGGTCTCGCCGTGCGGCACCTTCAGCGAGGTGTCACGGACCTCACGGGCCTTCTCACCGAAGATCGCGCGCAGCAGGCGCTCCTCGGGGGTCAGCTCGGTCTCGCCCTTCGGCGTGACCTTGCCGACGAGGATGTCGCCGGCGATGACCTCGGCGCCGATGCGGATGATGCCGCGCTCGTCGAGGTCGGCGAGGACCTCCTCGGAGACGTTCGGGATGTCCCGGGTGATCTCCTCGGGGCCGAGCTTGGTGTCACGGGCGTCGACCTCGTGCTCCTCGATGTGGATCGAGGAGAGGACGTCGTCCTGCACGAGGCGCTGCGACAGGATGATCGCGTCCTCGTAGTTGTGACCCTCCCACGGCATGAACGCCACGAGCAGGTTCTTGCCGAGGGCCATCTCGCCGTTCTCGGTGGCCGGACCGTCGGCGAGGACCTGGCCCTCGATGACGCGGTCGCCCTCGTTGACGATGACCTTCTGGTTGACCGAGGTGCCCTGGTTGGAGCGCGAGAACTTGTGCAGGCGGTACGTGATGTACGTGCCGTCGTCGTTGGCGGTGGTGATGTAGTCCGCGGAGACCTCCTGGACCACACCCGCCTTCTCGGCCTTGACCACGTCGCCGGCGTCGACCGCGGAGCGGTACTCCATGCCGGTGCCGACGAGTGGCGCCTCGGACTTGATGAGCGGCACGGCCTGACGCATCATGTTCGCGCCCATGAGGGCACGGTTGGCGTCGTCGTGCTCGAGGAAGGGGATCATGGCGGTCGCGACCGACACCATCTGGCGCGGCGAGACGTCCATGTAGTCCACGTCCTCGCCGCCGACGTAGTCGACCTCGCCGCCGCGGCGGCGGACCAGCACGCGGGCCTCGGCGAAGCGGAGCTCGTCGGTCAGCGGCGCGTTGGCCTGCGCGATGACGAAGCGGTCCTCCTCGTCAGCGGTCAGGTAGTCCACCTCGTCGGTGACCTGGCCGTCGACGACCTTGCGGTACGGAGTCTCGATGAAACCGAACGCGTTGACCCGGCCGTAGGAGGCGAGCGAGCCGATCAGACCGATGTTCGGGCCTTCCGGCGTCTCGATCGGGCACATGCGGCCGTAGTGCGACGGGTGAACGTCACGGACCTCGAAGCCGGCCCGCTCACGGGAGAGACCACCCGGGCCGAGGGCGTTGAGACGACGCTTGTGCGTCAGGCCCGACAGCGGGTTGTTCTGGTCCATGAACTGGGAGAGCTGGCTGGTGCCGAAGAACTCCTTGATGGAGGCGACGACCGGCCGGATGTTGATCAGGGTCTGCGGCGTGATCGCCTCGACGTCCTGGGTGGTCATGCGCTCGCGCACGACGCGCTCCATACGGGCGAGACCCGTACGGACCTGGTTCTGGATCAGCTCGCCGACGCTGCGGATGCGGCGGTTGCCGAAGTGGTCGATGTCATCGGTCTCGACCATGATCGAGCGGCCGGACTCACCGGTCGTCTCGGTCTCCCCGGCGTGCAGCTTCACCAGGTACTTGATGGTGGCGATGACGTCGTCGGTGGTGAGCACGCCGGCGTCCAGCGGCTCGTCCGCACCGAGCTTCTTGTTGACCTTGTAGCGGCCGACCTTCGCCAGGTCGTAGCGCTTCGGGTTGAAGTAGAGGTTCTCCAGCAGCGTCTGCGCGGCCTCACGGGTGGGCGGCTCGCCCGGACGCAGCTTGCGGTAGATGTCGAGCAGCGCGTCGTCCTGGCCCTGGGTGTGGTCCTTCTCCAGGGTGGCGCGCATGGACTCGTACTGGCCGAACTCCTCGAGGATCCGCTCGGTGCTCCAGCCGAGCGCCTTCAGGAGGACGGTCACGGACTGCTTGCGCTTGCGGTCGATGCGCACACCGACCATGTCGCGCTTGTCGATCTCCATCTCCAGCCAGGCACCCCGGGACGGGATGATCTTGGCGGAGAAGATGTCCTTGTCGGACGTCTTGTCGATGGAGGAGTCGAAGTAGACGCCGGGGGAACGGACGAGCTGCGACACCACGACACGCTCGGTGCCGTTGATGACGAAGGTGCCCTTGTTCGTCATGAGCGGGAAGTCGCCCATGAAGACGGTCTGGGACTTGATCTCGCCGGTCTCGTTGTTGGTGAACTCGGCGGTGACGAAGAGCGGAGCCGCGTACGTGAAGTCGCGCTCCTTGCACTCGTCGATCGAGTTCTTCGGCGGCTCGAAGCGGTGGTCGCGGAAGGTCAGCGACATGGACCCGGAGAAGTCCTCGATCGGGGAGATCTCCTCGAAGATCTCCTCGAGGCCGGACTTGGTGGGAACGTCCTGACCGGACTCCAGAGCCGCCTCGACGCGAGCCTTCCATACGCTGTTGCCGAGCAGCCAGTCGAAGCTCTCGGTTTGCAGCGCGAGAAGGTTCGGAACCTCGAGGGGCTCCTTGATCTTTGCAAAGGAGATGCGCAGCGGGGCAGTGCTGGCGCCGTTGTTCGTATTCGCGGTCGAGGCGGTGCGCGAGGCGGCCAAGAGGGGGTCCTTCCGAGGGCTCGGACTCACTACGCGCGTGCCGGTCCCCACCAGACACAGAGATGGAAAGTCCCAGGTCAGAGACTCTTCAACGTCGATGCTCAAGTGAGGGGCGTGCTCCTGGTGACGGGCAGGAAGCAGCTAACAGGCAGCGCAAAGGGTCAGTGTAGCCACTTGGCACACTGAAGTCCAGTGCGGGTTTGCAGACTCACGATGGAGCCCCTCGTTGTTCCTCAACACCTGCGGCAAGCCACGCCCTCGCTGCACATCGATACTGCCCTCTTCGTCAGCGATCCATGCCTCGGATCCGGATCGTTGTGACGACGCGTTCCTGAGAATTGCGCGCTGCGTGCGGTTCGTCAAGAGCCCACTTGCCCAAACCGGGTGCTGCCATCGTCACTTGCAGCCATTCGCCGGGGCCTCGGAGGCACGACGAAGATCACCATACCCTCCGCGACGACGGCTGCAAGGCAGTCGGCACCCGGCCGTCGGGAACGCCGAAGAGCGACCACCCGGTTGGGTGATCGCTCTTCAGTGCGTCCGCGTTACAGCCCTACGAGTGAGCCGTGACGGCGTCCCGTACGGGGGCCGCGGCCCGTGTTCGAACGGGCGGTGTGAGGCGTTCGCGGAGCCGTACGGAGCAAGGCCCCGTACGGCCCGTGAGTCCACTGGGAACCCGAGGAGGTGTTACTTGACCTCGACGGAGGCGCCGGCGCCCTCGAGGGCCTCCTTGGCCTTGTCCGCGGCGTCCTTGGCGACCTTCTCGAGGACGGGCTTCGGGGCGCCGTCCACCAGGTCCTTGGCCTCCTTCAGGCCGAGGGAGGTCAGCTCGCGCACGACCTTGATGACCTGGATCTTCTTGTCGCCGGCGCCGGTGAGGACGACGTCGAACTCGTCCTTCTCCTCGACAGCCTCGGCGGTCGGGGCGCCCGGGCCGGCCATCATGACCGGGGCAGCCGCGGCGGCGGTGACGTCGAACTTGTCCTCGAAGGCCTTCACGAACTCGGAGAGCTCGATGAGGGTCATCTCCTCGAACTGGGCAAGCAGCTCGTCCTGGGTGAGCTTCGCCATGATGGCGGTCCTTCCACTAAATCGGCAGGTGCCGGGTGTACTGGGTAAGGCGGGCGTACGTCGGGCCCGCATCGACCCTCACCTCACGCGGCGAGGATCGGAAAGCGAGCCGAATTACTCGGCACCGCCCTGCTCGTCCTGCTTGGCACGAAGCGCGTCCACGGTGCGGACGAGCTTCGACGGGAGCGCCTGGAAGACAGAGGCAGCCTGGGACTGCTTGCCCTTGAACGCACCGGCCAGCTTGGAGAGCAGAACCTCGCGGGACTCGAGGTCCGCAAGCTTCTTGATCTCATCGGCGGACAGCGCCTTGCCGTCAAGGACACCGCCCTTGATGATGAGATTCGGGTTGTCCTTGGCGAAGTCACGCAGACCCTTCGCCGACTCCACCGGGTCACCGGTGACGAAGGCGACGGCCGTCGGACCAGCGAAGAGCTGGTCGTCCAGCGTGATCCCGGCCTCGTTGGCCGCAATCTTGGTCAGCGTGTTCTTCACCACGGCGTACTGGGCGTTCTCACCGAGCGACCGGCGCAGCGTCTTGAGCTGCGCCACGGTGAGACCGCGGTACTCGGTCAGCACGGCGGCGTTGGAGCTGCGGAACTTGTCCGTCAGCTCGGCAACCGCGGCAGCCTTGTCGGGCCTCGCCATAGAGCCTCGGCCTCCTTCCGGGTGATTCGGACCGCGCGGACCCCGAAGGAGGACTGGGGAAAACGAAACGCCCCGGCGCAGGCGCACGGGGCGTACTCAACCGGTTGTACGGGCGGTGATCGCTCACACTCCGGGAGTTCTTCCACAGTCACCTGCGCGGGTCGTCCGCAATTCAGCGGATCCTTCGGCCACCATGCCCTCGTTCGAGTTCACGGCAACGACCAGCGGTCTTTGGCTTCTGGAGAAGAATAAGGGAACGGGTCCGCGTCAAGCAAATCCGTTCCCGAGGCGCGCTCAGCTCTGGTCGGCTTCCTTCATCATCTCGGCGAGATCGACCGTGTCCTTGGCGGGCGGGGCGGTCACGGTCACCGGCTTGTTGAGGTCGAGGAACGTGATCGTCGTGTCGAGTTGACCCTCGTCGGCGTCGCTGCGCATGCGGAACTGCTTGGTGTGGTCGGCACCATCGATCCACATGTCCATGTCGATCGTGGTGGCGCCCATCTTCTCGTACACCTGGAGGCTCTTCTCCTGCTGATCCCGGATCGCCTTGTTCTTGCCCTTGAGGGAGTCGCGCAGGTCATCAAGAGTGAGCGTGCCGGTGTAGTGCGTCGTCTTCACGCCACCGACGGTCTCGGTGCCGACCTTCTTCACCTTCTTGGAGCTGGTGAGAAAGGTGGACTCCTGAGCCGGGTTCTGATTGGCCTGGCCGAGCTGGTCGGTGTTCAGGCCCTTGTCCGCGCCCATGGCGGCCATGTCGAACTTGAGCCAGTGCTTGCCGTCCATCTCCTTGGCGGCCTGGGCGCCGCCGTCGATGTACATCACGTTGTCGACGAGCCGGATCTCGACCTTGCCGTCAGCGCCCTTGTCCGGGGCCGTCATATTCATGCTCATGGCGAGTGGCTTCATGGCCATCTCGGCCTCGGCGCGGATCTTCCCCTCACCCGGGACCGTGCCGGTCATCCGGTAGTGGAGGGAGGTGATCTCCTCGGTGTTCTTCGCCGCCTTGGCCACGGCCGCGGCGGGCGTCATCTTCGGTTCCTCCGAACCACCGCCGCCGTCACCGCCCTTCGAGCAGGAGACCGCTCCGGCACTCAGGACCAGAGCCACCAGCGCCGCACCCACCGCACCGCGACCAGCCGCACCACGCACAAACTTCATGATTCCCCCCAAGGAACCCAACGAGATCTTGACCCTATCTTGAGTGGATGGGAAAGGCTGTTCAATTCCGGGCCCAGGAAGCCACGGAGGCTCCTTCGGTTCCGGACACAGGAAACCGCCGCCTCGGCGTCCGTCGAGTGCTCGCAGAACGCCGACGGGCCCCGCACCTCGGAAGGTGCGGGGCCCGTCGTCAGCTACGCGTGCCCGCGGCTGCCGTCAGGTTCAGACGGCGGCCGGGTCCTCCTCGACGAGGAGGTTGCGGGTGCGGTTGGAGTCCACCAGGATGCCGGGGCCCATCGTGGTGCTGATGGCGGCCTTCTTGATGTAACGCCCCTTGGCGGCGGACGGCTTCAGACGGAGGATCTCCTCCAGGGCCGCGCCGTAGTTCTCCACCAGCTTGGTGTCGTCGAAGGACACCTTGCCGATGATGAAGTGCAGGTTCGAGTGCTTGTCGACGCGGAACTCGATCTTGCCACCCTTGATCTCGGTGACAGCCTTCGCCACGTCCGGGGTCACGGTGCCGGTCTTGGGGTTCGGCATCAGACCACGGGGACCGAGCACGCGGCCGAGGCGGCCGACCTTGCCCATGAGGTCCGGGGTGGCGACGACGGCGTCGAAGTCCAGACGGCCCTTCGACACCTCGTCGATCAGCTCGTCGGCGCCGACGATGTCGGCGCCCGCGGCACGAGCGGCCTCGGCACGGTCACCGGTCGCGAAGACCAGGACCCGGGCGGTCTTACCGGTGCCGTGCGGGAGGTTCACGGTGCCACGGACCATCTGGTCGGCCTTGCGCGGGTCGACACCCAGACGGAAGGCGACCTCGACAGTGCTGTCGAACTTGGTCGTGGAGGTCTCCTTGGCGAGACGGACGGCCTCGAGCGGGGCGTACAGCTTCTCCCGGTCGATCTTGGCGTCCGCAGCGCGGAGAGCCTTGCTGCGCTTGCTCACAACTGCTCCTGTGTTGTTCTGAAAGGAGGCGTGGTACGGGCCGAGCAGGCCCTGCCACGTGCGGCCCTCAGGCCGCGGTTTCTACGAAGGTGGGGTTCAGCCCTCGACCGTGACGCCCATGGAACGCGCGGTACCGGCGATGATCTTCGCGGCGGCGTCCAGGTCGTTGGCGTTGAGGTCGGGCATCTTCGTCGTGGCGATCTCGCGGACCTGCGCCTCGGTGATCTTGGCGACCTTGGTCTTGTGCGGCTCGCCGGAGCCCTTCTCCACGCCCGCGGCCTTGAGGATCATCTTGGCGGCCGGCGGCGTCTTGGTGATGAAGGTGAAGGAACGGTCCTCGTAGACCGTGATCTCCACCGGGATGACCCAACCGCGCTGCGACTCGGTCGCGGCGTTGTAGGCCTTGCAGAACTCCATGATGTTGACGCCGTGCTGGCCCAGCGCCGGGCCGACCGGCGGAGCCGGGTTGGCGGCACCGGCCTGGATCTGGAGCTTGATGAGCCCCGTGACCTTCTTCTTCTTGGGAGGCATAGCTCTCCGGGTCCTTTCGATTCGGGTCCTGCCCGCTCCCGGGTGCCACCCGGATGCAGGCATACCGCACAACGATAACGGGTATAGCTGCGCGGCCAAAAACCGACCAGGTCAGGCAGGCTGGGACAGCCCGCCTGACCTGGTCGGAAGCGATAGGTCCAGAAGTGACTAGTTCTTCTGGATCTGGTCGAAGGAAAGCTCGACCGGCGTCTCGCGGCCGAAGATCTCCACCAGGCCCTTGACCTTCTTGGAGTCGGCGTTGATCTCGTTGATGGTCGCCTGCAGCGTCGCGAACGGGCCGTCGGTGACGGTGACCGAGTCGCCCACCTCGAAGTCCAGCACCTGGACCTCGACCTTGCGCTGCGGCGCCGGCTTGCCCGCGGCCTCGGCGGCCTCACGGGCGGCCTTCTCCTCCGCCTCCGGGGCGAGCATCTTGACGATCTCGTCCAGGGTCAGCGGGTACGGGTCGTAGGCGTTGCCGACGAAGCCGGTGACACCGGGGGTGTTGCGGACGACGCCCCAGGACTCGTTCGTCAGATCCATGCGCACCAGGACGTAACCCGGGAGCTTGTTCTGGCGGATGGTCTTGCGGTCGCCGTTCTTGATCTGGACGACCTCTTCCTGGGGCACCTCGGCCTGGAAGATGTAGTCCTCGACGTTCAGCGAGACGGCGCGCTGCTCGAGGTTGGTCTTCACGCGGTTCTCGTAACCGGCGTACGTGTGGATCACGTACCACTCGCCGGGCAGAGCGCGCAGCTCCTGGCGGAGCTTCTCGACCGGGTCGAGGTCGGGCTCCTGCTCGCCCTCGGCGGCCTCTTCCTCAGCGCTCTCGTCCTCGTCCACGACGTGCATGGCGGCCTCTTCGGCCGGCTCACCCGCGGTGGCTTCGGCAGCCTCGGCCTCGTCGACCTCGTCCGCGCCCTCGACGATCTCGAGCTCGTCGTCCACGGACTCGACGGCCTCGGGCTCGACGGCCTCCCCGCGCGGCTCCTTGGCGTCGTTCAGGTTCGGGTCAGACACGGTGGCTGCTTCTTCCTGGATACATAGGGGTGGAACATGCGAAACGGACGCCGGGCATCACGGCGTCCTTCGCGCTCGGCTCAGCCGAAGACGTACTTGGCAGCGTGGTTGAGCCCATAGTCAATCAGAGTCACCAGCGCGATCATGATCGCGACGAAGAAGATCACCACGGTGGTGTAGGACGTGAGCTGGTTCCGCGAGGGCCAGACGACCTTGCGCAGCTCCGCGATGATCTGACGGTAGAAGAGGGCAAGGCGCTTCAGCGGGCCCTTCTTGGCTCGCTTGCCACCCTTGCGGGTCTTCTTCTCCTGCACGTCGTCCCTGGCGTCAGGCATGTCGATGGAGCCCACGGCATCCGTCACTCGTCCTCACCTGATTCCGGGTCGTGGCCGTGCCGCGCCCGGTTGAGCCGCACGGCGAGTGCAATACGTACGTACTGTGCGCACACTTCCTGGTCGGGGAGTGTGTAGCAGGGCCGGAGGGACTTGAACCCCCAACCGCTGGTTTTGGAGACCAGTGCTCTACCAATTGAGCTACGACCCTTTGCTGCGTACCCCAACGTACCGCATCCGGACGGGTGCTCGGTGTGCACCAGCTCGATCGCGGCCGCCGAAGGCCAACGAGGTGAGAGTGTACGTGCTTCGGGGCCGGGCGTCGAACAGAAAGTGCTCGTCGGTGGTGTGCGGAGGCGAGATCGACGCCGGTTCGCCTGAAGATCCACCACCTCACGGCCCGGCCGCGGACATTTGTTCCCACCCTGCCCCCTGGTGCCCTCGTTCCCCGCCGCAGGGCCCCGGAGCAGCGGCTTCCGCGGAAAGTCAAACCGGAGTGTGCGCGGCGAATCCGGTCTGGAACGATGGGTCCCATGAGCGCTGCAACCCCTCCCACCGAGCGCCGGGTCTCCGCCCGGATCGGCGCGATCTCCGAGTCCGCCACCCTTGCCGTGGACGCCAAGGCCAAGGCCCTCAAGGCCGCCGGACGCCCTGTCATCGGCTTCGGTGCCGGCGAGCCGGACTTCCCGACGCCGGACTACATCGTCGAAGCGGCCGTCGAGGCCTGCAAGAACCCGAAGTACCACCGCTACACGCCGGCCGGCGGTCTGCCGGAGCTGAAGAGCGCCATCGCCGCGAAGACGCTGCGCGACTCGGGCTACGAGGTGGACCCCTCCCAGGTCCTGGTCACCAACGGCGGCAAGCAGGCGATCTACGAGGCCTTCGCCGCGATCCTGGACCCGGGCGACGAGGTGATCGTCCCGGCGCCGTACTGGACCACGTACCCCGAGTCGATCCGGCTGGCCGGCGGTGTCCCGGTGGAGGTCGTCGCGGACGAGACGACCGGCTACCGCGTCTCCGTCGAGCAGCTCGAGGCGGCCCGCACGGAGAAGACGAAGGTCGTCCTCTTCGTCTCGCCCTCGAACCCGACCGGCGCGGTCTACAGCGAGGCCGACGCCGAGGCGATCGGCCGCTGGGCGGTCGAGCACGGCCTGTGGGTGCTGACGGACGAGATCTACGAGCACCTGGTCTACGGCGACGCGAAGTTCACCTCGCTGCCCGCGCTCCTGCCCGAGCTGCGCGACAAGTGCATCGTGGTCAACGGTGTCGCCAAGACGTACGCGATGACGGGCTGGCGCGTGGGCTGGCTCATCGGCCCGAAGGACGTCGTCAAGGCCGCGACCAACCTCCAGTCGCACGCGACGTCCAACGTGTCGAACGTCGCGCAGGTCGCGGCCCTGGCGGCCGTGTCGGGTGACCTGGACGCGGTCGCGAAGATGCGCGAGGCCTTCGACCGGCGCCGCCGGACCATCGTGCGGATGCTGAACGAGATCGAGGGTGTTCTCTGCCCCGAGCCCGAGGGCGCGTTCTACGCGTACCCGTCGGTCAAGGGCCTGCTCGGCAAGGAGATCCGCGGCAAGCGTCCGCAGACCTCCGTGGAGCTGGCCGCGCTGATCCTGGAGGAGGCCGAGGTCGCGGTCGTCCCGGGCGAGGCCTTCGGCACCCCCGGCTATCTGCGCCTGTCCTACGCCCTCGGTGACGAGGACCTCGTCGAGGGCGTGAGCAGGATCCAGAAGCTGCTCGCGGAGGCGCGGGACTGACCTCCCGCTCCGGATGCCCCGGGGACCTGTCGCCCACCCCAGCGGGAAGGCGGCGGGTCCCCGTTTGTTTGTGCGGGCAAGACCACGGACGGTGAAAGCGCTACCGGTGGGGCGGGGACCTGCGGCACGATCTGGGAATGGAGCGTGTACGTGATCTCTCTGAGCTGCCGAAGGCCCATCTCCACCTGCACTTCACGGGGTCGATGCGGCCCACCACCCTGCTGGAACTGGCCGACAAGCACGGCGTCCGGCTGCCCGACGCGCTGACCGAGGCGCTGGTCAGCGGGGAGCCGCCGAAGCTGCGGGCGACCGACGAGCGGGGCTGGTTCCGCTTCCAGCGGCTGTACGACGCGGCGCGGTCGTGTCTGCGGGAGCCGGAGGACATCCGGCGGCTGGTGCGGGAGGCCGCGGAGGAGGACCTCAGGGACGGCTCGGGCTGGCTGGAGATCCAGGTGGACCCGACGTCGTACGCGCCGCGCCTCGGCGGTCTGATCCCGGCGCTGGAGATCATCCTGGACGCGGTGGAGACGACGGTCCGGGAGACGGGACTCGGGATGCGGGTCCTGGTCGCCGCGAACCGTATGAAGCACCCTCTGGACGCGCGCACGCTGGCCCGGCTGGCCGTGCGGTACCAGGACCGCGGGGTGGTGGGCTTCGGGCTCTCGAACGACGAACGCCGGGGCATGGCACGGGACTTCGACCGGGCGTTCGCCATCGCCCGCGAGGGCGGCCTGCTGTCGGCGCCGCACGGCGGCGAGCTGACCGGGCCCGCGTCGGTCCGCGACTGCCTGGACGACCTGCACGCGACCCGGATCGGCCACGGGGTGCGGGCCGCGGAGGACCCGCGGCTGCTCAAGCGCCTGGCGGACCGGGGGGTGACCTGCGAGGTGTGCCCCGCCTCGAACGTGGCGCTCGGCGTCTACGAGAAGCCGGAGCACGTCCCCCTGCGCAGGCTCTTCGAGGCGGGTGTCCCGATGGCGCTGGGCGCCGACGACCCGCTGCTGTTCGGCTCCCGGCTGGCGGCCCAGTACGAGATCGCCCGTCGCCATCACGGCTTCACGGACCGCGAACTGGCCGAGCTGGCACGGCAGTCGGTGCGCGGCTCGGCCGCCCCCGCGGACATGAAGGCGAAGCTGCTGGCCGGGGTGGACGCCTGGCTCAGCGGCCCGGGGACGGTGGAGCGGGAGGCCGCCTGCTGACGGCCTCCCCTGCCCTTCTCAGAGGGTCACGCCCACCGTCACCGGCTCGTTCACCAGCGTGATCCCGAAGGCCTCCCGGACCCCGGCCACGACCTCGCGGGCGAGGGCGAGCAGGTCCTCGGTGGTGGCCTCGCCGCGGTTGGTGAGGGCCAGGGTGTGCTTGGTGGAGATACGGGCCGGTCCGGTGCCGTACCCCTTGGTGAAGCCCGCCTTGTCGATCAGCCAGGCCGCCGACGTCTTGACGCGTCCGGGGCCCGCCGCGAACGCGGGCGGCTGCGCCTGATCGCCGAGCCGCTCCTTCACGCGCGCGTGGAAGGCGGCGAACTCCTCGTCGGTGAGGATCGGGTTGGTGAAGAACGAGCCCGCGGACCAGGTGTCGTGGTCCTCGGGGTCCAGGACCATCCCTTTCCCCGCCCGCAGCTTCAGGACGGTCTCCCGGGCGGCGGTGAGCGGCACGCGGTCGCCCGCCTCGACCCCGAGGACACGGGCCGTCTCCGCGTACCGGAGGGGAGCGGAGAGCCCCTGCGCGTCCTCCAGTCCGAAGCGGACGCGCAGCACCACATAGCGCTCGGGGTCGGCCTTGAAGCGGCTCGCGCGGTACGAGAACGCGCACTCGTCGTTCGTCAGCGTGACCGTCGTACGCTCCCTGCGGTCGTACGCGACCACCTCGCTGATCGTCGAGGAGACCTCCTGGCCGTACGCGCCGACGTTCTGGATCGGGGTCGCGCCCGCGGAGCCGGGGATGCCGGAGAGGCACTCGATACCGGCGAGCCCGGCCTCGACGGTGCGGGCCACGGCATCGGTCCACACCTCGCCCGCGGCCACTTCCAGCCTGGTGCCGTCGAGGGCGATGCCCGTCGTGGCGATGCGCAGGGCGGTGCCGTCGAAGCCCTTGTCGCCGATGATCAGATTGGATCCGCCGCCGATCAGCAGCAGCGGGACACCGGCGTCGTCGGCCTCCTGGACTGCGGAGATCACCTCGGCGTCGGTGGTGGCGGTGATCAGGCGGGTGGCGGGGCCGCCCAGCCGGAAGGTGGTCAGCGGGGCGAGCGGGGCGTCGTGGAGTTCCAGCACGGGCCCAAGACTACGAGACGGCACCGACCGCTCCGCAGCGCACACGGGCGGCCCCGCCCGAGGACCGGGCGGGGCCGCGTCACACGCGCGTCAGGAGGCGGCTGTCTCCAGGGCCGGAGCCGTCGGCGCGTCGGCCGTGTCCTCCGTGTCGACCGGGTCCCCCGCGGCACGCCGTCGGGCCGGGATGATCAGGGCGGCGACGGCCGCCAGGGCCACGACCACGGCCCCCACCCCGAGGGCCGGGCGCAGTCCGTCCACGAAGGCCTGCGGGGTCTCGTAGCCGCCCTGTGCGGTGAAGACCGACGACATCACCGCGATACCGAGCGCGCCGCCGACCTCGCGCAGGGCGTTGTTCGCGCCGGACGCGATGCCCTGCTCATGGGGCCGGACGCTGGACATGACCAGGGCGGAGGCCGGGGCGAAGTAGAGGGACATCCCGATGCCGCTGAGGATCAGTGCGGGCAACTGGGCGGCGTACGACGCGTCCGCGGTGACCACGGTGGCGAAGCAGACGAGCCCGACGGACTGGAAGACGAGCCCGGCGGCGACGACCGGGCGTCCGCCGAAGCGGTCGGAGAGATATCCGGCGACGGGCGCGATCAGCATGGGCATGCCGGTCCAGGGGAGCATCCGCAGGCCCGCCTGGGTCGGCGAGTAGCCGAGTACGCCTTGCAGATACTGGCTGAGCAGGAAGATCGAGCCGAACATCCCCAGGAACATCAACAGGCTCGCGAAGTTGATCCCGGAGAAGGCGCGGGACCGGAAGAGCCGCATGGGGAGCATGGGGTTCTTGTGGCGGATGCCGTGGTGGACGAAGGCGAAGAGCAGCACGGTGCCCGCGAACAGGCCGGTCAGGACGAGCGGGCTGGTCCAGCCGTCGGCCGGGCCGCGCACCAGCCCGTACACGATCCCGAAGAGACCACCGCTGACGAGCAGGGTGCCAGGGACGTCGAGCGGGGAACCGCTGCCGTACGACTCGGCGAGGCGGAGGCGGGCGAGCGGCATCACGGCCAGGCCCAGGGGGACGTTCAGCCAGAAGATCCAGTGCCAGGACACGTGTTCGGTGAGGCTGCCGCCGATGAGGGGACCGGAGGCGACGGCGAGTCCGTTGACGGCGCCCGTGATCCCGTAGGCCATCCCGCGCTTCTCGACCGGGACGGCGGCGGTCAGCAGCGTCAGGGTGAGCGGCATCATGACGGCCGCGCCCACGCCCTGCACCGCGCGGGCCGCGATCAGGGAGTCGATGCCCGGCGCCATGGCCGCGGCGGCGGAGGCCGCGGTGAAGATGCCCAGGCCCACGAGGAAGAGCCGTCGGCGCCCGAAGCGGTCACCGAGGGCCGCGCCGAACATGAGCAGGACCGCGAAGGTGAGCGTGTACGCGCTCACGGTCCACTCCAGGTCGTCCAGTCCGCCTCCGAGGTCCTTGCGGATGGAGGGCAGGGCGGTGGTGACGACGAGGTTGTCGAGGCTCGCCATGAACCCGGCGAGCCCGGTGATCACAAGGGCCCAGACCACGCCCCCGCGCCGTGCTGTCTGCTGCTCTGACATCGCTCCCCCAGCGGGTATGTCGCTCGAATATTAGTTATTGATTACTTACTTTCGCGGCCATGAGAAGGCCATGACGGAGACAGGCAAGCGGAGACGGGCGAGGCTAAGGACCTTCACCCCGCGCCCGTTCGCCCTACTCCTCCGACCGGCCCTCGCCCCGAGCCGACAGGTACAGCCCCTGCCAGACCGTGTGCTCGGGCGGGAACCCCATGGCCGCGAGGGTGTTGACGAGCATCCCGTACGCCAGGAACGTCGTGGTCTCGCTCACGTCGGCGCCCAGCGGCAGATGCACCGTCTCCCAGAGCTTCATCCATCCGGCCCGGACGGACTCGCCGAACTCGTGCTCCCCCTCGGCCTCGGCGGCTGCCACGGCGAGGTACGTCTGCATCTGCATCTGGAGCTTCTCGGGATGCTCCGCGATCAGTCGCGCATACGCGGCTGCCATGGCGTGCAGGGCCTCCTCGCCCTCCAGGCCCCTGGACGCCTCCTCGAAGACCTCGCACGTCTCCTCGATGCAGCGGTGCGAGACGGCGGCGAAGATCGCCTTCTTGCTCGGGAAGAGCCGGAAGAGATAGGGCTGCGAGACACCCACCCGCTTGGCGATCGCCTCGGTGGAGGTGCCGTAGTAGCCCTTCTGCCCGAACTCGGTCGTCGCCGCGCGAATGACGCTCTCGCGCCGCTCTTCGGCGCTCATCCTGACCATGCGACGAAGTTAGTGCGCAATCACTAACTTCGTCAAGCAGTCCGACACGCCTGGTCCATGCGAAGGGGCGCCCGCAGCAGCGGACGCCCCTTCGGCTTCGCTTCAGTCGGCCACGCCGTCAGGCCAGTCGTACGACCGCCCGCGACATCCCGAGGACCTTCTGGCCTGCGCTGGTCGCCGTGAGGTCGACGCGGACGGTGTTGTCCGCGAGCTTGGCCGCGACCTTGCCGCTGACCTCGACGACGGCGCCCTGGTCGTCGTCCGGGACGATGACGGGCCGGGTGAAGCGGACGCCGTACTCGACGACCGCGCCGGGGTCGCCCACCCAGTCGGTCACCACGCGGACCGCCTCGGCCATGGTGAACATGCCGTGCGCGATCACATCCGGCAGGCCGACCTGCCGGGCGAACCTCTCGTTCCAGTGGATCGGGTTGAAGTCACCGGAGGCGCCCGCGTACCGCACGAGCGTGGCTCGGGTGACGGGGAAGCTCTGCGCCGGCAGTTCGGTGCCGACCTCGACGGCGTCGTACGCGATCTTCGCGGTCATCCGCGTCACACCTCCTCTTCCGGCGCGCGGGCCACGAGCTTGGTCCAGGCGGTCACCACATGCTCACCGGCCTCGTCGTGGACCTCACCGCGGATGTCCAGGACGTCGTTGCCCGCGAGGGACTTGATGGACTCGATGGTCGAGGTGACGCTCAGCCGGTCACCGGCGCGCACGGGACGGCGGTAGGCGAACTTCTGGTCGCCGTGCACCACTCGGCTGTAGTCCAAACCGAGCTGGGGGTCCTGGACGACCTGGCCCGCGGCCTTGTAGGTGATCGCGAAGACGAAGGTCGGCGGGGCGATCACATCGGTGTGGCCGAGCGCCTTGGCGGCCTCCGGGTCGACGTAGGCCGGGTTGGCGTCTCCGATCGCCTCCGCGAACTCGCGGATCTTCTCCCGGCCGACCTCGTACGGGTCGGTGGGCGGGTAGGACCGCCCCACGAAGGACTGGTCGAGCGCCATGGCCCGGCACCTCCTGGTTGTTCAGCGGGTTCGGCGGACGTGACCGATTCTGCACCCGTGGGTGAGCGGTTCCGCCGTCCGGTCGGCGGGGGTCGGTGCCCCGCCGACCGGACGGCGGAACTCCGGCCGTATCAACGCCGCGAGGCCGCCCCCTCATCAGTGGGGACGGCCTCGCTACGAGCCTTGGTTATCGCGTCTCGCGGTGCGCGGTGTGCGCGTTGCAACGCGGGCAGTGCTTCTTCATCTCAAGACGGTCCGGGTCGTTGCGCCGGTTCTTCTTGGTGATGTAGTTCCGCTCCTTGCACTCCACGCAGGCCAGCGTGATCTTCGGGCGGACGTCGGTGGCAGCCACAGGAGTGCTCCTTGACGAACAGGGTGGACGAAATCTAACGCATGAAAGAGTAGCCGATTGAAGGACCGACCCCGCAATCGGCTACTGCAAGTAGCGGTGACCGGACTTGAACCGGTGACACAGCGATTATGAGCCGCTTGCTCTACCGACTGAGCTACACCGCTGCGATGCGATCGGTCCCCGCCTTACGGCGGGTACCTCTCCCATCAGAGCCCCAAAACGGAATCGAACCGTTGACCTTCTCCTTACCATGGAGACGCTCTGCCGACTGAGCTATTGGGGCGAGCGATGAAGACATTACACGGTCGCCCGCTGTTCGCCCAAATCCGTTTCGCGGCACCCGCCCCGGCCTGTTCCCCCTGGTTCCCACGAGGCTTCCTGAGCCCCTCGCGCACGGCTGCGACAGGCGCCCGCACCGCGCCGGAGCAGGGCCGAACCGGAACGGACCGCCCACCGGGCCACACCGGTACGACTATTGCGCTCTTCCCTGTCGCGGCCTGCTCGCCGCCCTAGGCTCGACTCACTCTGCGTGATCTTCCCTCGCGAGCGCAGCCGCCCCCGATCCCCAGGAACGCGATGGCCGACAGCCGACCGCAGCCTCCCCCTTCCTCGTCCTCGCCGTCGGGACCGTCCGACGCGAGCGGCCTGCTGCTGTGCGGGGCGCGGCTGACCGACGGCCGGACCGTGGACGTACGGCTGGGCGGCGGGCGCATCGAGGCGGTCGGCACCGCGGGCAGCCTGGCGGCGGGAAGCGTCGGGGCGCGTGTCGACCTCGGGGGCTATCTGCTCCTGCCGGCCCCCGCCGAGCCGCACGCGCACGGCGACACGGCCCTCTCGGCGGACGGCGACGGACCGGTGCCGCAGGCCCTGGAGGAGATCCAGCGCCGTATCACCGAGGCCGCGCTGCTCCAGTTGGGCCACGGCGCGACGGCGCTGCGTTCGCATGTGCACATCGGTGACGTCCATGGCCTGGACGCGCTGGAGGCGCTGCTGGGGGCGCGGCACTCACTCGGCGGGCTGGCCGAGCTGACGGCGGTGGCGATGCCGCGGGTGCTCACCGGGGCCGCCGGTGCCAACGGGCTCGCGATCCTGCGGGACGCGATGAAGATGGGCGCCGCGGTGGTGGGCGGGTGTCCGGACACGGACCCCGATCCCACCGGCTATGTCGAGGCGGTTCTCGAACTGGCCTCCGAGTCCGGCTGCCCGGTCGATCTGCACACGGACGCCGACGACCCGGTGCGCCTGGCCCGGCTCGCGGCGATGGCGGGCGGGCTGCGCCCCGGGGTGACCCTCGGCCCGTGCGCCGGTCTGGGACGGCTTCCGGCGGGGGCCGCCGCCCGTGCCGCCGACCAACTCGCCGCCGCCGGAGTGACCGTGATCTGTCTGCCGCAGGGGGGCTGTGGCGTCGTCGAGCGGCGTGGCGGCACGGCTCCGGTGCGGCTGCTGCGGTCGGCCGGGGTGCGGGTGGCGGCGGGCAGCGGGGCGCTTCGGGACGTGTCGAACCCCGTGGGGCGCGGCGATCCGCTGGAGGCCGCGTATCTGCTGGCGTCGCGGGACGGACTGAGCCCCGAGGTGGCGTACGCCATGGTGAGCGCGTCCGCGCGGGCCGCGCTCGGCCTGCCTGAGGTCCGGGTGGAGGCCGGCTTCCCCGCGGAGCTGCTCGCGGTACGCGGCGACCGACTGGCGGGCGCGCTCTCGCTCGCGTACAGCCGCGTGGTGGTGCACCGGGGGCGCGTGGTGGCGCGTACGAGCGCCGTCCGGGAGTACTGCGACTCGGCGGCCGTGGCGCTGGATCTGCCTCGGCAGGGGCGGGTGACGGAGGCGTAGGGCGGGGACGTGACGTGCTCGTATGCGCGGCGCGGGTGCACGTGTGCGGACGAGACATGGGTGAACGACACATGTGCGAACGAGACATACGTGAAGGTGCGTGGTGATCGCACGGCGAAGGCGTCCGTCCGGGCGTACGGTCGGAGACATGCGCACTGTCATCGCTGGTGGTCATGGTCAGATCGCGCTGCGGCTGGAGCGCTTGCTCGCCGCGCGCGGTGATGAGGTGGCGGGGATCATCCGCCATGCGGAGCAGTCCGACGACCTGCGGACGGCGGGCGCCGAACCGATCGTGTGCGATCTGGAGTCGACGTCGGTCGAGGAGGTCGCGGGGCATCTGGAGGGGGCCGACGCGGCCGTCTTCGCGGCGGGCGCGGGTCCGGGCAGCGGCGCGGACCGCAAGCACACCGTAGACCGGGACGCGGCGATCCTGTTCGCGAAGGCGGCGGAACGGGCGGGCGTACGCCGCTTCCTCGTCGTCTCGTCCATCAACGCGGACCCGGAGCACGCGGGCGACGAGGTCTTCGACGTCTACCTGCGCGCGAAGGGCGAGGCCGACGCGCACGTCCGCGCCCACGAGTCCCTGGACTGGACGATCCTGCGCCCCGGCTCGCTGACGAGCGACGCGGGCAAGGGCCTCGTACGCCTGGAGGCACACACCGGCCACGGCACGGTCCCGCGTGACGACGTGGCGGCCGTCCTGGCGGAGCTGATCGACACGCCCGCGACGGCCGGTCTGACCCTGGAACTGGTCAGCGGTTCGACCCCGGTGTCGGTGGCCGTGAAGGCGGTGGCGGGGAACTGAGGGCTCGTCAAGCTCGGCGCGGGGCTCAGAAGAGGGGAAGCTGACCGGGGAACTCCGGCAGGGCGTAGCCGTCGAGGGTGGGCTGCGCCGCATCGGCCTGGGCGAGCCTGCGGGACCCGACACACGAGACGAGCGTCCTGTCGCTCCGCGCCCCCGGCGGGTCATGCCGCGCGAACCGCCCCGCGACGACAGCGATTTCCCGACGGCACTCGGGACAGCTCCTGCGGCGAGACGACATGCCCTCAGCGTACGACGGACGGCCCTCTGTTCCTCACCCTCTTTACTCTCCCGTACTGACCTGCGGCTAGTTTGTCCGAAGGACAAGTACGCAGGCCCGTGACGCCAGAGGCGCACGGGGAACGGGGAGGTCGGGGAGAGTGTCGCTGCGCGGGGGTGATCCGGCCGAGATCGGCGGCTATCCGCTTGAGGCGCGGCTCGGCTCGGGCGGCATGGGCACGGTCTTCCTGGCCCGTACGAGTTCGGGGCGGCCTGTCGCGATCAAGCTGATCCACCAACAGTTCGCGGGGGACGACGAGTTCCGCATCCGTTTCCGGCAGGAGGTGGCCGCGGCGAGGCGGGTGAGCGGCGCGTTCACCGCCGCCGTGGTCGACGCCGACCCCGAGGCCGATCAGCCATGGATGGCGACGACCTATATCGAGGGCTACACGCTCGCCCAGCACATCGCCGCGAAGGGCCCGCTGGACGGAGCGGAGCTGAGGAAGCTCGCCATCGGACTGGCGGAGGCGCTGCGCGACATCCACCGGGTGGGGGTCGTGCACCGTGACCTGAAGCCCTCGAACGTCGTGCTCTCGCCCGAGGGCCCGCGCGTCATCGACTTCGGCATCTCACGCGCCGCGGACCAGCAGACGCTGACGATGACAGGGCGGGTCATCGGTACGCCGCCCTTCATGTCGCCGGAGCAGTTGCAGGCGCCGCGTGGTGTGGGGCCGCGGTCCGATGTCTTCTCGCTGGGGACGCTGCTGGTGTACTCGGCGACGGGGCGCGGGCCCTTCGACGCGGACAGCCCGTACCTGACGGCCTATCAGGTGGTGCACGAGGAGCCGTCGCTGGGCGCCGTGCCGGCGGCTCTGCGCGCGATCGTCGAGCCGTGCCTGGACAAGGAGCCCGAGAGGCGCCCCTCCGCGGACGAACTCCTCGTGCTGCTGCGGGACTTGCCGGCGGACCTCGGCGGGACCGGCGCGAACGGGGTCGGCGCGGGCTGCACCCGCGATGTGACCACCCAGCATCACTTCGAGGGGCGGGACACCCCGGCCTCGGCCGGTTCCGGTACGGGGAGCACGGGCTCCCGCGTCGGCCGTCGTCTGCGTCGCCGATGGCGTCCTGTGCTCGCGGCGGCGGTCGCGGTGGCCGCGATCGGCGGGGGCGGCGTCGCACTGAAGGCGGGCGGCTTCGGGGGGAACAACGGCGGCGACAAGGGCAAGCGTGTCGCGGCAGCGGGTGTCGCGCTTCCGGACGGTTTCAAGCGGTGGCGCACGACCGTGCCGGGCGGTCGCCCGGACATCCCGGACGAGTTGCGTTGCGTAGCGCGCGGCGACGCGGTGTTCTGCGGGGGCGGCGGTGTCGTCGCGACCCGTATCAAGGTCCTGGACGGCTCGCGGGTGTGGACGGTGAAGAGCCCGGGTGTCCCCGCGCAGGGCGTGCACCTGGTGGGCGCCACCGACGACACGGTGCTCGGTTACCGCATCGCCGCCCAGGACGCCCCGCAGGACCCTCCCGACGAGGTGGTGGCCATCGACGCCGACAGCGGCCGGGAGCTGTGGTCCGTGCCGTCCGGCGCCCAGTCGACGGCCGTCACGGGTCGGACTCAGGACGCCGTTGTGGTCGGCTCCACCGTCGTGACGGTCGACGCTTCCGACTCGCGCTTCGAGGCCCGGGACGCGCACAGCGGCGAGGTCGCCTGGACGACAGCGTTCCCTACGGGGACGCGGTGCGCTCCCGTCCCGGTGGGCGCGCGGCTCCTCGCGATGTGCGCGACGGATACGGAGCTGGACGCCTCAGAGGTACGCCACCCCACCCTGTACGAGGTCGACCGTGCCTCGGGGACCCTGGGCGGGCCCATCGCGGTCGACGGGCCCGCTGTGCCGGTGGGCGTCGCCGACGGAAGACTCGTACTCCTTCAGGAGCACCTGGAGGGACCGGCGTTGGCCGGCTACGACGGGGTGGCGCGGGTCGACCCCGCCTCGCGGAAGGTCACCTACTCCCGGCTGGCGAAGGCATACGCGGGGACGCCGGGCATGGCGGACGGCACCGTCTATGTGAGCGGGCAGACCGGTCTCGTCACCGCGCTCGACCCTGCCACCGGCCGGAAGAAGTGGTCGCGGCAGACCAGCGTGGAGGGTGCGTCGGGTCCCGTCGCGGGAGCGGACGCGCTGTATTTCAGCTCGGCCACCGGCCGGGTGGTCGCGCTGTCGCCGGACGACGGTGCCTCCCTGTGGACGACAGACCCGCGGGCCGACGATCTGACGGGCGAGCAGGGCGCGAGCCCGCGCGTGACCGTCGCGGGGCGTGTGGTGATCGTGGCCGCGGCCAAGAACACCCTCTTCGCCTTCGACACGCAGAAGCCGCCGAAGTCGGGCTGATCCGGGCGGCACGGGACATCGGCCGCGGGTTCACGCCGCACGAGCGCGACGCGGGAGGTCAGCCGCGCTCTCGACCGGCCCTTCCCGCCCTCCCGCATGGGGAGTTGGGGCGGCACGGCACCCGACGGCCGACTCTTTATGATCTTCGCCACGCCAGAGCTTCCCCCGGAAACGAAGAGACCCCCTCCGACCTGCCCTAAGGGCTGATCAGAGGGGGTCTTCCTCTCTGTGGCGGCGCCAGGATTCGAACCTGGGAAGGCTGAGCCGGCAGATTTACAGTCTGCTCCCTTTGGCCGCTCGGGCACACCGCCAAGTTTGCTGCTGTGGAGTCCACCTCTCGGTGGTGCTCCCTGGCAACGACGTAAACGATACCCGATGCACAGGGGTGCTTCGCCACCCCATAGATCAGCAGCCCACGGGGGGTGGGGTGGCTAGGCTTATGCGGATGCGGCCCGGGATCGATGCCGGGCCAGGCGGCCCGGGTCCCGCACGCCGATACGCACCCCGATCCATCCCGATACAAGGAGCCACAGGACATGGCCGACTCCAGTTTCGACATCGTCTCGAAGGTCGAGCGGCAGGAGGTCGACAACGCCCTCAACCAGACCGCCAAGGAGATCTCTCAGCGGTACGACTTCAAGAACGTCGGCGCCTCGATCGCCTGGTCCGGCGAGAAGATCCTGATGCAGGCCAACTCCGAGGACCGGGTGAAGGCCATCCTCGACGTCTTCGAGTCGAAGCTGATCAAGCGCGGTATCTCGCTGAAGTCGCTGGACGCCGGTGAGCCGCAGCTCTCCGGCAAGGAGTACAAGATCTTCGCGTCGATCGAGGAGGGCATCTCCCAGGACAACGCGAAGAAGGTGGCGAAGATCATCCGCGACGAGGGCCCGAAGGGCATCAAGGCGCAGGTACAGGGCGACGAACTGCGCGTCAGCTCGAAGAGCCGCGACGACCTCCAGGCCGTGATCGCCCTCCTGAAGGGCAAGGACTTCGACTTCGCGCTTCAGTTCGTGAACTACCGGTGATGAACCGGTCTGACCTGCACGGACACGGCTAGGCAGACTTCGCAGGGCACAACGGGGGCACATCGCCGAGGACAG